>NZ_JBIRTB010000008.1:0-396036 GCF_044334475.1 Streptomyces sp. NPDC020780 | reverse complement strand
CTGCAGGGGGGACCCTGTGGGAGAGTAGGACGCCGCCGAACAATTTTTCCGGGAAAGCCCCGTGCCTTTGTGGCACGGGGCTTTTCTGCGTTCACAGCCCGACCTCCGACAGTTCGACAACCCGACCTTCCCCTACGGTCGGCCTGCGCAGTCCCTACCTCAGCCGTCCGCGCCGTACTCGAGCCCGGCCACGATCACATCGTGGGGAGGGAGGGAACGCATGCTCGAAGTACCATCCCGGCAAGGTTCTCCGGCCGGTACTTCCCAGCCTCCGCTGGGGTGTAGTCGGACGGAGACAACCCTGTAGAGAGGGCAGAGGGCAGAGGATGATGAGTGTGGCTGAGAGTTGGTCGCGTGTGATGAGTCTTCTTCGGGAGCACGGGCCGGCCGATCACGCGGATCTGCCAGGGCCCGCTACGGAGCAGGTGCTCGCGGCAGCCGAGGAACGGATGGGGATCTCCCTGCATGGGGACCTGCGGACGTGGCTGTTGCAGAACAATCTGGATCTGCCGGAGGAAGACGTCGACGACGAAGTGGCATGCTGCGGCTTCGACGGGTTCCCCGACGAGGGAAGTTTCTTTCTGGGCATCCGGGCGATGGAGAGGCTCTACGCGAACCGCTCCACGCCTGGTGGATTCGACCCTCCGGACCAGCCGGACAATCCGTTCTGGCGTAACGAGTGGATCCCGTTCCTGTCGGACCAGGACGGCTGGATGGGAAAGTTCATCGATGTGCGGGACGGCCGCGTCGGCAGATGGTTCGTGGGTGAGGTCACGGTCACGGGCGAGTACGAATCGATGGCTCAGTATTTCGACTCGGTGGCGGAGACGCTGACGAGGATCGCCGAGGGAAGCTACCCGGTCTGTCAATTCGCCGAAGGCCGACTTGCCTGGTCCTGAGACGGTTCCCCACTGGATCTGCAGCGGGCCCGGCGGAGGATCTGCACAGCAGACCGGGTGCCCGGCGGCACAGGTGATCGACGACGGCCGTGACGTAGGCGTGGGCGGTCCCGACTCCTCGTGAGTTGCGGGACGCCGGCCCGCTCCCTGCGGCGGTGCGGGCCGGTGGCTCCGCAGCGGCCGGGTGGCCTGCGGCACGCGCAGCGGTGGACCGGCCGCGGTTCGGGGCTTCCAGGCCCAGCAGCATGCGCATGGTGGTGGACGTCCTGGTGCTGTTGAGGACGCGGAAGCCGGTGACGGCACCGGGCGGACCGTGAAGTCGAGGTCCTGGACGACGTTGGTGTCTTCGTACCGTTTGGTGAGTTCGTAGGCTTTGATCATGCGGTCGACGCTACGGAGCGTGCGGGCGCCGGTCGTCCGACCAGGGCACCGGAACGTCGGGCGCCGTAGTACCGGGGTACGACGGCGCGGTGTGCGAAACCTGTTTGTCGGGGTGCTTGGGTGCGGGGCAGGATCGGCGGATGGACTACACAGTGCGTGCCGTGCGGAGCGAGGACTGGCAGCAGGCCCGGCAGTTGCGGCTCCTGGCGCTCCAGGACCCAGCCGCGCCCGTCGCGTTCCTGGAGACGTACGAGAACGCGGTCAGGAAGCCGGACGGTTTCTGGCAGGAGCGGACGGACCAGGTCGCGGAGGGCAGGTCGGCCCGGCAGTTCGTCGCGGAGAGGCCGGACGGGAGTCTCGCGGGCACGGTGTCGGTGCTCGTGGAGCGGGCGGCTGACGACGCCGTGCGGTTCGGTACTCCCGCCGAGTTCGACCAGACCCATGTGGTGGGCGTCTTCGTCCGGCCGCAGGACCGTGGCCGCGGGGTGGCCGACGCGTTGTTCCGGGAGGCGGTCGACTGGTCGTGGTCGTTGACCGATCCACGGGTCGAACGGGTGCGGCTCTACGTGCACGAGGCCAACCAGCGGGCCGCCGCCTTCTACCGCCGGATCGGTTTCGTGCCGACCGGGCAGAGCACACCCGTACCGGGGGACCCGTCCTCCCGGGAGGTGGAGTTCGAGATCCGGCGCTGACGGCGCTGACGGCGCTGGCCTACGGCCCACCCGGGTGGCTCTGGCCTGCGGCGAGCCGGGCCGTGGGCGGGTCACCGGCGGGTGCCGGCGATTACGGGGTGGCAGGAGAGGTCAGCGTGCTCCCGGGGACGGCAGCTGTTCGCGCCAGCGGGCGCGGGCCTGTTCCTGCGAGCGCAGGAGCGCCAGCGTGGGAAGTCCCTGGGTCTGGCCGGCGGCCAGGAGTCCGGGGAGCTGCGCGAGCGGTGCCACGGCCGCGACGTCGTCGAGGACGAGCGTCAGTGGTGGGTCGAGCCGACCGTCGGGTGACCGTGCGGCCATGCGGCGGCCGTGCTCGACCACGTGCGAGGCGAGTGCGGTGAGCAGGGGCATCGCGCCGGGGCGGTGGCGTGGATCCTCAATGGGCTCACCCACCACATACAGGGTTCCCCCTTCGTCCGCAAAAGATGCCAGCGCGAGCGCGTCGGTGCGGTTCGGTGTGCAGGCCTCGCGGATGTGTACGGAGGAGAGGGCCGTGAACGCCCGCACGGTCAGTTCCTGGGCTGCTTCCCGGCGTTCGGGATAGGCGGTGAGCGCGGACTCCAGGAGGCCGGCGAGCCCGGAGGCGGCCTTGGGGTGGGTGCGGAGCAGGCGGACCGGTTCGTGTGCGCTGCCTCCGGAAGCCCAGCGGTGGACCTGCCGGAAGGGGCGGCCGTCCACGGCGGCCGCGTGCAGCCAGCACTGCAGGAGCGTCTGCGCTGTGTCGGCGACGGCGGTGTCGGCCTTGGCCGACGGGCGGACGGGGGTGAGGAGGGCCGCAGCACGCGCGGCCGCGGTGCTGGGGTCCTCGCAGCCGGCGACGGGGGACCAGTGGAGGCGGGCCGGTGTGTCGCAGAGGTGGCCGGGGTCGTAGACGAGGACCGGGCCGAGCTTGCCGCGCGCGTCCTTGGTCTCGGCCCAGACCGTGGGGTCGGAGGTGACGACGAGGACGGGTCCGTCGGCTTCCCGGACGGCCTGGACGACGGTGGGCCGGCGCGTGGCGGCGGTCCCGTAGAGGAGGAGCGGGGGACGGGGGGACGGTACGAGGGGGGCCGTCTCGTGGGCGTACGCGGCCGCGGGGGCGGCCGGTACGGAGGCGGGGGACGGAACGCCGGCTCGGGCGGGGGCCGCCTCGGTGGACCAGGGGGCGGCGGCCGCCGGGCGTACGGGCACCGGCCCGGGGGTCGTTGTCGGGCCGGGCGTCGATACCGGCTCGGGGTGGTGTGCGGGCTCCGCTCCGGGACGGTGCGTAAGCGTTGCCTCGTGGCCGCGTGCGGGCTCCGGGGCGGCTTCGTAGCGTTCCGCCCGGGCCTCGGCCTGCCGGCGCTTCCGGACCAGGCGCCCCCGGGCCACCACACCGATCACGAACACCGTCAGCACCATGAACACCATCAGCTCGCCGACGAACAGCCCCCAGAACAGCCCGTATCCGGAGAGCGCGTCCGCGGGGGTGTCGGGCCAGGCTCCCGGCAGGTTCTGCGGATCGAGGGCCAGGGCGCGCAGTGCCAGGGGGGTGCGGGTGAAGGTGACGCCCGGCGGCCAGGCGCCGTGGGCGAACAGTCCGGCCAGGCCGGTGGCCGTCCACGCCAGGACCGTCAGCCCGAACAGGAAGGCCAGGAGGCCGATCAGCAGGCCGTCCGGGATACCGCCGCCCTCACCGCCGCGTCCCGTACCGGAGGGTGCCTGGCGTGCCATGTCATGCCACCGTCGACTCGGAGGACTCGTTCAGTCGTTGCTGGTGCTCGATCCGCGCCGCTCGCTGCTCCGCCTCCAGCTCCGCGGCTCGTACGTCCTCGGGGAGCAGGTCGGCCGCGGAGCCCTCGGTCATCGCGCGGTCGGTGAAGACCAGCGGCCGTTCCGCTTCGGTGATCAGGTGTTTGACGACCTGTACGTTGCCGTTGACGTCCCAGACGGCGATGCCCGGGGTCAGCGTGGGGATGATCTCGACCGCCCACCGGGGCAGGCCGATCACTTTGCCGGTCGCTCTGGCCTCGTCGGCCTTCTGGGCGTAGATCGTGCGGGTGGACGCCATCTTCAGGATGGCCGCCGCCTCCTTCGCCGCGGCCCCGTCGACGACGTCGCTGAGGTGGTGGACGACCGCCACGAACGACAGCCCGAGCCGGCGCCCGAACTTCAGCAGGCGCTGGAAGAGCTGGGCGACGAAAGGGGAGTTGATGATGTGCCAGGCCTCCTCGACCAGGAAGATGCGTTTCTTCCGGTCGGGCCTGATCCAGGTGTGCTCCAGCCATACGCCGACGATCGCCATCAGGATGGGCATCGCGATGGAGTTCCGGTCGATGTGGGACAGGTCGAAGACGATCAGGGGGGCGTCGAGGTCGATGCCGATCGTCGTCGGGCCGTCGAACATGCCGCGCAGGTCACCGTCGACCAGCCGGTCCAGGACGAGGGCGACGTCCAGGCCCCAGGCCCGTACGTCGTCCAGGTCGACGTTCATCGCCTGGGCGGACTCGGGTTCCGGGTGGCGCAGTTGTTCGACGATGTCCATCAGGACCGGCTGCCGGTCGGTGACGGTCTCGTTGACATAGGCGTGCGCGACCTTGAGCGCGAAACCGGACCGCTCGTCGAGGCCGTGGCCCATGGCGACTTCGATGATCGTGCGCAGGAGGGCGAGCTGCCCGGTCGTGGTGATCGACGGGTCGAGCGGGTTGAGGCGGATGCCGTCGTTCAGGGCGGCCGTGGGGTCCAGCCGGATGGGGGTTATGCCCAGCTCCTGGGCGATGAGGTTCCACTCGCCGACGCCGTCCTCGCCCTGGGCGTCGAGGACGACGACCTGGCGGTCGCGGAAGCGAAGCTGGCGGAGGACGTACGTCTTCTCCAGCGCGGACTTGCCGTTGCCGGACTCACCGAGCACCAACCAGTGCGGGGCGGGGAGCTGCTGCCCGTACAGCTGGAACGGGTCGTAGATGTAGCCCTTGCCGGAGTACACCTCGCGCCCGATGATCACGCCGGAGTCGCCGAGGCCGGGTGCGGCGGTCGGCAGGTAGACGGCCTGGGCCTGGCCCGTCGACGTGCGGACCGGCAGCCGGGTCGTCTCCACCTTCCCGAAGAGGAAGGCGGTGAAGGCATCCGACAGCGCGGACAGCGGATCTCGCATGGCGTGACTGCCCTCTCGTTAGCGTCGGATTCCGGTGGCGAACGGCAAGGTGTTCACGAAGGCGCGGTGGTGCTCGCGGTCGCACCACTCCAGCTTCAGGTACGACTTGCCGGCCGAGGCCCGGATCGTCCGCTTGTCACGGGCGAGGGCTTCGGGGGAACGCGACGACACGGTGATGTACCCCACCAGGTTGACTCCGGCCGCGCCGCTCGCGAGATCTTCACCCCGCTGGTCCAGCCGGCCGTGCGCGGCGATGTCGCGGGGGTCGACGGTGCGGTTCATCTTGGCCTGGCGGCTGGCCTCGGCGTCGTCGTTGGTCTTCTCGGTCAGCATCCGTTCGATGGCGACCTCGGTGGGCTCGAGGTCCATGCAGACCGCGACGGTACGGATGACGTCGGGCGTGTGGACGAGCAGCGGGGCCAGGAAGTTGACGCCGACGGGTGTCATCGGCCATTCCTTCACCCAGGCCGTGGCGTGGCACCAGGGGGCGCGTGTCGTCGACTCACGGGTCTTGGCCTGGAGGAAGGTCGGCTCGACCGCGTCCAGTTCGGCGGGCCAGGCGTTGCGCTTCGTCATGGCCTGGATGTGGTCGATGGGGTGGTCGGGGTCGTACATCGAGTGCACCAGGGAGGCCACGCGGCTCTGGCCGAGCGGCTGGCGCACCCGGATGTCCGCCTCGGCGAGACGGGCGCAGATGTCGGTGAGCTCGCGCGCCATGACGACGGCGAGGCCGGCGTCCCGGTCGACCTTGCGGCCGCCCTGGGGGCGCATGGCGCGGGCCATGGCATGGGCCTCGGCGGCCAGGTCGCGGCTGTAGTGCATGCACGCGACGAGGTAGGCGCGGTGCTGCTCACTGGAGGTGGAGACCATCGACTGGAGCTGGTCGTAGGAGTCCTGCAGCCAGCCGGGCGCGTTCCTGTCACCGCGCTGGGCGACGTCCTTCGCGTGTGCGTCGGGGTCGGCGGGGAGGGTGCGGGCCAGCATCTGGAGGCGGGTCACGAACCCGTCCCCGTTGGCGACGTGCTTGAGTAGCGTGCCGAACCGGTCGACCAGGGCCTCCTGGTCCTCGCTGTCGCGGAGCCCGACACCGGGGCCCTCGATCTCGATGGCGGCGGTGACCGTGCGGCGGTCGGCGTGCAGGAGGACGGCGATCTCGTCGGGCCCGAACGGGGCGGCGAGCCAGCTGATCCTGCCGATGCCGGGCGGCGGCCCGATCTCCACCTCACGCCCGTCGGCGCTGACACCGGCCTCCATGGCGGCGGAACGGTAGGCCGTCCCGCGGCGCAGGGTCCGCTTGTAGCTGCGGTTGATCTCGAACCACTTGTAGAACGTACGGCCCTTGTAGGGCAGGTAGACGACGGCCAGGGCCAGCATGGGGAAGCCGACGAGCGTCACGATCCGCAGGGAGAGTGCCGGGACGAGGAGCCCGCTCATCATGCCGAGGAAGGCCCCGGCGATGATCAGGGCGATCTCGCCCGTCTCACGGTTCTTGCCGACGATCGCATTGGGCCTGGCGCGGCCGATGAGATACGTACGGCGGGGCGCGATCGTGTGGGACTGGGTCGTCAACGCCCTCCACCTCCTGTGCTCGTGTTACCTGTGCTGCCTGAACCGCGTGGGGAGCGGCTGCCGTGGGGGGTGCCGGAGGTGGGGCCCGCCCCGCTGCGGGGCGCGGGTGCCGCCGAGGGGACCGACCCGCCGCCTCCGGCGGTGCGGGAGCTGTGCGCCGCGACCCCGCCGCTCACCGGGTTCGCGGGCCGGGCGCCACCGCCACCACCGCCCCCCTCTCCGCCGCCGCGTCCGCTGTGCGTCTTGATGCCCTGGGAGACCAGGGCGGCCGGAGAGCTGATGAGGGCGGCGGCCTGGGAGCCGTCGGTGGCCTGCTTGCGGTTGGTACGGGCGCCCTGGATCTCGTCGCCGAAACCGGGGACGAAGCGGTAGATCATGGCGGAGGCGAAGATCGCCAGCAGGATGATGGCGAGGCCGGACACGACGGCGGACATGGCGTTCGGCCCGTCGTCGGCGGAGAGCGCGCCGGCCAGGCCGAGCACGATCACGATCACCGGTTTCACCATGATCACCGCGATCATGATGCCCGCCCAGCGGCGGACGTGGCCCCACATGTTCTTGTCGACGAGCCCGGCGTAGACGACGACCCCGAGGAGGGCGCCGACGTAGAGCAGGGCTGCCCGGATGACGAGCTCCAGCCAGAGGATGCCGGCGGCGAGGACGGAGACGAGTGAGACGACGATGAGCATGATCGGCCCGCCGCCGATGTCGTCGCCCTTCTTCAGCGCCTCGGCGAACGATCCGAAGAAGACGTCGGAGTCGCTGCCGGTCGCCTTCCCGATGATCGCGGTGACGCCGTCCGTGGCCGACACGACGACGTAGAGGATGAGGGGCGTGAAGGCGGAGGCCAGGACGGTGAGCCAGAGGAACCCGACGGCCTCGGAGATCGCGGTGGTGAGCGGGACGCCCCGGATGGCGCGCTTGGCCACGGCGAACAGCCACAGGACGAGGGTGAGGACGGTGGAGGCCGCGAAGACGACCGCGTACTGCTGGCGGAAGGTGGGGTTGGTGAAGTCCACGGTGGCGGTGGTCTCGACGGCCTCGCTGAGCTTCCCGACAGTCCAGGAGGCGGCGTCGGCGCAGCCGCGGGCCAGGGAGGAGAGGGGGTCCAGGGCGTTGTCCGTGGCGGGGGGCGTGGAGGTGCTGCGTGCGCTTTCGCCGTCCTCGCAGTAGTCCCTGGCTGCCCCGTAAATAAGGTCACAGGGGTTGTTACTGCCACTGGGTGTGGGGGTGGGAGTTGGGGCAGCCACCGCGCCAGTGGCGAGGAGGATGGCCGATGTCTGCACTGTACCGACCAGGGCTGCAAGTGTCGTTGTACGGCGACGCCGACTACCGGGCATAGGTGAACCCTCCGAACCCGTTGACCGCTCCGGCGATCTCGTCAGCGCTTGACGCCCTGTTGTCGCCACCTACCGGAGCAGGGCCATCCCTCTGCGAGTGGGTCAGAGCCTTCCAGTCACCGTTGCTCCATCGAAGATCCATGATGATGGTGAACCAGCCGTCTGTGACGGGCTTGGTCGAACCTTCCCCTGCCAAACCGATGAGACCGGAACACCAGACTTCAACAGTGGCTTGATCCACCGTGGCTTTCGTTACCTTCGTGCCGATAGGTGACGTGCGCGAAATGAAGGAGAAGCCAGTAGGGACTGTGCCGTCGTCGTTGAGCCCCAGGTTTCTGAAGAAGTCGGTTGAGTAGGCCTGGTCAAGCGTAGTGCGGAACCTGTTGACGGACTCTGGAGCGATGACAGCGTTAAGGATGTCATCGCGCTTCGCCTTGTCGAACATGTCCGCCGACCCCAGCGCCACCGCGTAGTTCGCCGCCGCGCTCTGGGCCCCCTGCTCGTCGTGTGCGAAGCCCGATGCGGTCACGCCGTTGCGGCCGGTGACCGGCTTCGTGCCCGTGGGGGCGGTGGGGGCCGAATCCGCCTTCTTGTCCGTGCCGTTCCCGCCGTCCGCGGTGTCGTCCCCGCCGCCTCTGTTCGCGAACGCGATCGCCGCGATCAGCAGGACCACCACACCGACCACCATGACCAGCGAACGGGAGCCGCGCGTCGGCCGGCGGTTGTACCCGTCGTTGTCGTCCCCACCGGGCAGCCGAGTCCGTGTCTGCCGCGTCCCACCGAGGGTGCTGTACGGGTCCTCCGTACGGCCGCCGGTTTCGTCCCCGTAGCCGCGCTCGTCGCCCTGGCTCATGCCGCGTACGCCCCTTCGGCCGTCTGCAGTTCCGCGGAGTACGGCGGTAGCTGTGCTGGTTCCCGCGTGGACGCGGTGTGGTGAGTCGACATCAGGGGACGCAACCTCTGCCGGTGGGCACGACGGACGGTGGGTGGGGTGGGCCGGGGGGACGGACCCGGCGGCTCGACGGCTGACGTCCGGTCAGACAGCCATTCCGTACACGATGGTGAACAGGGTGCCGAGGGAGCCGATGATGAAGACGCCGGTCAGGCCCGCCACGATGAGGCCTTTGCCCTGCTCCGCGCTGAAGGTGTCGCGCAGGGCCGTCGCTCCGATGCGCTGTTTGGCCGCACCCCAGATCGCGATGCCGAGGCAGAGCAGGATGGCTACCGCCATCACCACTTCGATCATGATGCGCGCCTCGTTGCCGAGGGTCCCGAACGGCCCCCAGTTCGGGGCGATTCCGCCGATGATGGTGGTGATGTCGCCCTTTTCAGCTGCCAGGATCATGTAAGTCACCGCCCCTGTTGGGTAGTTCGCAGCCCGCGCCGTTCGACACGGGTCGGTCTCTATCTTCGCTGATGAAACCGCGTTCGCACGACGCCTTCCCGGGTCTCTTTACCCGGATCTCGCACGTTTGACCGGGACGGCCGCCCTGACCTGCGGCTCGTCCCGGCATCCGAGCGCATATGCATGGTTACTCTGTGTATCACGCTCTGTGACCGCTAGCAATGAATGTGGCCATGGGTTGAGGGTGCGGTTGCGGCGTTCGCGGGAGATGGGCGTGCGTACGCGCTGTTCGAGAGCCGTGAGCGCGCCGGTGGCTTCCGGCGGACGCTTCGTCAGGCGAGGTACAGGGAAGGGACGGACGCTCGCCCCGCTCAAAGAACGGTCCGGGCCGGTGCCGGGGGTCGGCGAGGGATGGTCCAGTGGGGCGGTGGCCTGAAGTCGCACCAGGAGCCGTCGAACGGGAAGGACCTCGATTCGGCGCACCGGACCATGCGCTCCCCTTCGGCACGGATCGCCACTGCCTCGTCGGCCGACCAGTAGGCGGGGTGGCCGGTCTTCTCGGCGAACGACCGCTCGTCCTTCCATTGCCAGACGTATTCCGGTGACACGGTGACGTCGAGTTCGTGGTCGGCGACGTCGATGTCCTCGCCGTGATGGACCCGGCGCTCGAGGTTCACGTACCAGCCACGGAACTTCTGCTTCCGTCCGAAGAACCAGAACACCGCGTGCCCCGCTCCGATGGGCTGGTGGATGAGTGCGCTGCCCATGGGCCACCGATCGGCGGTCACCGTGTAGCCCCCGGCCGGCCGCTTCTCGGGAGGGATGTCGCGGAGGTGCGCCCGGCCCGGCAGACGCGTACGCCACATCGGGGTGCCGGTCTCCAGCCACACCAACTGGCCCTCGTCCGTGCGTTCTACCAGGCGTACGGGGACGGACGAGCTGAGGTGGCCGCCGATGTAGAGGTTCCAGCGAAGGACCTGCCCGGGCAGCCCGGCCTGCCCGGCCGGTTCGCTCGGTTGCTGCTCCGGCCGGGTCATGACGCGAGCAGGGCGAGATCGTCGTCGGGGAGCCGCAACGCGCCCGCCGCCACGTTCTCGGTCAGGTGGTCCGGGTTGCCGGTGCCGGGGATGGCCAGTACGTGCGGCCCCTGGTGGAGCGTCCACGCGAGCCGTACCTGTGCGGGCGTGACGCCGTGGCTCCGGGCGACGGTGAGGACCGCTTCGCTGTGGACGTCGCCCGCGCCGTCCTCGCCCCCGGCGCCGGCGATCGCGTAGAAGGGGACGAAGGCGATGCCCTGGCCACCGCACGCGCGCAGGAACGCGTGGTGCTCGGGTGGGGAGCCGATGCCGTACCTGTTCTGTACGCAGACCACCGGGGCGATCTCCTGGGCCTCGGCCAGCTGTTCCGGCGAGGCGTTGGAGATGCCGAGGTGGCGGATGAGGCCGGCGGTGCGCAGGTCGGCCAGTGCGCCGAAGTGCTCGGCGACGGGTTGGGACATGTGACTGCGCGCGACGCGCAGGTTCACCACGTCGAGGTGGTCCCGGCCGAGCTGGCGCAGGTTCTCCTCGACCTGTCCGCGCAGCTGCCCCGGGGTGGCCCAGAGCCACTCACCGGAGGGGTCCCGGCCGGGGCCGACCTTGGTGGTGATGACCAGGTCGTCGGTGTAGGGGGCCAGGGCGCTGTTGATGAGTTCGTTGGCGGACCGCAGGGGCGAGAAATAGAACGCGGCGGTGTCGATGTGGTTCACGCCGAGCTCGACCGCACGGCGGAGGACGGCGATGGCCCGGCTCCGGTCGCTGGAGTCGCCCTTCCCGAAGGCCGCACCGTTCTGCGTCAGCCGCATCGCGCCGAAGCCCATGCGGTTGACCGTCAGGTCGCCGAGTTCCCAGGTGCCGGATACCGACGCGTCGATCGTTTCCGTGGATGAGGCCATCATCGGATTGTCTCACCAGGGCTCGTGGTTGTGGTGCTGACGGGACAGTCCCACGCACACCCGATGTTGCCCGGATGCCCTTGTCGGGGCGGGCGAAGTAGTCGGATCAGCCGGTCGTTCTGTCTGCCCGCTCCCAGACCATGCAGGGCCGCAGACCGGGCTGTTGACGGATAAGAGGAAAAGGCAAAATGGAATCATGGATGCTGGAATCGCCGCACTGCTCGGCGCCGCCGTAGGTTCTTTCGCCACCCTCGGCGCGGCGATGGTGAACGGGCGTGCTGCCGCACGTTCGCAGTTTCGCCAGTCGCGTAGGCAGCATCGCAGGGACGCCTACGCGAACTACCTCGGTGCTCTTCACGATCGAGACATCGCCATGGACGCGGTGTTGGGCGCGCTCCAGTCAGAGTCTCCTGACCTGCGGGATGTGGACGAGAAGGTCCACCGTTTCGTCGCGCTGGCGCGGGACGTCCATCGTGCCGTTGAAGTCGTCAGTCTCGAAGGTCCGCCTTCGATAGTGGAAGCGGCTGACTGTGTGGCTCACGCATCCGGCGACCTTTCCGACGTGATGCGGCGGATGGTGAAGAACGCGCATTCAGGAGACTCCTCCCAGAAGGTGGTAGACACCGCTCTCGCCGCCGAGCGAGAGCACACCCTCTACCAGGCCGTGAAGGGCTTCCGCGAGGTAGCTGGTGATGTCCTCGGCAATGCGAACTGACCACTCAGTTCTGCGGGCAGACGACCGCGTCGCGTCCAAAGCTCGTCGTCCCGGCCGACGGCCGTGGGGTGCCGGGCACAGCCCCGGGCGGATCGCCGTCGATCTGGCGGTGACGCGCGCCGACGTCGGCGAGTGTCGGAATACAGGTCGGCCTGCACAGCCGCTTACACGCAAAGGTGCACAGCGCGCCCTACGGCCTTGGATCGAAGCTGGAACGGGAGATGCTGAATCAGTCAGAGCCCTGCGGCTCGACGCCGCCGGTGGTAGTCGAGGGTGACGGCGGCAAGGAGTGGTCCCCAGGCGACCAGCGGCAGGTAGAGGATCCCGGCGATGGTGCTGCCGAGGGGAGTCATGTCCGGATGGGGGAAGGCCCACCAGAGGGCGAACTGGGCAAGGATCAACGTCAGGGCCGCGGCGCCGAGGCTCGCCGTCACGTTCGGGCGGGACCTGCCGGGACTGGTCCTGGACATCGACGCCACCCTCGTCACCTGCCGCTCGGACAAGGAACAAGCAACCCTGCGCGAGCGGGGGCTCCACGGCTACGGTCGAGCTGCGGCCGGTGCGCCGATGCGGCCGGCCGCAACCCGGGATCGCCACAACTACCTGGCCTTCCTTGGGCTCGTCGCCGCTCTCTGTCGCCCCTCCGGAAGGGTTCAGGACTCCCTGCTGATTGGATCGGGGACAGGTGTTCTTCGAGGTGGCTACCCCCTGCGTAAGGAAGTCGGAGGTAGCCGCCCCCACTGCCCCGCCCCAATGGTCCCGCCCATGAAGGCGTCGAAATTCCCCGCTCGAACGTCCGCTCCGATTTCTGGTCCGCGGACTCCCCGGTCTCATCGCCTGCCCCGATGGCTGGTTGACCTTCTGGCCACCAACGACCTCACTGGAGCGCTTGCCGGTCGCCGAGTTCGCCGAAGTGGTCGAACTCGCCAGCCACTACCCCTCGGGTGAACGCCTCCCACTTCTGCCTGGTGGTGGTCACCACGGTGTCCGGGTCGCCGGTCTCGCGGAGGCGGACGAGGTCCCCGGGGCCGAACGCGATCTCGATCCAGGGTCCGGGGCCTTCGGCGTCCTCGGGGGCGGCGCGGGTCCAGGTGACGTCGGACGCGCCGGGGTCAGCCATGGTTGTCGGCGTCCTTGATGCTGCGGACCAGGGCGGCCCATGCGGGGGGAGCGGCGCGGAGTGTCGCGCCTGCCGGATCGCCGGTCTCGGTCAGCTCGACCGCCCCTGGGGAACCGCTGACATGTATGCAGGCTTCGCCCTGCGCGCAGTAGGAGGACTTCTGCCAGTCGGTGACGTTCATCGTCATGTCCTTCACAGTTCCTGAGCGATGGCATGAATGAGGTCGCGTGAACGATCCGGCTCGAGGGCCGCGGCGTCGAGGCGCTCGAAGAGAAGCCGGTACTGAGCGAGCTGGGCCGCGGAGTCGATGAAGACCGGCCCGTGGGACTGGTCGAGTTGAGCGGTGTCGAGGCCGGGAACCGGACCGTGGACGTAGTAGACGGACTGACCTGACCCCGGGTAGTTCGTGGCTGTGAAGGGAATGACCCGGATCGTCACGTGGTCTCGCTCGCCGACCTCCAGTAGATGGCGGAGCTGGGCGCGGGTGACAGCCGGGCCTCCGAACCTCATCCGCAGGGCCGCCTCGTGGATGACCGCCCGGTAGGGGACGGCTTTCGGTCGGTACAGCACGTTCTGGCGCTTCACGCGGTACGAAACCCGGTGTTCGATCTCCGGCGGTGACAACTCCGGCACGGCTTGGCGATGGATCTCGCGCGCGTGATCAACGGTTTGGAGGAGGCCGGGGATGTGCATGCCGTGAGCGGCCCGCAGGCCGGTTCCGTGGTGTTCGATCTCGGCCAGGTCGAGCAGCCGGGGAGGCAGGATCCCCCTGTACTCCTCCCACCAACCGCGTCGGCGGTCGCCGGTCATGGCCACCAGGGCTTCGATCAGGGCCTGATCCGTGCACGAGTACGCACCCGCCGCGACGCGGACGCGCTCCGGGCTGACGCCGAACCGGGCCACCTCCATGTTGCTCAGCTGGCCCGAGCTGGTGCCCAGCAACGCTGCTGCCTGGGTAGTGGTCATCCCTGCGCGCTCGCGTAGCTTGCGCAGTTCCGCGCCCAGTCGCGTCCGGCGTGCGGTGGGAGCCGCCCTGCCTGCCATCTGTACCGCCCCTGACTTCACCGGAGTTGCAGCGTCACTCGCACGAGTGGTTCGCATCAAGGATTCCGCCCATAGCACGCAAGTAATCCTTGCGAAAGTCTAGTCTCGTCCTCAGGCCACCCGCCCGGAAGAACCCCGCTCGACGGAGCGACCTGGTCACTGGGCAACGCGACGCACACCTCAACGCTCCTCCGTGAACGGAGACTTCCATGGCTCTGGCCACCGTAACGCCGCCTTGGGCGTACACCCTCCAACTTCCGCAGGATCCACGGGCACCGGGGGTCGCACGAGCCACCTTGCGGACCGTGCTGCGGGTGCACGGCATGCCGGATCTCATCGACACCGCCGAACTGCTGGCCGGTGAGCTGGTGACCAACGCCTACCGGTACTCCTCCGGACCGTACTCACTCCGACTGCGGGGGGCCGGGCGGGACCGGGTGCGGGTCGGGGTGTGGGACTCCTGCCCGGAGATCCCCGCACCGTTCGGCGGCGCGGGCGGCGGCGGGGGCTTCGCAGACCTGCCCCCTGTTCTCGCCGAGCGGGGACGGGGGCTGTACCTCGTGCAGGAGTACGCGGACAGCTGGGGTGCCTACCCGATCAGGAGCGGTCTGCCAGGGCAGGGCGGCAAGGTGCTGTGGGTCGAATGCGTGGGCAAGCCGGAATGTCGGTGAAGCGATCTGATGTGACGGTGCGTGACGAAGTGCGAGGGCTCGAGGACCGAGGGAGATCTGCGTGTCCGAAGCGTATGAGTACCTCCGGCAGCACGGTGAAACCACCGCGGAGCGTGAGACGGGCCCTCCCCTCGCGTGCGCTCCCGCGGGTATCACCCCCCGTTGTGCTCGACCCCCGTCACGGCGCGTGGGTCCTCCACACCCGCCCGGAGAGCGGCGGGGATCGGTGCGGCCGGCGAGGCGCGGGGTTGGTCCCGGCGGGCCCCGCGCCCCTGTTCGGAGAGTCAGCGGGTGTAGCGGCCCTCGAATGTCCGGAAGGACTCCTCCTGGCGCCATTCCAGGAGGGCCTTCGGGTTCTGGGCGATGAACCGGGCGCAGCGTGCCGACTGCGGGAAGCGGCACTCCTCGACCGGGCTGAATCCCTGGCGTACGGGGTCGGGTCGCCAGAGGCTGCGACCGGGCAGGAAGGAGTACTCGAGGGAGGCGCGGGCCAGGTCCTTCAGCTCCGGATAGCCGAGTCCGTAGGTACGGGCCGCGCGGCGGTACTCCTGGCCGATGTCACCGCGGGAGACGCCCGGATCGTCGGTGGCGAGGACCACGGGGACTCCGTACTTCCGGTAGACCGGGAACGGGTGCTCGTCCCCCTCGACCTGGAGGATTTGCGCGTTGCTGGTGAGCGGCACCTCCACGGCGATCTGGCGGCGTGCCATGTCCCGGGCCAGTGCGTGCCAGTTGTTCTCGTGCACGAGGTCGACGCCGTGGCCGATCCGTTCCGCCTGCCCGGTGCGTACGGCGTCGTCGATGTGGAAGGTGAGGTCTTCCGGCTTCACCAGGCCGGGGACGAGCTCGCCGGCGTGCAGGGTGATGTGGGCGCGCGGGTAGACGCCGTGCAGGTAGTTCAGCATGCGCATGTGGAGGCGGTAGTCGCGCAGGGAGATCTCCCCGTCCTCCGGCTGGACCAGGTTGACCGCGACGAACCGCTGGTCGCGCTCGGCCAGGCGCAGGCCCAGGGCGATCTGGGTGAAGACCCGTTCCGGCGCGCTGTTGCGTGACACCTGGGAGATCCAGCGCACGGTGACCCGGCAGGCGGGTGCGGGGGCGGGGCTCGCGCAGTGAGCCGTCTCGCGGAACTCGGCGTCGGCCGCGTCGGCCTCCTGCTTGGATTCCGACACCAGCTGGTCGAGGCGGCCGCCGGCGAGCAGCTTGTTGTGCAGGGCGGCGAAGTCCGGGTCCCAGCCGACGTCCGTGGCCAGCTGCTTCGCGCCCGCCGACGCGGGGCTGACCATCGTCTCCAGGTACGTCTGGTTCTGGGCCGCCGCCGATCCCGCCACATCGGCGAGCATTTTCCCGCGGTGTGCCGTGGCGGCTCCGAACTTCCCGAAGGTGGCGAAGAAGTGGTCGTGCCCCGACTCGCCCTGCGGGAAGTCCTGCATGGACCAGGCGCGGACGATGGACTGCCGGAACGCGGCATCGGTGAGTGCGTCGGCCGCCGGTCGACTGCCGGGACCGCACGGGGGTGCGACGGCGGTCATCGTGGTGTCGATGCAGAGGCCGTCGTCGGCGGCGAGCTGGATGAGGTACTCGGTCCTGACCGCGCCGGAGAGGTGGTTGTGGAGGTCACCGCCCTTGGGTAGGTCCCGGAAGAAACGGGCGGCCGCCCCGTCTCCGTTCAGGTGCGCATCCAGCCAGGTGGCGGTGCGGGTCTCGGCGGCGGTCGTGGGGCGGGGTGGTACGGAGCCGACGGTGGCGGTGGTGGTGGCGGCCCGGGCCGGCGGTCCGGCCGGCAGCGACGAGACGAGGGCCGCCGCGGCAAGCCCTGCGGTCAGCAGCAGGCGGTGGCCGCGCGTTGAGGTGCGGTGTACTGAGATCACGCCTCGCATGATCACGAAGACCGGGGTGCGCCACCCCGAACTGTGGTGATACGTCCCGGTAAACCATCCGTCCGGGGGACAGCCATGCCCGGTGCCCGATTCCTACAGGCGCAGCTCCGGAGGGAAGCCGGTCCAGCGGAGTTCCGGTGGAAGGTGGCCCATGTCGTTGACGACGAGCGGTGTGGCGGGCCTGCCCGGGGTGTACCGGATGACGGTCAGTGCCGCGTTGGCGTGGTTGAGGCCCATCCACCGCCAGGCGGGGGCGTCGAGAGCGTCGCGCACCAGCCAGGCGGCCAGGAAGGCGTGGGTGACCAGCAGTTCGTGGCGGGGCTCGTCGCCGTCGACGGGGCCGGTGAACCGCGCCAGCGCGGTCCGGACCAACTCGGGGCCGTGCTCGCGTTCCCGGGCCGAGAAGCCGTCCAGGAAACCGAGCAGGCGGTCCGCCGACGCGGGCGGGATCTCGTCGCGTCGCGGGACGTACGGGATGTAGTCCCCGGCCGGTTCCGACGGATGCAGCGGGACGTCGCCGAGCTGCTCCCCGATCAGCCGGGCGGTCTCGACGGCTCGCGGCAGCGGGCCGTGGTGGACGGCGGAGAAGGGGACGTCCGCGAGGCGCCGGCCGAGCAGCACGGCTTGGCGCCGGCCGTTCTCCGTCAGCTCGGTCTCGTCCGGTGATGCCTCGGCGTGCCGGGCTATGTAGAGATGACGGGTGGCGGCTGCGCTCACGGGGTGTCCTCGGCTGTGAGGCGGAACATGCGGTCGCGGAGGTGGACGGGGTGCCCGGGACCCGTGGTTCCTTGTCCCGCGTTCGGGTGACATCGGCGCGGACGTTTCCTTGGGAGGCCGGGGGCGACCGGCATCCGCTCGGGACCGTCCGGCGTGTCGGGTACGTCGGATTTGGCACAGTGCCGCTCCGTGATCAGGAACGGGGTGAGCGGTGTGTCCGTGGTGCGGAGGCTGAGTGACCTGGCGGGGCCGGGTGGGGGGAGTGGTGGCCGCCCGGCGCTGAGGCACAGCGACGGTCCGTGGCTGCGGGCCGCCGGGGGTACGGAGGGGCTGGTCACGCAGCTGGGGCCGGTGCGGACCGAGTTGGCGGCGGCGCACGAAGGGCTGGTCGCGGGGGCCGGTGCGCTGAAGGCGCTCGCGGAGCTGGATGCCGTACGGGAGTCCTGGCAGCGGCGGATCGAGGCAGCGCGGGGCGAGTGCGGCAGCCTGGCCGGGAAGCTGCGAGCCGTGGCCCGGGCGCAGGGCGAGACGAACGAGGCAGTGCGGTCGTCGTTCGCCCCGGTGGCCGGTCGCACCGGCGGTGAGCGGTGACGCCGACCCTTACCTGGGCGCAGCTACGGGACGTGCGGTGTGCCGAACTGGAGGGTGCGGCCGACGGTTGGGGCAGGACGAGCAACCGTGCGGACGCCGCGCGGGACCGGATCGAGCAGCACCTGCTGACCGGGCTGCGGGACACCCAGGAGGGCGAGGCGGCGGAGTCGGCGGTCGCCCGGCTGCGCAGGCTGGGCCGGAACCTGCAGTACGTGTACACGGAGTGCGGGCTGGTCCGTACGACGCTGAACAGCCTGGCCCACGAGTTGAGGGCGCAGCAGCGGGCGCTGATGGAGGCGCTGGACGATGCGGAAGCGCTGCGGTTCACGGTGCACGCGGACGGGTCGGTGACGTACCCGGAGGCCGGCGAAGGGCTCCTCGACGGCAGACCGCTCAAGGGCGGTACGGCTTCATCGGCTACGCCGGGACTGGTGCCGCCCTCGGGGCTGGTCGCGCCGAATCCCCACGTGGCCAAGGCCCAGGACATCGCGGACCGGGTGGCGAAGGCCGTGCGGACGGCAGCCGAGATCGACTGGCGGTTCACCCGCATCCTGCGGGAACTGAAGGCCGAGGAGGGCCTCAAGGTCCCGGACTCGACGTGGAAGGACGCGGCGGGCGACGCGGCTGCGGTACGCGACGCGGCGGCGGGCTACCTGAAGTCGGGCATCCCGCACGACGCGACGCCGGCCGAGCGCCGGGACTGGTGGCGCGGGCTGACCCAGGAACAGCGCGAGGAGTACCTCGCCGTGTATCCGGACCAGATCGGCAACCTGGACGGCATCCCCGCCCTCGTCCGGGATGCGGCGAACCGGGACAACCTGCAGTTGCTGATCGGCAAGCTGGAGGGCCGCGACGACGCGAGGTCGGTCACCCAGCTGGCGGGGCTCCGCGAGATCGACCGGCAGTTGTCGGCGGGGACCGGTCCGGGCAGGCCACCAATACTGTTGCTCGGAATTGCGGACGAAGGGAATGGGCGAGCAATTATCTCCTACGGTAACCCGGATACAGCGAAGAACGTTTCTTCCTACGTTCCTGGCCTGAATACTTCACTGGACGAAGACTTTGCAAAGAATGACCTCAAGCGAGCCTTCGATACAGCCAAGGGGACGCGGTTTTTCGATCCATCTGGTGCGGCGGTTGTGTGGCTTGGATATGACGCGCCCCAGTTGATTGACGGGAGGGCGAGTTTCGCAGTCGCGGGAGAAGGTAGAGCGGAGAAGGGTGGGGCGGCTTTTAGTGAATTTATGGAGGGAATGGCCGCTACGAACGAGAACCAGGATCCTCACCTGACTGCAATTGGTCATTCATATGGTTCGCGCACTGTCGGCGCTGCCGCTCGCCAAGATGGGGGGATGCCAGGCGTGGACGATATCATTCTCGTCGGCAGCCCTGGTGTCGGCGTGGATCGCGCAGAAGACCTTGGAGTCGGAGCTGGGCACGTATTTGTGGCAGCAGCGAAGAATGACCCCGTCCCCAAGATGCCGTCTCCGCAGCAGGCGGCCGTGGGCGCAGCGACAGGACCCTTCGGGCTTCTTGTGGGCAGTATGGCCGACCGGGGGAATGACGATACTTGGTTTGGCAAAGATCCGGCCAGCGAGGCATTTGGCGCGAGGCGCTTCCATGTGGCCGAAGGGCCACCGGTGGTCGGCCCTGACGGAATTTCCTTGGCTTCACATTCTGGCTATTTCGATGCCCCGAAGGGCTCGATCGGTGCAAGTAGCATTTCGATGATTGCGGCGGGTCGTGCGGACAAGGTGAAAATGGAGGAGCAGCGCTAATGCGTCGTTACGGAAATGTGACCCTTCTACTACTCCTCTACTTTCTGATTACCGCCTGTGTTGATCCTGGAAGGCGGAATCAGGATGAAAAGGTGGGCATGGACATGCAGGAGGCGGCAGATCGCGAGGATGAGATCCTTAACTCCGTGCTGCGCGCGTTCAATCCAGAAGTGCACTGGACTCACGATGCGACGAGTTTGGGTAGTTGCGAGGTCACTCGCAGGCGCACCGTGATGACAATCATCTCCGAGCAACGCCGCGGTAGCTTTCTGGGCGTTGCTGATCGCTTCTGGCGAAAAAGTGGTTACCGAATCAATACCATCAACAATGACCCAGATTTTCCCGCCATCTTCGCTCAGACCGAGGACGGCTTCGGCGTCAGCTTGATCGTCGGGGGCGAGGGGCAGGTGTTCTTCGAGGTCGACAGTCCCTGCGTCAAGGAGTCCAAGGTGGCCGAGTCCACCACCAAGCCCACCGCGCCCCTGTACGAGGGGATGGAGAACATCCCCCGCCCCAACATCCGCTCCCCCTTCTGGTCGGCCGGCGCCCCCTGACCCCCCGTAGCCGCCCCTGACGCCCCCTCATGCTTCTCTCCACCCGCACACACCAGCGAATCGCGCCCTTAACGGCGCCCGAATGGGGGATGGTTGGGGTGTGCGGAAATACTGGGTGTTCGTCGGTGGTGGGATCGGGCTCGGCCTGTGCTTCATCGCCCTGCTCGTCGTCGGCACGTACTCCGCCGCTGCCGGGATCAGCGGGGCGGGTGGGGCGGTGGGGCTGGTCAAGGGTGCTGTGCCGTCTCGGTACCAGCCGCTCGTGGAGAAGTGGGGTGGCCTCTGTCCCGCGATCAACCCGGCGCTCCTGGCCGCGCAGTTGTATCAGGAAAGTGGCTGGAATCCGCGTGCTCAGAGTCCGGCCGCCGCGCAGGGCATCGCTCAGTTCATCCCCGGGACCTGGGCCACGCACGGCATCGACGGGGACAAGGACGGGGACCGGGACGTCTGGGATCCGGCCGACGCGATTCCGTCGGCCGCCTCCTACGACTGCGAGCTCGCCGGATACGTCAAGAAGGTCCCGGGCGATCCGACCGACAACATGCTCGCCGCGTACAACGCCGGGGCGTACCGGGTGATCAGGTCGGGCGGTGTGCCCGCGATCGCCGAGACCCAGAACTACGTCAAGATCATCCGTTCCCTGGAGAAGAGCTTCGCGAGGCCGGTCGGCCGGGTGCAGCCGTCGCAGCAGGCGGCTGGGGCCATCTACTTCGCGCAGAAGAAGCTCGGCACCCCGTATCTCTGGGGCGGTAACGGCACGGCCGACCAGGGAGGACGGTTCGACTGCTCCGGGTTGACCCAGGCCGCGTACCGGACCGTCGACATCGAGTTGCCCCGGGTGGCGAACGACCAGTACAACGCCGGTCCGCATCCCTCGCGGGACGAGCTGCTCCCCGGCGACCTGGTGTTCTTCTCGGATGACCTGGCCAACTCACGGGCCATTCGCCATGTGGGCCTCTACGTGGGTGGCGGGTACATGATCAATGCGCCGTACACCGGGGCCGTCATCCGATTCGACAAGATCGACACCCCTGACTACTTCGGTGCCACCCGGGTCACCAAGGAGGGGGCCGCTGCCCTTCCGACGGCGCTCCCGGAAAGCTGACTGGGAGGGCCGGCCGCGGAGCTGACGGAGGGTCGGACGTGGCCGGAACTCTCCGTAAAGCCTGGGCCCTGAGCTGCGACGACGAGTCACTCTTCGATAACGTCATGGTGATCATTCGGTGGAGAGCGGAACGTCCGGTGCCGTCACGTCGTTCCCTGGACTGGGACAGCATGCGCACTGACCACGCGGCGACCGGGCCAGGGCAGGCACGCGTCACCGCATCGCGATGACACGCAGTACTGAATCCGCACCGACCACGGGGGTCCGACCAAGGCGGCGCACGGCGTTGTGCGGCGCAGCAGAAGACAAGGCAAGGGGCCGCAGCAGATGGCTGGACTCGCACTCGATGGGTCGAACCCGGACGTCAGCCTGCTCTACGACATCAATGGGCTGGCGAAGGCCGCTCCCGCCTGGTTCGACCGGGTCATGGAGTTCGTCGGTGAATACGGGATCATGCTCGGCATGGTCCTGGTGGTCCTGTGGTGCTGGTGGAGCGTTCGCCGACGCGGGACGACCGAGGACTCGGTGACAGCGGTCGCTGGGCTGGTCTGGGCGCCTCTCGCCGCCGGAATCGCGTTGATCATCAACATCCCGATCCGGGGGTTCGTGGAGAGGCCCCGCCCGTTCAACGATCATCAGGGGCTGGATGTCCTGGTCGCGGGCAAGGAGGACTTCTCCTTCGTCAGCGACCACGCGACGATGGCGATGGCCATCGGCGTCGGCCTCTTCGTGGCCAACCGCAAGTTCGGTCTGGCGGCGATCGCGCTGGCTCTCCTGGAGGGTTTCTGCCGCGTGTACATGGGCGTGCACTACCCGACCGATGTGATCGGCGGCTTCGCTCTCGGTACGGCGGTGGCCCTCCTGCTCGCCCCGCTGGCGATGATGATGCTGACCCCTCTGGTGGGGGCCGTGGCCCGTGCCGGATCGGTCGGACGGCTCGTCCGCTCGCGCATGCCTGCCACCGCAGGGGCCGACGGGCAGGACGAGCCGCGGGGGATTCCCGAGCCGCGCCCGGGATCGGGCCGGGGCGGTTCGCCCGACGAGAAGGATCTCGCCGCCTAGGTGCTGTCCGGCCGGCCTGGCCGGAGGTTCGCGCTGAACGTCGGAGTGCGGGGGGGGGGCGTCCCTGAGGGGGCGCCCCCCCCCCGCACTCCTGCTGGGGCTGGCCGCCCCGAGTGCCTCTCAGCTCAGTCGGGAATCGGCGTACGTCTCGGCGTACGTCTCGATGGCGTCACGCTGATAGGCGGCCAGGCCCGGGGCGATCGCCGCGTAGGCCGCCTGCCATGGGGAGTTGTCCACGCAGGAGCGGCTGCAGGCCGATGTCGTCGTGCCGGCGGGTACGGCCGTCCCGCCCGGCATCCGGGCGACTTCCGAGATCGGCCAGGCCCTCGCCGTCCTCTCTCACGAACGCTCTGACAGGGCCGGTTTCTCCGGCCCTGTCAGGACGGTGGAAGCCGCCGCGGCGGCAACCGCAAGCCCCGTGTGCGGGAGGGCGAGGCGGAGGCGGAGGTGTACGCCACGGGCTCCTCGGGGAGTGCGGTCAGGCAGCCGGGCCGGTGGTGGCCGCGCGGTGGTCGTCGGCGTCCGTGCGGGCCCGGTCGCGGGAGCGCCGGGCCGCTCCCGACCAGCCGCAGGTGCAGCGGGCCAGGCAGAACGATCCCCGTTCGACGGTGGTGGTGGTGTGTGCCGGCGCGGGGGCGTGGGCGGCCGGGCCCGAGGTCTCCTCATACACGCGTCCACGGTACTGGCGGCGGCCCGTGGCCGTACGCGCGTGGGCCGAACGGCTTCCCGAAGGGCCCTGTCGGCGTGACGGGGGGACCGGGTGGTCGTTAGGCGTGGCGGGCGGGAGTTCGGTCAGGTGGTCGTCGTTGGAAGTTGGCAGGCGATGGTGGTGCGGCAGCGCAGGTGCGGAGGCGGGGCACTGGCTGTCTGCGCCGTGGCCGTGGCGGGCGTGATGGCGGCGGGCACCGGGTGTTCCGGTACCGACGGTGCCGGCGGGGACCCGGCCGGGGAGCGGGCCGTGGCCACCGACCGTGCCGGCGGGAACCCGGCCGGGGAGCGGGCCATGGCCACCGACGGTGTCGTCGGGGATGCGGCAGCCGTGGTCCGCCGGGCTGCCGCGATGCTGGCCGGTGCGGGCACCGCCGAGGCGCGTACGTCGATGGAGACCGCGGCGGGCGGGACGCGGGTCACCATCAGGGGGCAGGGCGCTTACGACTTCCGCAAGCAGCTCGGCCGGATCGAGGTCGTGCTGCCGAAGGACGCCGCAGGGGCGGACGCGCACCGGCCGATCACCGAACTGCTGGCTCCCGGGGCGCTGTACATGAAGAACCGGGGAGCTGGTGTGCCTGCCGGGAAGTGGGTCCGTATCGATACGACGGTCCTGGAGGACGGCAACCTCGTCACCGGTGGGGTGACCGACCCGATGGCCGCCGCCGAGCTGCTGCGTGGCGCGGGCAGGGTGGCATACGTCGGACGGACGGAGCTGGCCGGGGTGGCGGTGCGTCACTTCCGTGGGACAGCGGATCTCGGGCGTGCGGCGCTGGCCGCTTCACCGTCCTCACGCGGCGCGCTGACCGCGGCGGCGAAGGGGTTCGGCACGGACGCCGTCCGGTTCGACGCCTACCTGGATGACGACGGCCTGCTGCGGAAGGTGCGGCACCGCTTCAGCTTCGCGACCGGGGGCCCGGCGGCCGCGGTGGTGTCGACGTTGTTCCTCCATCGCTTCGGTGTGCCGGTCTCCGTGGAGCTGCCCCGCGACGCGGACATCTACACGGGCCGGATCCAGCAGAGCGGGAATGGCCCGGAAACACCGTAGGGGGGCCGGGAACACCGTAGGGAGGGGATCGAAATGACCCGTCCGTGCCATGCGCGGTGCACACCGCGCTCCCTACGCTAGGGGCTGTCCCGTCATCTCCGGTGGAACAGCGCACGGCGTCGGACGCTGTGCGTCGCACGGCGGAGGGGCGTCCGCATACCGGATGTATCCGGGCGTTCCGGCAGCGCGGCGAGGTGCCGCGGCTGTCGTCGTGTGCCCGTCCGGGGTGCGGGCCAGCCCTTGGGGAGTCGGTGCGCCAGGATGCGGCGACGGCAGAGAGAGGTGACGCAGGTGGTGACGCTCAGCGCTTCGCACGCTCAGGACTGTGTGGCCCTGGCCGAGATCGAACTCTGCGGCGAGCTCATGATCGCGGCGTCGGCCGCGCTGGAGGACCGGCTCAGTCACGACCGTATCGACGAGGTGCTCAACGTCAGACAGGACGCCGACGCGGTGATCGGGGTCGGGCAGGATCCCGACGCGGTGATCGACGTCACGCGGGGCGCCGCCTCGGTGATCGACCTCGGGCAGGGCGCCGACGCGGTGCTCGACGAGCCCGCCCCGCGCGTCCCCCGGCAGTCACACTCCGTCCGCCGGGGGTGAACTGCGGCACCCGCCCGCCCGGACGTCCTGACGGGGCCCCGGAGCAGGGCGGGCACCTCTGCGGAGCGCGGTGCGGGCGGCCCGCCCCGCGGCTCAGGTGCGGAGCAGGCGGGCGATCGCCTTCGTGGCCTCTTCGACCTTCGCGTCGATCTCGTCACCGCCCTTGACGGCCGCATCGGCGACGCAGTGGCGTAGATGCTCCTCCAGCAGCTGGAGTGCGAAGGACTGCAGGGCCTTCGTCGAGGCCGAGACCTGGGTGAGTATGTCGATGCAGTAGACGTCCTCGTCCACCATCCGCTGCAGGCCGCGGATCTGCCCCTCGATGCGGCGCAGCCGCTTGAGGTGCTCGTCCTTCTGGTGGTGGTAGCCGTGGATGCCGCGGTCGTGGTCGGTGACGACCGCTTCCGTGCCGGCCGCCTCGCCGGCCTCGGTGGTGGTCATGGGGGTCCTCCCGTTGTCCTCTTGCCCTGCCGTCTGTATACCGGTCCGCGCCGTCTGTATACCCCCGCCCCGTATATGGTAACGAATCGCGCCGAAACGTGACCGGGGGTCCGTGCTGATCACTGTGCCCGATGCGCGACACTGAAGAACGCCGGTTAGCCGTGGCCGGATGATGCGCCTAGCATCAGCCTGACCGAAACCAAAGCACCCCGAGGACCCCACGTGCGCTTTCGTCTGACCCCCAGGGAGACGAGCTTCTACGACATGTTCTCCGCATCCGCGGACAACATCGTCACGGGCTCGAAACTCCTGATGGAACTGCTCGGGGCGGATTCTGCCTCCCGAGTCGAGATCGCGGAGCGCATGCGGGCAGCGGAGCACGCGGGGGACGATGCCACCCACGCGATCTTCCACCAGCTGAACTCCTCGTTCATCACGCCCTTCGACCGCGAGGACATCTACAACCTGGCCTCGTCGCTCGACGACATCATGGACTTCATGGAGGAGGCCGTCGACCTGGTCGTGCTGTACCAGATCGAGGAGCTCCCGAAGGGTGTGGAGCAGCAGATCGAGGTGCTGGCCCGGGCCGCTGAACTGACCGCAGAGGCCATGCCGAACCTGCGGACCATGGACAACCTCACCGAGTACTGGATCGAGGTCAACCGCCTGGAGAACCAGGCCGACCAGATCCACCGCAAGCTGCTGGCCCATCTGTTCAACGGCAAGTACGACGCCATGGACGTGCTGAAGCTGAAGCAGATCGTGGACGTGCTGGAAGAGGCGGCCGACGCGTTCGAGCACGTCGCCAACACCGTGGAGACCATCGCGGTCAAGGAGTCCTGAACCTCGTGGACACCTTTGCGCTGATCGTGACCATCGGTGTCGCGCTCGGCTTCACGTATACGAACGGCTTCCACGACTCGGCGAACGCCATCGCCACCTCGGTGTCCACCCGGGCGCTGACGCCGCGTGCGGCTCTGGCGATGGCCGCTGTGATGAACCTCGCAGGCGCGTTCCTGGGCCAGGGGGTCGCCAAGACCGTCAGCGAAGGCCTCATCGCGACCCCCGAGGGCCAGAAGGGGATGGGCATCCTCTTCGCGGCGCTGGTCGGGGCGATCATCTGGAACCTCGTCACCTGGTACTACGGTCTGCCGTCCTCGTCCTCGCACGCGCTGTTCGGCGGCATGGTCGGCGCGGCGCTGGCCGGCGGGACGATGGTGCACTGGGACGGCGTGCTCGAGAAGATCGTCATCCCGATGTTCCTCTCGCCGATCGTGGGGCTGTTCGTCGGTTACCTCGTGATGGTCGCGATCATGTGGATGTTCCGCAACGCCAACCCGCACAAGGCCAAGCGTGGTTTCCGCATAGCGCAGACGGTCTCGGCGGCGGGGATGGCGCTGGGGCACGGTCTGCAGGACGCCCAGAAGACGATGGGCGTCGTGGTGATGGCCCTGGTCATCGCCGACGTCGAGGGTCCGAACGACGAGATTCCGGTCTGGGTGAAGATCGCTTGTGCGGCGATGCTGTCCCTGGGTACGTACGCGGGCGGCTGGCGCATCATGCGGACGCTCGGCCGCAAGATCATCGAGCTGGACCCGCCGCAGGGATTCGCGGCGGAGACCACCGGTGCGTCGATCATGTTCGGCTCGGCCTTCCTCTTCCACGCTCCGATCTCCACGACTCATGTGATCACTTCGGCGATCATGGGTGTGGGCGCCACGAAGCGGGTGAACGCGGTGCGCTGGGGGGTGGCCAAGAACATCATCCTGGGGTGGTTCATCACGATGCCGGCCGCGGCCCTGGTCGCCGCGCTCAGCTACGGGGTAGTGGTCCTGCTCTTCGGCTGACCGGCGGGCCGTGCGCCCCGCCGGCCCCGTCCGGCCTGTGAGTCCGCCGGGCCACCACCGTCACACGTACGGAAATGGGTCCGCCCCTACTCCCTTCCCAGGGAGCGGGGGCGGACCCGTTGCCTTGTGGTGGCACCGCCATGCAGCACCCCAAGGCCGTCTGGGGTTATCCGAAGCGGCCCGAGATGTAGTCCTCGGTCGCCTGCACGGACGGGTTGGAGAAGATCCGCTCCGTCTCGTCGATCTCGATCAGCCGCCCGGGCTTGCCGACCGCCGAGAGGTTGAAGAAGGCCGTACGGTCGGAGACGCGTGCCGCCTGCTGCATGTTGTGCGTCACGATGACGATCGTGAAGCGCTCCTTCAGCTCGCCGATCAGGTCCTCGATGGCGAGGGTCGAGATCGGGTCGAGCGCCGAGCACGGCTCGTCCATCAGCAGCACGTCGGGTTCGACGGCGATGGCACGGGCGATGCACAGGCGCTGCTGCTGGCCGCCGGACAGGCCGGAGCCGGGCTTGTTCAGGCGGTCCTTGACCTCGTTCCAGAGGTTGGCGCCCTTGAGGGACTTCTCGACGATCTCGGACAGCTGGTTCTTGCGGTAGGAGCCGTTCAGCCGGAGGCCGGCGGCGACGTTGTCGAAGATCGACATGGTCGGGAACGGGTTCGGCCGCTGGAAGACCATGCCGACCGTGCGGCGCACGGTGACGGGGTCGACCCCGGCGCCGTAGAGGTTCTCGTCGTCCAGCAGCACCTTGCCCTCGACGCGGCCGCCGGGGGTGACCTCGTGCATACGGTTCAGGGTGCGCAGGAAGGTGGACTTGCCGCAGCCGGACGGGCCGATGAAGGCGGTCACGGAGCGGGGTTCCACGGTCATCGAGATGTCCTCGATGGCCTTGTGGGAGCCGTAGTAGGCGGTGAGTCCGCCGACGTCGATGCGCTTGGCCATGTGAATCACTGCTTCTTTCGGAGGTCGCTGATGGCCGCGTCAGCGACCGGTCTTCGGGGCCTTCCAGCGGGCGATGCCGCGGGCCACGAGGTTGAGGATCATGACGAAGGCGATCAGGACCAGGGCGGCGGCCCAGGCGCGGTCGTAGGAGGCGGCCTCGCCGATCTTGTACTGCTCGTAGATGTAGAAGGGCAGCGAGGACTGGGCGCCTTCGAAGGGGTTCGTGTTGATCAGCTGGCTGCCGAAGACCAGCAGGATGATCGGTGCGGTCTCGCCGGCGATACGGGCGATGGCGAGCATGACACCCGTGGTGATGCCGCCGATCGCGGTCGGCAGGACCACCTTCAGGATGGTGCGCCACTTCGGGATGCCCAGGGCGAGGGAGGCCTCGCGGAGCTCGTTGGGGACGAGCTTGAGCATCTCCTCGGTGGAGCGGACCACGACCGGGATCATCAGGATGGTCAGGGCCAGGGCGCCCATCAGACCGGACGGCTCCAGGCCGGCGATCAGCATGATCGACAGGATGAAGAGGCCGGCCACGATGGACGGGATGCCCGTCATCACGTCGACGAAGAAGGTGACG
Organism: Streptomyces sp. NPDC020780; assembly: GCF_044334475.1. NCBI lineage: Bacteria > Bacillati > Actinomycetota > Actinomycetes > Kitasatosporales > Streptomycetaceae > Streptomyces > Streptomyces sp. NPDC020780. The sequence goes on along the minus strand of NZ_JBIRTB010000008.1, from coordinate 367,340 downwards.
GCGCGGGCGAGGCCGCCCTTCCCGTACTCCACCAGGTAGACCGCCGTCAGCAGGCCGAGCGGGGCGGAGATCACCGTGGCGATACCGACCTGCTCCAGGGTGCCGATCAGCGCGTGGTAGACACCGCCGGTGGCCTCCGAGCCGAGGACCCCGGCCATGGAGTGGGTGAGGAAGTAGCCGTCCAGGCGTTCGGAGCCGCGGCTGACGGTCGTCCACAGCAGCGAGGCGAGCGGGACGACGGCGACCAGGAAGCACACCCAGACGACGCTGGTGGCGAGGCGGTCCTTGGCCTGGCGCTGGTTCTCGACGACGGTGGTCGCCACGTACGAGATGGCCAGGAAGAGCAGGGCGGCGATCAGACCCCACTGGACGCGGCTCTGCCATCCGGCGGCCGTGCTGATGCCGATGGCGAGCGCGACGGACAGGGCGGCGAAGCCGAGCGGGGCCCAGCGGGGGAGGCTGCGGCTGCTGAGGCCGGTCCCGCGGGTACCCGGCGGGGTCTGCGGAGGGGCGTCCTGGACGTTGGTGGTGGTGGCGTTGCTCATGCGTTGGCCCCCGAGTACTCCTTGCGGCGGGCGATGATGAGCCGGGCCGCGCCGTTGACCAGCAGGGTGAGGACGAACAGGACGAGACCCGAGGCGATCAGGGCGTCCCGGCCGAAGGCGTCGGCCTCGCCGAACTTCGCGGCGATGTTCTGGGCGAAGGTGCCACCGCCCGGGTTGAGCACGTGCAGCGAGATCAGGAAGCTCGGCGACAGGACCGTGGCGACGGCCATCGTCTCGCCGAGCGCGCGGCCCAGGCCCAGCATCGAGGCGGAGATGATGCCGGACCGGCCGAAGGGCAGGACCGAGAGGCGGATGACCTCCCAGCGGGTGGCTCCGAGGGCGAGCGCGGCTTCCTCGTTCATCTTCGGGACCTGGAGGAAGACCTCGCGGCTGACACTGGTCACGATCGGCAGGATCATGATCGCGAGCAGGATGCCGACGGTGAAGAGCGAGCGGGCGACGCCGACCTCGGTCTTCTCGAAGATGTACGTCCAGCCGAAGAACTGGTCGAGCCAGAGGTTCAGGCCCTCCAGGTACGGCACGAGGACGAGAGCGCCCCAGATGCCGTAGACGATGCTGGGTACGGCGGCGAGCAGGTCGACGACGTACGCGAGGGGGGCGGCCAGCTTGCGCGGCGCGTAGTGCGAGATGAAGAGGGCGATGCCGACAGCGACCGGGACCGCGATGACCATCGCGATGATCGAGCTGACGACGGTGCCGAAGAGGAGGACCGCGATGCCGAAGACCGGCGGGTCACCGGCCGGGTTCCAGTCGAAGGTGGTGAAGAAGTTGCCTTCGTCCTTCGAGATGGCCGTCGCGGCACGGTAGCTGAGGAACACGGCGATCGACGCCATGATCAGCAGCAGCAGGATGCCCGAACCCCGCGAGAGGCTCAGGAAGATCTTGTCGCCCGCGCGCCCGGTGGACCCGGGGCGCCGTGGTGGGGCCGGCGGGGCCGGCGGTATGTCGAGCTGAGTGGTGGAAGCCATGGTCTTTCCGGTCTGTGTGGGGGAGCCTGCGGGCTCCCCTGGCGGCGGTGCACCGGATCGGTCGGTGGCCGGGGCGGTCCGGAGGGGTGTTCCGGACCGTCCCGCCCTGTTTCGTCGTGCGGTTCCCTGGTTACGAGAGGGCGCCGATGGTCTCGCGGACCTTGGCGTTGATCTCGGCCGGGATCGGGGCGTAACCGGCCTCCGTCAGGACCTTCTGGCCCTCGTCGGAAGCGGTGTACGTGAGGAAGGACTTGACGGTGCCGAGGGTGTCGGCCTTGTTGCCGGAGTCGCAGACGACCTCGTACGTCACCAGGACGATCGGGTAGGCGCCCTCGGCCTTGGTGGTGTAGTCGAGGTCCAGCGCCAGGTCCTTGCCGGTGCCCTTGACCTTGGCGGCGGCGATGGCCTTGGAGGCGTTCTCCGAGGTGGCCTTCACCGGGGTGGCGCCACCGGTGTTGATGTCCACCGTGCTGATGTCCTGCGAGGCGGCGTAGGACAGCTCGAAGTAACCGATCGAGCCGTCGACCGCCTTCACCTGGGAGGCGACACCGGAGGAGCCGGACGCGGCCTGGCCACCGGGGGCCGGCCACTTCTTCTCGGCCTCGTACTTCCAGTCGCTCGGGGCCGCGGCGCCCAGGTACTTGCCGAGGTTCTGCGTGGTGCCGGAGTCCTCGGAGCGGTGGAAGGGCTGGATCGCCTTGTCCGGGAGCTTCGCGCCCTTGTTGAGCGCGGCGATCGCCGGGTCGTTCCACTTCTTGATCTTGGTGTCGAAGATCTTGGCGAGCGTGGGGGCGTCCAGCGTCAGGCTGTCGACACCCTCGAGGTGGAAGCCGACCGCGATCGGGCCGCCGACCATCGGGAGGTTGATGCCCTGGCCCGTCTTGCAGATCTTCTTGGAGTCGGCGACCTCCTCCGGCTTGAGCGCCGAGTCGGAGCCGGCGAAGCCGACGGTGCCCTGGTTGAAGGCCACGATGCCCTCGCCGGACGAGGAGGAGTTGTAGTTGATCTCCACGCCGGAACAGGCGGCCATGTAGTTCTTGACCCAGAGGTCCATCGCGTTCTTCTGCGCGCTCGACCCGGAGGCGCGGAGCTGGCCCTTGGCGTCGTCGCACTTGATGTTCGACGCGGCGGCGCTGGTCTTCTTGCCGCCTCCGTCCGGGCTTCCGGTGTTGTCGTCCGAACCGCACGCCGTGAGGACCAGGGCGCCGGAGACGGCGAGGGCACCGAGCGCGGTGGCACGAAGCCGGTTCTTGCGCTGAAGCTTCACTTTCGGGGTGTTCCTTCCAGGAGCCGCCGCGGCCGGGGGTGCGAGGCGGCGTGCGATGAGGAAAGGTGCGGTGGCTTGGCGCCGTGCACCGTGTACGTCCGAAATTAGGCAGAAGAGGTGAAGCCGCCTACGGGGCAGAGTGAACGGCAGGTGAACCGTGCTGGGCGGGCTGGTTCCGGGGGGCCTGGCGCGGGGGCCTGGCGCGGTGGGGGGCGGTGGGGTGGTCCGGGGGCGGGCCTGGTGCGGGGCGGCCTGGTCCGGGGGCGGGCCTGGTGCGGGGCGGCCTGGTCCGGGGGCGGGCCTGGTGCGGGGCGCGGGGTTCCGTCCTCAAGCGCCGGACGGGCTTGGTGGTGCCGGCACCTGCGGGGTGGGGCTCCTCCGGGGGTGCCGGGCCGATCGTGGGTGGGGCCCGGGGGCCCTCCGGAGTGTCTCCTCGGGTGACGAACGTTTCCAGCTCCACGCGAGCCTGCCCAGGAATGCGTTCGTCACCCTGCGGGGACCCTCCTGCACGCCCCCGGACCGGCCGTTCCCGGCCCGGCGGGTGGTGGTGGGTCGGGGTGGTCCGGGGGTGGGGTCGGTGGGGGCCTCGCTCGGGTGGACCGTTATCCACCCTCGGCGGGTGGTTGGTGGGGGAGGTGGGGTGAGTCTGGTGGTGGGGTGGGTCTGGTGGTGTTCTGCGGGCCGGTTGTTTCCCGTTCCGGCGGGTGGGGGCACGGGTCCGGGGCGGTTGCCTGGTGGTGTTGTGCGCTCCCTGTTCGGCTCTGGTGATGGTGGGGCTGCTGGGGGTTCCGGGTCGGTCGGTGGGGTGCTCGGGTGGGGGTCAGGTTGGGGGGAGGGTGCTCAGGAACGCGGCCAGCTGGATGCGGTCGCCGGGGCGGGTGAGGCGGTTGCGGGCCGCGGCGGGGGAGAGCCAGGCCAGGCGGTCGACCTCGTTGCCGGGGACGAAGGTGCCGTCCGTCGCCTCGGCCGCCCAGTAGCTGACCACCTTCGGGCGCCCGTTCGCCGTGTACCGGGCCGTGGGCAGTGCGGCGCCAGGGACGCAGTGGTGGCCTGTTTCTTCCAGGACCTCGCGCAGGGCGGCCTCCGCGGGGGTTTCGCCGCGCTTCAGTTTGCCTTTGGGATACGACCAGTCGTCGTAGCGGGGGCGGTGGACCAGGCAGATCTCCAGGCCGCCGTCCGGGGAACGGCGCCACAGGACGCAGCCCGCGGCCCGGACGGGGGTTCGGTCGCGGGGGGTCATGACGCCGGTACGGCCGTCGCGTACGGCCAGGTCTCGCGGAACACGGCGCGCGCCGCCTCCACCTCGTGCCGCTGGTCGGCGTGGAGGACGCCCAGGGCGTACGCCGTCGCCGGGGCGATCCGGGGGGTGCGCGCCGCCGCTGCCGCGGCCCCCGCCGCCTCGGCGGCGTCCCGGTGCAGGTCGAGCGCCCGCCCCGCCCCGGCCAGGACCGGATCGGGTGCGCCCTGGACCACCTCGTGCGCGTACCGGTGCAGCCGCAGGAGCAGGCGGGCCTGGTGCCAGAGGGTGTCGTGGCCCTCGTTGTACGGTTCGGCCCCCTCGTCGGGCGGCAGCGCGGCGACCGCGGCGAGCATGCGCTCCTCGGCCAGTTCCGCCGGGGCGCGCAGCAGGTCTGCTGCGGGACCCGCGGCCGCGGGGACGAGGGGGACCTCGGAGGCGAGCAGGGCCACGGCGTCGGCGACGGCGTGGAAGCGGGAGGAGCCGAGCGCCTGGAGGGCGGCCGAGTGGGCTCGGGTCCGGGCGAGGGTCAGCCGACGTTCGAGGAGCGCCCCGGCACGGGCCGCGCCCACGCCGAGGGCCGCGCGTGCGGTGTCACCGTCTCCGCCCGACGAGGTGGCGGTGCGGGCGGCGGGGAGCGCGGTGCCGGAGAGCTGGTGCAGGGCCTCCAGCAGCCGTCCTAGCCGGGTGGCGTACGCGTGTTCGCGGGCCAGGGTGCCGGAGAGCCAGGACAGTTCCGTACGGAGCTGGTCGGCCCAGGCCGGGTCGAGCGCGGACCGGAAGGTGTGGAGCGTGCCGCTGATGCGGCGGGCGGCGTGGCGCAGGGCCGCGGCGGCCTCCTCGGCCCCATGGGTGCCGGCGTCCGTCGGGGCGCTGTGCTCGCGGTGCAGGCGCAGGCCGCGGAGGAAACCGGCGGCCTGTTCGGACAGGTAGGGGGCGAGGACCGTCTCGGCGGACAGCGTCGTCGTGTGGTGGTCAGGGCGTCGCACGCCGGCGCCTCCGGGCGTCAATGAGCATCTCTTGTACGTGCCGCAGTGGCTGGCCGTCCGCGTCCGTGGCGTGCCGGGTCCAGTTCCCGTCGGGTCCCAGGTGCCAGGAGGAGGTGGTGTCGGACATGCCTGTTTCCAGGAGCCTGCTGAGCGCGGCGCGATGCGCGGGGTCGGTGACGCGGACCAGTGCTTCGATCCGGCGGTCGAGGTTGCGGTGCATCATGTCGGCGCTGCCGAACCACACTTCGGGCTCACCGCCGTTGCCGAAGGCGAAGACCCGGGAGTGTTCGAGGAAGCGGCCCAGTATGGAGCGGACCCGGATGTTCTCGGAGAGCCCGCTGACGCCGGGGCGGATCGCGCAGATGCCGCGTACCCAGATGTCGACCGGTACGCCAGCCTGTCCGGCCCGGTAGCAGGCGTCGATGATCGCCTCGTCGACCATGGAGTTGACCTTGATGCGGACGTAGGCGGGACGGCCCGCGCGGTGGTGGGTGATCTCCTTGTTGATGCGGGCGATCAGGCCGTCCCGCAGGGACTTCGGGGCGACCAGCAGGCGGCGGTAGGTCTCGCGGCGTGAGTATCCGGAGAGCCGGTTGAAGAGGTCCGAGAGGTCCGCGCCGACCTGGGGGTCGGCGGTGAGCAGGCCGAGGTCCTCGTAGAGCCGGGCCGTCTTGGGGTGGTAGTTGCCGGTGCCGACGTGGGAGTAGCGGCGCAGGGTGTCGCCCTCCTGGCGGACGACGAGCGACAGCTTGCAGTGGGTCTTGAGTCCGACCAGGCCGTAGACGACGTGGCAGCCGGCCTCCTCCAGTTTGCGGGCCCACTTGATGTTGGCCTGCTCGTCGAAGCGTGCCTTGATCTCGACGAGGACGAGGACCTGCTTGCCGGATTCGGCGGCGTCGATGAGGGCGTCCACTATCGGCGAGTCGCCGGAGGTCCGGTACAGCGTCTGCTTGATCGCGAGCACGTCGGGGTCGCCCGCCGCCTGTTCCAGGAACGCCTGGACGGAGGTCGAGAAGGAGTCGTACGGGTGGTGCAGCAGCACGTCGCGTTCGCGCAGGGCGGCGAAGATGTCCGGGGCGGAGGCCGACTCGACCTCGGCGAGGTCGCGGTGGGTGCCCGCGATGAACTTGGGGTACTTCAGTTCCGGGCGGTCCAGGGACGCTATGCCGAACAGTCCGGTGAGGTCGAGGGGCCCGGGCAGCGGGTAGAGCTCCGTCTGGGAGATGTTCAGCTCGCGTACGAGGAGGTCCAGGACGTACGGGTCGATGGACTCCTCGACCTCCAGGCGGACCGGCGGGCCGAAGCGGCGCCGCATGAGCTCCTTCTCCAGGGCCTGGAGCAGGTTCTCGGCGTCGTCCTCCTCGACCTCGAGGTCCTCGTTCCTGGTGACGCGGAACATGTGGTGGGCCAGGACCTCCATGCCCGGGAAGAGCTCTTCGAGGTGGGCCGCGATGATGTCCTCGATCGGGACGTACCGCTGCGGGGACGCCTCCAGGAAGCGGGTCAGCAGCGGCGGCACCTTGACGCGGGCGAAGTGGCGGTGGCCGCTGACCGGGTTGCGGACGACGACGGCGAGGTTGAGGGAGAGCCCGGAGATGTACGGGAAGGGGTGTGCCGGGTCCACGGCCAGCGGGGTCAGTACGGGGAAGACCCGCTGCCGGAAGAAGGTGAAGAGGCGGGCCTGCTCCTTCTCGGTCAGTTCGGGCCAGCGGATCAGCTGGATGCCCTCGTCCGACAGCGCGGGCGCGACGTCCTGCTGGTAACAGGCGGCGTGCCGGGCCATGAGCTCGCGGGAGCGGGTCCAGATCAGGTCGAGGACCTCGCGGGGCTGCAGCCCGGACGCGGAGCGGGTGGCGACACCGGTGGCGATGCGGCGCTTGAGGCCGGCCACCCGGACCATGAAGAACTCGTCCAGGTTGGAGGCGAAGATCGCGAGGAAATTAGCCCGTTCGAGGAGGGGCGTGGTGGGGTCCTCGGCCAGCTCCAGAACGCGTTCGTTGAACGCGAGCCAACTGCGCTCCCGATCCAGGAAGCGGCCCTGCGGCAGCTCGTCGCCGTCGGCGTCGGGCTCGTACGCGTCCGCGTCGTTGTCCAGGTCGGGGTCGAGGCCGGGGGCCGTGGACAGACCGGCGGACACGGACGAGGATCCGGCGACGGCCTGGGGCCGGTGCGCCGCGAGGGAGCCGACGGACGGCTGGGCGGGCGGGACCGGGACCTCGGAGCTGGGCTGCTGGCTCATGGCCCTATTGTTCCGCGCGTTCGGCTTCTCAGGCGCGTCGGAGCCGTTAAAGATCGCGGACGAGGCGGGGGCGGACGGCGAACCCCGGCCTCTCCCGTTGCGGGGGGTGGGCACAGCTGGCTGCATCCCGTCAGGGTCGCAAGCGTGGCTGAATGGACGGTAACGGCGACATGACGTGCAGGAAGCGGTGTGGCTGCGGGGCCGCGTCCGGTCACGGTGTGTGTTCCCCGTCCTGGGCTCCGGGCTCCCCCCGGAGGCCGGAGCCCAGGACGGGCGGCTGTGTCAGCCGTGGCGGCGGCGCAGCACCCGGAAGGCGAGCGCGAGGGCCAGGGCGGCGAGGGCGAGCAGGATGCCCGTCTCGACGAGCTGGAGGGGCCAGAAGTGGGAGGCGGGGTGGTAGTCGAGGTAGTGGCTGGTGATGTCGTGGTCGGTCACGCACCGGAGTCGGGCTGCCTCGGATCCGGCCGCCGAGCACAGGTCGGGCGGCAGCCGCTTGCCGCTGCTGTCGAGGTCGCCCACTTCCACCCACCAGATGCCCGACGCCACGTCCAGAGTCCGGCCGGACAACGTCCGTGGTGGCCACAGCCCGCCGCGGAGGTAGGTGAAGGCCGTGATCACCGCGCCGGTGACGAACGCGGAGACGGTCAGGGCGAGGACGGTGCGGCGCATCAGCAGTCCGGTGAGTGCTCCCACGCACAGGCTGAACACGAGGTAGGCGAAAGGCAGCGTGCCCGTGGTGGCGAAGGCCTGCCACGTATACCACTCGAAGGCGTAGGGGTTGTCCGAGGAGGACCGGGCCCAGAGCAGGGCGGACGACAGCGCAGCCGTACCCGCCATCAGCAGTACGGCCGGAACGGCGAGCTTGGCGACCAGCCAGCGTGCGGGCGATACCGACTGGGTCCAGGACACCTTGTAGGTGCCGCTCTCCAGTTCCCTGGCGATCAGGGGGCCGGCGACGAAGGCGCTGAGGAGCACGGGCAGGGCGACCAAGAGCACGGCGACATCGCCGAGGAGGTGGTCGTAGGTCGCCATGCTGTCCAGGTAATTGCGTGCTATCTGCATGCAGGCCCGGTTTCCGTCGGCACCGTCCACCCTGCAGCCGCTGGCCGCGAAGACGTCGGTGACACGGGACGACCGCAGGGTGAGGGCGGCCATGCCGAGGAGAGTGGCCAGCGCGATGCCGCCCGCGATCCGCAGGGGGAGACGGTGCTGGCGCACCAGCACGCGGACGGGGCCGCCGAGGGTGGGGGTGCTCATGCCGCAGCCACCTCCTCGCAGGCGCCGGCGCACGCGCTCGGGGTGAGCAGCGCCGGTGCGTCCGGGGAGCGGAGGTGGGCCAGGAGCAGGTCCTCCAGGGAGGGTTGGGTGACCTCCCAGACCCGGCCGTCGACCGGCCCTTCCTTCCGCACCAGAGCGGTGAGCTGGCGCCCTGTCGTGCGGGTCTCGACGACGGTGTGCGGGGCCAGGTCGCGGGCCTGGCCGGTGAGGACGGCGTGCGCGGCGACGATGTCGTCGCTCTCGCCGCCGAGCCGGACCCGGCCGCCGTCGACGAGCAGGACGTAGTCGCAGGCGCCCTCCAGCTCGGTGAGGATGTGCGAGGACATCACGATGGTGGTGGAGTGCTCGGCGGCCTCGGCCATGAGCACGCCCATGAGCTGGTGGCGGGCGAGCGGGTCGAGGTCGGCCATCGGCTCGTCCAGCAGCATCAGTTCGGGCCGCTTGCCCAGGGCGAGGGCGAGGGCGAGCCGGGTGCGCTGGCCGCCCGAGAGGGTGCGGACCCGGGCGTCCTGCGGGAGGGACCCGGCGACCCGGGCGGCAGCGGCGCTGTCCCAGACGGCGGGGTTGAGCTGTGCGCCGGCCCACAGGGTGTCGGCCACCGTGAGCTGCGGGTACAGGGGCTTGTCCTGGGAGACGTAGGCGATGCGGGCACGGGTCTCGTCGGGGTGGTGGGAGCCGAGGACGCGTAGCGTGCCCTCGGTCGGCCGGAGCAGGCCGGCCGCGAGGGCGAGCAGGGTGGACTTCCCCGCGCCGTTGGGCCCGACCAGGGCGCATATCCGTCCGGTGGGCAGCCGGAACGAGCAGTCGCGCAGCGCCCACCCGCGCTTTCGCCCGTAGGTCATACCGAGGCCGTTCGCCTCGATCGCGGCGCCTTTCATGCGTGCGGTTCCCCCTCGAAGGTGCTGTCCAGTACGGCGGTGAAGAGCGCGTGCACGTCGTCCTTGTCGAGTCCGGCGGCGCGTGCCCTGCGGGTCCAGTCGGTGAGTTCGGCGCGCAGGGGCGCGTCGGTGGTGACGGCGGCGCTGCCGAGGGTGCGGCGGACGAAGGTGCCGAGGCCGCGGCGCGCCTCGACGAGGCCCTCGCGTTCCAGTTCGCGGTAGGCCTTGAGCACGGTGTTGGGGTTGATGGCCGTGGCCTCCACGACCTCCCGGGCCGTGGGCAGGCGGTCGCCCGGCTCCAGGACACCCAGGCGCAGGGCCTGTTTGGTCTGCTGGACGATCTGGAGGTAGGTGGCGACGCCGCTGCGCCGGTCTATGCGGAATTCGACCGCTGCGGACTCGGCCATACTCACCACCCTTTCACTAATTGAGTAGTGAAAGGGTGGCGTAAGGCAGGGGCGGCGTCAAGTGGCGCCGCCCCTGCCATGTCTGACTACACGTCAGGATTCCGTGCGGTACATCAGGTCGGTCTCGTGCGTGACGAAGCCCATGCGCTCGTACACCGCGAGGGCGGCCGGGTTGTCGGCGTCGACGTAGAGCATCGCGGTGGGCAGGCCCTGGGCTGCCAGGTGGCGCAGTCCGATCGCGGTGAGCGCCTTGCCGAGGCCGCCGCCCTGGGCGTCGGGCCGGATACCGACCACGTACACCTCCCCGACGTTCTCCTCGGCGTGCACCTTCGTCCAGTGGAAGCCGATGAGCGCGCCGTCGCGCTCGGCGAGGAAGAAGCCCTTCGGGTCGAACCACGGCTCGGCCTTGCGGTCGTCCAGGTCTCGCTGGGTCAGGGAGCCCTGCTCGGGGTGGTGGGCGAACGCGGCCCTGTTGACCGCGAGCCAGGCCTCGTCGTCCTGGCCGGGTACGAAGGTGCGGAGGGTGACACCCGGGGGCAGGACCGGTTCGGCGATGGGGGGCGCGTCCAGCGGGCGGCGCAGCTGGCGCAGTTCGCGGAAGAGGGAGAGGCCCAGCACCTGAGCGAGGTGCCGGGCGGAGGACTTGCCGCCGTGGGCCCAGACCCGCAGCCGCTTCCCCGTCGCGGCCAGCAGGGCGGCCCCCAGGGCCCGTCCGTGCCCGCGCCCGCGGTGGGCCGGGTGGACGACGAGCTCGGCGGCGGGCGCCTCCACGGGGTCGGTGTCCTCCAGCTGCGCGTACCCGGCGAGGACGCCGTCGGCGGTGAGCAGGAAGTGCCGCACGCCCTCGCGGTGCCCGCCCCGGAGCTGCAGCCGGCCCTGCTCGGAGACGGCCTCCCTTCCGTCGGTCCGGGCGGCCTCACCGAGCAGCGCCAGGACGGCGTCGGCCTGCTCGGGGGTGAGCGCGTCGAGGGTCTGGATCGCACGTCCGGGGGCGGGGAGGGGTACGTCTGTCGTCATGGGGACGAGCGTACGGGGAGCTCGTGGGGCGGTGGGGGCGGTGAGTGCGCGACGGCTCCGCGCGCGGTCCGTTCGGGCGGTGTGGCCGGGTGCCCGGAGGGCGGTTTTCGGCCACCCGCTGTCCCGCGGTGTTCCGGGCGGCAGCTCGGGCGTCGGTCGGCTCTTCATGGGTGCCAGGCGGATGTCGCTCCTCCGGCGTCCGGGCTTGCGGTGCTTGCGCACCCGATGACACCTCTGTGTGCATATGTACGACCTACGGGTGATCGACCCCTTTCTGATGGGGCGGCAACCAGTTCGTAACCCCAAACACCTGTCGCGCTACGCGCGTTGACTCTAGGCTGCCGCACGCAGGATCCAGACACTCACAAGGGGACCGATGTCAGTCACTCCGCAGAAGAACCGCGTGTCCCGGCGGGTGCTCGCCGCCGCCGGCCTGGCCACCGTGGGCGCGCTCGTCGCCGCGATGCCGGCCGGGGCAGACGAACGGGCCCACGGTGACGGCCAGGGGCACGGTCACCCGGCCCGTACCGTCGACGTCCAGCTGCTGTCCTTCAACGACCTGCACGGCAACCTGGAGCCGCCGGCCGGTTCCGCCGGGTCGGTCAGCGAGAAGCAGGCCGACGGCACGGTGAAGTCGGTCCCGGCCGGCGGTGTCGAGTACCTCGCCACCTCGCTGCGCACCGCGCGCGAGGGCCACCCGTACTCCGTGACCGCGGCCGGTGGCGACATGGTCGGCGCCAGCCCGCTGCTGTCGGGGCTCTTCCACGACGAGCCCACCATCGAGGCGCTGAACAAGCTCGACCTCGACGTGACGGCCGTCGGCAACCACGAGTTCGACGAGGGGGCCACGGAGCTGGGCCGCCTGCAGAACGGCGGCTGCCACCCGGTGGAGGGCTGCTACGAGAAGGACAGGACGTTCGGAGGCGCGGACTTCCCCTATCTCGCCGCCAACGTCACCGACGAGAAGACCGGCAAGCCGGTCCTCAAGCCGTACACCGTCTGGAAGAAGGACGGCGTCAAGATCGGTTTCATCGGGGTGACTCTGGAGGGCACGCCGAACATCGTCACGGCCAACGGCGTCAAGGGCCTGAAGTTCCACGACGAGATCGAGACGGTCAACACGTACGCCAAGGAGCTCGACCGTCAGGGCGTCAAGTCCATCGTGGCGCTGATCCACGAGGGCGGGGCCCCGGCCTCCTCGTCGTACAACTACGACTGCGACAGCCCCGGTGCCGGCAGCGGCATCTCGGGGCCGATCGTGGACATCGCCAAGGGCATCACCCCGAAGGTCGACGCCCTGGTCACGGGCCACACCCACCAGGCATACGTGTGCACCGTCCCGGACCCGTCCGGCAAGCCGCGCATGGTGACGTCCGCCTCGTCGTTCGGCAAGCTCTACACGGACACGACCCTCACCTACGACCGCCGCACCAAGGACATCGTGCGTACGTCGGTGCGGTCGGCGAACCACATCGTCAGCCGGGACCAGGCCAAGGCCTCCGACATGACCGCGCTGATCGCCCGCTGGAACGCGCTCGCCGCGCCCATCGCGAGCCGTCCGCAGGGCTTCATCTCCGCCGACATCAACGGCCGCGGTTCCACGGCCCCGGAGAAGCCCCTCGGCGACCTGATCGCCGACGCGCAGCTGGAGGGTATGGCCCCGGCCGACAAGGGCGGTGCGGTCGTCGCGTTCATGAACCCCGGCGGCATCCGCTCGGACCTGGTGTACGCGGCGTCCGGCAGCGAGGGCGACGGAGTGGTGACGTACGGCGAGTCGTTCACCGTCCAGCCGTTCACCAACATGATGAACGTCGTCGACCTGACCGGTGCTCAGCTGGTCACCGCGCTCCAGCAGCAGGTCAGCGGCTCCAACGAGGCCTCCCCCAAGATCCTCCAGATCTCCCGGGGCCTCACCTACACCCTCGACATGACGAAGTCGGGCGCGGCCCGGGTGGTCGCGGACTCGATCCGGCTGAACGGTGAGGCGATCGACCCGGCGAAGACGTACCGCGTCGCCATGAACGAGTTCCTCGCGGGCGGCGGCGACGGCTTCGCGGCCCTCGGCCAGGGCACGAACAAGCTGGTCGGCCCGTCCGACCTGGACCTGTTCAACGCCTACCTGGCGGCCCACTCCACGGCCGAGGCACCGCTGGCCCCGCCGGCGGCGGACCGGATCACGGTCATCAAGGAGTAACCCCCGTACGCGGGTGAGCGGGGCGGTGGGCCGGCGGGCCCACCGCCCTTCCGCGTTTCCACGGCCTGTCCAGGGCGCCGGTCCGGACCGGACCGGCGTGAGCCGCACCGCCTTCCCGTACGGGTGACAGCCGTCCAGCACCGTCACCCCCGGACGACCACCACGCGACGCTGTCCGATGCGTGGATGCGTACGGCGTCCACGGGATTCCCCCGGCCCGCCCTGTGCGCGAACCATCTCCGGCGGCCGGCCGCCGTACTTCGTGATCTCCCGCCGGGACGGCCGTCGGCCCTGTTCCGGTAGTGACGTGCACCCGTCATAATCCGGAGGTCGACCCCCCACGGCAGACGGAGGCACCTTCCGCATGAGCCCGTACACCGCCAGTCGCCGGAACTTCCTGGCCGGCGCCCTCGCCGCCACCGCCACCGTCCTGATCGGCGCGGACCCCGCGGGCGCCGTGACCCGCCAGGCCCTCACCACCCAGGACTGGATGGGCGCCGTCCCCGGCACCACCGCGCTGCAACGCCTCACGATCCCCGGATCGCACGACTCCGGCGCCCGCTACGGTGGCCCCTGGACCGAGTGCCAGAACACCACGATCGCCGAGCAGTTGAACAGCGGCATCCGCTTCCTCGACGTACGGTGCCGGATCACCGGCGGCTCCTTCGCGATCCATCACGGGGCCTCGTACCAGAACCTGATGTTCGGCGATGTGCTGGGCGCCTGCTGGGACTTCCTGGCGGCCCACCCCACCGAGACCGTGCTGATGCGGGTCAAGCAGGAGTACTCGCAGGAGAGCGACGCGGCGTTCCGGGCGGTCTTCGACGACTACCTCGACAACAGGGGCTGGCGCCCGCTGTTCCGCATCGAGCCGTCGCTGCCCTCGCTGGGCGCCGCGCGCGGCAAGGTCGTGCTGCTGGCCGACAACGGCGGACTGCCCGGTGTCCGGTACGCCGATCCTGAACTCTTCGACATCCAGGACGACTACATGGCCGAGCCGTTCGCCAAGTACCCGAAGATCGAGGCGCAGTTCCGCAAGGCCGCCCAGCAGCCCGGCAAGCTGTTCATGAACTACGTGAGCACCGCCGCCCTGATGCCGCCGCGCTGGAACTCCGACCGGCTCAACCCGCAGGTGCACGCGTTCCTCGACGGGTCGGCGTCGGGCTGGACCGGCCTCGGCATCGTTCCGCTGGACTACCCGGCGACCCGGTCCGGCCTCGTCGAGTCGCTGATCCGGCACAACCCGGCGGGCTGAGGCCCGCTCACACCCCCGGCGGCGGCGTCGGTGCCCCCGGCAGCCGGATCGTGGCCACCGTGCCGTCCCCGTCCGCCGGGCGCAGGGTGATCTCCCCGCCGGCCTGCTGGACCGTGCGGGCCACGATGGACAGGCCCAGGCCGGAGCCCGGGAGCTGGCGGGCCGAGGGGGAGCGCCAGAAGCGTTCGAAGACGTGCGGGAGTTCCTCGGCGGGGATACCGGGACCGTGGTCGCGCACGGTCAGCTCGCCCCGGTGCAGGACGACGTCGATCGTCCCGCCGGGCGGGCTGAACTTCACCGCGTTGTCCAGGACGTTGACGACCGCCCGCTCCAGGGCCGCCGGTTCGGCCCGCACGTACCAGGGGGCCAGGTCGGCGGTGACCGTCAGCTCGGGCCCGCGCAGCCGCGCCCGCCGCAGGGCGGTACGGGTGACGTCGTGCAGCGCGACCACCTGCAGCGGGCCCGGCTGGGCGGCGTCGGGACGGGAGAGCTCCTGGAGGTCGCCGATGAGCGCCGCGAGCTCCGTCATCTGGGCCTTGACGGAGGCCATCAAGGCCCTGCGGTCGTCGGGTGGGATGGCCCGGCCCGTGTCGTCGCTACGGGCGAGCAGTTCGATGTTCGTGCGGAGCGAGGTGAGCGGGGTGCGCAGTTCGTGCCCGGCGTCCGCGATGAGCTGGGACTGGCGGTCGCGGGAGGTGGCCAGGGAGCTGGTCATGGTGTTGAAGGAGCGGGAGAGCCGGGCGATCTCGTCCTCCCCCTCGACCGGGATGCGGACGGTGAGGTCCTCGGTGCGGGCCACGTGCTCGACCGCGTCGGTCAGCCGGTCGACGGGGCGCAGGCCGGTACGGGCGATCCACAGGCCGGCCGCCCCGGCGCCGAGGACTCCGATGCCGGAGACGAGGACGAGGACCCAGGCGAGGGTGGAGAGCGGACCGGTCACCTCGGCCTCGGGCCGGGCCACGGACACGGCGTAGACCTCCTGGGAGGGGCGCAGTTCCACGCCGTAGGTGAAGACCCGCATCCTCGTGCCGTCGGCGGCGGTCGCGGAGCGCAGCACGTCGGCGCGTGTGCCGGCGGCCACGGCCAGGTCCTCGGCCGTCGGCGTGATGCGCGGGGTCCCGGGCCGGGCGCAGACGGTGCCGGCCGCGTCGATGATCTGCAGGGAGTACGCGCCGGGTGACTGCACCGGACCACGGCCCGTGCCGCGGCAGCTGGCCAGCAGGTCGGAGACGTAGGACCTGTCGACGGTCCGGGAATTGCGCAGCGACTCGTCCAGCTGGTGCTCCAGCTGCTCGCGCGTCACGAACCAGCAGGCGGCGGCCACCGCCGCGACGGCCGCCGCCACGGCCGCGGCGACCAGCAGCGCGAGCCGGGAGCGGAGCGGCAGCGCGCGCAGGCGGAGTGCCGGTCCGCTCACCCCTCACCGCCGCCGGGCCGCAGGGCGTAGCCGACGCCCCGCACGGTGTGGACGAGGCGCGGCTCGCCGCCGGCCTCGGTCTTGCGGCGCAGGTACATCACGTACACGTCCAGGGAGTTGGAACTGGGTTCGAAGTCGAAGCCCCAGACGGCCTTGAGGATCTGTTCGCGGGTCAGCACCTGCCGGGGGTGGGACAGGAACATCTCCAGCAGGGTGAACTCGGTGCGGGTCAGTTCGACCCGACGGGTGCCCCGGGTGACCTCGCGGGTGTTCAGGTCCATACGGAGGTCGGCGAAGGACAGGACGTCGTCGTCGGGGACGGCACCGCCCGCCGGGCTCGCGTACGAGCTGCGGCGCAGCAGGGCCCGGATGCGGGCGAAGAGCTCGTCCAGCTCGAAGGGCTTGACCAGGTAGTCGTCGGCGCCGGCGTCCAGGCCGGTGACCCGGTCGCCCACCGTGTCGCGGGCGGTGAGCATCAGGATGGGTGTGGTGGAGCCGGTGGACCGGATGCGCCGGGCGGCGGTGAGGCCGTCCATGCGGGGCATCTGGATGTCCAGGACGATGAGGTCGGGGGCGTACGCCTCCGCCTTGGCGAGGGCGTCGTAGCCGTCCACGGCGACTTCGGTGCCGTATCCCTCGAAGGCGAGGCTGCGTTGCAGGGCCTCGCGCACGGCGGGCTCGTCGTCGACGATCAGGACGCGCTGGGGATCGTCTTCGGCGGGGCTCATCGCTTCTTCGTCCTCTTCCTTCGGTCCGGTACGGCGTGCTGTTCCCTCAGCCTCGCACGGCCTCGCTACGGCGTCTCGCGGCGCGGCGTGCCCGGCCGGTGCGGGGCCCGGCCCGGCGGGAGGCGGCGGGGGCCCGGGCGGCCGTCCCGGCGGCCGGGGCGGGCGGGCCGGTGCCGACGCATCGGGACCGGCCGGTCAGGAGCCGTCGCCGGCGCGCAGGGCGGACAGGTCGGCCTTGACGGTGTCGACCGGGATGGCGAAGCCGAGACCGACACTGCCCGCCGCCGAGCTGTCGGCGGAGCCGGCCGAACCGGGTGCATACATGGCGGAGTTGATGCCGATGATCTGGCCCTCCATGTTGATGAGCGCGCCACCGGAGTTGCCGGGGTTGAGCGAGGCGTCCGTCTGGATGGCCTTGTACGTCGTCCTGGACGTACCCGTGTCGCCGTTGAACTGCTGTCCGCCGAACTCGAACGGCCAGTTCCCGCCGCCCTGTTGCTGCTGGCTCTGCTGGTCGTCCTTGGCGACCGTGACGTCGCGGTCCAGCGCGGAGACGATGCCGCTGGTGACCGTGCCGGTGAGGCCCTCGGGGGAGCCGATCGCCACGACCTGGTCGCCGACCGCGACCGACGAGGAGTCGCCCAGGGTCGCGGTCCTGAGCCCGCTCGCGCCCTGGAGCTTGATGAGCGCCAGGTCCTTGCCCGGGTCCGTACCGACGACGTCGGCGGTGTACGACCTGCCGGTGCTGAGGGCGACCTTGATCTGGGAGGCACCGGAGATGACGTGGTTGTTGGTGATGATCTCGCCGTCCGAGGTGATGACGACCCCGGAGCCGGTGGCGTTGCCCGACGAGGAGGCCGCGCTGATCTCGACGATGGCCGGCGACACGGCCGCCGCCACTCCGGACACGGTGCCCGTGCTGCTCTGCGCGACGGTGGTGCCGTGGACCGCGCCGGCGGACGTGGTGGTGCCCTGCCCGCCCCCGGAGAGCTCGCCGATGAGGGTGGCGGTGCCGCCGCCCACCGCCGCCGCGGCGATCGCCACGGCCGCCAGCAGGGCGAACGGCCGCTTGACGCGGCGCTCCGGTGCCGGGGCGTCCGGGGCGCGGTGCGGGGCGGGAGCACCGGGTACCGCCGAGTGCTCCTGCGGGCCCGGGCCGTAGGCGGGCGGCGGCGGGTAGGCCGCCTCACCGTTGCCGTACGGGGGGTGCATCGGGTACGTCGGGTACTCGCCGCTCGGGCGGTGGCTGTCTGTCATGTCTACGAGAGTGGCCAGCCAACATGAGAACAGCCTGAGGGCGCCCTGAGAAGCCCGGCAGAACCGCGTACGGCCGAGATGAGGAAGCCCGCCGTCGCCGCTACCGGGCGGTGACCGGTGGCTCCCCGCAGCCGCACGACCGCCGCACCACCAGGGCGGACGGGAACTGCTTCAGGCGCTCCCGCCGCGACCCCGAGACGCGCAGCGAGTCGTCCAGGACGAGGTCGACGGCGGCCCGCGCCATGGCCGGGCGGTCCGAGAAGACCGTCGTCAGGGGCGGATCGGTCAGGCCCGCCTCCTTGACGTCGTCGAATCCGGCGACCGCGAGCTCCCCGGGTACGTCGATGCGCAGTTCGCGCGCCGCCCGCAGCACCCCGATGGCCTGGTCGTCGGTCGAGCAGAAGATCGCCGGGGGCCTGTCGGGTCCCGCCAGCAGCTCCAGAGCCACCCGGTAGGCGTCGTAACGGTTGTACGGGGCGTGGAAGAGGCGCCCCTGTGTCGTCAGCCCCGCCTCCTGCATGGCGCGGCGCCAGCCCTCGATGTGGTCGGCGACCGGGTCACCGACCACCGGGGTCGACTCCGTGCCGCCGAGGCAGGCGACGTAGTCGTTGCCGTGCTCCAGCAGGTGGCGGGTGGCGAGCTGGGCGCCGCCGACGTCGTCCGTGACGACCGCGACGTCGTCGATGGCCTCCGGGCGCTCGTGCAGCAGGACGACGCGGGCGTCCCAGGCCTCGATCTCGGCCGCCGCCCGTTCGCTGGGGCCCTGGCTGACCAGGATCAGCCCGGAGACGCGCATGCCGAGAAAGGCACGCAGATAGTGGACCTCGCGCTCGTCGCGGTAATCGGAATTGCCGACGAGCACCATTTTCCCGCGCTCGGCGGCGGCCTGTTCGACCGCGTGCGCCATCTCGGCGAAGAAGGGCTGCCGCGCGTCCGGCACGATCATCCCTATGAGGTCGGTGCGCCGCGAGGCCATCGCCTGGGCGACCCGGTCGGGCCGGTACCCCAGCTCCTTGATCGCGGCGAGCACCCGCTCGCGCGTGGCCGGGGCAACCGGCCGGGGTCCGTTGTTGATGACGTAGCTGACGACCGCTGTCGAGGTCCCCGCCAGTCTCGCCACATCGTCCCGCGTCACCTTGGCCACGCGCGGCAGTCTACGCGGATCGACCTACCTCTTGGCGGTTCGTTCCGGGGCTTCTTCCCTGATCTCGTCCTGCGCGGACTGCTCCGTACGGGCGACGGCTTCCCCGCCCGTCCCCGGCGCCGCCCCGGTGGTGCCCTCGTCCGCCGCGCGCTCCCCCTTCTCGGGGGTGACGAAGCGGTAGCCGACGTTGCGGACGGTGCCGATCAGCGACTCGTGCTCGGGGCCGAGCTTGGCGCGCAGCCGCCGTACGTGGACGTCGACCGTGCGCGTACCGCCGAAGTAGTCGTAGCCCCACACCTCCTGCAGCAGCTGGGCGCGGGTGAAGACCCGGCCGGGGTGCTGGGCGAGGTACTTCAGGAGCTCGAACTCCTTGAAGGTGAGGTCCAGGACCCTGCCCTTCAGCTTGGCGCTGTACGTCGCCTCGTCCACCGACAGGTCGCCGTTGCGGATCTCCATGGGGGAGTCGTCGGCGGTGAGCTGCTGACGGCCGGTGGCCAGCCGGAGCCGGGCCTCGACCTCGGCGGGGCCCGCCGTGTCCAGCAGGACGTCGTCGATGCCCCAGTCGGCGGTGACGGCCGCGAGACCGCCCTCCGTGACCACGAGGATCAGCGGACAGCCCGGCCCGGTGGACCGCAGCAGCTGGCACAGCGACCGCACCTGGGGGAGGTCGCGCCGGCCGTCGACGAGAATGACGTCGGCACCCGGGGTGTCGATGAGTGCGGGTCCGTCGGCGGGGGCGACCCGCACGCTGTGGAGCAGAAGGCCGAGGGCGGGGAGCACCTCCGTCGACGGTTGAAGGGCATTCGTCAGAAGCAGCAGTGAACTCATCGCCGCCCACCTGCCTGGGTCGTCGGTCGATCGTGCACGGTTCGCTCGCCCATTACGTCGGTCCTCCTCGTTTCCCTGCGAGAGGGGCACTCCCGGGTCGGACCCGGGGGAGTATGCGGCACTGCTTCGTACTCCCGTACGGCCGTTCACCCTGAGGCGAGCGTCCTACGGTTCTTACGGTGCGGCCCCCTGTCCGAGGGCCGCTGAGGTTGCTGAAACGTCTCCGTAACAACACTCGGAAAGCACAAAAGGACCCGGGGGCTGCATTGCCCGGATCCTCTTCGCAGCAGAATAGCCCACATGAGTTCAGTGTCCGAGGGTTGTTTCCCGAGTTCTTCTGTTCCCTCGATCACGCCGGGCCCCCGGCACGCCACATTGCTGACCGGTGACGGGGTCCGTATCGAGGCGGTGTACACCCCGTGTACGGCGGGTTCCGCGCCCGGGGGCCGCGGCGCTGCCGACCGGACTGCGGTGGTCGTCGCGCACGGCTTCACCGGAGCCGCGGACCGGCCGGCCGTGCGGCGGGCCGCGGAGGTGTTCGCCCGGCGTGCTGCCGTGGTCACGTTCTCCTTCCGGGGCCACGGGAGGTCCGGCGGACGGTCGACCGTGGGCGACCGCGAAGTGCTGGACCTGGCCGCGGCGGTCGCCTGGGCGCGGTCCCTGGGGCACCGGCGCGTCGTCACGGTCGGCTTCTCCATGGGCGGCTCCGTGGTGCTGCGGCACGCCGCTCTGTACGCGGCGCCCGGTGCCGCCGGAACGGACTCCCTCCCGGAGGCCGAACGGGTGAAGGGGCGCGCCGCTGTGCGCGGGGCGCGCACGGCGTACTCGGATGCCGTGGTCGCGGTGAGCGCTCCCGCCCGGTGGTACTACCGGGGCACGGCCCCCATGCGGCGCCTGCACTGGGTGGTCACCCGCCCCGCGGGCCGGCTCGTCGGCCGGTACGGCTTCCGCACCAGGATCCACCGGGAGGACTGGGACCCGGTACCGCTCTCCCCGGCCGAGGCGGTCCCGCTGATCACGGCTCCCCTGTTGCTCGTGCACGGCGACCGGGACCCGTACTTCCCCGTGGACCACCCCCGGATGCTGGCCGCGGCCGCCGGGGGCCGCGCGGAACTCTGGATCGAGCGGGGGATGGGGCACGCCGAGAACGCGGCGGACGAGGCCCTGCTCACGCGTATCGCCGACTGGGCGGCGCCGGCGTGATTCATCATGGGCAGCTGACGTACAACGAAAGGGGTGCCGCCATGGCAGCGGGGACGATCCGCTACTGGGCCGCGGCCAAGGCCGCCGCAGGGACCGCCGAGGAGCCGTACGCGGCGCAGACGCTGGCCGAGGCGCTCGACGGGATGCGCGAACGGCACCCCGGTGAGCTGGCACGCGTCCTGCTCCGCTGCTCGTTCCTGATCGACGGGGACCCCGTGGGGACGCGCGGGCATGAGACCGTACGGCTTGCCGAGGGCGGCACGGTCGAGGTGCTCCCGCCGTTCGCAGGAGGGTGAACCGCAGACCATGAGCGACAACGATCAGCAGTATCCGTACCCGCACGACCCGGGATACGACCAGCAGGGACAGCCGTACCCGCAGCACGACCCGCGGTACGACCGGTACCCACAGGGGCAGGGGTACGCCCAGCAGGGACAGCCGTACCCGCAGCAGGGACAGCAGGAGGCGTACGGTGACCCGCCCACGCCCTCCCAGGACGCCTACGCGGCCCCGTACGCGCACCCCTCCGGCCAGGACGGCCGGCCGCCGGGGCAGGCGCCGCAGGAGTCCGCCGGGCACCCCTGGCAGGGCCACGCCGGGAACGACGTCCACGGCGCCGCGGATCAGGGCGCGTCCCAGACGTGGCAGGGTCAGACCTGGGACACCCAGTACCAGCCGACGATCCAGCCGCAGGCCCCGCAGGCCCCGCAGGCCGCCTACCGGCCGGTGGAGGAGCCGCAGCCGTACCACCAGCCCGAGCCGCGACCCCAGGACGCCGCGTACTACAGCCCGGCCCCGCAGCCCGCAGCCGTGCGGGGCGGGGCCCCGGCCGCCTACCCGCTGCCGCCGGAAGCCCCGGTCACCCCGCCCGCCCCGGAAGCCCACGCCGGCCCCGGGACGGGGACGGTACCGACCGGGGACGACACGGGCTACAGCGCTCCCACCACCCTCGGGAACAGCAGGATCACCGACGCCCAGCGGGCCCGCGCCGAAGGACGTTCGCCGATCATCGCGCCCGGGATGCAGCCCGCCGCCCTCACGGCCGGTCTCGGCCTGCTCCTGGCGCTCGGTGCGGCCGTCGGCCCCTACGCCCTGCTCGTGCCGCTGGTCCTGCTCCAGGCCGTGACCGCCGCCGGCTGGTTCCGGCTCAACGGCATGTGGCCGGCCAGGCAGGGCATCGCGCTCGCCTTCGCGGGCGGTCTCGCCGCCGACGTCGTCCTGCTCGTGGCGGGCCGCGACAACGCGCCGGCGGCTCTCCTCGGCACGCTCGGCGTCTGGGTGCTGCTCACCCTCGTGCTCCAGTTGCGCAGCCACGCCGGCGCCGACGAACGGATGTACGGCCTGACGGCCACCGTCGCCTCGGCCGCGCTCGCCGTGCTGGCCGCCGGGCACCTGGCGGCCGTACCGGACGCGGTCACGGTCGCAGGGATCGCGGTCGCCGTGGCCGTGGTGGTCCGGGCCCTGCCGCTCCCGGGACCCGTCTCGGTGGCCGCGGCGCTGCTGGCCCCCGCGGCGGCCGGCGCCCTCCTCGGCGGGTTCACGGATTTCGGCGCGCAGGCGGCTCTGCTCGCCTTCGCGGCCGGTGGCTGCGCGCTGGTCGGGCTGCGGGTGGCGAGCTACGACTACCCCTCCCGCTTCGTGCACATGACGGCCGGTGTGGCCCTGCCGCTCACGGCCGCGGCCCCCGCGGTCTATCTGATCGGCCGCGTCCTCACCTGAACCGCGTCACCCTCGCCGCGCCCTCCGGCCGGTTCCGCTCTCTCCCGAGAGTCGCGTGTGCACGCATGTGAGCGCGCGGGCAGGGTACGGAACCGGCCGGGCCTGTTCCTCGTCGGTGATTCCGGGCGTGCCGTGCAGCGGCAGTGGGCTCGCGGGCCCCAGGGGTCCGGCCGGTCGGAGTGGGGGAGCAACGGGTATGCGCGCACTGCGAATACTGCTGATCGTCGCCGTGGTGCTGGGCGGCGTCTTCGTCGCCGTCGATCGGGCCGCCGTGTACGTCGCGGAGTCGGAGGCGGAGGGCAGGATCGGCTTCAGCGGTGCCGAGGCCGGCTCCACGGACGTCTCGATCAAGGGGTTCCCCTTCCTGACCCAGGTCGCCGACGGCCGCCTGGACCGGGTCGACGTCAGGGTGACGGACCTCCGGACCAGCGCGGCGGGCCGGTCGATCCGGATCAGTGAGATCCGGGCCCGGCTGAGCGAGGTGACGCTGGGGGCGGGATACAGCAGCGCGACGGCCGCCCGGGCCACCGGGACGGCCGTCGTCTCGTACGCGGACCTCACCGCGGCGGCCGACGAGGGCGTCACGGTCGCCTACGGGGGCGACGGGAAGGTCAAGGTCACCGGCACGATCCGGATTCCCCTGCTGGACCGCGCGGTCTCCCGCAGCGTGCTCTCCACCGTCACGCTGGTCGACGGCGCCACCGTCAAGGTGCGCGCGGACGAGGTGCCCGGCGAGGGCATCCCGGGCCTGGAGGGGCTGGTGCGGAAGAAGACCGACTTCGAGCGGGAGATCGGTGGGCTGCCCGAGGGGCTGGAGCTGGAGAAGATCGAGGTGACTCCCGGGGGCCTGGAGATCTCGATGACGGGGGCGGACGTCGAGCTCGCCGGCTGACGGCGGAACCGGAGCCGATCTCCGGGCGGGGCGGCCGACCGTGCGGAGGGACCGGGCCGGGGATCCAGATGATGAGACGGCCTCGTCCGACCCGCAGATGGCTTCTCCGTCCACAGGCCTCGGGCCTGGCGGAGGAGGCCGGTCGCCGACCCTTTCATCTTGCATGGCGGACGATCGCGTCTCATCATGCGACACGGCGGTGACATCTCCGCCCGTACCTCCCTACGATCGGACGCATGAAGCGACAGGCGGACCTCACGAAGCGGCGGGCAGTAGACCTGTGCCGCGTCGCCGCCATGCTCTGTCGCACCTTCTGAGCGGGACCCTCTCCCGTTTCCCCCCGGCCCTTCGACGACATCAGGGCCGGACCCGTGCCTCCCGTACGCGTCCCGCTCGACGCACCTGCGCGTACACCTCGCACCCGCACACCGCACCGCCGCAGACTGCCCCGGAGGAGAAACACATGAGCCGCGCAGACGTCCTGGTCGACGCCGACTGGGTCGAGGCCCACATCGACGACCCGCAGGTGGCCATCGTCGAGGTCGACGAGGACACCTCGGCGTACGAGAAGAACCACATCAGGAACGCGATCCGGATCGACTGGACGAAGGACCTCCAGGACCCGGTCCGCCGTGACTTCGTCGACCAGGCCGGCTTCGAGAAGCTCCTGAGCGAGAAGGGCATCGGCAACGACACCCTCGTGGTCCTCTACGGCGGCAACAACAACTGGTTCGCCTCGTACGCGTACTGGTACTTCAAGCTGTACGGCCACGAGAACGTCAAGCTCCTCGACGGCGGCCGCAAGAAGTGGGAGCTCGACTCCCGCGACCTGACCGACGCCGTCCCGACGCGCCCGGCCACCCAGTACACGGCCAAGCCGCAGGACGAGTCGATCCGCGCCTACCGCGACGACGTGGTCAAGGCCATCGGCAGCCTGAACCTCGTCGACGTGCGCTCGCCCGACGAGTTCAGCGGCAAGCTGCTCGCGCCGGCCCACCTCCCGCAGGAGCAGTCGCAGCGCCCCGGCCACGTGCCGAGCGCCCGCAACATCCCGTGGTCGAAGAACGCCAACGACGACGGCACCTTCAAGTCGGACGACGAGCTCAAGGCCCTGTACGAGGCCGAGCAGGTGGACCTGTCGAAGGACACCATCGCGTACTGCCGCATCGGTGAGCGCTCCGCGCTCACCTGGTTCGTCCTGCACGAGCTGCTCGGCCAGGAGAACGTCAAGAACTACGACGGTTCGTGGACCGAGTACGGCTCCCTGGTGGGCGTGCCGATCGAGCTCGGCGCCGGCAAGTAGTCCCGCAGGACCCGTACCGCAGGATCCGTACCGCAGGACCCCGACCAGAAGGACAGAACACCATGTGTGGAGCACAGGCCGGCGGCCCGGACGCTTCGACGATCAAGCCCGGCGAGACGACGATCCAGGGCAGCGTGACCCGTGACGGCGAGCCCGTCACCGGGTACGTGCGGCTGCTGGACTCGACCGGCGAGTTCACCGCGGAGGTCCCGACCTCGGCGACCGGACAGTTCCGCTTCTACGCGGCCGAGGGCACCTGGACGCTCCGCGCCCTGGTGCCGGGCGGCACCGCCGACCGTACGGTCGTGGCGCAGACCGGCGGCCTCGCCGAGGTGGCCATCGCCGTGTAGTCCGGCGCGCATACGGCCGGAGGGCCGCACCCCAGGGGGTTGGACGCCACCTGATCGGGGTGCGGCCCTCCGTGCTCCGGTCCTAACCTGGAAGCATGTACGCCCGGCGCCGACGTGCCTACTTCCTGATGATGGGCGGATGCCTCGTCCTCTTCGTCTCCGCCTGGGCTTTCGTGCGTCTGTGGTCGATTCCCGCGGCCGTGGCGATGTGTGTGGTCGCCATGGTCATTCCGCCCGTCGCGGCGATCGTGGCCAACCGCCGGGGCCCGGACGACCGCTGGTGGGACGACCCCCCGCCGGACCCCCCGCCCCCTGCGCCCACCGCGGACCCCCGACCCGGCGGCGCGAAGTCCCGCCCGAGCGGCGCCGGACCCGGCGAGGGCGGGCTCACCCCCACCGGTGACCCGGTGTCGGACGAGTGGTGGGACGAGCTCGACGGCAGGAAACGCCGCCGCCGCCCCTGAGGCGGCCCGCCGCCGGCCGGGACGCCCGGATCAGTAGACGAGCGCCTGCGTGTCCTGCGCCATGGCCTCCTGCACGAACACCTGGGCGCCGGCGATCCGTACGTCCTTCAGGACGTCCTTCTCCGTGATGCCGCGCCGTGCCGCGCACTGGGTGCAGAGCGTGATCCGCCCGCCCGCCTGGATCGACTCGATGAGATCGGGCAGCGGCGCGGAGTGCGGCAGTTCGAACTCGGCGGCCCGCCCGGGCAGGGCGAACCAGGCGGATTCGCCGGTCAGCCAGAGCGAGACCTCGACCCCGCTGGCGACGGCCACGGCCGCCACGGTGAAGGCCTGTGAGCAGCGCTCGGCGGAATCGGCCCCGGCGGTCACCTTGATGACGAGCTTCTTGGACATGGACGGAACTGTAATCGCCTGGCCGGGCCCCTCTCCGGGGAGCCCGCGGACCGGCCGGGTTCGCCCCCGAGGTCGCCGTCCGGGGCCGGGGGCCGCAGGGCCGGGCGGACCGCGCCCGGGAAACCCCGGGCCGTCGCCCCGGGCCTCCACCCATTAGGCTGGAGGCCCGGCCGCGTACCGCCGTCACGTCGTTCGTATCGAGGAGCTCCCGTGCTTGAGGCTTTCTTCTCCGCCCTGCTGGTCCTGGTCTGCGTCGGCGTGCTCGCCTTCGCCGGCCTGACCGTGAAGAAGCTGTACCAGGGCCAGCGCTGACCCTCGCCGAACACCTCCCGTACACCCTCACAGATCGTCTGAGCCGTTCATGATCGAGATTCCGTCCGACCTCCACCCGGACCTCGTACCGCTGGCCTTCCTCCTCGGCAACTGGGCGGGTGCGGGCGTCTCCGACTTCCCCGGGGCCGAGAAGTGCAACTTCGGCCAGGAGGTCACCTTCCGCCACGACGGCCGGGACTTCCTCGAGTACGTCTCGCACTCCTGGGTGCTGGACGCCGACGGCAACCAGGTCAGGCCGCTGGAGTCCGAGTCCGGCTACTGGCGCGTCGGCAAGGACCGCAAGGTCGAGATCGTCATGGTCCGCGACCAGGGCGTCGTCGAGGTCTGGTACGGCGAGCTGGCGAAGCAGAAGCCGCAGATCGACGTGGTCACCGACGCGGTGGCCCGCACCGCGGCCTCCGGCCCGTACAGCGGAGGCAAGCGGCTCTACGGCTACGTGAACAGCGACCTGATGTGGGTCGGGGAGAAGGCCACCCCCGACGTCGAGCTGCGACCGTACATGTCGGCGCACCTCAAGAAGGTCGTCACCCCCGAGGAGGTCGCCGCTATGGCGAAGAGCCTCGGCGACATGCCCGACGACGGCATCGCGTTCTTCAAGTAGGAGCTCCCGCGACGGCGCCCCGGCCGGGGCGCCGCCCGCCCTACACTGGGCCCGTGGTGAGCACCGACTGGAAGACCGATCTTCGCCGGCGTGGTTACCGGCTGACGCCTCAGCGCCAGCTCGTCCTGGAGGCCGTCGACACGCTGGAGCACGCGACCCCCGACGACATCCTCTGCGAGGTGCGCAGGACCGCGTCGGGCGTCAACATCTCCACGGTCTACCGGACCCTGGAGCTCCTGGAGGAGCTCGGGCTCGTCAGCCACGCCCACCTGGGACACGGGGCGCCCACGTACCATCTGGCCGACCGCCACCACCACATCCACCTGGTCTGCCGTGACTGCGCGGACGTCATCGAGGCGGACGTCGACGTGGTCGCCGACTTCACCGCCAAGCTCCGTGACACGTTCGGCTTCGAGACCGACATGAAGCACTTCGCGATCTTCGGGCGCTGCGCCGGCTGCACGGCGAAGGCGTCCCGGTCCGCCGGCGCGGAGGCACCCGGTCCAGGCCCCGCGGAGGAGCCCGGCGGTGGGCGGCACAGCGAGTCGGACACGCTGTGAGACGAGTCGTACGCTTGGTCGCATGAAGAGCCCCTTGCTGTCCCTGCCCGGCGCCGTCCCCGCCGAGGGGCGCGACGAAGGCGTCGCCGCGCACTACGGCGACCTGTTCCGTGAGCAACGCGCCCTGGCCGAGGGCAACGGCCTGGTCGACCTCTCGCACCGCGGAGTCGTCACGGTCACCGGCGACGACCGGCTGACCTGGCTCCACCTGCTGCTCACCCAGCACGTCAGCGACCTCGCCCCCCACCGGGCGACCGAGGCGCTGATCCTCTCCGCCACCGGTCACATCGAGCACGCCCTCTACCTCGTGGACGACGGGACGACGGTGTGGATGCACGTCGAACCGGGGACGCAGGGCGAGCTGATCGCGTACCTGGAGTCGATGAAGTTCTTCTACCGGGTCGAAGTCGCCGACCGCACCGAGGACTTCGCCGTCGTGCACCTGCCGGCCGGATCCATCGCCGAGGCCCCGGACGGCATCGCCGTACGGGAGACGGCGCACGGCCGGGACCTCTTCCTGGAGCGCGCCTCTCTGGAGGAGTACGCCGCCGCGCACGGCCCGGTGGCGGGCATCCTGGCCTACGAGGCGCTGCGGGTCGAGGCGCACCGCCCGCGGCTCGGCTTCGAGACCGACCACCGGACCATCCCGCACGAGCTGGGCTGGATCGGCACCGCCGTCCACCTCCAGAAGGGCTGCTACCGGGGGCAGGAGACGGTCGCCCGTGTCCACAACCTGGGGAAGCCGCCGCGCCGGCTGGTCTTCCTGCACCTGGACGGCAGCGAGGTGCACCTGCCCGGCCACGGCACGCCGGTCCGGCTCGCCGCGGACGGTGCGGAGGGCCGCCAGCTCGGCTTCGTCACCACCTCGGCCCGCCACCACGAGCTGGGACCCATCGCCCTGGCCCTGGTCAAGCGGAACGTGGCCGTGGACGCGGAGCTGATCGCCGGGGACACCGCCGCGGCCCAGGAGACGGTCGTCGAGCCGTAGCCCGCCCACGGCGCGGGTCCACCGGACAGCCCTCAGACCTCGACGAGTACGGTGAACGGGCCCTGGTTCGTGAGCGAGACGCGCATCTGCGCTCCGAACCTGCCCGTCTCCACCCGGGCGCCCAGGGCGCGCAGCTGCGCCACCACCTCGTCGACGAGCGGTTCGGCGACCTCGCCCGGGGCGGCGGCGTTCCAGGTGGGCCTGCGGCCCTTCCTGGCGTCGCCGTAGAGCGTGAACTGCGAGATCACCAGGAGCGGGGCGTTCACGTCCGAGCAGGACTTCTCGCCCTCCAGGATCCGCAGGGTCCACAGCTTGCGGGCGAGCTGCGCCGCCTTCTGGACGGTGTCCCCGTGGGTGACCCCCACCAGCACACACAGCCCCTCGCCGACGATCTCGCCGACGGTTCCGGTCCCCTGCGGATCGTCCGCGAGGCCGGGGACGGTGACGGTCGCGCCGTCCACTCTCTGTATCACTGCACGCATACAGACCAACCTATCTTGGGCCGAACGGGTACAGAGTACCTGCGTGAGCACCCTGCGTAGTGGCACCATGCACGATGTCGGTGTGCCGACGCACCGGTCGAGGGGACGGAACAGCATGAGTACACAGGGAACCGGGCCATCACCCGGTGCCGTACCGGTGACGCGTACCGCCGGTGCCGTGCGGCCACCGGTGCAACGGACCGGTACCGCACCCGCGCAGGGTCCGCTGCCCGCACCACTGCCGGGGCCCCTGTCCGGGCCGCTGCCCGCGCCGGTGTCCGTGCCCGGGCAGACCGGGGCGGGCGAAGGGCCGGCTGCGGCCCGGCCGCAGGCCGGATTCCGCGGGCTGCGCCTGCCGGAACTGCGCACCCTGCGACGGGACGCCCAGCGCGACGAGGCGGACCTGAGTTACGTACGCCGCCTGGTGCAGGGCCGGATCGACATCCTGCGGGCCGAACTCGCCCGGCGGGCGGCCCCGCAGTCGCCGGTGGTGGACCGGCTCCCGGAGATCCTCCGGGACACGCCGTCGGTCCACCGCTCCTCGGCACGGCACGTCACCCTCACCACGCCGCGTACCGACGAGTACCGGCAGCTGGCCGCCGACACGCTTGCCGAGATCGGGCTGTCGGACCTCGACGCCCGGACGGACGAAGAGCTGCTGACGGCCACGGGGCGGCTCGTGCGCTACGAGCGGCAGGTGTCCCGGCGCCGTCACCGGCTCCAGCACACCGTTGACGATTGCAGCGCGGAGATCACCCGCAGGTACCGTGACGGGGAAGCACACGTAGACGACCTGCTCGCCTGAAGCGATCCTTCCGGGGGCGGGTTCCGCCCGCCCCCGGAAGGCCACCAGCCACCATGACCTCCATATCCTCCGCGCCCGCCCCGCTCCCGGTCCTGGCCGAGGTCGTCCGGTCCGGCTTCACCGAGGGGCACCACCGGGGATCGCTGGTGCTGCTGGCCGCCGACGGGAGCGTGGAGTTCGCGCTCGGTGATCCGGCGGCCCCGGTCTTCCCGCGCTCGTCGAACAAGCCGATGCAGGCCGCCGCGATCCTGCGGGCCGGTCTCGACCTCTCCGGCGAGCGTCTGGCGCTGGCTGCCGCCAGCCACTCGGGCGAGGACTTCCACCTCGACCTCGTGCGCACGATGCTCGGCGAGCACGGGCTGAAGCCGGACGACCTGCAGACCCCGCCGGACCTGCCGCTCGACCCGGTGGAGGCCGAGGCGTACCTCGCCGCCGGGCGGGTGCGGGAACCGCTCACCATGAACTGCTCCGGCAAGCACGCGGCGATGCTCGCGGTCTGTGTGCGCAACGGCTGGGACACGGCGACGTACCTCGACCCGGCGCACCCGTTGCAGCTGCTGGTCGGCCAGGTCGTGGCGGAGGCGGCGCGCGAGCCGGTCGCGGCGGTCGGCACGGACGGCTGCGGCGCTCCGCTGATGGCGATCGGGCTGGTGGGCCTGGCCCGCGCGTTCCGTACGTTCGTGCTGGCGGAGCCGGGCAGCGCGGAGCGGAGGGTCGCCGACGCGATGCGTGCGCACCCGGAGTACGTGGCGGGCACGCGGCGGCCGGACACCTGGCTGATGCGGGAGGTGCCGGGCACCCTGTCCAAGATGGGGGCCGAGGCGGTGCAGGCGGTGGCGCTCGCGGACGGCAGGGCGCTGGCCTTCAAGATCGACGACGGTTCGACGCGGGCCCTGGGACCGGTGCTGGCCCGGTCGCTCGACCTGCTCGGCGTCGACGCCCCGGTCGTCTCGCGCATCGGCAGGGCGCCGCTGCTGGGCGGCGGCGCGGAGGTCGGTGCGGTCCGGGCGGCGTTCTGAGGAGCCTGTCGGTGACCTGGAACCGGAAAGCGGACGCGGTCCGCCGCGGGCGATTCCACGGCGCGGGAACGCCCTCGTAGCGGAGATACGTGGGCATGTCGGCAACGCGGGACGCGTGCGGGCCGGGGCGTGGACGCTCGGTCGGAGGTCATCCGACAGGCTCTGAGAGCCTGCGGGCGGCCGGAAAAGAGCGCGACACAGCGTGCGGCGTGTGCCTAGCGTGAGCCCATGAGCCTCGATCCGCGTACCGTGTCCGCCGCCGAGTTCCCCGACTGGTACCGCGCTGTGGGGACGGGATTCCTGCGCTCGTCGATCCCGGCGCCGGACGAGGAGGTCGCGGTGCGTCTGGCCACCATCGATCTCGGCCGTGTGCAGGGGGTGTTCGACGCCGGGCGCTGTGTGGCCACCTTCCGGTCGTTCGCGCAGGAACTGACCGTCGTCGGTGGCGCCACCGTGCCGGCGGACGCGATCACCGCCGTGACGGTGACGCCCACGCACCGCCGCCGCGGGCTGCTCGGCCGGATGATGGCGGCGGACCTGGCGGCGGCGAAGGAGCGGGGTGACGTGGTCGCCTCGCTGATCGCGGCGGAGTACCCGATCTACGGGCGGTACGGGTTCGGCCCGGCGTCCTGGGCCACCGAGTGGGAGATCGACGTGCCCCGGGCGGGTCTCGATCCGCGCGAGCGGGTCCCGTCCGAGCAGGACGGCGGCCGGATCGAACTGGTCGAGGGCGCCGACGTGCGCAAGCTGGGTCCGGAACTGCACAGCCGTCTCGCGGCCCGGCAGCACGGTGTGGTCTCCCGGGACGAGCGCTGGTGGCAGCGGAACACGGGGGTGGACGTCCCGGCGTACGAGGGGTGGACGGAGCCCTTCCACGCGGTCCACCGGTCGGCGGACGGGGAGACGGACGGGCTGGTCACCTACCGCGCCGACGACAACTGGGGCGACCGGAAGCAGCCGCTGAACAAGGCGACGGTGGCCGGCCTGATCGCGGTGACCCCGGCGGCGGAACGCGCGCTGTGGCGGTTCGTCTGCTCCATCGACTGGATCACCACGGTCCGTACCGGCTACCGCGCCCCCGACGACCTGCTCCCTCTGCTCCTCCCGGACCCGCGCGCCGCCCGCGTCGTGACGCAGGCGGACTGGCTGTGGCTGCGGGTCCTGGACGTCCCCCGGGCCCTGGAGGCGCGCACGTACACGGCCGAGGCCACTCTGGTCCTGGACATTCACGACGGGGCGGGCCTGGCCTCCGGCCGCTACCTGCTGGAGACCTCGCCGTCCGGTGCCTCCTGCACCCCGACCACCCGGACCGCTGACCTGGCGCTGGACGTGCGGGAGCTGGGCACGCTGTACCTGGGCGACGAGTCCGCCCTGCGGCTGGCGGCGCTGGGGCGGATCGAGGAGCACCGCCCGGAGGCGGCGGCCAGGGCGGACGCGGTGTTCAGGACGGCACGGCGGGCGTGGTGCCCGGACGTGTTCTGACGGACGGCGGGGGCGGCCGGGCGAGCGAACGACGGGGATGGTGCGGGGGCCGCGCGCTGCGCGCTGCCCGCGTACGGGCGGGCGCGGTCCGTGCGCACGTGACCTGGTCCGAAGATCCGGTTCGGGAACGCCCGGGCGGCGCTCCCGAACCGGCGCGTACTCCTGCGGGTGGCCGGGTGGCCGGGTGGCCGGTGTGGCCCGGCGTCCGGGTGCCCGGGTGTCTCCGGGGTGGCCCCGTGCCCCGGTGTCTCTGGGGTGGCCCGGTGGCCCGGTGGCCGGGGTGGCCTGGCGTCGGGGTGCCCGGGAGGCCTGGTGTCGTCCGGGTGATGAGGCCGACGGCGGCCGAGAGCCGTGGCGCCCGAGTCCGTGGGCCCGGGCCGAGGATCTTCCCCGGACCCGGTGAGGCCGAGCGCCCCGACCACGAGGCCGAGCCGCGGTCTTCCCCTTCTACGCATCGCGTACGCCTTACCGCGTCGGCACGACGTCTCCCTAGGATGGTGGTCAGGGGCGGTACTGGGGAAGGCGGCTTCGGGTGACTGCTCATGAGCGATCCCGCGGCGGCCCTCGAGGCGGAGGGCGTGTCACCGCAGAGGTGTCAGGGGACGAGCACGGTGCGGCATCCGGCGCTGAGGGGGCTGCCGGCCACCGAGGGCATGAGCGAGCCGGACGGCCCCGCCCACGACCGTCAGGTCGATCATGAGTTCGTGTTCGGGCCCGAGCGGGTACTCGACGACATCGACGTGCTCGTACGGAAGGGGCCGGGTGGCATGAACGGGGACATGAACGGGGACACGGGCGGGGGGCGGCGCGGGGCGCCGGGCGGGCTGCGCGAGCGCAAGAAGCAGCGGACGTATCAGGCGGTCTCCGAAACCGCCATCTCCCTCTTCCTGGAGCGGGGCTTCGACAAGGTCTCCGTGGCCGAGGTGGCGGCGGCGGCCGAGATCTCCAAGCCGACGTTGTTCCGGTACTTCCCCACCAAGGAGGACCTGGTGCTGCACCGGTTCGCCGACCACGAGGACGAGCCTGCGCGGGTCGTGTCCGGCCGGGCGGGGAACACCTCCCCCCTGGACGCGCTGCACCGCCACTTCCTGGACGGCCTGGAACGGCGCGACCCGGTGACGGGCCTCTGCGACACCCCGGCGGTGCTCGCCTTCCTCGGCCTGCTCTACAGGACCCCGTCACTCGTCGCCCGGCTGTACGCCTACCAGAGCCGCTCGGAGGCCGCCCTCGCCCGCGCTCTGGACCCCTCCGCCGATGTCGCGGCGCGCCTGGCCGCCGGGCAGATCGTCGCGGTCCTGCGCATCCTGGCCGAGGAGAACTGGCGCCGGATCGAGGCGGGCGAGACCGCCGCGCAGGTGTACGGCGATGCGGTGGCGGCGGCCGGACTCGCCTTCGTACAGCTGAGGAACGGGCTGACCTGAAGAGCTCCCCCGACGGCGGGACGGGCCAGCACGCCTGGTCGTCGGGAGGTCGCGGACTGCGTCCGGCCGCAACGGCCCAGGTGGGAGTGAAGCCTGCGGTCCCCACCTTCCCATCGACCTGAGGTGGTTCCCCTGCGCTCCTCCTCTCACTTCCGCCAGAACAGGTGGTGCGTCACCCCGCTCGGGCTGGGCACGACATCGAGGTGGAACCGGTCGAGCAGTTCGTCGGGTGACTCCCAGAGCCGGGACCCCACTCCCAGCCGCACCGGGGAGACCACCACGTGCAGGGTGTCGACGAGGTCGGCGTCGAGGAACTCCCGGATGGTGGTGGCTCCGCCGCCCAGGCGGACGTCCTTTCCCTGAGCCGCTTCCCGCGCCTGGCCGAGGACCGTGGCGGGGTCGGCGTCGACGAAGTGGAACGTGGTGTCGGCGAGGGTGAACGACGGGCGCTCGTGGTGGGTCATGACGAACACCGGGGTGCGGAACGGAGGCTCGTCACCCCACCAGCCACGCCAGTCAAGGTCCTTCCAGGGGCCACGCTGGGGCCCGAATTTGTTGCGGCCCATGATCTCGGCCCCGATGTCGCGCGCGTAGTCCCGCGTCATGTAATCGTCCAGACCCCGGCTCCCACCGGGCTCGGTGCGCATGGGCCAGCTCGCCGTGGCACCGGCCCAGGCGAACATCTCGCCGGGATCGGCGTCGCCGAACGGTCTCTCGAGACTCTGGTTCTCCCCGGCACCGAAGCCGTCGCTGGACACGTTGAAGTTCTGGACTCTCAGCAGCTGCTCCATGGGTTCCTCATCCTCAGTGCGTTGGCAGGCGGCCCCGGAGGGCCGGGGGTATTCATCGGCACCCGGCGGAGGCCTGCTGTCCGGTGCAGCGGTCGCCTTCGGGGCAGCGGTCGGACGTTCGGGATCCGCGGCCGCCCGCAGCCCGCTGGTCGCGGGCTTGACCCGGCGCTGGACCCCGGCCGGCGGTGCCGGGATGCGAGCTGGTGCGGCGACGGCGGGGATGGCCGACGCCGACGAGTACGGCGCACCGTGGTCCGGTCCGCCGGTCGTGCCATGCTCGACCGGCCGGGGGCTCCGACGCGGTCGATGCCCCGAGTCATGGCCGGACCCATCACCGGTCAACGGGGCGCCGGGGATTCAGGTTTCTGTGCCAGGAACGTGGCGACGGCCCGCTTGGCGCCCTCGTCGGGCGCCTGCACGAGCTGCGCGGTGACGGTCAGCCCGGCCTGTCCCAGCAGCCCGGCTATCCGGTCCGGAGGCAGCAGGTGGGACCCGTACGACACCGGGTGGCCGCCGTACCCCTGCGTCGGGCGCAGGTGTTCGTCGTCCCCGACGTGGCCGGCCAGCATCAGGTGGCCACCGGGGGCGAGTGTGCGCTGGAACTCGGCGAACACCCCCGGCAGCAGGTCCGGCGGCGTGTGGTGGGCGGAGTAGTACGCCAGGATGCCGCCCAGCTCGTCGTCCGCAAGGTCCAGCGCCGTCATCGACCCCACCGTGAACCGCAGGTGCGGATAGGCCGCCCGGGCGATTTCGGTCATCCTCGGGGACAGGTCGACACCGAACGCGGGGACCCCCAGATCCGCCAGGTGAGCCGTGACCTTGCCGGGACCGCAGCCCAGGTCCGCGACCGGGCCCCGGTCCGCCGCCCGCACGACTTCGGCGAACGTGGCCAGCATCGCGCGGGACAACGGGTCCAGTTCCGCCGGACTCTTGACGCGTTTCGCGTAGGCGGCGGCGACGGTGTCGTAGGACTCCCGGACGGCGGCGAGGTAGGAGGGCTCAGTCACGCGGGTGACTTTAGGGCAGGGCACTGACATTGATGCTGATACTCAGGTTCCGGTGGTCGTGGCTGGGGCACTGACCGACGTCGGAACGCGGGAGGGCATTCGGGCGCCCGGAACACCACGGGCGGGTACCGGGCGCGATGCCCGTCCGCCCACTGTGGCACGACCGAGCGCCTGATGGTGTGTCAGCGCACCGCGAGATCCGCGAGCAGCTCGGCGGCGGGCTTCGGGTGGACGAGCCAGCGCAGGTGACTCCCCTCGAGTGTCCGGACGTCGAAGGGGTTGTCGGGTGTGAGCGCGTCGGCTTCGCGAATCATGCGGTCCTGCACGGCGAGCGGAACGCTGGCGTCGGCGGCCAGGCGCACGTAGGTCCTGGGAATCCGGCCCCAGGTCGGGGCCTGTGCCCGGTCGGTGGACGTTCCGGCGTCGAGGTTCTCGTCGGGCTGGAAGGTGTTCAGGAAGGACCGGAACTCGTCATCGGTCAGGTCGGCGGCGAACGCGCGCTTGAACGCCGCGAGCGTCGCCGGGTCGGCGGTGCGGAAGTTGCACCGGAGCAGACCGAGTTCGGCCGGGTTCCCGACGAGCGCGCCGGCGAAGGCTCCCGCGTCGACGTCCGCCATCTCCGGCTGGGCGTAGTAGCCGCTCACTTCCAGATCGACGGGGCACCAGGCGGAGACGTAGACGATCCGGTCGATCAGCTCGGGCCGGGCGTTGGCGACGGCGGTGGCCGTGATGCCGCCCCTGCTGTGGGCGACGAGGACGGTGGGCCCGTTCCTCTTGGCCCGTTCGAGGACGTCGATCACGCGGGCGGCGTTGTCGGCGAGCGTGACCCCCTTGATGCCTCCCGGTTCTTCGGCGAGGGCGTCGAGGATCTGGGGAGCCTGGTAGGCCGCGGGAAAGGTCGCCTCGAATCCGTGCCCGGGAAGGTCGACCGCGGCCGAGCGGTGCCCGAGGAGGGCGAGCTCGGCCTGCAGCGGCGCGAACGAGAACGAGTTCGCGAAGGCCCCGTGGACAAGAACGAAGGTCGGCGGTTTCTGCATGCCTCAGCCTCCAACAGAACGGTCTTCCGGGCAAGATCAAGGGATGTGGCACCGGCCCGACACCCCCGCCCGTACCCGAGGAAGAGCGTTGACGCGGACTCCGCAGGGGTCAGGGGCAGTGGCCCGAGCGTGGGTGCCCCGGCCCCTCCACGGGCCGAGCGCGAGACGTACAGAGGTTCCGGCCTGTCCAGTGCCACGCAGGTCAGCGGCGGGGCAGCACAGACGTCGTACGACGTGGCCGTCCAGCAGCGGCTGTGGGCCGTCTCCGAAGACCTCACCGGGGTGAAGTTCCCCGTCGTCCGGTCCGAGCGGAACTCGTCTCCCTGGTCTCCAGGCGTCCGTGATCAAGGGGAAGCTTCACCCAGCCCCATGGATGTCACTTTGCAGACCTGCAGGGACTGGGCAGTTCGAACGGGACCGATCGCTGGGCCGAGTCTCTTGACTGCTGAGGCGAAGGGCTTTCGGTAAGGCTCGTAAGGTGTAGGCATGTGGACCCAGCACACCCAGGCTCTGTAATCACGAGGCGTTGAGGGCGATGCCGTAGGGCGTCGCCCTCCTTGGCGTGCCTGTTACGTGATCCATCTTCCTTGTGCCGCCCCCACCGAGGCGGCGAGATGCCGGGCCTCGTCCTCGTAAGACGGCGGCTTCTGAGAGCGCGTGCAGGCACGGTCCCTTCCCTTCACCGTTGCCTGGAGTGCCTCGTGCCTGCGTTGCTTCCCCCTGCCCTCGTACCATTTCTCGACGTGCTGCGCTGCCCGGTGTGCCGCGCCCGTCTCCGACCCGGCCGTGGCTCACTGCGCTGCCCGGCGGGCCACACCTTCGACATCGCCCGTCAGGGCTACGTCAGCCTGCTGACGGGCATCCGCGCCACCAGCGGTGACGACGCAGCCATGGTTCAGGCCCGAAACCGGTTCCTGTCCACCGGCAGGTACGCCCCTGTCCACCGGACTCTGACTCGTATGACAGCCGACACCCTGACTGGTCAAGGCACGGTCGTAGACATCGGGTGCGGCACCGGCTACTACCTGGCCGGCGTACTCGATCAACTGCCCGGCACCCGCGGCCTGGGGCTGGACACGTCAGCACGCGCCCTGCGCTCAGCAGCCCGAGCCCATCCGCGAGCCGCTGCGGCGAGCTGGGACGTCTTCCGCCCCTTCCCCTTGGTGGACCATGGGGTCGACGTCGTGCTGGACGTGTTCGCCCCGCGCAACCCGTCCGAGTTCCACCGAGTGCTCCGCCCGACCGGCCGGTTGATCGTCGTGCGCCCCATCGAGCGGCACCTGGCCGAGCTACGGTGCCATGTGCCCGCGATGGTCACGACCGACCCGGACAAGGAACAGCGCCTGCAACAGGCGCTGGACCCCTACTTCCAGGCCGCCGGTACCCACCACGTCGAATACACCACGCCCCTGACCAGGCAAGAAGCCATCGACCTGGTGGGGATGACACCGAGCGCACGTCACCTGACCAACGCGGACCTGAGCGGCCACGGCTCCCTACCCAGTCAGGTGACCGTCTCCGTGCTAGCCACCTCCTACCAGCCTCGGTAACCACGAGCAGGCGGATACGCCTGGTGAATCGACGAACCAATGGGCGCGCCTGGCGCCCCACCTTCCTGGCAACTCGGGCAAGGTGGGGCGTCCGCCCGCTGGCCGTCGTCATCTCCCAGGCCATCCGACAGCCGGAGCGGTGGGCACTGCCGTCGCGGGCAGGTGGCTCTGGTGGGCTGGTCGCTGCGCAGGTCGTCCGGGACCCGTTCGCTCCACACTGCAGACCCGACCCGGTGGGAAATCGCAGATAGGCCGGGAACGGACACCGGCCCGTGCCTCGGCTCACCCGGGGCATCGGGTGGCATGGAACACTTTTGCAAGCGGGCGCTTGCAAAAGTTAGCAGGGGTGGGGCACCATCGGGGTATGGCATCACTCAACGTCGGCAATCTCGGCGAGTACCTGCGTGAGCAGCGGCGTACCGCGCAGCTCTCCCTGCGGCAGCTCGCCGACGCCGCCGGAGTGTCCAATCCGTACCTCAGCCAGATCGAGCGCGGGCTGCGCAAGCCGAGCGCCGAGGTGCTGCAGCAGGTCGCCAAGGCCCTGCGGATCTCGGCGGAGACGCTCTACGTGCGGGCCGGGATCCTCGATGAGCGGGAGCGGGAGGAGCTGGAGACGCGAGCGGTCATATTGGCCGATCCGTCGATCAACGAGCGGCAGAAGAACGTACTGCTGCAGATCTACGACTCCTTCCGCAAGGAGAACGGTTTCGACGCCGTGCCCGACACCGGCGCGGAGGTCCCCGGTGCCACGGGCGCGGGGAGCAGAATCGACCCCGACGCGGAAGGCGGTGCCGGCGACGAGCGCGGCGCCGGTACGGAAGCCCGCGGCCCCCGCACGGCCGGCGGCAGTGATGCAGATACGCCAGGCACGCCCCAGAACTGACTTCTGATGATCCGGGAGGACCACAGTCATGGCCATCACCGATGACCTGCGTAAGACCCTCACCGACCCCACCCCCCTCTACTTCGCCGCCGGCACCGCCGGTCTCGCGGTGGAGCAGGCGCGCAAGGTCCCGGCGCTGATCGAGCAGCTGCGGGCCGAGGCGCCCGAGCGCATCGAGGCGGTGCGCAACACCGACCCCAAGGCCGTCCAGGAGCGGGTCGCTTCGCAGGCCCGGGAGGCCCAGGCCACCGTCCAGGCGAAGGTGACCGAGGTCTTCGGATCGCTGGACACGGACCTGAAGAAGCTGGGTGAGACCGCTCAGGATCTCGCCCTGCGGAGCGTGGGCGTCGCCGCCGAGTACGCGGTGCGTGCCCGGGAGACGTACGAGAAGGTCGCCGAGCGCGGTGAGCAGTCCGTGCGGACCTGGCGGGGTGAGACCGCCGACGAGATCGTCGAGATCGCCACCGTCATCGAGGCGGAGCCGAAGCCGGTGCCGAAGCAGAAGTCCGACGTGGCGGGCGAGTCGGCGTCGGGCTCCGCGCCCGCCAGGAAGCCGGCGCCTAAGGCCGCCGAGTCCAAGGCCTCGCCCGCAGCGTCCGCCCCGCCCGCCGCGTCCGCGCGGAAGTCGGCGCCCGCCAAGCCGGCGCCGGTCCGCAAGCCCGCGGCGAAGAAGACCACTCCGCCGTCCGCGAAGTAGTACGGGCGATGCGGGCGTGAACGGGTACGGTCCGGGCACCTTCGGGTGTGCCGGATCGTTGTCCCGGTACCTTGGCCGCGAGGCGCTCATCCACTGACTAGGCGGTGTTCACCGTGTTGCTCGAAGCATTCGGCTCGATCCTCCAGCTGCTGTACCTGGCCATGCTCGTCCTGGCCGTGGTCGCGCTGGTCTTCGCGGTGACGGCGCGGGAGGACGCCTACCGGGCGGCGGACAAGCAGAAGAAGTCCTTCTGGCTGATCATCCTCGGGATCACGGTCTTCGTGAACCTCGTCATCCCGATCCTGTTCCTGCAGATCGCGGGCGTGATCGCGTCCATCGTCTTCATGGTGGACGTGCGACCGGCGCTCAAGGCGGTGTCGGGTGGCGGCCGTCGCGGGGGTTCCAGCAGCGACGGGCCCTACGGCCCCTACAACGGCGGGCGCTGAGCGCTCGCGGGTGAGGCCGGGACGGGGCGGGAGCGCGCGGCGCTTCCGCCCCTCCGGCGTATGCGGGACTCGTCGCGTTCCAGCAGTAGGACCGCCACGTCGTCGGTCAGCTCGCCGCCGTTCAGTTCCTGCACCTGCGTGACCGCGGCCGCCAGCAGCGCTTCGCCACCGAGCCCCTGGTCCAGCTGGCCGTCGACCAGGGCGACCATGCCGTCCTGGCCGAGCCGCTGGGTCCCCGCCGCTCCGACGCGGCCCTCGATGAGTCCGTCGGTGTACATCATCAGGCTCCAGGACCCGCCCAGCTCGACCTGGCGGCGCGGCCACCGGGCGCGCGGCAGCAGGCCGAGAGCCGGGCCGCCGGCGTCGTTCGGGAGCAGATGGGCCGCCCGGCCCCGGCGGGCGATGAGGGGGGCGGGGTGGCCCGCGAGGCAGAGCCCGGCCCGTCGGCCGTCGGGAGCGATGTCCACGGTGCAGAGCGTCGCGAAGATCTCCTCGCTCTGCCGTTCGTGCTCCAGGACCTGCTGCAGGGTGCAGAGGAGCTCGTCTCCGCAGAGACCGGCCAGGGTCAGGGCCCGCCAGGCGATGCGGAGCTCGACGCCGAGCGCCGCCTCGTCCGGCCCGTGTCCGCAGACGTCGCCGATCATCGCGTGCACCGTTCCGTCAGGGGTGCGGACCGTGTCGTAGAAGTCCCCGCCGAGCAGGGCCCGGCTGCGGCCGGGCCGGTAGAGAGCGGCGAAACCCAGGTCGGAGCCGTCGAGGAGCGGGGTGGGCAGCAGGCCCCGTTCCAGCCGGGCGTTCTCCTCGGCGCGCAGGCGGGACTCGGTGAGCTGGTGCTGGGCGGTGTCCGCGCGCTTGCGTTCCACGGCGTACCGGATGGCGCGGCTGAGGAGGCGCCCGTCGAGTTCCCCGCGGAAGAGGTAGTCCTGGGCCCCCACCCGTACGGCTTCCGCGGCCCGCTCGGCGTCGTCGGCGGCGGTCAGGGCGAGGACGGCGTGGCGCGGAGCGATGCGCAGGACGTACTGGAGGGTGGCCAGCTCGTCCGGACGCCCCGCCTCGGCCTCCCCGCCCTCGGAGCGTGCGCCGGAGGGCGGGGCCAGGTCGAGGTCGAGCAGGATGCAGTCGACGTCGTCGGTGAGCAGCCGGGTCGCCTCGGTGAGGTTGCGGGCCGTCCGGACGCGAATCCTCGTCCCGGCGGCGGACGGGAGCTCGGGAACGGTGAAGGTGCCCGCAGGATCGTCCTCGATCACCAGGACGGTGAGGTCGGTGCCATGAGCGGCCTCCGCAGCGGAAGCGGCACGTTGCTGCGGTACGGGTACGGGCATCGGTTCGGGTTTCCTTCCCTCCCCCCGAGGGTGCGGCGGGACGACGATCGACGACCCGCCAGACGGGGACGATAGCGGTCTCCGGCAGGGGAACGGAATGGCGCTCGAAGATCCGCAGCAGTCGTATGCGCGGCCATAAGCCGCTTCCTGCCATGGATCCGGCGCGATCCGCGGGCCCGGAGCGGGTGGGCGGGCCATGACAAACATCACGCGCGCCGCCCGGCCGCCGCGCCGACGCGACTGCGAAACCGCGGCACCGTCGTCGTACCACCTCGACCGGTGCCACCCCGATCCGTGGCGTACCGCTCCGGTGACGCCGGCAGTAACTCCGCCGCCCGCCCGGTGGGGCTACCCACCTCGCCCGGCGGGCGCCCTTACCGGTCCGGGCGGACCACGCCGAGGATCTGCATGGAGCCGGCGCCCGCCAGGGTGACGTTCCTCCCGGGCCGTGGCGCGTGCACGATGGAGCCGTCACCGACGTACATGCCGACGTGGCTCGCATCGCTGTGGTAGATGATCAGGTCGCCGGGCCGCATGTCCTGGACGGGTATGTGCGGCAGCTGCCGCCACTGCTCCTGGGAGGTCCGGGGAATGGGGCTCTTCGCCGCGGCCCAGGCCTGCGAGGTCAGCCCGGAGCAGTCGTACGAGCCCGGGCCCTCGGCTCCCCATACGTAGGGCTTGCCGATCTGGGCGGTCGCGAAGGCCACGGCCTGCCTGCCCGCCGCGCTCGCCTCGCGGTCGATGTCGGAGAGCGCCCCGGAGGAGAGCCAGGCGGACTGCGCCGTGGAGGCCGCGTCCTGCTCCATACGCAGGAGCCGGGCCCGCTCATCCGCCGCGAGTCGTGATTCGAGCTTCTTCGCCGCCGCTATCCGGGCGTTGATGCTCTTCTTCGCCTCGGCCTGCTTGAGCCGGTTGGACTCGAGCTTCTTCCGGTTGAGACGTGCGTCCTCGGTGTACGTCTCCAAGTCCTGCTGCGACTGGGTCAGTTCGGCCAGGAGGCCCTTGGTCGCCTGCTGGCTCTGCCTGACCTGGTTCACCCCGTCCAGGAAGAGGCCCGGGTTCCCGCTGAGGACCAGCTGGGCGCCCGGAGGCAGGCCGCCGCTGCGGTACTGCTCGCGAGCCTGGGCGCCGGCCCTGCTCTTCAGTTCGGCGATCTTCGCCCGCCCGTCGGCGATCGCCTTGGTCAGTGCGACGATCTCGCCGGACTGCTTCTTGGACTGCTCCTCGGCGAGGTTGTACGCGTCCGTGGCCGCGCCCGCCTTGCGATAGAGGGTGTCGATCTCCTCACGCACGTCCTCCAGGCTCTTCTTCCCCGGAACGGAAGGAGCGGAAGGAACGGCGGGAGCGGTCGGAACCGGTTCGGGGACCGGAGCCGCCATCGCCTGGACCGGAGCGGTCAACACGGCCAGGGCACAGACCAGGGTGACCGCGGCGGCGGCACAGTGGCGTCGGTTCACGAACTCCCCCTCCGGGCGCAAGGCGGCGAAAGCCAGGGCACGGCCAGCTGACGTAACGTCAGTAACGTTCAGATGACGACGCGATCGTGCCATGTCGTCCCGCAAAGCAACAGAGGCCCGTCCCGCCCGGCATGCCATACAGGGAGACGAACGGTGATCCCCCGGTGTTCCCGGATCGGGCCGGTTTTCCGCACGGTCTTCGCCGGACGTGCGTTCAGAGGGGTGGACCGGGCCGCAGCGCGGCCCACCGCACCGTCAGTTCGCCCTGCCGCCAACGCCGTACGTCGTCCGTCAGCGGCCAGTCGGCGGAGACGGCCCGGACCGCCGCGATCCAGCGCTGGCGCGCACCCAGCGAAGCGTACGGGGACGCGGCCGCCCAGGCCCGGTCGAGGTCGCGCAGGAAGGCGTGGACGGGTTCGCCCGGCACATTGCGGTGGATCAGGGCCTTGGGGAGGCGTTCCGCGAGGTCGGAGGGGCGTGCCAGCGAGCCGAGCCGGGTCGCGAAGGTGACCGTGCGCGGCCCCTCCGGTCCCAGCGCCACCCAGACGTGCCGGCGCCCGATCTCGTCACAGGTGCCCTCGACGAGCAGCCCGCCGGGGGCGAGCCGCGCGCACAGCCGCTGCCAGACGGCCTTCACCTCGTCCTCGTCGTACTGGCGCAGTACGTTCGCGGCCCGGATGAGGTCGGGGCGGCCGGGCAGGGGGACCTCGAAGCCGCCGTGGACGAAGGTGAGGCCCTCACGCTCGTACGGCTTCGCGGCCGCGACCCGCGCCGGGTCGATCTCGACGCCGACGACGGCCGTGCGCGGCTCGGCGGTACGCAGCCGTGCCAGCAGTTCGACGGCGGTCCAGGGCGCCGCGCCGTAGCCGAGGTCCACCGCGACGGGGGAGTCGCTGCGGCGCAGGGCGGGGCCGTGGGTGGCGGCGATCCAGCGGTCCATGCGGCGCAGCCGGTTGGGGTTCGTCGTCCCGCGGGTCGCGGTGCCGATGGGGCGCTGGTGCATGACTGCGAGCGTAGGCGAAGCGCGGGAGGGAGCGGACGGGGCGGACGGGGGAGAGGGGGCGGACGGGGAAGGAGGGAGCGGCGGGTCGGGTGGGGCGGACGGCTCAGGTGGAGCGGAAGGCGAGGGCGGGAGGCGGTCCGGGTGCACGCCGGTCATACCGTAATGATTTGGCAAAACGGAAATGAACGACCGGGTTCCACTGTTCGGACCCTTGGACGGGGTCGTGTGCCCCCTGCCTGTCATGCCCCGAGCGAGGAGGAGACCACATGAGCCAGTACGTCTCTCGGCTCGGCAGCGGCCGTGTGGCGCCCCGCCTCCGGCTCCCCAGTGGTCTGGCGGGCGGCCACCGCAAGCCGCGTCGCGTCGCGATGCTCTCCGTCCACACCTCTCCCCTGCACCAGCCGGGCACCGGCGACGCGGGCGGCATGAACGTCTACATCGTGGAGCTGGCCGAGCGCCTCGCCGCGATCGGCATCGAGGTGGAGGTCTTCACCCGCGCGACCACCGGGGCCCTGCCTCCGGTGGTGGAACTGGCGCCCGGTGTCCTCGTCCGCCACGTCGACGCGGGTCCGTACGAGGGTCTGGCCAAGGAGGAGCTGCCCGCTCAGCTCTGCGCCTTCACGCACGGCGTGATGCAGGCCTGGGCCGGTCAGCGCCCCGGTTACTACGACCTCGTCCACTCCCATTACTGGCTGTCCGGCCAGGTCGGCTGGCTCGCCGCCCAGCGCTGGGGCGTTCCGCTCGTCCACGCCATGCACACCATGGCCAAGGTCAAGAACGCCGCCCTGGCCCAGGGCGACACCCCGGAGCCCGCGGCCCGGGTCATCGGTGAGACGCAGATCGTGCACGCCGCCGACCGGCTCATCGCCAACACCGCAGGCGAGGCGGACGAACTCGTCCGCTTCTACGAGGCCGACCCGGCCGCGGTC
Source organism: Streptomyces sp. NPDC020780 (assembly GCF_044334475.1). Classification (NCBI taxonomy): domain Bacteria; kingdom Bacillati; phylum Actinomycetota; class Actinomycetes; order Kitasatosporales; family Streptomycetaceae; genus Streptomyces; species Streptomyces sp. NPDC020780. Next base: position 322,535 of record NZ_JBIRTB010000008.1, on the reverse strand, counting down.
GCCGTCGTCCACCCCGGCGTCAACCTGGAGCGCTTCCGACCCTTCCCCCAGGGCTCCGGCCCGCTCCGCCCCGGTGAGGCCACGACCGCCCGCGCCGCAGCCCGGGCCCGCCTCGGACTGCCGCAGGACGCCCTGATCCCCCTCTTCGCCGGCCGGATCCAGCCGCTGAAGGCCCCCGACGTGCTGCTGCGCGCCGTCGCCGTACTCCTGGAACGGGATCCGTCGCTGCGCTCGCGCATCCTCGTGCCGGTGGTCGGCGGCCCCAGCGGAAGCGGGCTCGCCAAGCCGGAGGGCCTGCAGAAGCTGGCCGCACGGCTGGGCATAGCCGATGTCGTACGGTTCCAGCCGCCGGTCGGCCAGGACCTGCTCGCCGACTGGTTCCGGGCCGCGTCCGTGCTGGTGATGCCCTCGTACAACGAGTCCTTCGGGCTCGTCGCCATAGAGGCCCAGGCAGCCGGTACCCCGGTGGTGGCGGCGGCGGTCGGCGGCCTGCCGGTGGCGGTGCGGGACGGGGTCAGCGGCTTCCTGATCCCGGGCCACGAGCCGGAGGCGTACGCCCGCGCGCTCGGCCGGTTCGCGGACAGCCCGGAGCTGGTCGACCGGATGGGGGCGGCGGCCGCCGCGCACGCCCAGTCGTTCGGCTGGGACACGGCGGCGTCGGCGACGGCCGACGTGTACACGTCGGCGATGTACGACCACCGGCGCCGCGCGCGCTCGCACCGCGGCTGACGTCCGCTCCCGCCGCCGGTGCGCACGGTCGGTTCCTGGCCGTGGTTCCGAGCCCGTGTCGTACGCTCGGACCATGGCTGACGTATCCGAGGAAGCAGCAGCGGCGCAGGTCATCGAGGCAGTGCTGAACGACGCGGAGCTCGCGTGGGAGAGCCCCGGCCCGGGCAATTACGTCGTCACGCTGCCCGGCACCCGGAAGCTCTCCACGACGTGCTCCCTGCGCGTCGGCAAGCACTCCCTCAGCCTCAACGCCTTCGTCATCCGCCACCCGGACGAGAACGACGCCGCGGTGCACCGCTGGCTCCTTGAGCGCAATCTGCGGTTGTTCGGGCTGAGTTACGCCATCGACAGCCTCGGCGACATCTACCTCGTCGGCAGACTCCCGCTGTCCGTGGTCACGCCGAAGGAGCTGGACCGGCTGCTCGGAGCGGTCCTGGAAGGGGCGGACGGAGCCTTCAACCCGCTCCTCGAACTGGGCTTCGCGAGCGCGATCCGCAAGGAGTACGCCTGGCGGGTGGAGCGTGGCGAATCGACCCGGAACCTCGACGCGTTCGCCCACCTGACGCAGCGCCCCGCCCCCTGATCCCGGCTTCCCCGCCTGCGTCGACGGGCCGGCGCCCTACGGCGCGACGGCCGGCAGCGGTGAGGTCACGGAGGCCGGCCGGATGGGCGTGCCGGGCGTCAGCGGGACAGCCCTCAAGCTGCGGTTTCGCGCGCCCGCAGGTACTTGTTCGACGGGGGATCACGGAGGAATCACGATCACGTCCCGTGACCGTTCACGGCGACCCTCGGACAGGTGTCCGATCGTAGAGTGTCGTGCACTGCGACAGCACTCCCTGGACGAAGGAACTCGGCGACGGTGATGGGCTGTTGTTCCTTCCAGCCGGAGAGATGAACCATGCGCGCCATTGCCGTACGCCGTACCACCCTTGCCGCTACCGCCGCTTCCCTGGCGTTGCTCGTCACCGCATGCGGCGGCTCCGACGCCGGTTCCGGCTCCGCCGGCAAGGGTGACGGTGCCGCGTCGGGCGCCGGGAGCGGCTCGGCCGAGCCGGCGGTCAAGGCGCTGACCGCGGCCGAGTTGGAGAAGGCCTCCCTGGAGCAGGGGGACGTGGCGGGTCACAAGGTCACGAAGGCGGGTGCCAAGGACCTCGTGCGGCCCGAGGACGTCACCGTGGACAAGGAGGAGTGCGAACCGTTCGGGCTCGCCTATGCGGGTGCGAAGCGCGGCACCCCGGTCGCCACCGCGGGCCGGCAGGTCGTGCAGGAGCCCAAGAAGGGTGCGGGCACGGATCCCGAGGACATCATGAAGGCCGCCTTCGACGTGACGTCGACCCTGGTGACGCTCGCTTCCTACGAGGGCGACGGCGCCGTGAAGAGCGTGGCCGAGCTCCGCGACTCCGCGGCCGCGTGCGCCGCCGGCGGCTTCACCGTGACGATCAAGGGTGACAAGACGAAGATCGCCGAGCTGGCCGAGGAGAAGGTGTCGGGCGGCGAGGAGAACGTGGCCTGGACGGTGAGGGCTGAGCAGGACGGCACCAAGACCCCGCTCAAGCTCGTGAGTCTCCGCCAGGGCGGCACGGTGGGGACGTTCTTCGCCGTGAACCTCGGTGTGGTGGCCAGCGGGAAGGCCGATTTCGACATGCCGTCCGACGTGGTCGCGGCCCAGGTCAAGAAGCTCGGCTGATCTTCCGGACGGGGCGAGGGGCGGGCCGGGCGGCGCCTGCCTCCCCGTCCGCTTCCGCCTGTCCGTCCGTGGCCCGGCGAGGAGGAACGGCGGCGACGACCGCCACCGCGCTTGCCAGCTGTACCGGGGACAGCGTTCCGCCCCGTACGAGGCAGCCGAGAGCCGTCGCGGCGAGCGGGGACGCGAACCCGAGGACGGAGACGGTCAGCGCCGGCAGCCGCTCCACGCCACGGAACCGGAACACGTAGGCGAACAGCGCCCCGACGACGCCGAGATAGGCGAATCCCGCGACATTGCGCTCGCTGAGCGCGCCGGGCAGTCCCTCGCCGATCAGGGCCACCGGCAGGAGGAACAGCCCCCCGAAGCTCCGCTGCCACCCCGTGAACGTCAGTAGGCCACATCTGCCGGCCGTCCCCAGCGCTTCGTCAGCACGATGCCGCTCGCCATGCTCACGGCGCCCAGCAGCCCCGCACCGACTCCGGCCACGTCGAGACCCGCGTGTGGCGTGAGGGCCAGCAGACCGACGCCGGTGATTCCGAACGCACAGGCGACCGTGTGCGCTGGGGTGATCCGCTGCTTCGGTACCACGGCACGCAGGGCGAGTACGATCGCCAGCTGCACGGACCACCATCATCAGCACCGCACCTGACGGCCCGGCAGGTGAGTGCCCGTGAAAGCCGACTGCCGTTTGCCGACTGCCGTTTCAGGGCAGTGGGACGAGTCTGACGACGGTGACTGTCAGCACGGATCCGGATACGTAGTAGAGGACGATCGCCCCGTAGACCGTCGCCTCGCGCCGGTCGCGTTCACGCTTGACGGCGGTCGAGGCGTGGCCGTACGGGTCCCGGCCCAGGGTGCGCGCCATCTCGTCGCGGAACGTGTCGCCGTCCCGCATCTTGGCCAGGGTGTCGTCGGCGGGTGGGGCGTAGGAGATGCGGAAGCTCAAGCGACGCTCCGCCTCTCGGCCTCGTCCTGCGCCAGCCGGTCCAGGATCTGCTCGGCCTCCGGATCGGGAACGGACTCGAGCATCCAGTGCCGCATGACGGCCTGGATCTCATGGACGCCGGCGTCGTTGATCGCCTGGTCGAACTCCTCGCGTCTCTCCTCGGGCAACGCGGCACGGATCGCCGGGATGCTGTTCGGCACCTCGACCTCGGCACCGCCGACAAAGGTTTTCAGAGCCTCACCCATGATCGCTCTCCCCGATCTCCCTGCGCTCTGCCCCGGTGTGCACCCGCTACGCGACGCACGGTGCGGTGCCAACAGCCGTGCACAGTGGACACGTTCCCTCGTGGCACCGAGGGAAGGCTACGGCGGAGCATGCACTGTACTGCCCGTCGGGTTCGGCCCGGTGCGTCCTTGGCCCCGGCAGAGCAGTACGGGGTGCCGGCCGGCCACGACACGGCGGCAGCCCGAGCTGTCCGCGTGATGCGAGGAAGCGCATGAGCACTCGCCGGACGGCACCCGGCCCGCCGTACCATGCGCCCGAGATGGTGAATATGTCTTAGGGCGGTGCATTTTGATAAGACATGCCACTTCCTGGCTGTAATGGTGCTGGGCATGAGATGCAGACGACCATCCACCGAAGCCGGGCTCGGTGGGGCTGGTTCCTTTTCCCAGTACCTGGCGCGAAGCGGGGTCCGGGCGGGGCGACGTGCTGGTGCCGTCCTTGTGGCGGTCATCGTCGCGGCCGCAGGTGCGCTCGCGTCACCGGCGACGGCGACGGCGACAGCGACGGCGAGCGACGGCGACGGGCCCGTGGTGACGGTGAGGCAAGGCCGCCTTCAGGGCGTCGAGAAGAGGGGCGTGGACCGTTTCCTGGGAATCCCCTATGCCGCCCCACCGAAGGACCAGCTGCGTTGGAGACCGCCTCAGCCCGTCCGCCACTGGCCCGGGACCCGGCCGGCCAAGGCTATGGGTCCTCGGTGCCCGCAGTCGGTTGAATTCGGGAAAGACCTGCCGGAGAGTGAGGACTGCCTGTTCCTCAACGTCTATACCCCGGCCCGGCCGTCACACAGCCCCCGACCGGTGCTGGTATGGATCCACGGCGGTTCCTTGGTCAGCGGCAGTGGCAATGACTATGACGGCAGCGCGCTGGCAGCCCGGGGCAGTGTGGTGGTGACGATCAACTACCGGCTCGGGGCGCTTGGTTTCCTCGCCCTGGGCGGACTGTCGGAGGAGTCACCGGACGCAGTGTCCGGGCAGTACGGCCTGATGGACCAACAGGCCGCGCTGCGCTGGGTACGCGAGAACGCAGGAGCGTTCGGCGGCGACCGGGACAACGTGACGGTCTTCGGAGAGTCTGCCGGTGGCGGCAGCATCTGCGACCATCTCGCCTCCCCGCCGGCGGCGGGCCTGTTCCAGCGAGCGATCGCCCAGAGCGTCTGTGTCACGGATACTCCTGAGCAGACCACGGCCAAGCTGCAGGGCGCAGACTTCGCGAGTCAGGCCGGATGCGGGTCCGCGAACGAGGCCGCCTGCCTGCGTGACCTGCCGGTCCACGCCATCATGAGGAATCAAGGAAGATTCGGGTGGTCCCCGGCCTACGGCGGTCCCCTCCTGCCCGAGCCGGTCAGGGCAGCCGTACGGGCCGGCCGCGTTCATCACGTACCGGTGATCGCAGGCACCACCCACGACGAGGGCACCTTCTTCGTCTACCTCCTGTACCCGGAGGGCCTCCCTCTGCCATCGGACTTCTACAGGAAGGCGATCGCTCACCACTTCCGAGCTGGTGACCGTGACCAAGTCGTTCAGGACATCATGGACCGCTACCCGCTGGACATGTACGAGGGTGATCCACGCAAGGCTCTGAGCGCAGCCCTCGGCGACGGCGCCTTCTCATGCGCCGTCAACCTGTCCAACAAGCAGTTGGCGTCCAGGCAGCCCGTCCACGCCTACGAGTTCAACGACCACCATCCGGTTGACAGTAGCGATAGCGATTTCCGCTGGTGGCCGAACGGTCCCCTGGGTGCCTACCACGGCTCGGAGCTCCCCTATGTCTTCCAGCGGAAGCTCGGCCAAGGGGACACGGGGAAACCCGCTTTCAACCGGGCACAGCAGGTGCTGTCCGACACCATGGCCGGCTACTGGAGCCGTTTCGCCGCGACAGGGACCCCCAACGGCGACCGCGCCCCGCACTGGCCGCGGTTCACCACGGCCGCTCCTTCGGTGCAGTCGCTGAGCCCGGGCGTCGGCGGCGTCCGACCCGAGAGTGACTTCTCAGCGGAGCACCAGTGCGGCTTCTGGGAGCCCCTGTGGCTGCGGAAGGACGCCATCACGGTGAATCTGGGCCCGCTCCCGGAACTCCCGCCCGTTCCGCCCGATCAGTTCATTCCCTGAGCGCTCTTACCGCGCAGTGCTGACCGGGTCCGATGCATCGGCCTCCGGCCGATCCGGCGCCGCTGCGCCCGCTTGGCCCCATGGGGCAGGACTACCCGGACTCGGGCTGACGCTCCGCGTATACGTGCGCAGGGTGCCGTCCAGCCAGGAACGCTTCCGCGAGGCGTTCGGCGCTTTCTTCGAGGCCTGGCCGGCTCCGCCCAGCACCTGACGCCCCAGAGGCACGAACAAGCCCCCTGCTCGCGGAAAAACCGCAGGCAGGGGGCTTGTGCGCGCGGCCCTACTTCTTCTTGCCCTGGTTCTTCACGGCCTCGATGGCGGCCTTCGCCGCTTCCGGGTCGAGGTACGTGCCGCCCGGGTTCAGCGGGCGGAAGTCGGCGTCCAGCTCGTACGTGAGCGGGATGCCGGTCGGGATGTTGAGGCCCGCGATGTCGGCGTCGGAGATGCCGTCGAGGTGCTTGACCAGTGCGCGCAGGCTGTTGCCGTGGGCGGCGACCAGGACCGTGCGGCCGGTCAGCAGGTCCGGGACGATGGCGTCGTACCAGTACGGCATCATACGGATGACGACGTCCTTGAGGCACTCGGTGCGCGGACGCAGCTCCGAGGGGATCGTCGCGTAGCGGGCGTCGTCGCTCTGCGAGAACTCGGTGCCGTCCTCGAGGGCGGGCGGCGGGGTGTCGTACGAGCGGCGCCACAGCATGAACTGCTCCTCGCCGAACTCGGCGAGCGTCTGGGCCTTGTCCTTGCCCTGGAGAGCGCCGTAGTGGCGCTCGTTCAGCCGCCAGGAGCGGCGAACGGGGATCCAGTGGCGGTCCGCGGCCTCCAGCCCGAGCTGGGCCGTGCGGATCGCGCGCTTCTGGAGGGAGGTGTGCACGACATCGGGGAGCAGGCCGGCGTCCTTGAGCAGCTCACCGCCGCGGACCGCCTCCTTCTCGCCCTTGTCGGTGAGGTCTACGTCCACCCAGCCGGTGAACAGGTTCTTCGCGTTCCATTCGCTCTCGCCGTGGCGGAGGAGGATCAGCTTGTACGGTGCGTCGGCCATGAGTCCGAGCGTAATGGAACCCGTGAAGGCTCCGCGCGCCCGGTCACTGGGCGGACAGGCGGCGCGGCGGCGGGCCGACGTTTGACGTGCGGCGTCAATCGAGTGGCGTCCCGGGAACGTGCCTTCGTAATGTTCGCACTGCCATCGGGCCGCTTACAGGGCCCGCACCTGTTCCGTTCGTCCCCGGGGGGAAGTCCATGTCTGTCGCCGGTCTCAGGAAGGCGGCACACGAAACGCTGTCCGGGCTCCCCAGGGAGTTCTGGTGGCTGTGGATCAGCACGCTGGTCAATCGTCTCGGGGCGTTCGTCGCCACGTTCATGGCGCTGTATCTGACGCTGGACCGGGGCTACTCGGCTTCGTACGCCGGTCTCGTAGCCGCCCTCCACGGCCTCGGCGGGGTCGTGTCCTCGCTCGGGGCCGGGGTGATGACGGACCGCCTGGGACGCCGGCCCACGATGCTGATCGCGCAGCTCTCGACCGCCGTGTCCGTCGCCGTGCTCGGCTTCATGGTCCATCCGGCCGCGATCGCGAGCATGGCGTTCGTCGTGGGCATGGCCAGCAACGCCTCGCGCCCGGCGGTGCAGGCGATGATGGCGGACATCGTGCGGCCCGAGGACCGGGTGCGGGCGTTCTCCCTCAACTACTGGGCGATCAACCTGGGTTTCGCCGTCTCCTCCGCCGGGGCCGGCTTCATCGCGGAGTACAGCTACCTGGCCGGCTTCGTGGGCGAGGCGGCCATGACGCTGGTCTGCGCGGTCGTCGTCTTCCTGAAGGTTCCCGAATCCCGCCCGGAGGAGAAGCCCCGCGTCGCCGGAGTCCGCGAGCCGGACGACGTACGGCTGGGCACCGTCCTGCGCGACGGGCGTTTCATGGGCGTGGTCGGTCTGTCGTTCCTCGTCGCGCTGATCTTCCAGCAGGGGTACGTGGGCCTGCCGGTGGCCATGGGTACGGACGGCCTCTCCAGCTCTGACTACGGCACGGCCGTCGCCGTCAACGGTGTGCTGATCGTGGCCCTGCAGATTCCGGTGACCCGGTTCATCCAGCACCGCGACCCCCGTCGGCTGCTGATCCTCTCGTCCCTGCTCGCCGGGTACGGATTCGGGCTCACCGCGTTCGCGGGTTCGGTCGGGGTGTACGCCCTGACCGTAAGTGTCTGGACCCTGGCCGAGATCGTGAACGCCCCGACGCAGACGGGCATCGTCGTCCAGCTGTCCCCGGCGCACGGCCGGGGCCGCTACCAGGGCATGTACACCATGTCCTGGTCGGTGGCGGCGCTCATCGCCCCGCTGATGTCCGGCTTCGTCATCGACCACTACGGTGCGGCCTGGCTCTGGGGGGCCTGTGCGGTCGTCGGCACGATCGCGGCGATCGGCTACTGGCTGCTGATGCGGAGCCTCGAGAGAGGGACGGGGACGGAGGCGGGCAGGGAGACGGAAGCGCCGGCGCAGCCGCAGCCCCAGCCGGGGGGCGTGTGGGCAGCGGTGCCCGAACCGGTCGTCCCGGGAGCCGAACCCACCGTCCTCGCCGTCGGAGCCGGAGCCGGAGCCGGTCCGGCAGCCTCCCCGATCGTCGAGGAGCCGAAGGCCGTCACCGCGGCCGACACCGGCCCCGCGGTCTGACCGTCGGCACGCGCACGGCACGGCACGGCATCGCACGCCACGGACCGGCCTCACGCTGTGCGCCACGGCACAGCACGGAACGGCATGGCGCGGACCGACAGGACAGGACGCGGCACGAACGGCACCACCGGTGCGCCGCAGCCCGGACACCCGGGGGCCCGTGGACGCCCCGCGGCGGACACACGTCCGTCGCGGGGCACCACTGCGCCTCTCAGGTACGGCTCCGGTCAGCCGGAGCAGCCACCGCACTGGCACGGAGCACCGGACTGGCAGCCGCACCCGCAGCCCGAGCCGCAGCCGCAGGCGCCGAGCACGGTCAGACGCACCACTTCGGTCGGGGGCTCCTGCTGGGGTTCGGTCATGGGGTAATCGGCCATGGTCCCTCCTCAGGGGGGTACGACTCGACGGCGTACGGCATGTGCGTACGACGGGGGCGTACGGCATGGCGTGCCGCCCCCGCCCCTATTGCATGCCCGACCCGGCGGGCGCATCAACGGCGCACGCGGGGGAACAGACGTGCGACCCCCCTTGGCGCCCGCGCCCCTACGCTCCCTCCGCCTGCGCCGCCGCCTGGATCTCGTCCGCGTGCTCACCCGTCACCAGGTAGACGACCCGCTTGGCGACCGACACCGCGTGGTCGGCGAAGCGCTCGTAGTAGCGGCCGAGCAGCGTCACGTCGACGGCGGTCTCGATGCCGTGCTTCCAGCGGTCGTCCATCAGGTGCTGGAAGAGCGTGCGGTGCAGCAGGTCCATCTCGTCGTCGTCCTGCTCCAGCTGCAGTGCCAGGTCGACGTCCTTCGTGATGATGACCTCGGCGGCCTTCGCCATCAGCCGCTGCGCCAGCTGCCCCATCTCCAGGATGGTGGCGTGCAGGTCGTGCGGCACCGCCGAGTCGGGGAAGCGCAGCCGTGCCAGCTTGGCGACGTGCTGGGCGAGGTCGCCCGAGCGCTCCAGGTCGGCGCTCATGCGCAGGGAGGTCACCACGATCCGCAGATCGGTGGCGACCGGCTGCTGGCGGGCCAGCAGCGCGATGGCCCGCGCCTCGAGGTCGTGCTGCAGGTCGTCGACCTTCTGGTCCGCGGCGATCACACTCTCGGCCAGCTTGAGATCGGCGTCGAGCATGGACGTCGTCGCCCGGCCGATCGCCGAGCCGACGAGCCGGGCCATCTCGACCAGGCCTTCGCCGATCGAGTCGAGTTCCTCGTGATAAGCGTCGCGCATGGAAGTCCCTCTCCAGATCCTTACTGAGGCCGGGGTCTCTGGGCCGACCCCCACGCTCCCACGGTGCGGGCCCAACGCGTCGGGATCCGGCCCCCGAAATGAACCAACCCCATCCCCTCGGTGAACTCTGGGCGACGAGTGTTCGAGATGGCACCCGCATGGCTGGGAGAGTGTCGGCGCGCCCGCATAACCTTTAAGCATGGACGTGAACGCGGCGGTCGCCGCAGCTGCTGCGATTGCCGGTGTACTCACCGGTGTGATCGCCATGCTGGCGTTCCGCTGGAGCGAGCGTGAGCAGAGGCGTCCCACGCGTACGTCCCTGAGGCCCGACAGTAATGCGCCACTGCCCCCCGGGGTGGACACGGTCCTGTCCGTGCTCAGCTCCTCCGCCGTGGTGCTCGACGAGAGCGACAGCGTCGTCAAGGCCAGCTCCGCCGCGTATGCGCTGGGCCTGGTCAGGGGCGGCCGGCTGTCGGTCGAGCCGATGCTCAACATGGCCAGGGACACCCGGCGGGACGGCGAGATAAGGCAGGTGGAGCTGGACCTCCCCCGGCGGGGGACGGGACGGGGGGAGGCGCTGGCCGTCTCGGCCCGGGTCGCACCGCTGGGTTCGCGGCTGGTGCTGCTGCTGGTCGAGGACCTCACGGAGGCCCGGCGCATAGAAGCGGTGCGGCGCGACTTCGTCGCCAACGTCAGCCATGAGCTCAAGACACCCACCGGCGCCCTGTCGCTGCTCTCCGAAGCCGTGATGGACGCCTCCGACGACCCGGAGGCGGTGGAGCGGTTCGCCGGCCGCATGCAGATCGAGGCGACCCGACTGACCAACCTCGTGCAGGAGCTCATCGACCTCTCACGGGTGCAGAACGACGATCCCCTGGAGGACGCCGAGCCCGTACGGGTGGAGGAGCTGGTCGCCGAGGCGGTCGACCGGTGCCGCCAGCAGGCGTCCTCCAAGCAGATCACCATGGCCTCGGGCGGCACCGCGGACCTTTCCGTCTGGGGAAACCGCGGCCAGCTCGCCGCCGCTCTCGGCAATCTCGTGGAGAATGCCGTCAACTACAGCCCCGCCCGCACCCGCGTGGGCATCGCGGCCCGGCGGATCGCCGCACCCGGCGGGGATCTGATCGAGATAGCGGTGACCGACCAGGGCATCGGCATCTCCGAGAAGGACCGCGAGCGGGTGTTCGAGCGGTTCTACCGCGTCGATCCGGCCCGCTCACGGGCCACCGGTGGCACCGGCCTCGGCCTCGCCATCGTCAAGCACGTGGCCGCCTCGCACGGCGGGGAGGTCACCGTCTGGAGCTCCGAGGGACAGGGCTCCACCTTCACTCTTCGACTGCCCGAGTCCGGCGTGGTACGCGGGCGCACCACCGGCGGACCGCTCATCGTCAACGGTCACCCCGCTGACGACGACGGCCCGTACGGCCCCGACACTCTTGAACCATTTCCTGCCCCGGAGGCTCTTCCGTGACCCGAGTGCTTGTCGTCGAGGATGAGGAATCCTTCAGCGACGCCCTGTCCTACATGCTCCGCAAGGAGGGCTTCGAGGTGGCCGTCGCGGCCACCGGCCCCGACGGCCTCGACGAATTCGAGCGCAACGGCGCCGACCTGGTCCTCCTGGACCTGATGCTCCCCGGCCTGCCCGGTACGGAGGTCTGCCGGCAGCTACGCGTGCGGTCCAACGTGCCGGTGATCATGGTGACCGCCAAGGACAGCGAGATCGACAAGGTCGTCGGCCTGGAAATAGGAGCCGACGACTACGTGACCAAGCCCTTCTCCTCGCGGGAGCTGGTGGCCCGCATCCGCGCGGTCCTGCGCCGTCGCGGTGAACCGGAGGAGGTCACCCCGGCGGCGCTGGAGGCCGGCCCGGTGCGGATGGACGTCGACCGCCACGTCGTGACGGTGTCCGGCGGCAAGGTCGATCTGCCGCTGAAGGAGTTCGACCTCCTGGAGATGCTGCTGCGCAACGCCGGCCGCGTCCTGACGCGGATGCAGCTGATCGACCGGGTCTGGGGCGCGGACTACGTCGGCGACACGAAGACGCTGGATGTCCACGTCAAGCGTCTGCGCGCGAAGATCGAGCCGGATCCGGGTGCGCCCCGCTACCTGGTGACGGTGCGGGGACTGGGCTACAAGTTCGAGCCGTAAACCGGTGCCGTACGGCTGTGCGCAGGGCGCCGCCCCCGAGGGGGGCGGCGCCCTGCGCATGTCCCGCGTCAGTGCCCTGCGGACTCTTCGTCGGTCTGCTCGACGGAGCCGTTGCCGCCGTCCGCCGGGGCGCCGGACTGCCCGGTCGCCGACGGGCTCGGGGCGCCCGGCGTCTCGGAGGTGCTCCCCGAGGGCGTGGGCTTCGGCGACGGCAGCGTGCTCGGGCCGAAGCTCTCGAAGAAGCTGGTCGCCGGGACGACCAGGGCGCCGAGCTCGACGTCCCCCGTCTCGCTGAGGGTGAAGACGACGTTCTGCACGTCGCCGTCACTTCCGGCCTGACGGCCGTTCTCGATGACCGCGGAGGCGTTGCCCTTGCCTCCGAGGATGACCCGTCCGCCGGCCGGGACCTCGATCGGTCCACTGCCCTTGGCGGCGTGCAGAGCGACCTTGGCGTTCGTGCCCGGAAGCTTGACGGCCTCCAGGACCTGCGCCTTGGGGCCCTCGTTGAACAGCGTGGCGTTGACGACGGCCGGTCCCTCGGCGCCGGGCTCGGGCTGCGTGACGATGCTCGCGTTCTGGATCTTGATGTTCTCGACAGCGGTGGCTGCGTTGTCCGGCCTGACCTGAAGCGTCTGCGCGTCGTTGCCGGCGCTGCACGCGGACAGCGAGGCGATCGAGAACACGAGGGCAGTGGCGGCGAGGGCGCCGTGTCGAAGGCTGCGGCTCACGGCGGCGGCAACTCCTTGAACGTTCGGACTGCGGACTTCGGACTCTTGCGGACGGGAAGGCCGAGCGACGTAAAGCCGCCCTAAGGGTGTGTCAGCGGGCTCAGGTTACCGAGCCGCCCTCCCGGCCCCGCACCCGACCCGCCCCTACGGCCGTCGGACCTGACAGTCGGCCGGAACGCGCCCATTCCCGCCGCGTTCCGATAAGACACGGGTGCACCGCAGGGAACGCGCGGGTGCACCGTCCGGCCGGCGGGTGATCGATTTTCCGGCAGTGGCGCATTTCTTGCGCATAATCCACCCGGCGGCCGACCGTTGATCAATTTCAATGACCACCGACTCTTAGGTCCGTACGTGTGATCAACGCCCGAACGGAGTACGGAAAGTTCACCATACGGAACCCGACAATACGGGACGTTTGGCCCCTTCCGAGTGACTTCCTGGACGTGTGACGGGTGTGTTTCGCGTCGGTCGCGCGCCTGCTCCGACCTGCGAATATCGCCTTCCGGAAGCCCTCCGCAGCACGTTCGTGTTGCTGTTGTCAAGCCCTGAGATATGCCCTGACCTGCGAAAACGCCATTCAGGAGAAGCCGTTCTCGTGTTACTCTTGATAGCCACGGAAGGGGTACCTGTCACATGACGTTCAAGGTTGGCGACACCGTGGTCTATCCCCATCACGGGGCCGCGCTGATCGAGGCTATCGAAACTCGCCAGATCAAAGGCGTGGACAAGACCTACTTGGTGCTCAAGGTCGCCCAGGGCGACTTGACGGTTCGTGTGCCGGCGGACAACGCGGAGTTCGTCGGTGTGCGTGACGTGGTCGGGCAGGAGGGCCTGGACCGGGTCTTCGAGGTGCTGCGCGCACCGTACGCCGAAGAGCCGACGAACTGGTCCCGGCGCTACAAGGCAAATCTCGAGAAGCTCGCCTCCGGCGATGTGATCAAGGTCGCCGAAGTGGTCCGCGACCTGTGGCGTCGTGAGCGCGAGCGTGGACTCTCCGCAGGCGAGAAGCGCATGCTCGCCAAGGCCCGCCAGATCCTGGTGAGCGAACTCGCCCTCGCGGAGAACACCAACGAGGACAAGGCCGAGGCTCTGCTGGACGAGGTCCTCGCGTCCTGAACCGGGTCCCACCGGGGTCAGGAATCCGGTCGTAGGAAGTGCCGCGGTGCCCGCTGACCAACCGTCTTCTTCGACGGTGAGTCGTCGGGCGCTGCGGCATGTTCGGACCCTGACGCGCGGACCGGAGATCCGAACCCGACGTTCGGATTCCGGCGTACGGATCCGACGATGCCGGGATACCACCCAGCCGTCGGGCCGACTCGACCCTGTGAGCCCCTCGGTCCCGCCGTTCGCGGTGGAACCGACGCGCATTCGACCGAAGCGCATTCGGCCGAGATTCGCAGCAGACCGAACACCGACAACCTCGATCGGCCACCGCCCGACCGAGACGCCGCGACCGAAACGGTCCCGGCCGAGAGCCCTGCCGACCGAGCCGCCGCTACCGCTCGACCGGCCGGGGTTCACGGAAGGGGTCCCGGTCAGGTCAGGCGTCGCGTCCGGCTCTCCCCGGCCTACGGTCGGGGGCACGCCCAGGCCATACCCACGGGTGCCGTGGAAACAAACCTGCCGAAGCTTCGGAGTGCAACCGATGTCACCGATGTCACCGACGCCCGCCGATCCACGCCCGTTCCGCACCGCAGCGGTGATCCCCGCAGCCGGCCGGGGCGTCCGGCTGGGTCCCGGAGCCCCCAAGGCGCTGCGCACCCTCGGCGGGACGCCGATGCTGATCCACGCCGTACGCGCCATGGCGGCCTCCCGTGCCGTCTCTCTCGTCGTCGTGGTGGCGCCTCCGGGCGGCGCGCCCGAGGTGAAGAACCTCATCGACGAGCACGCCCTGCCCGAGCGCACCGACTACCTCGTGGTTCCCGGAGGCGCGACCCGCCAGGAGTCGGTGAAACTGGGCATCGACGCGCTGCCGCCGGACGTCTCCGTCGTACTCGTCCATGACGCGGCCCGGCCGCTGGTCCCCGTCGACACCGTGGACGCGGTCATCGAGGCCGTTCGTGACGGGGCGCCAGCCGTCGTGCCCGCGCTCCCGCTCGCCGACACCGTCAAGGAGGTCGAGCCCGGCCCGCCGGGCGATCCCGAGCCCGTCCTCTCGACGCCCGTTCGCGCCCGGCTGCGCGCCGTCCAGACACCCCAGGGGTTCGACCGCGACACGCTCGTCCGCGCCCACGCGAGCGTGGTTGTCGACGGCGACGGCGCGACCGACGACGCGGGCATGGTCGAACGCCTCGGCTCGCCGGTCGTCGTCGTACCCGGGCACGAGGAGGCGTTCAAGGTGACCCGGCCGCTGGACCTGGTCCTGGCCGAGGCCGTTCTCGCACGCCGGAGGGCGAACGATGGGTTCTGAGACCGCTGACCAGCCGCTGCCCGTGATCCCGCAGGTGGGTGTCGGGACCGACATCCACGCTTTCGAAGAGGGCCGTGAGCTGTGGTGCGCCGGGCTGCTGTGGGAGGGCGAGGGCCCCGGGCTGGCCGGCCACTCCGACGCCGACGTCGTGGCGCACGCCGCGTGCAACGCCCTGTTCTCGGCCGCCGGGCTCGGTGACCTGGGGCAGCACTTCGGCACCGGCCGCCCGGAGTGGGCCGGCGCCTCCGGTGTCACCCTGCTCGCCGAGGCGGCGCGCATCGTGCGGGCCGAGGGCTTCGGGATCGGCAATGTCGCCGTGCAGGTCGTCGGGGTACGCCCCAAGATCGGCAAGCGGCGCGGCGAGGCACAGAAGGTGCTCTCCGACGCGGTTGGCGCCCCCGTCTCGCTCTCCGCCGCCACCTCCGACGGCCTCGGCTTCACCGGCCGGGGCGAGGGACTTGCGGGCATCGCGACCGCCCTCGTGTACCGCACCGCTGTCTGAGCTGAGGGCGTGAGCGCCGGGCCCCCAGGCCCCCCCGAGCCTTGTTGCACATCACTTGCAGCTACGCTGAAGCGGCAGGTGATGTGCCGTAAGGGCCGGGAGCGAGGGTGGGCGTCAGTGGTGAGCGTGACCGCCGGGGCGGCGAGGACGCAGGACGCGCGGGAGGATGCGGACGGGTACGTCCTGCGGACCGCGACCGCGCAGGATCTCGGCGGCGCCCGCGCCGTCATGCTGGACACCGTCTACGGCGACCTCAAGTCCGGCTACGTCCCGCACTGGCACGCCGACATCATCGACCTGGAGGGCGCCTATCTGCGCCCCGCGCGATGCGCGCTCCTGGTCGTCCGGCACGGTGACGACATCGTCGCGACCGGGGCCGTGCGCGACCGGGGGCCCCAGGCGCCGCCCAATCCGCAGTGTGTCGCCGACCGGTTCCCCTCCGGCTCCACGGCCCAGCTGTGCCGGATCTACGTACGCCCCGAGCACCGCAGGCACGGGCTGGCGCGCCGGCTGGTCCGGGCGCTCACGGCCTTCGCGGACCGGGCCGGCGGTTACACCCGGCTCTACCTCCACACCGATCCCGCCGTGCCGGGTGCCGAGCCGTTCTGGCGGTCGCTGGCCGAGGAGGTGTGCGACGAGCGTGCGCTGCCGGGCGGCGGACAGGGGATCGTCCACTTCGAGCTGCCGATGCCGGGACGTGTGAGACGGGCACCCTGACCTCCATATGATTATCGTTTTCATATAAGGTCACCGTCATGCCTACGCCCCGAAGCCGCCGCTCACCGCTGCCGGCCGTCGCCGCCACCGTGGCCCTCCTCCTGCCTCTGGCAGCCTGCTCCGCCCCGGGCGGCGACGGGGCGTCCGGCGACGCGCGGCCGCTCCGGGTCGTCATGGCCTTCCCGCCCGCCCAGGCCATGTCCCCCTACGGCGACGACGCGGTCACCCTCAGCCGGCTCGCCGTCACCGAAGGCCTCACCACGCTCGGCAGGGACGGTGCCGCCCGGCCCGCGCTCGCCGCATCGTGGAAGCGGACCGGCGCCGGCGCCTGGACGTTCACCCTCCGCGACGCCGTCTTCCAGGACGGCGCGAAGGTCGACGCCGCTGCCGTCGTGCGCTCCCTCACCGCGGCGGCGAAGGCCTCCCCCCTCCCGCGCGTCCTGTCCGACACGACGCTGACCGCCACCGCCACGGACCCGCGCACCGTACGGATCGTCACCAGGGACGCCGACCCGCTCCTGCCCCAGCGGCTCGCCAACCCCTCCCTGGCCGTCCTGTCCGCCGCCGCGTACGGGAAGGGCGGCGTGGACCCCCTGGGGCACGCCACGGGGCCCTTCACCATGACCCGCCTGAACGGCGCGGTCGGCGCCACCCTGAAGCGCAACACCACGTACTGGGGCGGCAGGGCGAAGGCACCGGGCGTCGACGTGACGTTCGTCGCCGACGGGACCGCCCGGGCCAACGCCCTGCGGACGAAGGCCGTCGACGTCGCCGAATACGTACCCGTCTCCCAGGCGTCACTGCTCGGCGACGCGTACGTCCACGAGTTCCCCTCCGCACGGACCAACGGCCTCTCCCTCAACACCCGGCGCGGCGTCTTCGCCGATCCGGCCATGCGCGCGGCCGCCCGTGAGGCCATCGGCCCCACGTCGCTGGTCGAGGGCGTGTACGAGGGCAGGGCCGACACCGGGCAGGGACTCCTCGGCCCCGGCGTCGCCTGGGCCGCCGGGGCCCGTACGGCACCGGCGGGCCGGGCCACGGCCGCGGGCCGCGCCGAGGTGGCGACGACGAAGGAGATCGTCCTCGCCACCTACACCAACCGCCCGGAGCTGCCCGAAGTCGCCACGATCGTCCAACAGCAGCTCCGTGGCCGCGGCTTCACGGTGAAGCAGGTCGTACGTGACTACGCGCAACTCGAGGCGGACGCGCTCGCAGGGAAGTACGACGCGTTCATCCAGGCCCGCAACACCCTCCTGGACACCGCCGACCCGGTCTCCTACCTCGCCTCCGACTTCACCTGCGACGGCAGCTTCAACATCTCCCAGCTCTGCGACGAACGCGTCGACGCCGCGGTCGGCGAGGCCGCCTCCCAGGCCTCCACCGAGGACCGCCACCGCGCCGTGATGGCCGCCGAGGCCGCCGTCCTCGGCACCGACGCCCTCGTACCGCTCGTCCACGAGCGCTTCGTCCAGGGATACGACGAGACGCGCGTCGAAGGGGTCGCGCTCGACCCCATGGAGCGCACCCTCATCACCACCGACACCCGCGTCCGGTGACCGCGTGAAGTACCTGACGGCCCGCCTCGGCGTCCTCCTGGCCGTCGTCGCGGTCATCGGCCTGCTGCCCCGGCTGACCCGCACGGACCCCGCCCTGACGATCCTGCACGCCCGCTACGCGGACCGGCCGCCGACGCCCGCCGTACTCGACGCGATCCGCACCGGTACCGGACTCGACGGCGGACCGCTCCACGTCCTCGGCCGGTGGGCCGCCGGGCTGCTCCGCGGCGACCTGGGGGAGTCCTGGGTCTCCGGGCAGCCCGTGGGACCCGACGTGACGTTCGCCCTCGGCGTCTCCCTGGCCCTCATGGGCGCCTCCCTGGCCGTCGCCCTCCTCCTCGCCCTCGCCCTCTCCGCCGGCACCCTGCGCCGCGGTGCACACCGCCGGCTCGTCACCACCCGGGCGGGGGCCGCAGCCGCGGCGCTCGCCGCGCTCCCGGAATTCCTGGTCGCCGCCGTCCTGGCCATCGTCCTCGCCGTACAGCTGGGCTGGTTCCCCGCTCTCGGCTGGGGCGGGGCCGACCGGCTCGTCCTGCCCGCCCTCGCCATGGGTGTACCGGCGGGCGCGCTGCTCGGGCGGCTGCTGGACGACGCGCTGCCCGCCGCGTTCGCCGAGCCCTGGGCCCGCGCCGCCACAGCGGGCGGCCTGCCCGCCCGGCGCATCGCGGCCCACGCCCTGCGGCGCGTCCTTCCCACCCTGCTGCCGCAGCTCGGCCTGATCGTCGTCGGACTCACCGGCGGCGCTGTCGCCGTCGAATCGCTCTACGCCGTACCCGGCCTCGGCGGCACCGCGCTCTCCGCCGCGCTGGCCCAGGACCTGCCCGTCCTCCAGGCCTGCGTGCTCGCCCTGCTCCTGCTCGGCCTCGCCGCCGGCCTCGCGGCCCGGACCGGTGCCCGGCTGCTGCTCGGCCCCGCCCGCGCCGACGGCGCCCTGCCGCCACTCGTCGCCCCGCGCCTGCCCGCCCGCCGCACGGTGGCCCCCGCCGCCGCGGTCCTGGCGGGGCTCCTCCTCGCCGTCACCCTCGCCGGCCTGCTCCGCGACCCGCTGCACGTCGACGCCGCCGCCCGGCTCGCGACCCCCTCGGCGGCCCACCCCCTGGGCACCGACTCCCTGGGCCGCGACGTCCTCGCCCGGCTCGGCCACGGTGCCGCCCGGACCGTACTCACCGCTGCGGCCATCAGCGCCGTCACCCTCGCGCTGGGACTGCTCGTGGGCGCCGCCCGCGCCGGGGCCCTCACCGAGACGGCCAACGCGCTGCCCGCCGTGCTGGCGGGCCTGGTCGCGGCGGGCATCGCGGGCCCCGGCGCCTGGGGCGCGGCAGCCGCGGTCACCGCCGTCGCCTGGGCGCCCCTGGCCGCCCACACGTCCGCGCTGTACGCCCAGGAACGGGCCGCCCCGCACGTGGCCGTCGCGGTCTCCCTGGGCGCCGGACGCCTCCACCTGCTCCGCCGGCACCTCCTGCCGGGGATCCTGCCGCCCGTCGTCCGCCACGCGGCACTCCGCGTCCCCAGCGTCGCCCTGGCGCTCGCCTCCCTCGGCTTCCTCGGCCTCGGGACCCAGGCCCCGGCCCCCGAATGGGGACGCATGCTCTCCGAGAACATGCCGTACGCCGAACGCTCCCCCTGGCCCGTCCTCGCCCCCGCAGCGGCCCTGGCCGCCCTCGGTGTCCTGGCGGTGCTGACCTCGGCGGCCGTACGGGGCGGGAGGGCGAACCGGGCGGTGGCGGACGGCGAGGACGGCGAGGACGGCCCACCGCCCGGCACGGCGCCCCGGACCACGCCCGTCGCAGTCATGACGGCCCCGCCCGGGGCGGACCGGACACCGGCGGCCCGCTCGAGAAGGTCGCCGGAAGAAGACCCGTGGACGCACGTCCGTACCCACGGCGGCACAGGACGTCCGGCACCTACCCGGTCTGCCGCGACCGGCCCAGGCAGCGGCTTCACCCGTGGGTCACGGGTTTTCCACAGGGTGCGCCGGGCACTGGTGCGCGCCCACTACCCTTGAGGGGTGACTATTCGCCTGTACGACACCAACGCCCGGCAGATCCGTGACTTCGTCCCGCTCACAGCGGGCTGCGTCTCGATCTACCTCTGTGGCGCGACTGTCCAGGCCGCCCCGCACATCGGGCACATCAGGTCCGGACTGAACTTCGACATCATGCGCCGCTGGTTCGACCACCGCGGCTACGACGTGACGTTCATCCGGAATGTCACCGACATCGACGACAAGATCATCGCGAAGTCCGCCGAGCAGGGCCGCCCCTGGTGGTCCATCGGCTACGAGAACGAGCGCGCGTTCAACGCCGGTTATGACGCCCTGGGCTGCCTCCCGCCCACGTACGAGCCGCGGGCCACCGGGCACA
Organism: Streptomyces sp. NPDC020780; assembly: GCF_044334475.1. Lineage (NCBI taxonomy): Bacteria > Bacillati > Actinomycetota > Actinomycetes > Kitasatosporales > Streptomycetaceae > Streptomyces > Streptomyces sp. NPDC020780. The sequence continues at coordinate 302,474 of NZ_JBIRTB010000008.1, read as the reverse complement.
TCACCGAGATGGTCGAGATGATGCGCGGCCTCATCGAGCGCGGCCACGCCTACGCGGCCGACGGCAACGTCTACTTCGACGTGCGCTCGTACGAGGACTATCTCGAGCTCTCCAACCAGGATCTTGACGACCTGCGCCAGCCCTCCGGCGACAACGAGACCGGCAAGCGGGACAAGCGCGACTTCGCCATGTGGAAGTCCGCGAAGCCCGGGGAGCCCAGCTGGGAGACGCCGTGGGGCCGCGGCCGACCCGGCTGGCACCTGGAGTGCTCCGCGATGGCCCACAAGTACCTCGGCAGTGCCTTCGACATCCACGGCGGCGGCATCGACCTGATCTTCCCGCACCACGAGAACGAGATCGCCCAGGCGAAGGCCTTCGGCGACGAGTTCGCGACGTACTGGGTGCACAACGGCTGGGTCACCATGTCCGGCGAGAAGATGTCGAAGTCCCTCGGCAACTCGGTGCTGGTCAGCGAGATGGTCAAGCAGTGGCGCCCCATCGTCCTGCGCTACTACCTCGGCACCCCGCACTACCGTTCCATGATCGAGTACAGCGACGAGGCACTGCGCGAGGCCGAGTCCGCGTTCGCGCGGATCGAGGGATTCGTCCAGCGCGTCCTGGAGAAGGCGGGCCGCGAGGTCGCCCCGGCCGCCGAGGTGCCGCCCGCGTTCGCCGAGGCCATGGACGACGACCTCGGGGTTCCGCAAGCCCTCGCGATCGTCCACACCACCGTCCGGCAGGGCAACTCCGCCCTCGCCGCCGACGACAAGGAAGCCGCGGTCGCCCGCCTCGCCGAGGTGCGTGCGATGCTCGGCGTCCTGGGCCTCGATCCGCTCGACCCGCACTGGGCGGGCGGGAGCGACCGCGGCGAGGACCTGCACGGCGTGGTCGACACCCTCGTACGACTCGTTCTCGACCAGCGCCAGGCGGCTCGCGAGCGCAAGGACTGGCCCGCGGCCGACGCCATCCGCGACCAGCTCAACCAGTCCGGCCTCGTCATCGAGGACAGCCCGAGCGGACCCCGGTGGACCCTCGGCCCGCGTTGAGCGGACTGCCACCGCACCATGCGTGAACAGCGCAAATGTGCCGCCCGGCCATCCGGGCGGCACACTTTCACTTGACGACGTCTTTCTGAAGCAACGAAACAGGTAGGTCATGGCCGGGAACAGCCAGCGCAGGAACCGCCGCACGTCCAACAAGAAGGGCATGCAGGTCGGCAGCGGCGGTAACCGACGCCGTGGTCTCGAAGGCAAGGGACCGACGCCGCCCGCCTCCGCCCGCAAGGGACACAAGAAGAACCGGGTGGCGAACGCCCAGGCCAAGCAGGCCGCCGCCCGCCGCCCCGCACCGCGCCGCGGCGGCGTCAAGGGCACGTCGGAGATGGTCGTCGGCCGTAACCCGGTCTACGAGGCCCTGCGCGACGGCGTCCCGGCCACCACCCTCTACGTCCAGCAGTACATCGACAACGACGAGCGGGTGCGCGAGGCCCTCCAGCTCGCCGGCGAGCGCGGCAACATCAACCTGATGGAAGCCCCGCGCCCGGAGCTCGACCGGATGACGAACGGCCTGAACCACCAGGGCCTCGTCCTCCAGGTCCCGCCGTACGAGTACGCGCACCCGGAGGACCTCACCTCGGCCGCGTACGACAACAACGAGGACCCGCTGATCGTCGCGCTCGACGGCGTCACCGATCCCCGCAACCTCGGTGCGATCGTCCGCTCCGTCTCCGCGTTCGGCGGCCACGGCGTCGTCGTCCCCGAGCGCCGGGCGGCCGGCATGACGGCCGGAGCCTGGAAGTCGTCGGCCGGCACCGCGGCCCGCACCCCGGTCTCCCGCGTCACCAACCTCACCCGTGCCCTGGAGGGTTACCAGAAGGCGGGCCTCACCGTCGTCGGCCTCGCCGCCGACGGCGAACACACGGTCGAGGACCTGGAAGAGCTCGCCGGCCCCGTCGTCATCGTCATCGGCAGTGAGGGCAAGGGCCTCGGCCGCCTCGTCGGCGAGACCTGCGACTACCGGGTCCGCATCTCCATGCCGGGCGGCGCCGAGTCCCTGAACGCCGGGGTCGCCGCGGGCATCGTCCTGTACGAGGTGGCCCGCCGCCGCGCCTGAGCGGGGCCGCCCGGCGGCGGCGTCCGCGCCGCACCCGGTCAGGGGCTGCCCGGTGGCCTCCGGGCGCCTCCTTCTCCGGGCTGCTCTCCCTTGGCGCGTTTCCGTGCCAGCTCCCGCATCGGCGTCCACGCCCTACGCTTCGGCGTCGCGCACGGCCCGTGTCTCGCGCTCCGAGAGGCCTCGGCGTGCACGAGACACGGGCACGAGACCGCTGTTGACGGGTCTCGGACACTCCGAGGCGTCAAGGCAGTGTCCTAATCACACATCACTCGGTTAGATGAGTGTGGACACCAGAACGCCTCGGTTCGACGACCAACCCGCCCTGAGCATGACGAAGGTGGACAGCGACCCCGCCCAGGTCATCGTCAGCCACGCCAGCTTCCGGGTGCGGCTCGCCCCGGGCCAGCGCACCCGTCTGCGCGGCCCGGCGGGCCCCGCCGGGCCGGCCAGGATCCCCGCCATGAGCGGCGCGGGCGGCCGTAGGCGGGCCCCCGTCGTCTGGAGCGGCAGGTCGGAGCCGGGGGACCCCGGAGCGACCGGGCTCCTGCAGGCCGTACGCAACTCCACCGCAGGCAGCCTCGGCGCCGGCGCCGGCAGGGACTTCGGCACGGGGAACGACGACACGGGCGGCGGCACGCAGGTCATCCCGCTCCTCGAGGAGACCCAGCCGAACCCCGTCCTCATCGCCCCACAACCGGGGCGCGGCCGGACCGGTCCGCTGCTGCCCCCCATGCGGCAGGCCGTCGGCGCCTACGACTCCGTCGACACGAGGCCCGACGCCCCGTACGGCCACTCGGGAGACCCGGAGCACGACGACCCGGAGTACGACGACCTCGGGCTCGACGGTCCCGGACACGAGGACACCGGGCGTGACACCGCCGCGTCCGGCGAGCGGCGCCCCAGCGACAAGGTCCGGCACGCCTACTACCCGGGACGCCGGATGAACCTCGGCGTCGTCCTCCTGCCGCTGCGCGTCTTCCTCGGTTTCCTCTCCATCTACGCCGGCATGGGCAAGCTCTGCGACCCCGTCTACTTCGACGGCGGCCACCGCGGCTCCATGGTCAAGTGGCTGACGTCGATGCGCCCTTGGGCTGTTGCCGAACCCCTCCGCGACTTCGCCCTCGCCCACCCTGTGGGGTCCGGACTGGCGGTCGCCTTCCTTCAGGTCGTCGTCGGTGTCCTGACCGTCCTCGGCCTCTGGCAGCGCGTGGCCGCGGCCTTCGGTGCCCTGCTCTCCGCCGCGCTCCTCGTCACGGTCAGCTGGCGCAGCGTCGCCGCGTACGACGCCCCCGACATCATCTTCCTGGCGGCCTGGAGTCCCCTGGTCATCGCGGGCGCCCCCGTCTACTCCGTCGACGGACGCCTCGCCGGGGAGGCGTGGCGCACACTCGGCCCGCGCTCCGAGATCTGGGACCTGCGCCGCCGCGTCCTGCGCCGCGGCGCTGTGGTCGCCACCGTCGTCGTCGGCCTGACCCTGCTGGTCGGCTCGATGCTCGGCGGGGCCGTCCGTTCCACGGAGGTCGTCACCGTGCCCGGCCCCGACGACAACCCCACCAACCAGCTGCCGGGCTCCCCGCTGCCCGACGAGACCACCGGCAAGGGGAAGCCCTCCGGTTCCCCGGCCGAACGCCGGCCCGAGACGGGCCCGTCCAGCGCGCCCGACACCCCGGCGGCCAGGGAATCCACTCCGGCGGGCGACGACTCCGCCCGCGAACCCGGCCCCGCCACGGGGGCGAGTACCGGGCAGCCCAGCCAGACGCAGGGCACCGGCCAGCAGCCCCCGCAGGAGACGACTCCGCAGGAACCCCCGGCCACCAGCAGCTCAGGACCGGCCTCCTCGGGCAGTACCGGATCCGGCGGCACCACCGGCGGCGGTGGCTCGGATTCCGGCGGCTCGGACAGCGGTGGCGGCGATTCCGCCGGGGGCGCCGGCCAGAACCCCATCGGCGGCCTGCTCGGCTGATCTGCCGGGCCCCCACCGCCAGGGCGGGGGCCCGGCACCGCGAGAGCGCGTACGCGCCCCGAAGGCGGGGAGGCCTCACCCGTACGGCGAGGGCGGTCACCGGACACCCGGTGACCGCCCTCGCCGTACGTCTGCCCCGCCGCCCGCAGCCATCCTCGGCCGCCGCCTCGGCGGGCCCCCGCAGCAGCCTCAGTCGCCCGGCCGGGAACCCAGTTCCTTCGCCGCCTCCGTCAGGTCCTTCGCCGTGTCGATCGCCCGCCAGTACGCCCCGTGCGGCAGCGGGTACCCGGCCAGCCGGCGCTCCCGGGCCAGCCGGGGAAACGTCGTCCGCTCATGGTCGCCCCGGTCCGGCAGCATGGCCGTGAAGGCGGGCGCGAAGACGTACACCCCCGCGTTGATCAGGTACGGGGACGGAGGCGACTCGATGAAGTCGGTGATGTGACCGAACGCGTCCGTCTCCACCGCGCCCCACGGAATCCGCGGACGGGCCAGTGCCAGCGTCGCTAGGGCGTCCCGCTCGGCGTGGAACGAGGCCATCTCCCGGAGCGAGAAGCGGGTCCAGATGTCGCCGTTGGTCGCGTACCACGGAGCCGACGCGTTGGGCAGCCGTGCCGCGGCATGCTTCAGACCGCCGCCACGGCCCAGGGGCTCGGTCTCGACGACGGTCGTGACACGCAAGGGCAGCACCGAGGAGGCCAACCACTCCTGCAGCACATCGGCAAGATGGCCGCACGAGACCACGGCGTCGGTGACACCCTCGGCGGCCAGCCAGGAAAGCTGATGGCCGATGATCGGGGTCCCGGTGCCCGGGATCTCGACCATCGGCTTGGGACGGTCATCGGTGTACGGGCGCAGCCGCGAGCCCTGACCACCCGCCAGGATCACGGCCTGCGTCGGAAACGTATGCATGCGAGGCACGATATGCCGTGCCCGCGCACACCCCGCTCAGCTGAACTGCGCGACGCCGGAGGCGAACGACGTGTCGCACACCGGGCGGGAGAAGCGGTGTGCCCGCGTCGGACCGTACTGGTCGACGGCCGCCCTGCCCAGGGCCTTCGCGATCGACATGCAGTGCTTCGCCAGCGACGGCCGGGCCTCCACCGTGCGCTGGAGGTGCGTCAGCGCGACACCCGGGTCCTTCTCGCGCAGTTCCAGGAGGAGCTTGTCGCGCAGGACGTCCTGCGGTGCGCGCGCCTTGGCGCGCTTGGACACGGTCTCGGAGGCAGCGGTCAGCAGCTGGGTCTCGGTGTCCTGCCCCGACCACTGCACGCGGGTGACCGCGAGGGTCCCGGACAGGACCATGACGACGGGCAGTACGAGAGCTAGGGTTCGGCCGATGCGGCGCGCGGTGTGGGTCACGCAGGCGAGCGTAGCGGTCAGTGATGACATGGCGACATTTCGTCACTCTTGCGGGGGATGGTTCGAGGGAGTCTTTCGAATCGCGTGTTGACGTGCACGGGCGAATCGGCCGCTGTCACGGGGTATTCGGCGCCCTCCGGCCCGAAACCCCCGCGCACCCCCCGCCACGCGAACGGCCCCACGTCCCTGGGGGACGCGGGGCCGTTAGCGGCACGGCGAGTACGACGAGCCGTGCGGCCGGATCACCGGTCGGGCCTCAGCGGCGGCCGGACCGCGAGGCGGTCGGACACTCGCCGTCGTGCGGCCGGTGATCCGGCCGCACGGTCAGGCGGTGAGACGGCCAGGCGGCCAAGCGGCCAAGCGGCCAAGCGGTCAGGCGGTCAGGCGCTCACCGGTCGACGTCGCGAAGACGTGCAGCTCGTCCGGGCGCGGCACGACGTGCAGCTCGGTGCCCTTCTCCGGCACGGCGCGGCCGCCGACGCGGACGACCAGGTCCTTGTGCTCGCCACCGACCTGCGCGGCACCGTAGACGTACCCGTCGGCGCCGAGCTCCTCGACGACGTTGACGGAGACGGCCAGACCGGCCGGGGCGTCGGCCGAGCCCTTGGACAGGCCCTGCGCGGCGGCGCCGCCGTGCTCGACGATGTCGAAGTGCTCGGGGCGGATGCCGACGGTGACCGTGCGGTCGCCGCGGTCGGCCGCGGCGGAGAGCGCCGCACGGGAGACCGGGACGACGCTGTTGCCGAACTTCACGCCGCCGTCGGTGATCGGGACCTCGACGAGGTTCATCGCCGGGGAGCCGATGAAGCCGGCCACGAAGAGGTTCGCCGGGCGGTCGTACATGTTCCGCGGCGAGTCGACCTGCTGGAGGAGGCCGTCCTTGAGGACCGCGACCCGGTCACCCATGGTGAGGGCCTCGACCTGGTCGTGGGTGACGTACACGGTGGTGATGCCGAGGCGGCGCTGCAGGGAGGCGATCTGCGTACGCGTCGACACACGGAGCTTGGCGTCGAGGTTCGACAGCGGCTCGTCCATGAGGAAGACCTGCGGCTCACGCACGATGGCGCGGCCCATCGCCACACGCTGGCGCTGACCACCGGAGAGCGCCTTCGGCTTGCGGTCCAGGTAGTCGGTGAGGTCCAGCATCTTGGCGGCCTCTTCGACCTTCGCCCGGATCTCCGTCTTGTTGATGCCGGCGATCTTGAGCGCGAAGCCCATGTTGTCCGCGACGGTCATGTGCGGGTAGAGCGCGTAGTTCTGGAACACCATGGCGATGTCCCGGTCCTTCGGGGGCAGGTGCGTGACGTCGCGGTCACCGATGCGGATCGCGCCGCCGTTGACGTCCTCGAGACCCGCGAGCATGCGGAGGGAGGTCGACTTGCCGCAACCGGAAGGACCGACGAGGACGAGGAACTCGCCGTCCTCGATGTCGATCTCGAGCTGGTCCACAGCCGGCTTCGTGGAGCCGGGGTAGACGCGGGACGCCTTGTCGAACGTGACACTGGCCATGGCGATTCTTCTCCTCCACCGGCAGGAACGTGCCGGACGATCCGAGTAAGGGAGTGGATGGTCCACCGGAGTGAACCTGCAGTGACGCTACCTGGCGTTTTCGAATCTGTCAGTAGTCCTGGGTCCCGGATATTGTGCTGTTGCCGGTCGCCGGGTTGGTTAGACTGCTCCGGCACGCCTCCTTAGCTCAGTCCGGCCAGAGCAACGCACTTGTAATGCGTAGGTCGTCGGTTCGAATCCGACAGGGGGCTCCGGGAAAACCCCAGGTCACGCAGCCCGTGGCCTGGGGTTTCCGCTGTTCCGGGGCTGGTGTGCCGGATAGCCGGGACGCGGCAGGAGGGCCTGCGTGAGGGGAGCCGCTCAGGGACCCTGCTTCTTGGCCTGGGCCTTGCGCTGGAGGGGGACGAGCTTCGCGGGGCCTCGGCGCGCTCCCGCCGACATGGGGCAGGACGCTCCGGTAGGTGATCCGGGTGATCCGGGTGTCGCTGGGGCCGCCGTCCATCGGCCTCGTCCGCGACTGAACATGCCGCCCCGTGCACGATGCCTTCCGAAACGGCGTCCACCGGGCGGCTCGGGCTCGGAAGCCGTGCTCACTTGGGCCGGAGGGGCTGGTTCACCGTGAAGGAGAAGGGCTTGCCGGACCTGCTCCCGTAATGCGCGGATGCATGGGCCACAGGCGAACATCGCCGCCTGGGCGCCGGCCACGCGCACAGGCCCGATTCGTAGGACACGGGTCCGTCGCCGGCCGCGGTAGAGCCGGCAGAAGCCCGTCCGTCCACGTATTGCCGTCGTCGGTGTCCGCCGCAGCGGGCAGACCACCGCGTGCGAACGCGGCGATGCCAGGAGCCTCCGCCAACGTGGAAGCGGCAGGTCGAAGGGCTGGTGTGACCCGTACTCGAGGAAATCGCCCTGCTCGTGGGCGGCAGTCTGCGGAGGAGATCGTGCGTCAGGAGCCGCTCTCCTTTGCGCGCACCCGAAGGCGCGATGTCCTCCGGGGCGCGCTGCAGGGGTTCCGGTTCAGGCGTTGTAGCCACCGTGGGCGTCCAGCACCGCGCCCGTGATGTACGAGGCGGCGGGGCTCGCCAGAAAGGCGATCGCCGCGGCGATTTCGTCGGGGTGCCCCATACGCTGCAGGGACAGCGAGCTGACCAGCACCTTGAGGGTCTCGGGGTCCGGCGGTTCCATGCCGCCCTCCATCAGTCCGGCCTCCACGACGTTGGCCGTGATGTCCCGGGGCCCGAGGTCGCGTGCGACCCCCATGGTGTACCTCTCGATCCCTGACTTGGTCGCCGAGTAGTCGGCAAGGCCCGGGGCGCCGACCCGGGAGCCCAGTCCGGAACTCACGGTGATGATGCGGCCGTCCGTGCGCAGCACTCGGGAGGCGGCCCGGATGACGGCGATCACGCCGAGGTAGTTGGTGGCGTGCATCCGGTCCAGTGCGGCGGTGTCGGCGTCCGGGGCGTCCACCGTGCCGGCCACGGAGATCGCCGCGTTGTTGACGAGGATGTCCAGGCCGCCGAAGTGCGCGACCACGTCGTCGATCAGTGCCGGCGCCCGACTCATGTCCGCCTGGTCGGACTTGAAGGCGACGGCCTTCGCTCCCTTGCCGCGCACCTCGTCGACGACGGCCTGCGCCTGCTTCTCGGAGCTGACGTAGGTGAAGGCGACGTCGGCGCCCTGCTCGGCCAGCAGCCGTACGGTCGCGGCTCCCAGTCCGCGCGACCCCCCGGTGACCAGGGCGACCTTGCCCATGAGTGGCTTGCTCATACTTCTCACCTCGTTGATTCGACCCTTCCTGGCAGTCGCAACGTTAATTGTTACGACAGGCAGATGCAACCTTCACTGTTACGACTGGGGGTCGTAACATAAGGCGTTGCAGCCGAGAGGAGGGGTGCATGAGTGCCAACAGCCGGTTGACCATTGCCGCCCACGCGCTGGCCTGGATCGGTCTTTACCAGCGCCAGGGCCATGAGGTCGCCACCTCCGAGCAGATCGCGACCAGCGCGAACACCAACCCCGTGGTGATCAGGCGGCTGCTCGGCGAGCTGCGCAGGGCCGGGCTCGTCGAGTCCCGGCGTGGCGTGGGCGCGGGCTGGTCGCTGGCGCGCGAGCTGGAGTCGATGACCCTGCTCGACGTGTACGAGGCAGTGGAACCCGGCCCGCTGTTCGCGATGCACCGCACTACCCCGGACCAGGGATGTGTGGTGGGTTACGGCATCCAGCCGGCGATGCAGGGCATCTACGAGGGCATCGAGGAGACCCTGAGACACGAGCTGGCCCGCGTCACGCTCGAGAACGTACTCCGGGACGTACTCGCGGCACCTCGCTAGGCCGTGTATCGAAAGTCCCGCCTGCCCGGCGGCGCCCGGCACGCACACTCGCCGCGTTGTCGGGATCGCCCCGATACATCCAGTATCGGGGCGACCCTCCGCCTTGCGATCGCACGCACCGGACACCGCCGAGCCTGCCCTTCGGGCAGACGGCGCTACTTTCGACACACGCCCTAGCCTCCCCGTTACGCCCTGACCTCACCGAGATCCCCCGTCCATGCCCCAGGCCGGTGAACAGCCTGGCAACCAGTCATGAACACAGACGGTTGCGCCATCTCTCGCTCCGGCGCGCGGAGCTGGACGAAGTCGGGGAACAGCTGGCCAAGCAGCTGGCGGAGGTGGGAGCCGAGCGGGACGAGGTCGCCGTCGCAGAGCGGGTCCTTGAGCGGATGAGTGAACAGCTCGCCGACGAGCACACCTCTGTCGGGCTGAGGAGCAGCCGACGCGGCCGCCACCCGCCCTACGGCCGCCAGGATGTCCGGCTGCCGGCCGCTCAGCGCCGTCCCGCCACCCGGTTCGCCAGCTTGGCGAGGCGGTGCGTGTCCGGGGTCGCGGAGGTGGATTCCCGGCGGTCGGCGGTGCGGTAGGCCGCGTAGAGGGCGTGGACGCCGAGCCAGCGCAGGGGTTCGGGTTCCCAGCGGCGGACCTGGTGACCGACCCAGGGGAGGGTGGTCAGGTCGGTGGGGCCGGCCTGGCCGGAGTCCTGCTGGATGAGGTCGCGCAGGGTGCGGGCGGCGAGGTTGGCGGTGGCCACGCCGGAGCCGACGTACCCGCCGGCCCAGCCGAGGCCGGTGGAGCGGTCCAGGGTGACGGTGGCGCACCAGTCGCGGGGGACGCCGAGGACGCCGGACCAGGCGTGGTCGATGCGGGCGCCCGCGGCGGTGGGGAAGAAGCGGACGAGCAGGTCACGCAGGGCGTCGACGGTGGCGGGACGGGTGCGGTCCGTGCCGTTGACCTGGGCGGCGGCCGATCCGTAGCGGTAGGGGACGCCCCGGCCGCCGAGGGCGATGCGGTCGTCGGCGGTGCGCTGGGCGTACATGTAGGCGTGGGCCATGTCGCCGAGGGTTTCGCGGCCGTCCCAGCCGATGGTGTCCCAGAGGGCCCCGGGGAGCGGCTCGGTGACGATCATGGAGGAGTTCATCGGGAGCCAGGTCCGCTTCTGCCCCTTGAGGTTCGCGGTGAAGCCCTCGGTGCAGCGCAGGACGTAGGGGGCGCGGACGGTGCCGTACGGGGTGATGGCGTGCTTGGGTCTGATCTCGGTGACGGGGGTCGACTCGTGGAGGGTGACGCCCAGGGCTTCGACGGTCTCGGCGAGGCCCTTGACGAGCTTGGCGGGGTGCAGGCGTGCGCCGTGCGGGGTCCAGCTGGAGCCGACGGCTCCGGTGACCCGGACGCGTTCGGCGGTCTCCCGGGCGCCCCGCAGGACGCGGCCGGTCTCGCCGAAGGCGATCTCGACGGAGTGGAAGTCCTTGAGGCGGGCGAGCTGGGCGGGGGTGCGGGCGATCTCGAGGACGCCACCGTGGTGGATGTCGGCGTCGATCTTCTCCTCGCCGGCGACACGGACGACCTCGCCGACGGTGTCGTTCATGGCCTGTTGGAGGCGGACGGCGGCGTCGTGGCCGTGGAGCCGGGCGTAGCGGTCGCGGCCGGCGATGCCGTTGTAGAGCCAGCCGCCGTTGCGGCCGGAGGCGCCGTAGCCGCAGAACGCGGCTTCCAGGACGGTGATGTTGAGGAAGGGGACGGCCTTCTTGAGGTAGTACGCCGTCCAGAGCCCGGTGTAGCCCCCGCCGACGATGCAGACGTCGGCCGTGGTGTCACCGGGCAGGGGTTCGCGGGGGGCCGGGGTGCCCTCGTGCGCGTACCAGAACGATATGCCGCCGTTGACGGTACTGACGGTGCTCATGTGTCCCCTGCGTGTCCGTGTGCAGCCGAGTCGCTGGAGGGACGGTACTGCGCGGCCGGGGGTTTCGTCGTGCCGACCCCTACGCTCGGGGGTGTGATCGAGGTTCCGGAGGAGTTGGCGGCCTGCCAGGCCGCGCTGAACGGGGAGCGGGGGCGGGCGTTCGTCGCCGCGTTGCCGGTGCTGGCGGAACGCTTCCTGGAGGAGTGGGGGCTGCGGCGGGACGGGGCCGCGATGTGCGGGATGTGCGCGCTGGTGCTCCCCGTGGTGCGGGTGGCGGACGGGCGGCGGGCGGCGCTGAAACTGCAGGCGGTCGACGAGGAGACGGTGGGGGAGCCGATCGCGCTGCGAGCCTGGGGGGTGGCCGGGGCCGGGGCGGTGGAGTTGCTGGAGTACGACGTGGCATCGGGGGCGATGCTGCTGGAACGGCTCGACGAGGGGCGGCCGTTGACCGGCGTTCCGGACGCGCGGGAGGCGGTGCGGGTGCTGGCGGCGTCGCTGGCCTGGCTCGTGGCCGTACCGGCTCCGGCGGGGATGCGGCGGCTGGGGGACGTGACGGCGCGGATGCTGCGGGCGGCTCCGGGGGCGGCCGGTTCGCTGGTGGACGAGGCCGAGCGGCGGTTGTTCCTGGACTGTGCGGCGGCGGTGCGGGAGGTGGCCGGGGAGCCGGGGGACCGGCTGCTGCACTGGGATCTGCACTACGACAACGTTCTGGCCGGACGTGCGGAGGAGGGGCGGGCCGGTGAGTGGGTGGCGCTCGACCCGAAGCCTCTGGCGGGGGATCCGGGTTTCGAGTTGTTCCCGGCGCTGGACAACCGGTTCGACGCGTCCGAGGTGCTGTGGCGGTTCGATCTGCTGACGGACGTGCTGGGTCTGGAGCGGGAGCGGGCGCGGGCGTGGACGCTGGGGCGGGTCCTGCAGAACGGTCTGTGGGGGATCGAGGGTGGGGAGCCGCAGCTGTCGGCGGACCATGCGGAGATCGCTCGGCAGTTGCTGGGGCGGAGGTGAGAGGCGGGCGTGTGGCCTGCGTGTCTAGGCTGCGCTCATGATTCGTGTCGCCACCACCGCAGATGTTCCCGTCATTCACGCCATGGTCCGGGAGCTGGCCGAGTACGAGAAGGCGCTCCATGAGGCCAACGCCACCGAGGAGCAGTTGAGGGAGGCCTTGTTCGGGGAGCGGCCCGCCGCGTACGCGCACGTGGCGGTGTCGGAGGAGGACGACGAGGTGGTCGGGTTCGCGCTGTGGTTCCTGAACTTCTCGACGTGGCGCGGGGTGCACGGTGTGTATCTGGAGGACCTGTACGTGCGTCCCGAGCGGCGCGGGGGCGGTTACGGCAAGGCCCTGCTGAGGGAGTTGGCACGGGTCTGCGTGGAGCGGGGGTACGGGCGCCTGGAGTGGTCGGTGCTGAACTGGAACGCCCCGTCCATCGCGTTCTACGAGTCGCTGGGGGCTCGTCCGCAGGACGAGTGGACGGTGTACCGGCTGACGGACGGGGCACTGGCCGAGCTCGGGGGCCGGTGAGTGGTGGTCAGGGGATGAGGACCACCTTGCCGATGGTGCCGCGGTTCTCGAGGGCACGGTGGGCGGTGGCCGCCTCGGCGAGGGGGTAGCGCTGGACGGCGGGGCGGAGCCGTCCGGAGGTCGCTTCGGCGAGTGCCGCGGTTTCCAGGGGCCGTAGGCCGCCGGCCTTCTCGGTCATGGCGGGTCCGAGTACGTTCTGCGAGGTGAGGCCGCGTGCGGTGAGTTCGTCGTCGGGCAGGGTGAAGGGACCTCCCTCGCGCAGGCCCGTCCCCGACCAGCCGAAAGCGATGTGCCGGCCGCCCTTGCCGAGCAGGTCGGTCGCGGCGCGTGCGGTGTCGCCGCCGACGGAGTCGTACACGACGGTGGCGTCGCGGCCGAGGGTGTCGAGGTGGGCGCGGACCTGGTGGGGCCAGTCGGGGAGGGTGTAGTCGACGGCGAGGTCGGCGCCGTTGGCGGTGACGTGGGCGACCTTGGCCGGGCCGCCGGCCAGGCCGACGACGGTGGCGCCGGCGTTCTTCGCGTACTGGACGAGGAGTGTGCCGATGCCGCCGGCCGCGGCGAGGACGACGACGACGGAGTCGGGGCCGAGGTCGGTGAACTGGCGGATACCCAGGGCGGTGCGGCCGGTCCCGATCATGGCGACGGCTTCGGCGGCGCCGAGTCCGTCCGGGACGGGGTGGAGTCTTCCGGCGTCGGCGACGGCCAGTTCGGCGTAACCTCCGGGGGCCGTGCCGAGGTGGGTGACGACGCGGCGCCCGAGCCAGGAGGGGTCGGTGCCCCTGCCGAGCGAGGTGACGGTGCCGGCGACCTCCCGGCCGGGGATCGTCGGCAGGGAGGGGGCCGGGAAGGGGCCGGTCATTCCTTCACGCAGGGCGGTGTCCAGGAGGTGCACGCCGGCAGCGGCGACGCTGATCCGTACCTGGCCGGGGGCGGGCTCGGGGTCGTCGGTCCGTTCGTAGGTGAGGTTCTCGGCGGGTCCGAAGGCGTGGAGGCGGATGGCATGCACGGCGTGCTCCCCGGTTCTGGGCGGCTGATCGTTCCACCCTCGGTCCTCAACCGCGCTTGAGGTCAAGTCCGGTGTGCCGGGGTGCGGTGCCGAGGAGTTCCAGGGCCAGGAGGGCCGCTTCGATGCCGCTGGTGAAGGAGACCTCGCTGAGGAGTCCGGGGGCGGCTACCTGGTCGCCTGCGAGGAGGATGCCGTCGCCGCGGTCGATGGCCGGGCGGTCGCGCCAGGTGGTGCCGGGCCGGTCGACGGCACCGGTGCGGCCGGTGGCGAGGGCTTCGCGGCGCCAGGTGGTGCGGGTGCGCCAGCCGGGGAAGCCGAGGTCGAGGAGGTGTTCGGCGCGTCGGACGGCTTCGGTGCGCGGGGTGCCGGGGGCGAGGGGGATCTGGCCCTGGACGAGTTGTTCGCCGTGGGGCGCGAGGGTGGGGTCGGCGGCGGTGAACCGTTCGATCCAGCCGGGTGCGTCGAGGTCGGAGAGGATGTAGGGGTCGCCGCGCCGGGTCCGTACGGCGAGGTCGATGAGGGTGGTGCGTCCGCTGTCCCAGGTCAGGGTGGGGTCGTCGAGCAGGGTGCGGGCCGAGTCCAGATGGGTGGCGACGATGACCGGGCCGGTGCGGGCGAGCCCGGCCAGGGCGGAGGCGTCGATGCGCCGGGTCGTTTCGACGCGTACGCCGAGGTTCCAGGCCCGGGCGGCCATCCGGTCGACGAGCTGGGCCCAGCCGCCGACGGGATAGCGGGCCTCGGGTGGCAGCGCGGTGGCGCGACGGAGGCGGTCCTGGACGAAGGCGGCGGAGAGCGAGCCGGGGTCGTGGTGGAAGAGGGCGACGCCCATGTAGTGCGCGGCGGCGCGGGCCGTCTCCTCGCCTGCCTGCCCGGTGGCCCAGCTGAGGAAGTCGGTGTCGACGGGGGCGTTCCGGCGGCGGGCGAGACGGAGCAGGGCGAGGGGCGGGAGCCTGCGCAGGGCGCCGTTCCGGTGGAAGAGGAAGCGGCTGCCCTCGCGGAGCGGTACGGAGGCGAGGGGTCCGAGGAGGCCGCGCTGCTTCAGCCAGGTCCAGTGCGGTCCGCCGCGGTACAGCGCGTGCGGTCCCTCGTTGGTGAGGTAGGGCCCTTCGGCGGTCCTGGCCCGTCCGCCGAGGGTGTGGTGGGCTTCGTGGAGGGTGACCTGGGTGCGGGATTCGGCGGCGGTGACGGCCGCGGTGAGTCCGGCGAGGCCGCCGCCGACGATGTGGAGGCGTTGCATGGCTTTGTCTCCTCGCGGTGGGCGCTTCTGTGTCTGTGACGGATCGGCGGGGCGGGGGTGTGACATCGGCGGCGGGTCGATGTCAGTGGCGTGCGTCACGATGGGGGCATGGCAGGGAGAAGCAGCACAGGTCGCGGGGGCGCGGGGGCGGACGGGAAGGGTGCCGTGGCGGTGGCGCGGCGGCCGGAGGTCCGGTTGCCGGCGCTCGTGGCGTACGAGGGCGAGGGCCTGGAGCCTGACGGGGACTACGACGGTGTGCGGTTCGAGGAGGTGGATCTGGCGGACGCCTCGGGGGCGGGTGCACGCTTCATGGACTGCGCGTTGCGGGGATGCGCGATGGACCGGGCGGAGCTCGGTCGGTCCAGGTTCATCGATTCCGTGCTGACGGGTGTCCGGGGGGTGGGCACGGACCTGGCGGGGGCGTCGCTGCGGGATGTCGAGATCGTGGACGCGCGGCTGGGCGGGGCGCAGTTGCACGGCGCGGTGCTGGAGCGGGTGCTCGTGCGCGGCGGGAAGATCGACTATCTGAATCTGCGCAGGGCGCGGCTCAAGGACGTCGTGTTCGAGGGGTGTGTGCTGTCGGAGCCGGATTTCGGGGACGCGCAGCTGGTGCGGGTCGAGTTCCGTGACTGTGTGGTGAGGCGGGCCGACTTCAGCGCTGTCCGGATGGAGTCGGTCGATCTGCGGGCGGCCACCGAGCTGGACATCGCGCGGGGGGTGGAGCGGTTGGCGGGGGCGGTGATCAGCCCCTCGCAGCTGATGGAGCTGGCTCCGGCGTTCGCGGCGCAGATCGGGGTGCGGGTGGAGGCGTAGGGGGGCCCGTCGCCGGGGCGGTGTGGGGGGTGCCGGGCGTCAGAGGCGGGGAAAGCGGGCCTGCAGGTCCCAGATGACGGGGTTGTCGGCGAGGCCTTCGTGCATGTCGGCCAGGTCGGCGATCAGGTCGTGGAGGAAGTCGCGGGCTTCGCGGCGCAGGACGGAGTGGCTGAAGGTGAGCGGGGGCTCGTCGCCGGGCATCCAGTCGGCCTCGACGTCCACCCAGCCGAAGCGGCGCTCGAAGAGCATGCGGTCGGAGGATTCGGTGAAGTCCAGCTCGGCGTACTGCTGCCGGTGGGAGCGGTTGCCCCGGGGGTCCTGGTCGATCTGCTCGACGATGTCGCAGAGCGCCCAGGCGAAGTCCAGTACGGGCACCCATCCCCAGGCTGTGGACAGTTCGCGGTCCGCCTTGGTGTCGGCGAGGTAGACGTCCCCGGAGAACAGGTCGTGCCGCAGGGCGTGGACGTCCGCGCGGCGGTAGTCGGTCTGCGGGGGGTCCGGGAAGCGCCGGGAGAGGGAGTAGCCGATGTCGAGCACGCTCAGATGGTGTCATGCCCGGCGACCGGTCCGGGCAGGGCCGGTTCCGGTGCCGCCGGGCGGGGGTCCGTCGGCGTGGGGGGCGGCCGGGCTGATGCGGCAGGTACGCGGCAGGTACGTGCGGCGGCGGTGCGGGCGGGGGTGCGGCGGTGCGGGCGGAGCTGCGGCCCTGCGGAAGGTGCGTGCGGCGGTGCGGCGGCGCGGCGGGAGGTGCGTGCGGCGGTGCGGGAGGTGCGGACCTGCGGAAACCCCCGGTCGGCGGGGCCGGCCAGGGGTTCCGTGGGATGAGCCGTTACGTCAGAGGTTGACGCCGAAGTCCTGCGCGATGCCGCGCAGCCCCGAGGCGTAGCCCTGGCCGACCGCGCGGAACTTCCACTCGGCGCCGTTGCGGTAGAGCTCGCCGAAGACCATGGCGGTCTCGGTGGCGGCGTCCTCGCTCAGGTCGTAGCGGGCGATCTCGGTGCCGCCGGCCTGGTTGACGATACGGATGAAGGCGTTCCGCACCTGGCCGAAGTTCTGGCTGCGGGACTCGGCGTCGTAGATGGAGACCGGGAAGACGATCTTGTCGATGTCCGCCGGGAGGCCCGCCAGGTTGACGTTGATCTGCTCGTCGTCGCCCTCGCCCTGGCCCGTGACGTTGTCACCGGTGTGGACGATGGTCTGGTCCGGCGTCGACTTGTTGTTGAAGAAGACGAAGTGGCCGTCGGAGTAGACCTTGCCGGCGGTGGTGACCGCGATCGCCGAGGCGTCGAGGTCGAAGTCGGTGCCGGTGGTGGTGCGGACGTCCCAGCCGAGGCCGACCGTGACGGCGGTAAGGCCCGGTGCCTCCTTGGTGAGCGAGACGTTGCCGCCCTTGGACAGGCTTACTGCCATGGGAAGTCCCTTTCCTCGTCGTGTGCGGGCTTCGTGCCATCACGAAAGCTACCGTCACCCGTCCTAACGCAGGCGGGGGACCACGAGGTTCCAGCTCCCTTTACTTTCTTTGCCGAACTTCTGGCCGAACGACCGCAAAAGAAGGTGACGAACGGCCTGCGGGCCAGGGACCATGGGTGTCATGTCCGGGCCCTATGTCATCCGCGGTTCGGTCTCCCTGCCGGAGGCCGAACTCATGTGGCGTTTCTCGCGGTCCTCCGGGCCCGGCGGGCAGCACGTCAACACCAGCGACTCCCAGGTGGAGCTCCGCTTCGATCTCGCGGCGACCGAGGCGCTGCCCGAGGTCTGGAAGGCCCGGGCCCTCGAACGCCTGGCGCCCAGGCTGGTGGGCGGGGTCGTGTCCGTACGCGCCTCCGAGCACCGCTCCCAGTGGCGCAACCGCGAGACGGCCGCCGTGCGGCTCGCCGCACTCCTGGCGGAGGCGACCGCCCCGCCACCCAAGCCGCGCCTCAAGAAGAAGATCCCGCGGGGCATCAACGAACGCCGCCTGCGCGAGAAGAAGCAGCGTGGCGACACCAAACGCGGACGTTCCGGCCGCGACTGGTAGGCGCGTGCGGGCGTCGCCGTCCGTGCGCCGGCGTTCAGGCACCGCTGTACGGCCGTCGTCGTCGGGCCCTCGGGCATGGGAGGCGCCGCACGGCCGTAGCCGTCCGGACACCGGCGTACGACACCGCGGCGCAGGCGCCGACGCGCTCCGTACGGGCGCGGCGGTAGAGGCGCCGCCGTGCGGCGTCAGGTCACACGGGCTCGTGAGTGAGCCCCGTGCCCCCTACCGCCCCCGGCCCCGTCACCCCAGACGCCGGTAGCGCCCCTTGAAGTACGTCAGGGGCTCGCCGTCCGCACTGGGCAGGTCCGCCGTCAGCACCCGGCCGATCACCAGCGTGTGGTCGCCGGCCGTCACCCGCTGCTCCGTGCGGCACTCCAGCGTGGCCAGCGCGCCGCCGATCAGCGGGGCGTCCGTGACCTCGCCCCGCACATACGGGAGGTCCTCGAACAGCAGCCGGTCGCTGATCCTGCCCTTCATGGCGAACCGTCCCGCGATCTGCCGCTGGCTCTCCGCCAGGACCGAGACCGCCCACAGGGGCTGCTCGGCCAGCAGGTCGTCCATCCGCGAGTCGTTGCGCAGGCTCACCATGACCAGCGGCGGGTCCAGGGAGACCGACACGAAGGCGGTCGCGGTCATCCCGACGTCCTCGCCGCGGCCGTGCTCGTCGAGCGGCGGTTCCTGGGCGGTGATCAGCACCACGCCCGCGGCCAGACGGGACAGGGCGGCGCGGAATTGGTCATTGCTCACCCCTTCAGCATGGGGGACGGCTTCGGGGCGCGGGGCGTGGGGAGTCTTCTGCAGCACACCGGGCACGCTAGTGCCGCACGGTGCGCCCTCGCATCGGGCCAGGGGACCAGGCGGGTCCTAGGACCCCCGGACCATCCGTATGCCCAGCAGATTTGCATTCAGAAAATAATCGGAGGACCTCAAGGGCATCACAGGCCCCTTCACCCCGTGTTGTGACTTGAGTCACAGAGCCCGGTATTTGTTGACCCTGTGTACCGGGTGTGCAGCTCACTGTGATTCAGTGACCGTGACACTGCAACAAGTACGTCGATATGAAACCTGGAGTTGCTGTCGAGGTCTCGGGGAGTGCGAGCAATGGAGGCCGAGTCGGAGCCGTACGTCCGCCTTGCGACCATGCGGCAGCTGCACCAGGCCGTCGCTGATCTCAACACGGCGCGGAGTCTGGCGGACACGCTGCAGGCCGTGGCCGACGGCATCGTCGTCGGCCTCGGCTACGAGTTGGGCTGTGTCAACCTGGTCCGCCCCGACGGCGACCTCGTCGTCGCCGCCTTCGCCGGCAACTCCGCCGCGGAAGCCCTGATCACCGGCCGTGTCGGCTCGCGCGACTCGTGGGACCGCCGGCTGTCGATGGGCGAGGCGTGGGACGGGCTCCGGTTCATACCGCACACCGAGGGCTGGGTCCTCCTCGACGACGACGTGCCGCAATGGCACACCGAGGGGCCCGAGCCGCGCTTCGAGGACGAGTGGCACCCCTTGGACCGCCTCTACGCCCCGATGTACGCGTCCGGCGGAGGTATGGACCTCTTGGGCGTCATCTCCGTCGACAGACCGCGCAACGGCCGGCGTCCGGGCGCCTGGGGCCGTGAGGCCCTCCAGATGTACGCCTCCCAGGCGGCGATTGCGATCAGTAACGCACGCCTCCGAGCAAACATGCAGCGCGCACTGGTCCGGCTGGAGCGTGAGCAGCAGGCGCTGCGGGCCAGTGAGGAATCCTTCCGCCAGGCGTTCGAATACGCCCCCAGCGGGATGGCCATCGCCGAGATGGGCGGGGACCAGCACGGCAGACTGCTGCGGACCAACGACGCGCTGTGCCGCCTCCTGGGCCGCCCGGCGTCCGTCCTGCGCCGCTACTCCTTCGCCGACCTGGTCCACCCCGAGGACATCGGCACCCTGCTGCGCACGTCGGCCGAGGGAGGGCGGGCGGAGCTGCGGCTCGGGCGCAGGGACGGCACGTACCTCTGGGTGTCGCTGCGCAACTCCGTCGTCGCCGACACGGCCGACGGTCCGCGTTTCCTGCTCACCCACGTCGAGGACATCGAGGAGCGCAAGCGCAACGAGCTGCACCTCGCGCACCGCGCCTCGCACGACGCGCTCACCGGCCTGCCCAACAGCGCGGAGCTGCGCGCCCGGCTCAGCGCCCGGCTGTGCGAGAGGCCCCACTCCTCGGCCACCTCCACGGCGGTCGAGGCGCTGGACGCGGCGTACGGGGACATCGAGGGCTCCTCCCCGCACGGATACCGCGCCGACGTCTACGAGGCGGACGGCCCCCCGGGCGCCGGCCCGTACGACCATCACGTGCACACCGTGGCACCCCATCCGGAGCGCGACGACGGCACGAAGGGGCTCGCCGTGCTCTTCTGCGACCTCGACGGCTTCAAGTCGATCAACGACCGCTTCGGGCACCATGCCGGTGACGCGGTTCTCATCGAGGTCGCCCGGCGGCTCACCACCTGCGTACGGGACGGGGACACCGTCGCGCGGCTCGGAGGTGACGAATTCGTCGTCCTCGCGGACGGGCTGGGGGCGGCCGACGCCGCGGACCTGGCCGTACGCTTGCGTAACGCCATCATTCCGCCCATCCGGGTGGACGGCCGGGCGGTCAGGGTCGGGGCGAGTTTCGGTATCGGCTGGGCCGAGTGCGGCATGACCGAGGAAGAGGTCCTGCACTCCGCCGACCAGCGGATGTACGTGGAGAAGCGGTCCAGGTCGAAGGTTCACCGCAGAGTCGGATGACGTTCACGCCGCCGCCGGCCCCGTACCACACCCCGTTTCCGGGGTACCCGAGGGCAATTCGACGCGTGCTCCGTTCGGGGTAGGCTCGGCCGGTCGGCGACGGCTGGCGACATGGTGAGGAGTGACCCAGGGATGACGGCCGGGAACAACGGCGCGAGCAAGCCCGAGGACGACGATCCGTTCGGCTATCTGTACGCGGACGGGCAGGCGGCGGGAGCGCAGCCGCCCGGCCAGGGTGGTTACGGCTACCCCGGGCCGGCCGCCGCGCAGCCCGGCGTGCCCAGAACCTCGTACAACCAGGTGCGCACCGTCGGTGAGCGTCAGCGGTCCTACGGGCAGGTGCCGCAGCAGGCCTACGGCCAGCAGCCCCCGCCGCAGCAGCAGGCCTACGGTCAGCCGCATTCGCCGTACGCGGCCCCGGAGACCTATCCGGGCGGTGCGCCCTCGGCGCAGTCCGGACCGCAGGGCGGTGGCCGGGGTAACGGACCGGGTCGTGGCGGCCCCAACACCAAGGCGATGCTGATCGCCGCGGTGGCCGTGGTGGCGGTGGTGCTCATCGGTATCGGTGCCGCGCTGATGACGGACGACGACACGGGCGGAAAGAAGAAGGACGAGGCCACGTCCTCGTCCGGTCCCGACGGTCAGGTCGAGCAGTCGCCGACGCCTGACCGGTCCAAGAGCTCTGAGGCTCCCGTCGAGCTCCCGAAGCAGGACGCCGCGTCGCTGAAGCTCGGCGGTACGGCAGCTGTGGCCAACAGTGTCAAGGGAGCCGAGGGCCCCAACGGCTCGTACGTGTCCGGCTTCAACGCCGTCGGATCGTCCGTGACGTGGCGGGCCACCATGGAGAGCGCCGGTGCGTACCGTCTGACGGTGCGCTACGCGATCCCCGACAAGGACGCCAACGCGACCTTGACGGTCAACGGGAAGCCGAACCCGCAGCCGATCGGGCTCAAGGACTTCATCAACTCCTCGGACCCGAACTGGGAGAAGAACTGGCAGACCACCTGGGCGCCCGTCAGCTTGGACAAGGGTGAGAACGAGATCAGCATCTCGTGCCAGGACGGAAATCAGTGCGACGTGATTCTGGACTGGGTCGAGGTCACACCCGCGCGCGACTGAGATCCCCCGGCGCCGCCGCGATGGGGGCGAGCCGACCGTCGTGGCGGATCACGCTTCTTCGGAGATCTGGGAGATGGCCGACGCGCTCGGCCCGGCGGCGATCGCCTCGGCGTGCTCCACCGTGATGACGTCCAACGGCGATCCGGCGCCCCTGTGCCCGGGCGGCGGAGACAGGTTCGCCCGGAGCGGCATGCCGGCACCTGGGGTTTCCTCGGGCCCGGCGGACAGGGGCGCGGCGGACAGGCGCCCGGCGTTCAGGCCGCGTCTGCTGCGTGTTCCTCTATACCGACGCGCGGCAGCAGTTGTTCGTACGCCGTGCGGTCGAACTCACCTGCGGCGGGCGCCAGTACGGTCGCGGTGGACAAGGCCACCGCGCGCGCCAGCCGGTCCGGCCAGTCCAGCCCCTCGGCGAGGGCCGACAGCAGCCCGGCTACCGCGGAGTCGCCGGCGCCCGTCGGATTGCCCCGTACCGCGGACGGCGGTGCGGCCCGCCAGACGCCGTCGGCGGTGACGGCGAGCAGTCCTTCCGCGCCCAGCGAGGCGACGACGCTGTGCGCGCCTCTGCGGCGGGCGTCGCGGGTGGCGCGCAGCGGCTCGCGGGCTCCGGTGAGCTGGGCGAGCTCGTCGGCGTTCGGCTTGACGAGGTCGGGGCGGGCGGCGATGCCGCGGCGCAGCGGTTCGCCGCTGGTGTCCAGGAGCACGGGGACGCCGGCGGAGCGGGCGAGCCGGACGAGTTCCGCGTACGCGCCGACGTGGATGCCGGGTGGGAGGCTGCCGCAGAGGGCGACCGCCTGGGCGCCGGTGAGGAGTTCGGCGTACGTACCGAGGAACGCGGCCCATTCGCCGGCGCCGATGTGCGGTCCGGGCTCGTTGAGCTGGGTGGTGTCGCCGGTGGACCGGTCGACGACGGCCAGGGTGCGGCGGGTGTTCCCGGCGACGGGGACGAGTGCGTCGGTGAGGCGGGCGCCGGCGGGGCCGTGGGGGAGCGCGCCGAGCAGCCCGCGCAGGACGGCTCCGGTGGCGCCGCCCGCGAAGCCGGTGACCACGGTGTCGTGGCCCAGCGCGGTCAGCACGCGGGCGACGTTGAGGCCCTTGCCGCCGGGGCGTTCGCAGGTGTGGTCGACCCGGTGGCTGGTGTGCGGGACCAGGGCGGGGACGGTGTACGTCAGGTCGAGTGCGGCGTTCAGCGTGACGGTCAGTATCACCTGCACCGGCCCCCGGTTCCTCGGTCTCGTCCTGCGCGCCGTCTCCTCGCGGCGCATCCCGGTGATCATGCCAAAGAGGCGGCGGCCGTCCCAGACCCCCCGGACAACCGCCGTCTCTTCGTTACGTGTTCAGCACGGAGTCACCGGGACCGCGGTCACCGGTCCAGTTGCGGCTCGATGATCCACTCGCCGCGGCGCATGACGCCCTTCACCGTGAAGTCCGCGTCCAGGACGACCAGGTCGGCGTCCTTGCCCGGGTCGAGGGAGCCGACCCTGTCGTACAGGCCGAGCAGGCGTGCCGGGGTGGCGGAGATGGACCGTACGACGTCGTCGACCGGGATCCCGTCGAGTGTCACGGACCGGCGGAACGCGGTGTCCAGGGTCAGGGTGGAGCCCGCGATCGAGCCGCCCTCCACCAGGCGTGCGACACCGTCCCTGACCTCGACGGCGAGCGGGCCGAGTTCGTAGTGCCCGTCACCGGCGCCGGCGGCGTCCATGGCGTCCGTGATCAGGGCGACCCGGTCGGCGCCCGCGTGGTGGTAGGCCAGTCCCAGGGACGCGGGGTGCAGGTGCGTGCCGTCGTTGATCAGCTCGACGGTGACCCGCTCGTCCTCCAGGAGGGCGGCGATCGGGCCCGGTGCGCGGTGGCCGAGCGCGGGCATCGCGTTGTAGAGGTGCGTGGCGACGGTGGCGCCCGCCTCGATGGCCTCGACGGTCTGTTCGTACGTCGCGTCGGTGTGCCCGACGGCGGCGATCACCCCGTGCTCACCGAGCAGCCGTACGGACTCGATGCCGCCCGGCAGTTCGGTGGCGAGGGTGACCATCTTCGCGGTGCCGCGTGCCGCGTCGAGCAGCTTGCGGACCTCGGAGGGGTCGGGGTGGCGGAGGAGTTCCTCGCTGTGCGCGCCCTTGCGGCACGGCGCGATGAAGGGGCCCTCGAAGTGGACTCCGGCGAGTTCGCCCTGTTCCACGAGTTCCGAGAGCATGCCGGCCTGCCGGGCCAGGAAGTCCATGTCGCCGGTGACGGTGGAGGCGACGACGGTCGTGGTGCCGTGTGCGCGGTGGGCGCGGACGCCGGTCAGGACGTCCTCGGCGGTGCCGGTGGCGAAGGACGCGCCGCCGCCGCCGTGGTTGTGCATGTCCACGAAGCCGGGGACCACCCAGTGGCCCGTGAGGTCGACGGTCCGGGCGCCCTCCGGCGTGCTGCCGGCGATCCGGGTGCCCTCGACGATCACCCGGCCGTTCTCCACGGTCCCGGTGGGCAGTACCACCCGGGCACCTGCGAGAACTGTGCTGTCTGCGCGTCCGGCCATCAGGCGGATACCTCCGTGGAGAGAAGATCCCAGGCGAGCAGGCCCGCGCCCAGGCATCCGGCGGTGTCCCCGAGGGCCGCCGGGACGATGTGAGGCAGTTTCTGGAACGTGACCCGTTCCTCGACGGCCGCACGCAGTGGTGTGAACAAGGTTTCCCCCGCCTCGGCCAGACCGCCACCGATGATGAGCGTGCGGGGGTCCAGCAGGGTGAGGGCCGTGACCAGCCCGGCGGCGAGCGCGTCGACGGCGTTCTGCCAGACGCGGTGGGCCGCGGGGTCCCCCGATGCCACGGCCTTCGCGCAGTCGGCGGCGTCGGCGTCCGGGTCGCCGGACACGGCGGCCCAGGCACGGGAGACGGCGGACGCGGAGGCGAGTGTCTCCAGGCAGCCGCGCTGGCCGCAGCCGCAGTCGGGGCCGTCCGGCCGGACGACGACGTGGCCTATCTCGCCCGCGTAACCGTGTGCTCCGGCCTCGATGGTGCCGTCGATGCCGATGGCCCCGGCGATTCCGGTGCCCAGGGGCACGAACAGGAAACGGTCGGCGCCTCTGCCCGCGCCGATCCGGCCTTCGGCGAGGCCGCCGGTCCTGACGTCGTGGCCGAGCGCGACGGGTATGCCGCCGAGCCGCTCGCCGATCAGTTTCCGCAGGGGTACGTCGCGCCAGCCCAGGTTGGCCGCGTAGACGGCGATGCCGCGTTCCGCGTCGACGATGCCGGGTACGGCGACTCCGGCGGCGACGGCGCCTTGGCCGAAGTGTTCCCCGCCGTACGCGTACAGATCCGCGGCGAAGCCGAGGATGGTGTCGACGACGGCCTCCGCACCGCGCTCCCTGGCGGTGGCCCGGCGTGCCTCGTGGAGCAGGGTGCCGTCTTCCCCGACCAGTGCGGCCTTCATTCCTGTGCCGCCCACATCGAGGGCGATGACGTGTCTCACGGGAGACAGTTTCGCCCCACGGACCCTAAAAGGTCTAGTCCACTAGCGCGGTTTGTTGAGCACCCATACAAAACGCCCCTGCTAGATTGCGGAATCGGTACCACGGTGGTGTAGACCTCCGCGGTCGGTCCTCGGACAGGACCACGGGTCACCGCACGGCGGTGATCGGCGCGAACGAACGTAGGGGTGGCAGGGGCTGTGCAGCGGCGCTTTATAGGTCTGACCGCGGTGGTGGCCGCACTCGGCATGACGGTGACCTTGTCGGGATGCGGGTCCGAGAGCGGTTCGGGTGACGTGACCCTGAAGCTGGTCGCGGCCGATTACGGCACCGGCGCGGAGAACAGCTCCGAGAAGTACTGGAACGGCCTCGCCCAGGAGTTCGAGGCGGACAATCCGGGGATCGACGTGGACGTCCACGTCTACTCCTGGAAGGACGTCGACCGGAAGGTCGCCGAGATGGTGAAGGCGGGCCAGGCCCCCGACATCGCCCAGATAGGCGCCTACGCGGACTACGCGAAGGCCGGCAAGCTCTACTCGTCGGACGAGATGCTCGCCATCCGGACCGCGTCCAACTTCCTTCCCTCGCTCAGCGACGCGGGCAAGGTCGAGGGCACCCTGTACGGGCTGCCGTTCGTGGCCAGCACCCGGCTCCTCTTCTACAACAAGGGCCTCTTCTCGAAGGCGGGGATCGACGCCCCGCAGACCTGGGACGACATCCGTAGCGACGCCACCGCGCTCAAGGCGCGGGGCGTGAAGTACCCCTTCGCCCTGCCGCTCGGCCAGGAGGAGTCCCAGGCCGAGACCCTGATGTGGCTGCTCAGCGGCGGCGGCGGTTACACGGACGAGGTCGGCAACTACGACATCAACTCCCCGGCAAACATAGAGACCTTGGAGTGGCTGCGGGACGACCTCGTCGGCAAGGGCCTCACCGGGCCCGTCGCACCCGGCAAGCTCGACCGGGCGAGGGCGTTCGAGGCGTTCACCGACGGCGAGGTGGGCATGCTCAACGGCCACCCGACGCTGATGCAGGACGCCGAGAAGAAGGGCGTCGAGGTCGGCATGGTCCCCCTTCCCGGACCGGAGGGGCCGACCGAGGGCTCGATGGGCGTCGCCGACTGGATGATGGGCTTCAAGCAGAACGACCACCGCGTGGAGATAGGCAAGTTCCTCGACTTCGCGTACGCCGACGAGAACGTGCTGGCCTTCGCCGACCAGTACGACCTGCTGCCCGTGACCGGCAGCGCCTCCGCGGCGATGGAGGCCGACGACAAGCACAAGGCGCTGCACGAGTTCCTGGTGGCCCTGCCGAACTCCCAGCTGTACCCGTTCGGCAAGACCTCCTGGGCGCAGACCAGCGAGGCGATCAAGGAGAACATCGGCTCCGCGGTCGAGCCGAACAGCACCCCGGAGAGTGTGCTGAACTCCATCGCGACCAGGGCACGGGAGGCGGAGAGCGCGGAGTAGGTTGGTTGATATGACCGCCGACGCCGCCGCCCCGCTCTCCGACCAGGAACGCGCGGTACTCGCCGTCGAGCGGCGTTCCTGGCCGGGCCCCGGCGCGAAGGAACGGGCTATCCGGGAACAGCTCGGCATCTCGCCGGTGCGCTACTACCAGCTGCTCAACGCCCTCCTCGACGACCGCCGCGCCCTGGCGGAGGACCCGGTGACGGTCAACCGCCTACGCCGGGTCCGGGAATCCCGCCGCAACCGCCGCTGAGGCGGACCGGCCGTCGCGGGCGGGGGTCCACCCTGCGTGCCCGCTGGGGCAGGGGCCCGCGAGCCTGCCGGCACAGGGCATCCCCTGCGCTTCTCGGTAAAGGGGAAACCGGGCGCCCCCCGGTACAGGGGACTTCAGCCCTGCCGACGTTTGCGGCGCGGGGGGCGGGGCGGAGCCCGGGGTTCGGGAAGGGGCGGGCAGGAGAACAGGCCCGCCGGACGCGTGGCCCACCTCCAGCCCCCGCCCACCTCCAGCCCCCGCCCACCCGAGGGCTCCGGTCACCGGCAGGCGCAGGCCCCGCGCACCTGCCCGCACGTGGCTGACTCCCAGGCCTCGCCCCATCCGGACAGGCCCCGCACCCAGGCGGGCCCCCGCCGAGAACCCCCGGTCCCCCGATACGCTCGGACCATGGGCAATCCGGATCACTCCCTCCCGACCCCCACCCCGACCCCCACCACCCAGGCCGGCCGAGAAGGCCTGGCCGCGCTCCTGGCCCGCCCCGACCGCGCGGTCGTCGCGCTCGATTTCGACGGCACGCTCGCCGAGATCGTCCCGGACCCGGAGCAGTCCCGCGCCCACCCCGGCGCCGTACCGGCGCTCTCGGCGCTCGCACCGAAGGTCGGCTCGGTCGCCGTGATCACCGGCCGGCCGGCCGGCATCGCGGTCCGCTACGGCGGCTTCGCCGGCGTGCCCGGCCTCGATCACCTCGTCGTCCTCGGGCACTACGGCGCCGAGCGCTGGGACGCCGTCACCGGCACCGTGAACGCCCCCGCGCCGGACCCCGGGGTCGCCGGCGTCCGCGAGGAGCTCCCCGGCGTGCTGCGCGAGGCCGGGGCGAAGACCGGGGACGAGGACGGCGTCCGGGTCGAGGACAAGGGCCACGCGATCGCCGTGCACACCCGCCGCGCCGCCGACCCCCGCGCCGCCTTCGAGACCCTGCGCGGCCCGCTGGCCGCGCTCGCCGCCCGGCACGGCCTCATCGTCGAACCGGGCCGCCTGGTCCTGGAGTTGCGCCCCCCGGGCATGGACAAGGGCGTCGCGCTGGAGGAGTACGTACGGGAGACGGGCGCCGAGTCCGTCCTCTACGCGGGCGACGACCTCGGTGACCTCGCCGCGTACACCGCCGTCGACGAGCTCCGTAAATCCGGCGTCACGGGCCTGCTGATCTGCAGCGGCGGCGAGGTCCCCGAACTCGCCGCGCGTGCCGACCTGCTGCTGCCCGGCCCCGCCGCGGTCGTCGAGTACCTCGCATCCCTGGCCCAGCGCATCGGCGCGTGACGCGGCACCCCGCCCGTCAGCGACGGCTGCGCTGCCGACGGGCGGAGGGAGTGAGAGCTACTCCGTGCGGAGGGCGTCCAGCTGGTCGAGGAACCACTGCTGCGGCGGCAGCGAAATCGCCGCGGCGGCCAGCCTCTTGGTGCGCGCCGCTCGCTCGTCGTCGTCCATCGTCAGCCCCTTGTGCAGCGCCGCCGCCGTGGCGGACACGTCATAGGGGTTGACGACGAGCGCGTCCTCGCCGAGCTCCTCGTACGCCCCGGCCTCCCGTGAGAGGACCAGCGCGCAGCCGTTGTCGGAGACGACGGGGACCTCCTTGGCGACGAGGTTCATGCCGTCGCGGATGGGGTTGACGAGGGCCACGTCCGCCAGCCGGTAGGCCGCCAGCGAACGCGCGAAGTCGTCGTCGAGGTGGAGCAGGACCGGGGTCCAGCCGCCCGTGCCGAACTCGGCGTTGATCGTGTGGGCGACCCGCTCGACCTCGGCCGTGTAGTCGCGGTACACGGCGAGGTCCTGCCGGGAGGGATAGGCGAACGCCACGTGCACCACGCGCTCGCGCCATTCAGGATGTTCCTCCAGCAGGGCCCGGTAGGCGTGCAGTCCGCGCACGATGTTCTTGGACAGCTCGGTGCGGTCCACCCGCACGATGGTCCGGCGGCCCTCGCCGATCTGTTCCCGCAGGGTCTCCATCCACGCGTCCACGTCGGCCTCGTGGGAGCGGCGGCGCAGGAACTCCGCGTCGGCGCCGAGCCCGTGGGCTCCGACGCGGGTGCGCCCGGTGCCGCCGAGGATCGCGGTGCAGCACCCGATGAACGCGTCCGCCCAGCGGTGGGTCAGGAACGCGGCCCGGTCGGCGCCCAGGATGCCGCGCAGCAGTTGTTCGCCGATGTCGTCGGGCAGCAGCCGGAAGTAGTCGACGGGCGCCCACGGAGTGTGCGAGAAGTGCCCGATCCGCAGGTCGGGGCGGAGTTCGCGGAGCATGCCCGGTACCAGCGAGAGGTGGTAGTCCTGCACCAGGACGGCGGCGCCCTCGCCCGCCTCCTCGGCGAGCGCCTCGGCGAAGGCCCGGTTGTACGCCTCGTAGGACGCCCACTGACGCCGGAACTCCGCGTCGAACACCGGCTCGACGGGGGTCTGGTAGAGCATGTGGTACACGAACCAGAGCACGGAGTTCGCGATGCCGTTGTACGCGTCGGCATGGACCCCGGCGTCGATGTCGAGCATGCGGACGTCCGGCTCGGACAGGCCTCGCCGGACCGCCTCGCGGTCGCTGTCGCTGAGGGCCGCGCACACCCAGAGCTTGTCCTCGACGGCGCTGAGCCCGGAGACGAGGCCGCCCCCGCCGCGCTTGGAGCCGAGGGAGCCGTCCTCGCGCAGCGAGTACGACACCGGGCCGCGGTTGGACGCGACGAGGACCTGTGCAGCGTGCTCGGAGACCATGTGCGGAACCTAGCCCGATCGGGGAGGTGTCAAACGTGAGGAATCAGGCCGCGCGGCGGGCCGCGTACTCGGTGATCTCGAGCATCGGCGGCCGTTCCTCCGTGTCGACGGGGTACGTGTGCGGGACGAAGCCGTTCTCGCCCCGTTCGAACTGGGTGATCTCGGGCCGCACGATGGTGCCCCGGGCGAGCCGGAGCTGGGCCGTGCGGTAGATCGTCGCCGCCATCCTGCCCAGGGCCTGACCGTCCTGGTGGCGGTGTCTGCGTTCGCCGACGTCCACCTGGGCCAGGGCGTCGAGCCCCACCGTGTTCAGGGCGTCGATGAGCAGGCCCAGCTCCACTCCGTAGCCGACGGGGAAGGGCAGCTGTTCCAGCAGGGAGCGGCGTACCGCGTACTCGCCGCCGAGGGGCTGGACGAAGCCGGCCAGCTGGGGCCAGTGGAGGTTGAGCAGGGGGCGGGCCATCAGTTCGGTCACCCGCCCGCCCTGACCTGCGGTTCCGTTGAGCGGGCGGTCGTACATCGCCTTGACGAAGTGCACGCCGGGATCGGTGAGGAGGGGGCCGACGGTGCCGGAGACGAAGTCCGGCGAGAACTCCCTGAGGTCGGCGTCGACGAAGCAGAGGATCTCGCCGCCGGTCACCAGGAGTGACCGCCAGAGCACTTCCCCCTTGCCGGGGACGGCCGGTATGCGCGGCAGTATCTCGTCGCGGTGCACGACCCGGGCGCCCGCCTCCCGGGCCACGGCGGCGGTGCGGTCGGTGGAGCCGGAGTCGATCACCACGAGTTCGTCGACCAGCGCGACGCGTTCCATGAGCTCACGCCGGATCGTCTCGACGATCGTTCCGACCGTCGCCTCCTCGTTCAGCGCGGGCAGCACGACACTGACGGTCGTACGGTGCGGATCCTGTGTCCTGGCGGCCACGAGCCGGTCCAGCGGGCGATCGGCGGCTGACCAGGAACGCCTGCTCAACCAGCGTTCCATCTCTTCCGGCACGGTCGATTCTCCCTGGGTGTGATCCATCTCGCGGTACGGACGACTGGTTCGACCGTCCGATGTGTCGGTTACAGTCTGAGCAACGCGGATGAGCCTCGCACGTCGGGGTGGGTCCGCGAACAAATGCCCGGGTCCGCGACCCGGTGCCACAGCGCTCATCCAGAGGGACTGAGGGAACGGCCCGTCGAAGTCCCGGCAACCCTCCTGCCGACCGCGAGGTCACGGTGGGGAAGGTGCCAATTCCGTCTTGTGGCGAGATACGTCGCAAGGAAGATGAGGAGAAAGGGCCTCCGCCATCATGGCCGTGCAGACAGTTGTAGCCGACACCGATTCTTCCACCGTGGACCTCGGTCCCGCCGCGGCACTTTCCTGCCGCGAATGCGGCGAGCGTTTCGAACTCGGCCCCCTTTTCGCCTGCGCGTCGTGTTTCGGGCCGCTCGAAGTGGCCTACGACCTCCCGAGCGGCTCCCCCGACGAGCTGAAGAAGCGCATCGCCGAGGGCCCGGACAACATCTGGCGCTACGCGCCGCTGCTGCCGGTCCCCTCCGACGTGGCGGACAAGCCCAACATCAACCCCGGTTTCACCAAGCTGGTCAAGGCCGACAACCTCGCCCGTGAGCTCGGTGTCACCGGCGCCCTGTACGTGAAGGACGACTCCGGCAACCCGACGCACTCCTTCAAGGACCGTGTCGTCGCCATCGCCGTCGAGGCCGCCCGCGCCTTCAGGTTCACCACGCTCTCCTGCTCCTCCACGGGCAACCTCGCCGGCGCGGTGGGTGCCGCGGCGGCCCGTGCCGGCTTCCGGTCCTGCGTGTTCATCCCGCACGACCTGGAGCAGGGCAAGGTCGTCATGGCCGCGGTGTACGGCGGCGAGCTCGTCGGCATCGAGGGCAACTACGACGACGTCAACCGCTTCTGCTCGGAGCTCATCGGCGACCCGCTCGGCGAGGGCTGGGGCTTCGTCAACGTCAACCTGCGCCCGTACTACGGCGAGGGCTCCAAGACCCTGGCGTACGAGATCTGCGAGCAGCTGGGCTGGCGGTTGCCCGACCAGCTCGTCATCCCGATCGCGTCGGGATCGCAGCTCACGAAGATCGACAAGGGCCTCCAGGAGCTGATCAAGCTCGGCCTGGTCGAGGACAAGCCGTACAAGATCTTCGGCGCGCAGGCCGAGGGCTGCTCCCCGGTGTCCACCGCCTTCAAGGCAGGACACGACGTCGTGCGGCCCCAGAAGCCGAACACGATCGCGAAGTCCCTCGCGATCGGCAACCCGGCCGACGGCCCGTACGTCCTGGACATCGCCCGGCGTACCGGCGGGGCCGTGGAGGACGTGAACGACGAGCAGATCGTCGACGCGATCAAGCTGCTGGCCCGGACCGAGGGCATCTTCGCGGAGACCGCGGGGGGTGTGACGGTCGGTGTGACGAGGAAGCTGATCGACGCGGGCCTGCTCGACCCGGCCCTGACCACCGTCGTCCTGAACACGGGCGACGGCCTGAAGACGCTCGACGCCGTCGCCCCGACGACCGGCCTGTCGGCGACGATCCGGCCCAGCCTGGACGCGTTCCGCGACGCCGGCCTCGCCGCCGGCAGCTGACCACCCGAGACCGAAGGAAGGCACCCCCATGAGCGTCAAGGTCCGTATCCCCACCATCCTCCGCACCTACACGGGCGGCCAGGCCGAGGTCCCGGCCGAGGGCGCCGTCCTCTCCGAGGTCATCGCGTCCCTGGAGAAGGACCACCCGGGCATCGCCGCGCGGGTCCTGGACGACCAGGGCAAGCTGCGCCGCTTCGTGAACGTGTACGTCAACGACGACGACGTGCGCTTCGAGGGCGGCCTGGACGCGGCCACGCCGGACGGTGCCGGCGTCTCGATCATCCCGGCCGTCGCCGGAGGCTGACGCGGCTGCCGGACGTCCGTGCCGGCTGCGCGACGTGACCACGATGACCCCCTCCGCGAGAGAAGCGGAGGGGGTCATTCTGCATGGTTGAGCGGGGTACAGTTGGGGAAGCCCCCGCAGCTGCCCGTGCCACGCGCATATGAGAATGCGCCCGGACGCGACGAGAAGCAGCCAATGTGCGTGCACTCCTTGCGTCATAAGTGGCCTTTGTCTGGCCCGAGTTGCCCTGGAATCTTGCGAGTTACCCCTGTCCGGGCGTTCCCGTGTGCCCAGAATTCTCGTCCGACTGACCTGTTGCAGAGGGCAGTTGGGCAGATACATTCGGCCGCGGTCGACGCGTTCCGGCGCACGCCGCCCCCTCCTGTCGGGGGGTGAGTTTGACCCGGGTCCGCGAAGTGCGGTCCTGTGCAAGGGCCAGTAATAGGGGAGTTAGGCATGGCTCAGGGCACCGTCAAGTGGTTCAACGCGGAGAAGGGGTACGGCTTCATCGCGGTCGACGGTGGTGCGGATGTTTTCGTCCACTACAGCGCGATCCAGATGGACGGATACCGCACCCTCGAAGAGGGTCAGCGAGTTGAATTCGAGATCTCGCAGGGCCAGAAGGGGCCGCAGGCGGACATGGTCAAACTCGCCGTCGGCTGAGCTCGGCGCGGTCGGCCGACCACACCGAACACTACTCGCACACGCGGGGCCCGTACCTCCTCGGGGGGACGGGCCCCGCGTGCGTCCGGGCGCGGCGTGCGGCGCGCCGGGCGCCTCCCTCCGTGCGGGGTCACTGGCGTCCCCGGGCGCGCCACGGGCCGGTCGGGCGGCCCCCGCGCGCGGTGGCGCCCCGCCTTCGGGGCTGTCCACGGGCCGGGACGTACGCCCGTCCCACCTGCCGTTCGCACCTTCGCCCGCAGCGAGCCATCCTCGAAGGCGCTTGCACTCGAAGGGGTCGAGTGCTAATCATTGGCGTTAGCACTCTCCAGGTGAGAGTGACAGAACGTGGACCGGGCCGGTGAGGCCCGCAGGCCTGGTGGGGCAGGGAACCACCGGGCACGCTGGCCGTCCGTCGCGGGCGCCTCTCGGTCCGGAGAAATCCTTCCCCAAGCTCTCAACTGCGTTCGAGCAGGGGAGACCCCATCAGTCCGGGAGGACCACTTCACATGGCCAAGATCATCGCGTTCGACGAAGAGGCACGGCGCGGTCTCGAGCGCGGGATGAACCAGCTCGCCGACGCCGTCAAGGTCACCCTCGGCCCCAAGGGCCGTAACGTCGTCCTCGAGAAGAAGTGGGGCGCGCCCACGATCACCAACGATGGTGTTTCCATCGCCAAGGAGATCGAGCTCGAGGACCCGTACGAGAAGATCGGTGCGGAGCTGGTCAAGGAGGTCGCCAAGAAGACGGACGACGTCGCCGGCGACGGTACGACCACCGCCACCGTTCTCGCCCAGGCTCTCGTCCGCGAGGGTCTGCGCAACGTCGCCGCGGGTGCCAACCCGATGGCTCTCAAGCGCGGCATCGAGAAGGCCGTCGAGGCCGTCTCCGCCGCTCTGCTGGAGCAGGCGAAGGACGTGGAGACCAAGGAGCAGATCGCTTCCACCGCCTCCATCTCCGCTGCTGACACCGAGATCGGCGCCAAGATCGCCGAGGCTATGGACAAGGTCGGCAAGGAAGGCGTCATCACCGTCGAGGAGTCCCAGACCTTCGGTCTGGAGCTGGAGCTCACCGAGGGTATGCGCTTCGACAAGGGCTACATCTCGGCGTACTTCGCCACCGACATGGAGCGTATGGAGACGTCGTTCGACGACCCGTACATCCTGATCGTCAACTCCAAGATCAGCAACGTGAAGGACCTCCTTCCGCTGCTCGAGAAGGTCATGCAGTCGGGCAAGCCCCTGCTGATCATCGCGGAGGACGTCGAGGGCGAGGCCCTGTCGACCCTGGTCGTCAACAAGATCCGTGGCACCTTCAAGTCCGTGGCCGTCAAGGCTCCGGGCTTCGGTGACCGCCGCAAGGCCATGCTCGGCGACATCGCCATCCTCACCGGTGGCACCGTCATCTCCGAGGAGGTCGGTCTCAAGCTGGAGAACGCCGGCCTGGACCTGCTCGGCACCGCCCGCAAGGTCGTCATCACCAAGGACGAGACGACGATCGTCGACGGTGGCGGCGAGAGCGACCAGGTTCAGGGTCGCGTCAAGCAGATCCGCGCCGAGATCGAGAACTCCGACTCGGACTACGACCGCGAGAAGCTCCAGGAGCGCCTCGCGAAGCTGGCCGGCGGCGTGGCCGTCATCAAGGCCGGCGCCGCCACCGAGGTGGAGCTCAAGGAGCGCAAGCACCGCATCGAGGACGCGGTGCGCAACGCCAAGGCCGCCGTCGAGGAGGGCATCGTCGCCGGTGGTGGCGTGGCTCTGCTCCAGGCCTCGGCCGTCTTCGAGAAGCTCGACCTGACCGGTGACGAGGCCACGGGCGCCAACGCCGTGAAGCTCGCGCTGGAGGCCCCGCTCAAGCAGATCGCCGTCAACGGTGGTCTCGAGGGTGGCGTCATCGTCGAGAAGGTGCGCAACCTGCCGATCGGTCACGGCCTCAACGCCGCGACCGGCGAGTACGTCGACATGATCGCCGAGGGCATCATCGACCCGGCGAAGGTCACGCGCTCCGCCCTGCAGAACGCCGCGTCCATTGCCGCGCTCTTCCTCACCACCGAGGCCGTCATCGCCGACAAGCCGGAGAAGGCCGCCGCGGCTGCTCCGGGCGGCATGCCGGGCGGTGACATGGACTTCTGATCCCCGGATCAGCAGTTCAGGGCAGTACCCGCAGTATCTGAACGACGTCGGCCCCCCGGGATTCGTCCCGGGGGGCCGACGTCGTTCCGGCCGACGGTTCAGCCGACACGGGTTCAGCCGGTGCCGGGCCTGCGGCGGCGCATCCACCACGTGGGGGCCCGGCCCGTCCTACGGCCGCGCCCCGGTGTCCTTCTGGCGGGTGGCTCGCCGCGTTACGAGAGACCTCGGCAGGCATGTTTCTCACTTGCTGCCAAATGGACGGTGCCGACCGCTTACATGGTTAGCGTGAACGACCGAGCCCATCGGCCTCCAGTCCGAGGAGCATCATGGCGCTGGTCACGGGAGCGTCGGGCGGAATAGGCGCCGAGTTCGCCGCGAGACTCGCCCAGCGCGGCGCGGACATCGTCCTCGTCGCCCGATCGGGCGACAAACTGGAGGCACTCACCTCGTCCCTGCGCTCCGCATACGGAGTGCGCGTGTTGACGGAGAAGCTGGACCTGCGGGTGGTGACCGACGCGCCGTTCGTGGGGGCGCCGGACTCGGTGGACGGGGAGTGGGGCCATCCGCCGGGCGCGCTGAACGAGATCTGGCACCGTGGACGAGTGGCGCGACCCGCCGAGTGTCCGCGCCTCCGGAGCGTCCTGCACGACCCGTACGACGGCGAGGGTGCCTGGGTCCCGAAGGGGCCGATCCGCCCGGCGGCCGGGGCAGGTGGGGTGGTCAGCCGCGGCCGCGGGACCAGGACGTCCTGTCCGGGCGCGGCACCAGGCCCGCCCGGACCGACGCCATCCGCTCCCGCACGCCGCCGGTGGGGACGGCACCGGGCGGGCCCGTGGGTGCTGTGTTCCCCTCGCCCCGGCACGGCCCGCAGAGCCCGCCGCGCAGGGCCTCCGGGCTGCCCGGGGCGCGGCACTCGCCGCATTCCAGGGTGATCAGCGCCGACCGCTCCACCGGGGCGGGCCGGTGCGGTGGCAACTTGTCCGTCAGCCGCCTGCGGAGCAGTGAGGCGGCGTGGTGCACAGGCGTGGGCAGCCCTGTGGACAGGGCGCCGACGATCTCGGCCTCGGTGGCGCCCCGCTCGAACCACTCGCCGACCTGGGGCTCCAGGCCCGCGCACTCCGCCGCCGACAGGCTCAGCGCGGGCGCGGTACGGCCCAGTGCGGCCAGCAGGGCGAACGCCCGGGACCGGGTGGGCCGTTCGCGTCGCTCGACGGGCACGTCCCCGCGCTCGAAGGCCTCCCACCACGCGTCGTCGCGTGCGGTACGGGAGAAGAAGGTCCGCGTCACCCAGAGCATGACCCTGTCGGTGGTGACGCACTCGCTGCCCCGGCGCAGATGTCCGGCGGCCTGGAGCCTGTTGAGCGCCGTGCGCAGCGCGCACTGCCCGTACGGGAGCGTCCTGGCCAGTGTCTTCACGGAGATGTCCGAGCCGTCGGGCAGCCGGTCGATGTAGGACGCGATGGCCGCCTCGCGGGGCGCCAGGTGTGCGAAGTCGGTTCCGGTGCGCGGCCGTTGGCCGGGGGCGGACCGCTTGCCGTAGCCGGGACCGGCCATGGGGTGGGCGGCGGCGGGTGCGGATACGTGCGGGGGGCAGGGGGTGGCACTAAGCTGCTCGACAGCCATCAGTTCGCCGCTTTCGATCTTGGTGGTCAGACCCCTGTTCGGTGTTGGCGCACCGGCGGGGGTCGTTCTATGCCATGGCGCACGCTAGAGCGTCGCCACGCTGCGTGGCAAGTCAGTCACGAGAAGTCAACCCGTTGGTGAGGGTGGGTGGGTGGGCACAGGCCCTCCACCCATTCCTCCGAAAGAGCGCTCGGACTCCAGGACTTGAGCCCCGGGCCCAGTACCGGCTCCCACCTGCGGGTTCCTCCGTAGCCGGCCCGCCGCGTCCGCAGGGGGCGCGGGGAGCCCGCGGTGGTGGACACCGTCCACCCGCTCTCGGAGATCGCCACCGCCCACCGGGCCTCGGAGGCGGGCGGCGTACGGGGCAAGCACGTCATCCAGGTGGTCCGAGCCGCCCCGCACTCACACGCCGAGGCCGGCGTCCCGCGCCAGCAGGGCGGCCTGCACCCTGTTCTCGCACCCCAGCTTGGCGAGTATGCGGCTCACGTACGTCTTCACCGTGGCCTCGCTCATGTGGATCCGCTGACCGGCGTCCGCGTTGGACAGGCCCTCGCCCAGCAGGGCCAGGACGTCCCGCTCGCGGCCCGTCAGCTTCTCCAGCCGGCGGCGGGCGTCCTCCGCCCGCTGCGCGGTCCCGCCGGTGGCCAGCGAGTCCACGACGTGCCGGGTGGCCCCGGGCGACAGGTACGCCTCCCCGGCCGCCGCCGCCCGTACGGCGCGCATCAGTTCCCCGGGCGCCGAGTCCTTGAGGAGGAAGCCCGCGCTCCCCTCGGTCAGGGCGCGCAGCACGTTGTTCCGCTCCCCGAAGGTCGTCAGTATCAGCACCCGCACCTGGGGCGCGGACCTGCGCAGCTCCGCCAGGGCCGTCAGCCCGTCCATGACCGGCATCTGGATGTCGAGGAGGGCGACATCGACCCGCTGGGCCCGGGCGAGGTCGACGGCCTCGCGGCCGTTCGACGCCTCCGCGACGACGTCGATGTCGTCGGCCGAGGAGAGGATCATTCTGATCCCTGCCCGGATGAGCGGCTCGTCGTCCGTCACAAGAACCCTGATCATGACTCTCCTGAGCGGTCCTCGGCAGTCCTGGGCGGTCCTGCCCCGGGGCGGTCCGGCCCATCATCCCCGATCGCCGGCCGGGGGGCGGGCGGCAACCCCCCGGCAACGGGCGGGCGTCAGGCGCGCCCTCAGTTCGTCTCGAAGGACTTCTTCTCGATGAGCGTGCCGTCCTTGAAGCAGAACCGGAACACCGGTTCCTTGTCCCAGCTGCTTCCGAGTTCCGTGGACATCAGGGTGAGGCATGACGCCCCGTCCGGCACGGGCGGTGTGCCGTCGCCCGTCTCGGTGTTCAGGAACGAGTCCCCGCGCGGCAGTTGCCTGCGTACGGCCTCTTCGGACTGGCCCACCTTCACGGCGTCGTACTGCTTGGGATCGATCATGGCCTTGTCCGCCTCACGCACGAGGAAGACGCCCCCGACGACCACCGCTGTCACCACCACCACGGCCACCACCCCGCAGCCGATCGCTATTCCGTTGCCCCTCTTGGTCCTGCTCACTGCTTTGGCCAACTCCTTCGGGAGACCGTTCCACTCGATGACGGGATCACTCTCGCCGGAAGGGCCCGCCGGGTTCTGCGCCCGAAAGTCGTCGGACGGAGCGACGAACGTCGTCCCGTCGGACGGAGTGACGAACGTCGTCACGGCGTCGCGGGAAGGCGAGCCGCGGAGACCGCCCTCCGCCGAGGTGTACGGCAGTACGCCCGCGAGCCGGAAGCCGCCGTCCGCCGTGGGGCCCGCGTGCACCATGCCGCCCACGAGCCGGGCCCTTTCCCCGAGCCCTGTCAGGCCCTGGCCGCCACTGGCCACGCTGCCACGGTCCACGGGCTCCGCCGCCGGGCCGTGGGCGATCTCCACGACCAGCGAGTCGGGCTCGTACCGCAGTCCGACGGTGATCGTGGCTCCGGGGGCGTGCTTGTGGGCATTGGTCAGGCCCTCCTGGACCACGCGGTACGCGGCGTGGTCGGCGGCCGGGGCGAGCGGGCGCTCCTCGCCCGAGCGCCGCAGTTCGACGGCCGTCCCCGCCCTGCGGGACGCGTCGACCAGGCCCTCGATGCCGGCCACCCCGCGCGAAGGCGTTCCCGGGCCCCCGCCCCCCACGTCCATGGCCTCCGGGCCCCCGCCCGGCCCGGAGACGTCGGCGCCGTCCCTCAGCACACCCACCACGTCACGCAGTTCGTGCATGGCGACCACCGAGGCCTCGCGCAGCACACCGACGGCCTCGCGCTGCCGCCCGGCCAGTTCGCGGTCGACCTCCAGCGCGCCCGTGTGCACGGCGATCAGCGCGAGTTGGTGGCCGAGGCTGTCGTGCATGTCCTGAGCGATGCGCTGGCGTTCCAGCATCCTGGCCTGCCCGGCGATCATGGCGCGCTCGCGCAGGAGCTGGGCGTTGTACTCGTGGAGCGTGTCGGACAGCGTCCGGCGCTGCGACCAGTACCGGCCGGCGAGGCCCGGCACGATCAGCGGGACGAGCAGGAACAGGCCGCTCAGGAGCAGGAGCGAGGGGGAGAAGCGAGGCTGCTCCGTCACGACGGTCAGGCCGAGGGTGAGAGCGTAGGCGAGCCCGAAGACGCCGAGTGCCCGGCCGAGGCCGTCGATCCGCCGCCCGGCCGACCAGGACACGACGAGGATGAGCGGAGCGAAGCCACCGAACGGTACGAAGCAGGTGGTTGCCAGCAGTACGGACGCGGGGAACACCCGGCGCAAGGGTGACAGCAACCCGGCCGCCAGCCCGACGGCGACGGCCTGCACCACACCCTCGCGTGCCAGGAGGCCGGCACCCGCCGCCAGCAGCGCCAAGGTCAGGCCCAGGAGCGCTTCCGCCACGATGCGCCCGGTCGGCCACATCCCCGGCGCGGAGAGGTCGTGCCACGGCACAGCCGGCCAGGACACCCGTCGCACCCTCACCTCCGGTGCCTGGTGCGCGGGTGTTGCGGGGGCCTTGGAATCCACACGAGTCACACGCCCACGGTAGAGACCTCCGCCCGGACCCCGCCGTCGCCATTGGTCGCGAGGGCGGACGACGAAAGTCGCCACCCTTCCCGGACAGGACCCGGGCGACCCTCCCCGTGTCAAGGGGTGTCGCCTCGATCCCGCTCAGCTGCGGCGGCGTCTACTGGGGCCACGGCGGTGAGGATGAGCGGGGCCATCCTTCGGCGTGCCTGCCCTCCGTCCCTACGCGGCGCGCGTCGGGGCGGGAACAACCGGCCCGGCCACCTGGGGGCGGGACCAGCGGCCTACAGGCGCTTGAGGTCCGCGACGAAGGTGGCCCACGCGGCGGGCCGGAACATCAGCGCCGGTCCGTCGGTCACTTTCGAGTCCCGGACGGGCACGACATCGGGGAGCCCGTCGGCGACTTCGAGGCAATCGCCGCCGCTAGCTCCGCTGTAGGAGGACTTGCGCCAAGTGGCGACCTCCAGGCAGTTGCCGCCGCTGGCATCGCTGTCCCAGGGCCTGTGCCAGGTCACCACTGCCAGATCGTAGTCAGAGCTGCTGGTCTTCATGGTCGTAATCCTCCGCCAAGGACTGGATCAAGGCCAGGGACGCCCCCGGTGACAACGCGTTGGCCACGACCAGATCGTAGGTCAATTCATACTGTCGGACCGTAGCCGGATCGTCCTGTAGCTGGCCTGTGCCCAGCCCCTGCAGGTAAGCCAGTGGTGGAGCGCTGTCGAACGACATCAACTTGAGAGGGCCTTCGAGGGCCATGTGCGCACCTGCGGTGAACGTCAAGACCTGCACGATGACGCGGTGTCGGCGGACAAGTGCGGCGATGTGGCGAAGAGCTTCGGCCATGACGGTCCGGCCACCCTTGTGGCGACGTAATGCCGCTTCATCAAGAACCACCCAAAACAGAGGCGTTGTTGGATCAGTCAGCAACTGTGCTCGCTCCAACCTCGCGGCCACCAGTTCGTCGATCAACTCATCGGCCGCCGTGGGGCGACCCGCCCGGAACACCGCCCGGGCGTACGCCTCCGTCTGCAACAGCCCGGGAATCAGCAGGGGGGCGTACTCCCTGATGGTCGTGGCCTCGCGCTCCGCCTCCGCCGCCTCCGCGAAGTGGTCCGGGTACTTGGACTTCTTCAGCGCCGCGCAGTTCCGGGCGAAGAAACCGCCCCCGCCCAGCACCTCGTCCAGCTTCTGGGCCTGGTCCACCTGCATGCGCCTCGTGCCGGACTCCAGTTGGCCGATAAAGGAGCCGCTGACGAAGAGTGGAGCCCCCAAGTCCTCCTGGGATAGCCCGGCGGCCTCTCTGCGGTGACGGAGTTCCGCTCCGAGGAGGGCGCGAGGTGAGGAGGAGGGATCGAGCTTCTTCGGCCCGGGCATGGCGACTCCAGGTGACACACGTGCGGGTGTTGGAACTGCACCTCTTCCACGGTAGCGGGGAATTGGACACGCTGAGTAGGCATAGCCACTACTCAGCGTGGAAATGGGGAAGATCATGATGACGGCTACGGAACGGCGCAGAGAAGCAGCGGGCAGAGTGCGGGCGGCGGAGGACGCGGTGGCGCGACTCAGGGCCGGGCTCGCGGGGGTTGGCGTGAAGCTGCCGTCCCTGAGGATCGACCCGGTCTCGTGCGCG
Source organism: Streptomyces sp. NPDC020780 (assembly GCF_044334475.1). Lineage (NCBI taxonomy): Bacteria > Bacillati > Actinomycetota > Actinomycetes > Kitasatosporales > Streptomycetaceae > Streptomyces > Streptomyces sp. NPDC020780. Next base: position 261,021 of record NZ_JBIRTB010000008.1, on the reverse strand, counting down.
GGCAACGAGCCGATGCCGCTGGTCGATCTCGGCCGGTGCTCGATCGAGACGGCGTTGCGGCTGAGCGCACAGCTGGAAGCGAAGGCCGCCCATGACAGTTGAAGGGCTTGAACCGTGTCCGCCGGAGCCCGGCACGTTCGCCATGGACGCCAGGGACGGGCGGGTGGGCCGCGTGATGGGCCGGGTCGGAGCGTACGTACAGCTGCGTCCTCCGGGCGGTGGCGCGGAGTGGGACTGTCCGCCGGAGGCCGTCCGGCCGGCGCCGCCGGGGCTCGTGCTCCGGGCGCGGGTGACGGAGATCAACCGGGAAGGGCAGCTGCCCCGGTGACGGGCCGGGCCAGGGCGGCTGGGCCGGTGTGGTCCACGCGCGGGGGCCACCGGTCGGGACAAGGCGCGTGCGCGGGGACGGGGCACCCCCGCACGGACGGTCCTCGTGCTGTCCGCTCGCGGATGTCGTCGTCCTGGTGCGCGAGGTCCGGCGGGTCCTTACGCACATGACAGCGGGGCCCGCTTCGCGTTCGGAGCCGGCCCCGCCTCTGATCATGGTGCGTCACGCGTCACTCGATGCGGTGGCTGCTGTAGTGGCTGCCGACCTGGGCGTGATAGCCCGGGTCACCCGCATGCTTGTGCTTGTCGAACTCCGGGGAGTCCTTGATCTGCTCCTTGGTCAGGTCGACGTGGATCGTCCGCTTCTCGGTGTCTATCGCCCTGACCGTGCCTGCCGGAAGCAGGACGTCCTTGCCGAAGATCCAGACTCCGGTGTCGACGACGAGATAGGCCGCGCCCACATCGTCGGAATGCTTGTCGACCTTTCCGATACTCCCGTCCGTCGCCTCGACCGTGTAGCCGGTCAGGTCGGCGCCCGCTGTGTGACCGCTTGTCGGCTGATAACCCCACAGGTGGTCGCTCATCATCGGCTCCATTCTCGACGGCACAATTCGGTGCTCATCAGTTCGCGTGCCCTCTGTTCGAGAAGTCATACCTCGTGCCTTCCAGAAAAAGGGTGCGACATAGGACATGGCCCGGACCGTCTGGGTCCGGGCCATGTCCATCGGTGCTGGTAAAGGTGGGTCCTACCAGCGATACCACCGGCCACGGCGGCCGCCGCTCGCGGTCGGGCGGACGAAGAATCCGATCAGCCAGACCACCAGCACAATGACTGCGATCCACCACAGTGCCTTGAGAGCGAAACCGGCACCGAAAAGGATCAGGGCGAGAAGTAGGACGAGAAGCAGGGGAACCATAGTTATCAACCTCCGAGACATCTGATGCCCGGCAATCAAATGCCTACACATCGAGGCTGGGAAATTGTTCCGCACGCTCTCCGGCTCCCCCTCACGCACTCCGGAAGTCAGTCCCTGCGGCGCGGAGCCGCGCAGGTCTTCCCCTCAGACCCCGGCGGGTTCTTTGGCCGGGGGCCCGCCCGCCGCAGCCGGGCCGGGGGCCGCCACCGTGGAGTGGGCCGTGCCCTGGGAGACGTTGAACTCCGCGAGCAGGGACGTGCTGAAGCCGAAGAAGTACGTCACCACGAAGCCCGCGACGTATCCGACGAGCAGGCCGCCCGCGTAGATCGCGAGGGTGGAGCCCAGGCCGTGGTTGCCGTCCAGGAGCGGGAACAGGGCCCAGCCGGACGGGCCGATGGCCGTGGAGCCGACCGAGTCGCCGAGCTGGTTGAACAGGCCCACGAAGCCACCGCCGAACGCGCCGCCCACACAGGCCGTGACGAACGGGCGGCCCAGGGGCAGCGAGACGCCGTAGATCAGCGGCTCGCCGACGCCCAGCAGCCCCGCGGGCAGGGCCGACCTGATGGTCCTGCGGATCGACTCGTTACGGGGGAGGCGGAGGTAGACCGCGGCGGCCGCGCCGACCTGGCCCGCGCCGGCCATGGCGAGGATCGGGAGCAGCACGGTGAAGCCCTGCTGCTCGATCAGTGTCGTGTGGATCGGGATCAGGGCCTGGTGCAGGCCCAGCATCACCAGGGGCAGGAAGAAGCCGCCGAGCAGGAAGCCCGCGCCCGCACCGCCCGTGGAGAGCAGCCAGTCGGCGAAGGTTCCGATGGCGGAGGAGACCTCACCGGCCACGTACATCAGGCCGAAGATCGTGACCAGGCCGGAGACCAGCACCGTCAGGGTGGGGGTGACCAGGACGTCCAGGGACTCCGGCACCCAGCGGCGGCACCACTTCTCGACGTACACCGCGAGGACCGCGGCGCCCAGGGCGCCGAGGACGCCGCCCTGGCCGGGCGAGAGTGTCTGGCCGAAGGCGTGGATGTTCGCCACACCCGGGAAGACGATGATCGCCGCGACCGCGCCGCCCAGGATCGGCGTTCCGCCGAACTCCTTCGCCGTGTTGTAGCCGACGAAGACCGCGATCAGCGCCATGAAGCCGGAAGCCATCGCCGCCAGGGCCGGTGTGACCGAGGTGAGCCAGCCGAGGTTCACCAGGAGGCCGTTGAGGCCGGCGATGATGCCGCAGCCGATCAGGGCCGGGATCAGCGGGACGAAGATGTTCGCGATCCTGCGCAGGAACAGCTTGAACGGGGTGGCGTTCTTCGCCTTCTGCCGCGCCTTGAGGGCCGCGCCCTTGTCCGCGAGTTCCTCCGCGGTGTGGACGGCGGGTTCCTCGGAGGCACGGCCCTCCTCGACCAGCCGCTCGAACTCCGGAGTGACCCGGGCGACCGTGCCCGGGCCGAGGACGATCTGGTACGTGTCGTCCTCGACCACGCCCATCACGGCGGGGACCGCCTTCAGGGCCTCGCCGTCGACGAGGGAGCGGTCGTGCAGGCCCAGCCGGAGCCGGGTCATGCAGTGGGCGATCGAGCTGACGTTCGCGGCGCCACCGACAAGCGGCAGGATCGCGGCGGCGGTGGCGCGGTTCTTGTCTTCAGTAGCCATGGTGCGTGGTGCCTTGCTGTGCGGGGGAGTGGTGCGTCAGGTGGTGCGTACGGACGCCAGGGCGGCGCGGAGATGACCGTGCGCATCGGTCAGGAGCGTGGCGGCGGTGGGGCCGTCGACCCCGCCCAGGATGGTGAGGATGGCGTTCTTCACCTCGCCGTCGGTGGCGGTGAGCGCGTCCTCGATCTCCTGGTCGGAGGCGCCGGTGGCGAGGGAGACGATCCGGCGGGAGCGGGCACGCAGCTTCTCGTTGGAGGCGCGCACGTCGACCATGAGGTTTCCGTACGTCTTGCCGAGCCGGATCATCGTGATCGTCGACAGCATGTTGAGGACGAGCTTCTGGGCCGTGCCGGCCTTCAGCCGGGTGGAGCCGGTGAGCAGCTCCGGGCCGACGACGATCTCCAGGCCGTGTTCGGCGGCCGCGGCGAGCGCCGAGTCCGCGTTGCAGGACAGGCCGAGAGTGAGCGCGCCCTTGCGGTGGGCGTGCTCCACCGCCCCGATGGCGTACGGCGTGCGGCCGGAGGCGGAGATCCCGACCACGGTGTCGTCCGCCGTGAGGCCCAGCCCGTCCAGATCCGCGGCGGCCAGCTCCTTGCTGTCCTCCGCACCCTCCACGGCCTTGACCATGGCGGAGGGGCCGCCCGCGATCAGGCCGATGACCTCGGACGGGTCGGTGTTGAAGGTGGGCGGGCACTCGCTGGCGTCGAGGACACCGAGGCGGCCCGCCGTGCCCGCCCCCGCGTAGATCAGCCGGCCACCGCGCGCCATGCGCTCGGCGGTGGCGTCGATCGCGGCGGCGATCTCCGGCAGCTTCTCGGCGACGGCGGCGGGGACGGTGCTGTCCTCGCCGTTCATGATTCGGGCGATCTCCCGCGTCGGCAGCCGGTCGATCTCGGCGAGCTCCGGGCGGAACGCCTCGGTGGTGAGGGTGTCGAGCTGGGCGCGGAGCTCGCCGTAGCCGTCGGGGGCGGCGGCGTCGGGTTCGGTGCCGGGTCCGGTGCCGGGTCCGGCGCTGGGGTCGGTGGTCGAGGTCATGGACAGCGGCTCTGCTTTCTCGTGCTCGTACGGTTCTGCGGGTGCGGGTGCGGGTGCGGGTGCGGGTGGCGCGCGTAAGCGTGTGGTCCGGGGTGCGGAGCGCGTGGCTTGAGTGCGGTCCGGTGCGGTGCGCGCGGCACGGGGGGTGCCGGGTGGGTCCGGGCGGTGTCAGCGGCTGCGGGGGGTGTGGCGGTGGGCGAGCGCCTCGTAGGAGGCGGCCAGCGCCGGTGCCGCCGTTTCGTACGTGCGCTGGGCCACGCCTATGAACAGGCAGTCGACGACGAGCAGCTGGCTCGTCCGGCTCGACATGGCGGCCGGCCGCAGCTCGCTCTCGCGGGCGGTGGACGTGGTCAGGAGGTGGTCGGCGTACTGCGAGACCGGTCCGTCCGGGCGGCCGGTGATCGCGATCGTGGTCGCGCCCCGGTCGAAGGCGACCCGGAGCGGCTCTATGGCGTCCCCCGTGGAACCGGAGTGCGTGATCGCGATGGCCACGTCGCCGGAGCGGAGCTGCACGGCGTTGGTCACGGCGAGGTGCGGGTCCGTGTGGGCGTGGGCGATCAGGCCGATGCGCAGGAGCTTCTGGGCCAGGTCCTGGCCGACGAGGGAGGAGGCCCCGACGCCGTAGATGTCGATGCGGCGGGCGGTAGCCGCGGCGGCGACGGCGGCGCCGAGCTGGACGGTGTCGAGACCGGCGGCGGTGTCGGCGAGGGTCTGCTGCTCGTCGTAGGCGAGCTTGGTGACGACATCGGCGATCGGGTCGTCGACCGCGATGTCGGCGGTGACGGCCGGCGCCCTCCCGGACTGCTGGTGGGCGGCGAGCCCCGCCAGGGCCAGGCGCAGGTCGCGGTACCCGGGATAGCCCAGGAGGCGGGCTGTGCGGACCACGGTGGCCTCGCTGGTGCCGGTGAGCTCGGCGAGACCCGTGACGGTGAGGGCGGCGCACCCTGCGGGGTCCCCGGCGACGGCTTCGGCGACCCGCTGCATGGAACGGGTCATGGACGGGGCCAGGGTCCGCACCTTGGCCGCGAGCGCGGCGGGCGCGGGAGGTGAATCGGCGCTGAAACTTTCCTTCACGTCATTGGTCACCCTTGAAAGTTATTTCCGCTCCGCCCTCTCGTCAATCCCCTGTCGCCCCATGGGGGGTCAAGGACTGCATCGAGGGTGATATGACCGATTCAGTCGTCCGGAACTTTCCGCCGACCAGGTCTGAGGCCACCGGGGGGCCGGTTGGGACCGCCGGGGGACAATGGGGGTATGGAGGTGGACGGGGTGGAGCGGGAGTTGCATACGGCGCGGGCGCTGGTGATGGCGGACCTGGTCGCGGGAGACGTGGCCGAGGCCGAGATCGTCTCGCTGGTGGAGGACGCGGTGACCCATCGCCGGTGGTGGGTCGAGCAATGGCCCGAGGGCGCGGCCTTCGTCACCGGCCTGATAGCCCAGGACGTCCAGGACGCCCTGCTGGAACGGTACGGCCGCTGGCCACTGTGCCCGGTCTGCGTGGAAGGCGGCCCCCACGCGCTGGAGGTCGAGCCGGAACTCGGCCCCGACCCGCACTGGGTCTGCAGCAAGTCCATGGTGTCCGTGGCGCCCGTGGGGGCGCTCGCCGGGGTCATGCGCCGGTGACCGTCTACATCGACCCGCCGACCTGGCCGGGGCACGGGCGCATGTGGTCGCACCTGGTCAGCGACGTGTCGTTCGAGGAGCTGCACGCCTTCGCCGCGTCGATCGGCTGCCCGCCGAAGGCGTTCGAGCGGGACCACTACGACATCCCCGAGGCCCGTTACGCCGACGCCGTGCGCGCCGGGGCGCGGGAGGTCGGGCCGAAGGAGATCGTCCGCCGGCTCACCGCCGCCGGGCTGCGGCGCCCGAAGGGGCGGCCTGCGCCGTCGCCGTCCCGCTGACGGTTCGCTCGGTCACGTCTGCGCGCTGACGGTTCACTCGGTCACGTCTGTGCGCTGACGGCCTGCTCCGCCGCCTGCCCGGTGACGGCCTGCGCGGGTGCGCCCGCCACGCGGCGCGAGGGAGTACCGCCGCCCAGCCGCAGCGAGACCACCACGGCCGCCAGGCCGAGCAGCAGCATCGCCGCGCCCGCCCAAGCCGTCGCCGGGAAGCCGAAGTCGGCGTCGATCACCGCACCGCCCAGCCAGGGGCCGCTCGTGTTGCCCAGGTTGAACGCGGCGGTCGTCGTCGCGCCCGCGAGCGTGGGGGCCACACCCGCGACGTTGAACATCCGGGCGTTGAGCGCCGGAGCCGTGTAGAAGGCGGACAGACCGAGCAGGAACGCCAGGACGACGACCGCGACCTGGTGCGAGGCGAGGAGCGCCAGCGCCACCAGGAAGACCGTCGACGCGCCGATGCCGCTCATCAGTACGCCGAAGAGGTGCGCGTCCGCGACCCGCCCGCCGATCGTCGTGCCGATCAGCGCGCCGAGACCGAACAGCGCGAGCACCCACGGCACCCAGCCCGCGCTCAGCCCGGCGACATCGGTGAGCAGCGGCGCGAGATAGCTGAACGCGCAGAAGACACCGCCCGCCGCGAGCGCGGTGATGACGATGGACAGCCAGACCTGACGGTCCCGGTAGATGGCGACCTCGCGCCTCAACTGCGGCTTCCGGTCCGGCAGCGGGATACGCGGGATGCGGGTGACGACGCCGACCAGTGCCACGGCGGACGCCGCCCCCACGGCCCAGAACGCCGAACGCCAGCCGAGGCTCTCCCCGAGGAACGCGCCCAGCGGCACGCCCAGGACGTTGGCGATCGAGAGCCCGCCGATCATCACGGCCATCGCCCTGGCCCGCGCGCCGACCGGCACCATCGCGATGGCGACGGCCGCCCCCACGGCCCAGAACCCGGCGCACGCCAGCGCGCTCACCACCCGGGAGACGAAGAGCACCTCGTACGTCGGCGCCAGCGCCCCCGCGATCTGGCCGAGGCCGAAGACGGAGATGAGCGCGATCAGGGTCGTCCGGCGAGGCAGCCGGAGCGTGGCGACGGCCAGCAGCGGGGCCCCGATCACCATGCCGATCGCGAAGGCGGATATGAGGAGTCCGGCCTGGGGGATCGACACGTTCATGTCGTCGGCGATGGGCGGCAGCAGCCCGGACAGCATGAACTCACTGGTACCGAGCGCGAAGACCGAGAGGCCGAGGATGTAGACGGCCAGCGGCATACGGGCACGGCCGGAAGCGGTGGGGGCTGCGTCGGGTACAGCGGCGGCTGCGGAGCCGGCCGGGGCAGAGTCGGGCATGACAGTGGGCAACAGGTGAGTACGCCCCGGAATTCCCCCGTCCCTGTGGGTGAGCGAGGGGGCGTTCGGTCAGGTTGCCGATCAAAGGATGCGGCGGCACCCGTGGCGTCTTCAGCGGGGGAGCAGGTCCAGTTCCGTCGTCAGGTTCTGGCGGGCCCTCGGCTCCCATTCCGCCGCCCCGTACGGGGTACGGAACAGGCAGGGCAGGCCCAGCAGCTGCCGCAGGACGGCGGCCCGGCCCTCGCGGAACGCCTCGTCCGGGACGAAGCCGTACTCCTCCCTGACCTGGGCCGCGTAGGCCGCGTACTCCTTCGGGCCCGCCGCGAGGATCGCCAGGTCCGCGTCGCACAGCACCTCGCCGTTGGTGTCGCCACCGGCCGGGTCGTGGGTGGCGGTCAGGCGCACCAGCCGGGCGACCTCCGCCGTCGCCGCGCCGGGGACACCGGCCTCGGGCAGGGCCCGTTCGGCCAGCGCTGCGCTGCGCTCCTCGTTCTCCGAGCGGTCCGGGCGGTAGACCGCGTCGTGGAACCAGACGGCGAGGCGCACCAGCTCCGGGTCGGCGGCGTGCGCCGCCAGGGTGTCCACGTGGTCCAGGACCTGCGTCAGGTGGACGGTGGTGTGGTACTTCCGGTGCGGTTCGGCCCAGCGGGCCAGGAGATGGTCGGCGTACAGGAGCGGGTCGGGCCCCGGGGCAGGACCCCGGACGGCGAGGAGGGTGTCCTGCCAGCGGGTGCGGAGCGTCTGCGCGTCGGTCATAGGGCGACTGTAGAGCGGCCGGACCTTGTCGTGGGGCTGCCCCGCTCCCGGCCGCTGTCCCACGCCACGGCCGCGCGGCCCGGACGCACGCCCGTGGACGCGGATCTGCGGGAAGCTGCGTGTGCGGGGAGACGCCCCGTAGGCTGGCCAATGGACTAGACCTATACACCTACAGCCGCTCCGAAGAATGGGAATCCCATGAGCAACCGTGCAGTCCTGGAGGTGATCGCTCTCGACGCGGAGGACGCGGTCGCGGCTCAGGCGGGTGGTGCGGACCGCCTCGAACTGGTCACCGACATGGCCGCCGACGGCCTGACCCCGTCCCTGGCGACCTTCACGCGGATCCGGTCCGCCGTCGACATCCCCCTGCGGGTGATGCTCAGGGCGGCGGACGGATTCGCGGCCGGTGACATCGGCGCCCTGGCGGAGAAGGCGCGCGAGATGCGGGCCGCAGGGGCGGAGGAGTTCGTCCTCGGGTTCCTCGACCGGGACGGGCACGTGGACCTGGTGGCCGTCGAGCGGCTCGTGGCCGAACTGGAGGGCTGCCGGTGGACCTTCCACCGCGCGATCGACCGGGCCGTCGACCGCGACGCCCTGCGCACGCACCTCGCCGAACTGCCGGGCCTGGACACCTACCTCACGGCAGGCGCGGCGACCGGCGTCGACGACGGCATCCCGACCCTGCTGGCCGAGGCGGCCCGCTCGGGCCGGCCCGGTTACCGAGCGCAGATCATGGTCGGCGGCGGCCTCCGCCTGGACCACCTGCCGCGCCTGCTGGAGGCGGGCATCGACGCCTTCCACATCGGAGGCGCGGCCCGTCCCGGAGGCTGGTCGGGACCCGTCGACGTGGCGGCCGTACGCGCGTGGCGCGCGGCGCTCGACGGCTGACACGCCCCCGCCCGGCCGCCCCGCCCCGACGGCTGCTCCGGCACACCCGTCACCGGGACGGGCGGCGTTCGCGCCGCCGTCCCCCGTACCCGCGGATCTCCGGCAGAGGCCGTGGAGACCGTCGCGTCGCGGACACCGCCCTTCCCGGGGTGCCGCTCGGCGTCAGTCGTCCTGCGTGAGGTGGTCCGGGAGGGGCGCCGCGTGCAGGACCACCAGGCCGGAGACCGCTCGGGTCAGGGCCACGTAGAGGCGGCGCAGGCCCGTGCGTTCGTCGGGTTCGCCGTCGACCACGGCCGCCGGTTCGTCCAGCACCACGTAGTCGTACTCCAGGCCCTTGGCCAGCGACGCCGGGACCAGCGTCAGCCGGGAATCGGCTGTCGTCTCCTCACCGGGTGAGAGGTAGCTGTGGCCGGCGGCGGCCAGTGCCCCGGCCAGGACCGGGACACGGGCGTCCGCCGCGATCAGGCCGATCGATCCCTCGTGGCGCAGCGACTCCTCGCACGCCGCGACCACCGCCGCGTCCAGGGCCCCCGGAGCCACCTCCCGCACGTCCAGCGAGCCGGGTGTCTCCCGTACGGACTCCACGGCGGCCAGGCCCGGTGAGATCGCGGGGAGCAGCCGTGAGGCGTACGCGATGACCTCGCGCGGCACACGGAACCCGGCTGTGAGCTCCTCCACCACCGCGTCCGCCTTGCCCAGGTGGAACAGTGCCTGCGCCCAACTCTCCGTCGACCACGGGGTCGTCCCCTGCGCAAGGTCGCCGAGGACCGTCGCCGAGCCGGTCGAGCAGCGGCGGCCCACCGCGCGGTACTGCATCGGGGAGAGGTCCTGGGCCTCGTCGATCACGACGTGGCCCAGCGAGTGCGTACGGGCCACCAGGTCGGCCGCCTCGTCGATCAGGACCGCGTCGGCCGCGGTCCACTTCGCCGACTTCACGCTGCGGGCGGGCTTCGCCATCAGGATCCGCTTCTGCTCGTCCTCGGTGAGCAGCCCCTCCGCGTGAATGGACAGGAACTCCGCGTCCGTCAGGAGCCGCAGCACCAGCCTGGCCGGTTCCACCGCCGGCCAGATGGCCTTCACGGCCGCCTTCACCGCGGGGTTGCGCGCCACGGCGTTCTGCACGCGGTCGTCCGGGGCCTCGCCCGCCTCTTCCATCCGGACGAGCACGGCGTGCGCGATGCGCTGCGGAAGGGCCTCGTGGGCGGCGCCGTAACGCATGTCACGGGCCAGCAACTCGCCGACCATCTCCTCGACTTCGTACGCGGGGACCCGCCAGCGGCGGGAGCCGCGCACCACGACGACCGGTTCCGTCGGGGGCGTCACGTGCGAGCGGATCGCGCGCCGCAGGACCTCGGCCATCCGGGCGTCGCCCTTGACCACGGCGGCGGCCGCCTCGTCCGTACCCCGGACCTCGACCCGCCCCGCCACCAGGTCCTCGACCGTCGCCTGCTTCACCTCCAGCTCACCCAGGGTGGGCAGGACCTGCTCGATGTAGTGGAGGAAGGACCGGTTGGGGCCGATGACGAGAGTGCCGGTACGGGCGAGCCGCTCGCGGTGCGCGTACAGCAGGTAGGCGACGCGGTGCAGGCCCACGGCCGTCTTGCCGGTGCCGGGACCGCCCTGGACGCAGACCGTCCCGCCGAGCCCGCTGCGGACGATCTCGTCCTGCTCGGGCTGGATCGTCGCCACGATGTCCCGCATCGGACCGACACGGGGCCGCTCGATCTCCGCCTGGAGGAGCTTGCTGGTCCGCTCGGTCTCGGACGGGTCGCTGAGGCGCTCGTCCTCGTACGCGGTCAGGTCCCCGCCGGTGTAGCCGAAGCGGCGGCGGCGGTCGACGTCCAGCGGGTTGTTCCTGGAGGCCTGGTAGAACGGCTGGGAGACCGGGGCTCGCCAGTCGATGACCATGGGGTCGCCGTGTGCGTCGTGGACGTGGCGGCGGCCGATGTAGAACCGCTCCCCCTCGCTGCCCTCCGCGTCCTCGGCGCCGACCGTGTGCAGGTAGTCGAGGCGGCCGAAGAACAGCGGGGTGTGCGTGAGGTCGGCGAGTGCCTTGATGCGGTCGTCGATCTGGGCCTGCAGTACGGCGGCGTTGACCCAGTTCGCGGTGACGTCGCGGATGTCGAGCGCCTGCACGTCCTCGCGCATGGCGCGCAGCGCGGCGCGGGAGTCGGCGAGATGGGCGCGCTCTGCGACCAGGGGATTACGTGTCTCTTCGTGCGCGGGCACGGTGCTGCCTCCGGCTTTTCGACGCAGGACGGCGGACCGCGCTCACCGCGCGGTCCGCTCGGGACGTTCACACAGGTGCGTACGCGCCCGGGGCGCGTACGGCTGTTGCAGGCCGGTTTCCGTCCGGTCGGCGGCGCTCCCCCGGCTGCCGGACGCTCAGGTGCGGCGGTCCGGTACCACGGTGCGGGAGGCGGGCAGACCGGAGAGTGTATCGAGCGGCGGCCACCGGGGCGAACCGCTGAACCGGCGGGGGCGGGAAGGTGAGTGGGCGAGGGCGGGCCGGCAGGTCGGCGGCGGCGTGGCGGTGGTACGGCGCTGGGCGCGGTGCCGCCCCGGCCGGTGACCGTCCACCCCGTGGGGGACCGCCTGCGACCTGCGGGCTACCCGGGCCCCCGCGGGCTTCCGTCCGCAGGCCGATGCTGTTCCGGGCGCGGGCGGCGCACCATGGAAGACATGAGCACCCTTCACCTGAACCCGCGCACGACCGGCCCCGCGCACGGCGCGACGGCGGTCACCGGGCACTCACCCGCCGACCGCCATCGGTTCGGCGAGGCGGTCCGCGCCGTCGCCGTCTTCGTGCGTACCGCCTTCGGAGTGACCGTCTTCGGCGAGTACGCCGAGGAGGCGGGCGTCGTCCGCCGCCACCGCTGAACCCGGCGCCCCGCGGCACCCCCGGGCGAGCCGCGCCGCGTCTGGCCCCGGTCCGGGCCGCGTCAGCCTCCCGCGAGCCGGGCACCGGCCGCGTTGCGTTCCGGGCCGCGTGAGCCGCGCGCCGCGACAGCCCCACGCGAGTCGGGCCGGGCGTGAGCCGCGCTCCGCGCCGGCCCCCTGGCGAGCCGCGCCCCGACAGCTCGCGGGGTCCGCGAAGCGTCGGCCCCCACGCGAGCCGGGCCGCGTGAGCCGGGCGCTGCCTCGGTCCTGCGTGAGCCGGGGCGGCAGCGTTGCGTTCCGGGCCGACTCTGCCTGCGCCCGCGTTCCGGACCGCGTCGGCACCGCGCGAGCCGCCCCCTGAGCCCCCGCGTTCCGGACCGCGTCGGCACCGCGCGAGCCGCCCCCTGAGCCCCGCGTTCCGGACCGCGTCGGCACCGCGCGAGCCGCCCCCTGAGCCCCGCGTTCCGGGCCGCGTCAGTTTGTCGTGCGGGTCCGCTCAGTTCTCCGCGAGCAGTTCGTCCGCGTCGACGATCCGGTACGCGTACCCCTGTTCCGCCAGGAACCGCTGGCGGTGCGCCGCGAAGTCCTGGTCGATCGTGTCCCGCGCGACCACCGAGTAGAACCGGGCCTCGTGCCCGTCCGCCTTCGGCCGCAGGACCCGGCCGAGCCGCTGCGCCTCCTCCTGGCGCGACCCGAACGTTCCCGACACCTGGATGGCGACCGTCGCCTCCGGCAGGTCGATCGAGAAGTTCGCGACCTTCGACACGACCAGCACGCTGATCTCACCCTCCCGGAACGCGCCGAACAGCTTCTCGCGCTGCGCGTTGGTCGTCTCGCCCTTGATCACCGGGGCGTCCAGGTGCTCGCCGAGCTCGTCGAGCTGGTCGATGTACTGCCCGATGACGAGGGTCTGTTCGCCCTGGTGCTTGCGTACGAGCGCCTCGGTGACCTTCCGCTTCGTCGCGGTCGTCGCGCAGAACCGGTACTTCTCCTCGGGCTCCGCCGTCGCGTACGCCAGCCGCTCCGAGTCCGTCAGATTGACGCGGACCTCGACGCAGTCGGCGGGCGCGATGTAGCCCTGTGCCTCGATCTCCTTCCACGGGGCGTCGAACCGCTTGGGCCCGATGAGGGAGAAGACGTCCGACTCGCGCCCGTCCTCACGGACCAGCGTCGCGGTGAGCCCGAGGCGCCGGCGTGCCTGGAGGTCGGCGGTGAACTTGAAGACGGGGGCGGGCAGCAGGTGCACCTCGTCGTAGACGACCAGGCCCCAGTCGCGGGAGTCGAACAGCTCCAGGTGCGGGTAGACGCCCTTGCGCCGGGTCGTCAGCACCTGGTAGGTGGCGATGGTGACCGGCCGGATCTCCTTGCGCGTACCGCTGTACTCGCCGATCTCGTCCTCGGTCAGCGAGGTCCGCTTCACCAGCTCGTGCTTCCACTGCCGGGCCGAGACGGTGTTGGTGACCAGGATCAGCGTCGTCGCCTTGGCCTCGGCCATCGCCCCCGCACCGACCAGCGTCTTCCCCGCACCGCAGGGGAGTACGACGACACCGGAGCCGCCGTGCCAGAACCCCTCGACGGCCTGCTTCTGGTACGGGCGCAGCGCCCAGCCGTTCTGGTCCAGCTCGATCGGGTGGGCCTCCCCGTCGACGTACCCGGCGAGGTCCTCGGCCGGCCAGCCCAGTTTCAGCAGGGTCTGCTTGATCTGCCCGCGCTCGGAGGGGTGCACGGCCACGGTGTCCGGGTCGATGCGTGCGCCGACCAGCGGCTGGACCTTCTTCGAGCGGAGGATCTCCTCCAGTACGGGCCGGTCGGTGCTGGTCAGCACCAGACCGTGGACCGGGTGCTTGGACAGGGTGAGCCGGCCGTACCGCGCCATCGTCTCGGCGATGTCGACGAGCAGCGCGTGCGGCACGGGGTAGCGCGAGTACTCCACGAGGGCGTCGACGACCTGCTCGGCGTCGTGCCCCGCGGCGCGGGCGTTCCACAGGCCGAGCGGGGTGACCCGGTAGGTGTGGATGTGCTCGGGCGCACGCTCCAGCTCCGCGAAGGGGGCGATCGCACGACGACAGGCGTCGGCCATGTCGTGGTCGACTTCGAGGAGCAGCGTCTTGTCGCTCTGGACGATCAGGCAGGACACATGTACCTCCGGAAGTAGGTCGTCCCGTGACGGACAGCACACCCGTGACGGCTCGGGCTCTGCCCCGTGCCCGGCGCGCGAAGGGTGTTCCGGCCGGTGCGCCGGGGGGCGCGCGGACGGCCGTGTCTGTCGCGGGAAACGGAAGATTCTACCTCGGGGGAGCGTCGGCGAGCCGCGTGCGAGGTGGACGTGCCGGGCCACGGGCCGGGACGCCGTGGCAGAGGGAGAAGGCATCGAGGCGTCCGGCTATTCCCCTGGGCGGGATCGCCGGAGCCGCCACGGGTGCTCGTGAGAGGCCCCGGGGGCTCTCGGCAACCCCTGTGCCGCCCGCCCGGACGGTGTGTCAGACCAGGGCGAGCCGGTCGACCAGCAGATCCGTCCTCCGCTCGGCGTCCCCCGGCAGCAGCCGGCCGGCCCGGGCCAGGGTGGCCAGCCCGTGCAGGGCGGCCCAGAACACCTCGGTGAACAGTCCCGGGTGAACGCCCTCCCCGGCGACCTCGCCGAGGGTTTCCAGCAGGGCGGCGAAGGCGTCCTTCAGCGGCTCCGGGGTGGCCTCGTCCGCGAACACCAGGCCGCCGTCGAGCTGGAAGACGGCGTCGTAGACCGCCGGGTTGCGCTCGGCGAAGTCGAGGTAGGCACGGGCGAGGGCGGCGACCCGGGTGCGGGGTCCGTCCTCGGCCGAGGACGCGGCGACCCGAAGCGCAGCGGCCAACTCGGCGGCACCCTCCAGGGCCACGGCACCGATGATCTCCCGTTTGCCGCGGAAATGGCTGTAGAGGACCGGCTGGCTGTATTCGATGCGCTCGGCGAGCCGGCGGGTGGTGACCGCCTCCCAGCCCTGCTGCTCGGCGAGTTCGCGGGCGGTCGCCACGATGAGGCGCTCACGCTCCGCCCGTTCGCGCTGCTTGCGTTCCTGTACTGACATGGCTCGATCCTAGCATCGCTAGACAATCGATCGACGTTAGCGCTAGCGTTGACTCATCATCTAGCAACACTAGACTTCAGGGGGTCATCATGCTCAACGCACTCGAGGTCTTCACCACCGTGGTCGTCGGCCTCATGGTGGGCGTGGAGTTCGCCGTCGCCTTCGTCATCAACCCGATCCTCAAGGCACTCCCCGAGGACAGTGGCCAACTCGGCCGCGCCCACGGGGGCCGGATGCTCGGCGCCGTGATGCCGGTCTGGTACATCGGTTCGCTCGTCCTCGTTGCGATCTGGGCCGTCGCCGGACGGCACCACCACGGCACCGGCCTCGTCGTCACCGCCGGTGCGCTGCTGCTCCTCAGCGTGATCATGTCGCTCCTGCTGCTCGTCCCGATCAACAACCGGAGCAAGACGTGGACCGCCGAGAACCGGCCCGAGGACTGGAAGGAGCAGTCGAACCGCTGGGACCGCTTCCACTACGTCCGCGTCGCCGTCATCATCGCCGCCTTCGTCCTGCTGGTCACCGCCCTCGCCTGAGGTGTGGGTCCCGGCCGCGCAGGTGGTGCCCTCCTGCGCGAGCGGCCACGGGGCGGGCAGCGCCCAGCACGTAGCGTGGACGGATGGACGGAGCGCAAGCGGCGGGCCGGGCGCCGGGCCCCGAGGAGAAGGGGTTCCCGGCGTATCACGCGCCCCGGTGCGCCGGGCCCGGGGAACTGGACGGGCTCGTCGTGCAGTGCCGGGCCTGCCCCCGGCTGGTGGCCTGGCGGGAGGAGGTCGCCGTGGTGAAGCGTGCCGCCTTCCGGGACCAGGACTACTGGGCCCGGCCGGTGCCCGGCTTCGGCCCCGAGGACGCGAGGGTCGCGGTGGTCGGGCTCGCGCCCGCCGCGCACGGCGGCAACAGGACCGGGCGGATGTTCACCGGGGACGCGGCCGGCGACTTCCTCTTCGCGGCCCTGTACGAGGCGGGCCTCGCCTCCGCCCCGCGCTCTCTCCACGCCGGGGACCGGCTCCGCCTGCACGGCGTACGGCTCACCTCTCCCGTGCACTGCGCCCCGCCCGCCAACAAACCCACCCCTGAGGAACGCGACACCTGCCGGCCCTGGCTGGCGGCCGAGCTGGACCTGCTGAGCCCCGGGCTGCGCGCGGTGGTCGTCCTCGGCGGCTTCGGCTGGCAGGCGGTCCTGCCCGTACTCGCCGACGCGGGGTGGTCGGTGCCGCGCCCGCGCCCCCGCTTCGGCCACGGAGCACACGTCGTCCTGCCCCCCACGGAGCACCGGCAGGAGCTGCACCTGCTCGGCAGTTACCACCCCAGCCAGCGCAACACCTTCACCGGCCGGCTCACCATGCCCATGCTCGTGGACGTGCTCCGCGACGCCGCCCGCCTCGGCGGGGTCGCCGGGTGAGGCCGCGGGACGCCGGCCCGGCCCGCCCGGGGCCGGCCGCCCCGCTCAGACCGACTGGTCGTCGGCCAGTTCGGCCACGCCCGTGATGCGGTGCAGGGGATAGGTACGGACCTCGTCCGCCGTGTGGTCGTAGCCGGTGACGAAGCCGCCCTCGACCTTGACCGGGGCGATCACCCGCTGGCTGGCCGCACCGTCCGCGCTGACGTAGCCGATCCAGACCGCCGATCCCGTCATCGCGGCCGCCTGCACCGTGGCCAGGGTCTCGGCCGGGGACGTACGGGGCAGGGCGCCGGGCACCGCCGCGTCCGGGGTGTCCCGGTGGACCGCCCGGGCGGCCGTGTCGCCAGCCCTGACGGCCCGTACGGCGGCGGTCAGCAAGGTCGCGTCCGGGACCGGCGGGCCCTCCGGGACCGGTACGGGGGGCGTGCGGGGCGGGGTCCTGCGGGCGCCCGCCCGGGCGATCAGGACATCGCCCTCCGCGGACTCGGCGGCCGGGGCGTACCCCATCTCGCGCAGCCCCTCCAACAGGGCGCCCGGTTCGCTCTGCGCGGCCAGGACGGTCGGCGCGAGGCGGCGCAGCCGCAGGGCGGCGGACCGCTTGTCGGCCAGGATCTCGTTGAGCACCGCCTCGTCGTCGCAGCGCACGTACGCGGAGGCGGCCCCGATCCGCAGATGGCCGTGGCGGCGGGCCACGTCGTCGATGAGGTAGCTCAGCGGCTGCGGGACGGGCGTACGGCTGTGGGTCGCCAGGAAGGCGTGCAGGTCGGCCGCGGCCAGGCCGGCGTCCAGTGCGCGGCGGACGGAACCGGGGGTGAAGCGGTAGACCGTGGCGCCGCCCTTGGACTCGATGTCGGCGAGGACCGACAGGGTCTCGGCGAGCGGGCGTTCCAGGGGGCCGGGGGCGACCGCCGTCAGGTCGGCCTGGAGGAGTACGTGGTCCAGCGGCTCGGGGAGGAGCGGGGCCAGCCGGGCGGCGGCCTGGGCCGGACCGTCGTCGAGCAGGGCGCGGGCCTGGGAGGAGAGGGCGCCGCGCCCGGTGATGCCGAGGAGCTCCGACTCGTTGACCGTCCACAGGGCGATCCGGGAGCGCAGGTCGGAGGTGTCACCGGAGGGCGGGGCGCCGCCGGACGCGGAGGCCCGCAGCGGGCGTTCCCAGCGGAGCCTGGCCAGCAGCGTCTGCGGATCGGGGGCGGTACCCGGGGGGAGCGAGGCGAACAGGGCCAGGACCCGGCGGCGTACCCCGGGCGCGGCCGAGCGGTCCAGTTCCGGGCCGAGTGCGGACAGGGCCCGGCCCTTGGCGTCCTGACCGCCGACCAGGCCCGCGGTGCGGGTGGCGGCGAGCCAGGCGGTGGCGAGGCGGGTCCAGCGGTCCTGGGCGGGGAGGTCGAGCCAGCCGTCGTACGTGGGCGTCGCGGCGTACCGTTCGTCGGCCTCGCCGTCCGGGGCCACCAGACCGGCAGCGTAGGCGAGTTCGACCCAGAAGGCGGCGACGGGCTCGGAGACGTCGAGGGCGTTCGCCACCCGCTTCAGCTCGCGCACGCTCAGCCCGCCGGCCCGCAGGATGGCCGGGCCGCCGTTGTTCCAGAGCGTGAGCAGTTCCTCGACGGTGGAGAGCGCGGTGAAGGCCTGCCCGGCCGCGGCTCTGTCCACAGCCTGGGGATCGCGCTCGGCCGCCGCCACCAGGACCGGCGGCACGGGCTCCGGGACGCGGTGGGCGCGGCCGGCCCGCAGGTGCAGCGCCGCCTCGCGCGGCAGGACGACGGTCCGCGTCGACACGGGCAGCAACAGCCCGCGGTCGCGCAGCCATTGCACGGGCGGGGCCGGATGCGGGGTGACCTCTCCGTACGGCGGGCCCCACACCAGCCGGTCGAGCACGGACAGGGCCTCGGCCGGGGCGGTGTCCAGGAGCGCGCCCATCCGGGAGCGGTCCGTGAAGAGAGCGCTCAGCGAGGCGACGGCGGAGACCGGGTCGTGGGTGGCCGGAAGCCCGGCGGCGGTCAGGATCTCCTGGATCCGGCCGGGCGACATCCCGGCCGTCGCCTCCGCGACGGTCGGGCCCAGACCGGTGGGGGAGGGGTGCTGGGGGGACGGGGCGAGCAGTTCACGCGCGGTGCGCACCAGGTGCAGGCGCTCGTCCTCGCCCCAGACGAGAGCCTGCTCGCGCAGCGTGCCGAGGGCCCGGGGCAGCGCCGCGGTGATCGCCGCGCCGGCGTCGTCCCGCCCCGCGCCGTCATCGGCGCCGTCACCCGTGAGGAGCCCGAGCAGCGTCGCGTACGGAGCCGGGTCCGGCGCCACCGCCAGGGCCTCCGCGGTCTGCAGCGCGAACCGGTCCAGGTGCTCCAGCGCCCGCACGACGGAAGCCCGCGTACCGGCCCGGGTGGCGAGCTGGGTGATGTCGTTCGGCACGGGACTCAGCAGGTCGGGGCGGGCGCGCAGCAGCCCCGCCAGCGCCTCGTCGTCCCGGGCGCGCAGGGCTTCGGCGAGCGTGCGCGGTGGTGTGGTCGTCCCCATCCGTCCCACGGTAGCCGCTGGAACGCTACCGTCGGGGCAAGGGCGGGTAGAGGGAGAACGTTCGCGTGGGGATCGAGAGCGACCAGCTTGTCTACGACTATCTGAGCCGGGTCGGTGACCTGGCGCAGCAGCAACAGCTGTCGTCGGGCGCCCGGATGAGACTCGTCTCGACGCTGCGGGGCGAGATCGACCGGCAGCGGGGGGCCGACGTTTCGGACTCCCCCGCGGTGGTCCGGCGCATCCTCGGCCGGCTCGGCACACCGGACCAACTGGTCGCCGCGGCGGCCGAGTCGGGCGACGGTACGGCTCCGCTGCCCCGGCCGCGTACGGGCACCGGGGCGGAGGCGGCCGAGCCGCGCACGGTGCCCCGGGCGCGGTTCCCGGGGCTCCGCAAAGACGCGTCCCGCAAGGGCGCGGCGTTCCGCGAAGACGCGTTCCGCCAGGGCGCGTCGGAGGCGGCCGGCCCGCCGCCGGGCGCGGAGGCTCCCGACGACGCCCGGCCCGCGGCGCCGGACGGTGAGTCGCGGAAGCCGACCGCGGATCCGGGAGCGCCGGACACGGAACCGCTGCCCGGCTGGCCGTCCGCGTCGGCTCCGCACATGGCGGGGCTGGGCGGTGACGAGACCGAGTGGTGGCAGGCCGAACCGGAGCCCTTCGGCGGTCCCGGCACGCTGGACACGGCCGTGCCGGGCTTCGTCGGCGGGCTCAGCCCGGAGCTCCTGCGGGCCCGGCCGCCCCGGCCGGAGGAGGAGGCTGCGGCGGAGCCCGGCGAGGAGTCCGGTCCCGCCGAGGAGAGCACCCCGCCGCCCCGGGGCCGCCGGCTGCGCCTGCGGCCCCGCCGCCGGACGTCCGCCGCGGTCGTGGCGGGGGAGGCCACGGGGCCCCGGTTCGCGCACCCCCTGCTGCTGCTGGCCGCCGCACTGCTGGTGGCCGGCGCCGTCTTGGGATCGTGGCTGGCTCTCGCGGGCGGCTGGCTGCTCGCGTACAGCTCGCGCAGGTTCTCGCGGGCGGAGGCGAAGTGGGTGGCGATGGGGCTGCCGGGCGTCGTGGTGGCCGGGGCCCTCGTCTGGCTCTGGGGCCGCATGGACGGCCGATGGGGCACCCCGATCGCGGAGGGCGCCATGGGGGACGCGATCGCCGACGTGTGGCCGGTGGTGGTCCGCACGGCGGCGGTGGCGTCCGCGCTGTACCTGGTGTGGCGCTCGCGGCGGCTCGGGCGCTGATCCGGCGGGCGGCCCAGCGGATCCTCTGCTCCGCCGCTCGTCGAAGGCGTCGGCGTGCCGGTCAGTACCCGTCAGTACCCGACAGTATCCGTCAGGGGCGGTCAGCTCCGGTCAGCTCCGGTCAGGACCGGGCAGGAGCGCGGCGGCCGCATCCGGGCCCGGCGCCGTGACGGCGCAACCGAGGCCGAGCGCGGGGTCCGGCGCGGCGGTCTCCGGGACGGCGACCCGCTTCGGTGCCAGGGGGACCTCGACCCTACCCGTCGCCGCGGGGAGAGGGTGCGTCCCGGCCGCGGTGGTGCCGTCGCCGCCGGCCGCGTCGGAGCCGGTGCCCGACAGTCCCGGGGCGGGTGAGGGCCGTCGCTGCCGTCACCACGAGCGGGCCGCGACGAGTAAGCGGGGCCGCGGGGAGTGGCGGGCCGTGGGGAGAGGGTGCGTCCCGGCCGCGGTGGTGCCGTCGCCGCCGGCCGCGTCGGAGCCGGTGCCCGACAAGCCCGGGGCGGGTGAGGGCCGGCGCTGCCCTCACCACGAGCGGGCCGCGAGGAGTAAGCGGGCCGCGAGGAGTAAGCGGGCCGCGCGAGGAGTAAGCCCCGCGGGGGAGGGGGCGGGCCGCGGGGAGGGGGCGGGGCCGCGGGGAGGGGGCGGGGCGACTCGGACGTGTCAGTGGGCCTCTCCCGGGGTGGCCGCAGGAGGGGACCAAGGTGCGCCGGGCACGACGAGCGGCGAACCCGTGACCGGGTCCGGGACGACGACCGCCTCCAGGCCGAAGACCTCGCGTACGAGATCCGCGGTGACGACGTCCCCGGGGCGGCCCTCGGCGACGATCCGTCCCGCCTTCATGGCGACGAGGTGGTCGGCGTACCGGGCCGCCTGGTTGAGGTCGTGCAGCACCGTGACGACGGTCCGCCCGCGGGTACCGTCCGCCGCCGGGGCGGCCAGCCGGCGCACCAGGTCCAGGACCTCCACCTGGTGCGCGATGTCGAGGTACGTCGTCGGTTCGTCGAGCAGCAGGAGATCCGTCTCCTGGGCGAGCGCCATCGCGATCCACACCCGCTGACGCTGCCCGCCGGACAGCTCGTCCACCGGCCGGTCGCCGAGCGCGGTGACGCCGGTGCGCTCCATGGCGTCCGTCACCGCGCGCTCGTCCGCCTCCGACCACTGCTGCCACCAGTGCTGGTGCGGCTGACGGCCCCGGGCGACGAGGTCGGAGACGGTGATCGCCTCGGGTGCCACGGGCGTCTGCGGGAGCAGCCCGACCGACTGGGCGATCTTCCGGGTGGGTATGCGGGAGAGCTCCGTACCGTCCAGGAGCACCGACCCGCCCGCGGGCTTCAGCAGCCGGCCGAGCGCGCGCAGGGTGGTCGACTTGCCGCACGCGTTCGGGCCGACGATGACCGTCACCCGCCCGTCGGGCACGGCCAGGTCCAGCTCGTGCACGACGGTGCGGTCCTCGTAGGCGAGGGTCAGCCCGCGCGCCCTGAGCCGGCTGGTCACGGTGCCGGGCACCGGAACGGGTGCGGCGTCGGAGACGGAACCGGGGCCGGTCGTGCTCATGCGTTGCCTCCAGTGCGGCCGCGGTGACCGCGGATGATCAGCCAGATGAGGTAGGGGGCGCCGACCGCCGCCGTCAGGACGCCCACGGGCAGTTCGGTGGGTGAGAAGAGCCTGCGGGCGAGGAGATCGCCGAGGACCACGACGACGGCCCCGAGCAGGGCGGAGGACAGCAGCGGAATCTGCGCCGTACGCGTCATGCGGCGGGCGATCTGCGGGGCGAGGAGCGCCACGAAGTCGACCGGCCCGGCGGTCCCGGTCGCCACCGACGCGAGGACCACTCCGACGGCCACCAGCCCCAGCCGTACGCGGCCGAGCCGCACGCCGAGCGCTGTCGCCGTGTCGTCGTCCATCGAGACGGTGCGCTGCGCCCGGGCGGCCCACAGCACCGCGGGCAGCAGGACCAGCAGCGCCCAGCCGATCGGGGCGGCCTCGTCCCAGCCCCGGCCGTTGAGCGACCCCGTCATCCAGATCTGTGCCTGCTGGGCGACCAGGTAGTCGCCCTTCGTCAGGAACAGTGTCGTCACCGACCGCAGGGCGATCGCGAAGCCGATGCCGATCAGGACGAACCGGGTGGCGTGCAGTCCGCCGCGCCACGCGAACACGTAGACGAGCGCCGCCGCGGCGACCCCGCCGAGGACGGAGAGGTACGGCAGGACGGTGTACGAGGTGACCCCGAAGGTCATCGCCCCGACCGTGAGCGCGCTCGCGCCCTGGCTGATGCCGATGATGTCGGGGCTGGCGAGCGGGTTGCGGGCGACGGTCTGGATCAGTGCCCCGGCCACACCGAACGCGGCACCGACGAGCAGGCCGACGACGAGTCGGGGCAGCCGCAGCGTGCCCACGACCAGCTCGTCCGGGGACGGCCGGCCGAACACCACCTTCACCACCTCCGCCGGTGCCACGAAGCTCTCACCGACGCAGAGGGAGGCCACACAGGCGGCGGCCAGCAGGACGGTGAGGACGGCGGCCACGCATGCGGCCCGCCGGTGGAGCAGGAAACCCGTCCGCCTCCCGGCCCGTACGACGCTGTAGCCGGCCGGGCGCACCGGCGCCGGGGCCTTCCGGGCGGGCACCGCCGTGTCCGGGCTCATGCGGGCACCGCCTTCCGGCGTACGAGGGTGACCAGGAACGGCACCCCGATCAGTGCCGTCATCACACCGGCCGGGACCTCGCCCGGCGGCAGGACGATCCGGCCGACGACATCGGCGACGAGGAGCATCGTGGGGCCCACCAGGGCCGCCATCGGCAGCAGCCAGCGGTGGTCGCCGCCCACGATCGCGCGGGCGATGTGGGGGACCGCGAGGCCGACGAACGCGATCGGCCCGGCCGCCGCCACTCCGGCGCCGGTGAGCACCGTGGCCCCGACGCCGCCCACGACGCGTACGGCCGCCACGTTCTGCCCGAGGCCCTTCGCCACGTCCTCGCCCAGGGCCAGCGCGTCCAGCCCGCGCGCCACCGACAGGACGAGTACCACGCCGGCCAGCAGGAACGGCCAGATCTGCTGGGCGACCTGGGCCTCCCGGCCGGCGATCGAGCCCACCTGCCAGAAGCGGAACTCGTCGAGCGCCGACGCCTTCGTGGTGAGTACGGCCATGGTCACCGACACCAGCAGGGCGTTGATCGCCGCGCCGCCCAGCGCGAGCTTCACCGGCGTGGCGCCGCCGCGCCCCCGGGCGGCGACGGCGTACACGGCGACGGAGGCCACCGCGGCGCCCGCGAACGCGAACCACACGTACCCCGTGAGCGTGTGGATCCCGGCGTAGGCGATGGCCAGCACCACGGCCACCGAGGCGCCCTGGCTGATCCCGAGGATCCCCGGGTCGGCGATGGGGTTGCGGGTGATGCCCTGCAGCGCCGTGCCCGCGACGGCCAGTGCCGCGCCGACCATCAGGCCGATCAGGGTGCGCGGCACACGCATCTGCCGGACCACCTCGGCGGCGTCGGAGTGCCCGCCGTGCAGCAGGGCGTCGGCCACGGCGGCCGGGGCGACGGACCGGGCCCCCACGGCCAGACTGAGCAGTACGGCCGCGAGCAGCGCGACGACGGCCGCGGCCGTCGCGAGGGCGCGTCCGGACAGGCGGGGTGCGTCGGGCATCGGAACCAATCGGGTGAGCGGGCGGGGCGGACAGGGCGAGAGAGGTAAGGCTTGGCTAAGCCTAAGCCGCCGCCCGCCGGGCGCTCCGGGCGGGCGGGGGAGCCTCCCCACGCCCGGCGGCTCGGCACAATGGCGGCATGCACGCACCCGCCCCGACGGTCGGTTTCGACCTGGACATGACGCTCATCGACTCCCGGCCCGGCATCAAGGCCGCCTACCTCGCCCTGTCGGCCGAGACCGGGGCGCTCATCGACACCGACCTCGTCGTGAGCCGGCTCGGCCCGCCGCTCGAGGACGAGCTGGCCCACTGGTACCCGGCCGAAGCGGTCGCCGAGGTCGCCGACCGCTACCGCGCGCTCTACCCGGACACCGCGATCGCGCCGACGACCGCCATGCCCGGCGCCCGGGAGGCCGTGGAGGCGGTGCGGGAACTGGGCGGCCGGACGCTCGTCGTCACGGCGAAGTACGAACCCAACGCCAAGCTCCACCTCGCCCACCTGGGCATCACGGCGGACGTGCTGGTCGGCGGGCTCTGGGCCGAGGGCAAGGCGCAGGCGCTGCTGGAGCACGGCGCGCGGATATACGTCGGCGACCACACCGGGGACGTAAGGGGGGCGCGGGCAGCGAACGCCCTGTCGGTCGGCGTCCCCACGGGTCCCTGCGACGCGGCGGAACTGCGGGCGGCGGGCGCCGACGTGATCCTGCCAAATCTGACGGAGTTCCCGGCCTGGCTGCGCGCCCGCACAGCGGGGCGCTGACGCAGGGTTCTAACGCGTCGCGGCGCGCTTCGGGGAGTTCTTCCACACCGAGCGCACCACCCCCGCCGCGGCGATCAGGAACCCGACTCCCATCAGCATGCACACCGCATATGCGACGGACGGGAACGGATCGGTGCCCAGGAACAGCGGTGCGACCGTGATCAGGGTGGCGATTGCGCCGATGAAGAAGACGATCGCGCCGACCCGTACGAGCCGGTCGCCTGCGCCGGAAGGAGTAGTACTCACCCGGCCAGGGTAGTTCCCCGCTCGGCGGAACCGTCCGGTGACGTCTTGTCTCCGGCCTCCGGGCCACTAGCCTGGGACCCGGCGGGTCGTCAGGACCCGCTGTACTGCTATCCGGAGCCGTTTCCGGCTCCGCCGCTCACCGACGAGTACGAGGACGAGGACAGACGTGCCCACGGGTAAGGTCAAATGGTTCAATTCGGAAAAGGGCTTCGGCTTTCTTTCGCGCGACGACGGCGCCGACGTCTTCGTCCACTCCTCGGTGCTCCCGGACGGTGTCGACGCCCTCAAGCCCGGGCAGCGCGTCGAGTTCGGCGTGGTCGCGGGTCAGCGCGGTGATCAGGCCCTGTCTGTGGTGGTCCTGGACCCCACACCGTCCGTCGCCGCCGCCCAGCGGCGCAAGCCCGACGAGCTGGCTTCGATCGTGCAGGACCTGACGACCGTGCTGGAGAACATCACGCCGATGCTGGAGCGGGGCCGGTACCCGGACAAGGCCGCGGGCGCGAAGATCGCGGGCCTGCTGAGGGCGGTCGCCGACCAGCTCGACGTCTGACGGCACGCGCCGCCCCCGGCACGGCGCCGGGGGCGGCGCGCGCCGGCGGGCCGGGGCGTCAGCGGGCCGCGGTGAACGCCAGCGCGTCCGGGCGCAGGGGCGGCACGAGGCCCTCGGCCGCCGCCCGGGTCAGCAGCCCGCGGACCGCCGCGTAGCCGCTCTCGCCGAGGTCCGCGGTGAACTCGTTGACGTACAGGCCGATGTGCTGGTCGGCCACGGCCGGGTCCATCTCCTGCGCGTGCTCCAGGACGTAACCGCGTGACCGCTCCGGGTCGTCCCAGGCCATCCGTACCGAGGTGCGGATGGCCTGCGCCAGCTGCCGCAGCGTCTCCTCGCCCAGCGACCGCTTGGCGATGATCGCCCCGAGGGGGATCGGCAGGCCGGTGGTCGACTCCCAGTGCTCGCCCATGTCGGCGAGACTGTGCAGCCCGTAGTTCCGGTAGGTGAAGCGGGCCTCGTGGATCACGAGCCCGGCGTCCACCCGCCCGTCGCGCACCGCGGGCATGATCTCGTCGAACGGCAGGACGACGATCTCGCCCACACCGCCCGGAACCACCTCGGCCGCCCAGAGCCGGAAGAGCAGATACGCGGTGGAACGCTCGCTCGGCACCGCGACGGTCTTCCCCGTCAGGTCGGTGCCCGGCTCCCTGGTGAGGACGAGCGGCCCGCAGCCGCGCCCCAGCGCGCCGCCGCAGGGCAGCAGCGCGTACTCGTCCAGGACCCACGGCAGGACGGCGTAGGACACCTTCAGCACGTCGAACTCGCCGCGCTCGGCCATGCCGTTGGTGAGGTCGATGTCGGCGAAGGTGACGTCGAGGGCGGGCGCGCCGGGGACCCTGCCGTGCGCCCAGGCGTCGAAGACGAACGTGTCGTTCGGGCAGGGCGAGAAGGCGATCCGCAGCTCCGGACGGGCTGCGGCTGCGGCGCCGGTCGCGGTGTCAGTCACGGTCGTGGTCGTGTCGGTCATGGTGGGTCCAGCCTTCCACTACAGGTGCGAGCTTCCCGAACGCCTCGGTGAGCGCGGCGAGGGCCTCCCTGATGCGCCAGGCATTACGGTTGCGCGGCCCCACCGTGTTCGAGACCCCCCGCAGTTCGAGGACCGGCACGCCGGTCCGCGCGGCGGCCTCCGCGACCCCGAAGCCCTCCATCGCCTCGGCGGCGGCCCCGGGATGGGCGGCCAGCAGGGCGGCCGTGCGGGCCGCGCTGCCCGTCACGGTGGACACGGTGAGGACGGCGCCCGGGACGGCGCCGGTGGCCTTCGCCACGTCCCGTACGAGGGACGCGGGCGGCAGGAAGGTGTCCCGGCCGAAGCCGAGACCGGTGACGGGCACGAAGCCGTCCGGGGTCTCGGCGCCCAGGTCGGCGGCGACGATCCGGGTCGACACGACGAGCGAGCCCACGGGTGCGACGGAGGCGAAGCCACCCCCGATACCCGCCGAGACGACGAGGTCGTACGGCTCCGAGGGTGGGGCGGCGGCGAGTGCGAAGGCCGCCGCGGCCGCCGCGGCGGCCGGACCCGCGCCGCCGGCGAGGACGTCGAACGGCCCGGCCCTGTGCAGCTCACCACCCGGTACGTGTACCCGCCGGGGTTCACCGAACGCGCATGTGACCGCGTTCCGTTCGACCGGAACGGCGGTCACCACGAGGACCCGCACGGCGGTGGTCATCGGAGCCGGGCGGTCAGGAGGTCTTCTTGAGCTCGAAGTGCCAGACACCCGTGAGCTTCTGGCCCTGGGCCTCGACGATGCTGATCTGCGTCTTGCTCGCCGTGGTCTCGCCGGTCTGGCTGGCGAAGAAGGCGCTGCCCGGGATGGACCGGTAGGTCTTCTTGTAGGGCTCCTGCTCGGCCTGCTGGCCGTTGATGAACAGGGTCCATCCGTGGTCGGCGATCTCCGGGTCGACGCCGAAGCGGACCTTGTCGTCCATCGCGACCTCGACGGTCTTCTCCGCCTTCTTGTTGAGGCAGCCCTGGATCTCGGACTCCTTGAGCGCCTTGCCGTCGTTGTAGCAGGCGGCCTCGGTACTCACCGAGGTGTCGCCGACCGTCACGGTGGCGAGCGGCGTCGGCTTGTCGCAGGCGGACAGGACAAGGAGTCCCGCGGACACGGCACCAAGAGCGACGCCGATTCGACGGCCCTTACCGGAGAAGAACGCAACGGTCATGCGCCGAAGGCTATCGGTCGCCGCCGCTCATGCCACGCGGGGGTGCGGTGAGCCGCGCCGGGCCGCCCCCAGGAGGCCCCGTACGGAGGCGGTGGCGCCGAGCGCGAGGATCCCCGCCGCCACCGACATGCCGAGTACTCCGTTGAGGGGGAGGGCGATACCGATGGCTCCGCCCACCACCCAGGCCATCTGGAGCAGGGTCTCGGACCGCGCGAACGCCGACGTGCGCACCTCCTCCGGGACGTCCCGCTGGATCATCGCGTCCAGGGACAGCTTCGACAGGGCCTGGGTGAAGCCGGCGACCGCGCCGAGGGCGGCGACCATGACGGTGCTGAAGAAGACCGCCGCGAGGACGGCGACCCCCAGGGCGAGCCCCAGCACCGTCGCGATGATCACCTCGGGGCCGCGGGCCCGGAGCCAGGATCCCACCGCCGTACCGCAGGCGTTCCCGGCTCCGGCCGCGACGCCGACGATGCCCAGCGAGACGGCGGCGCTCTGCCCGGAGAGCGGATGCTCACGCAGCAGGAAGGCCAGGAAGAAGATCAGGAAGCCGGAGAGCGCGCGGTGTGCGGCGTTGGCCTGGAGGCCGTGCAGGACGGCCGGTCCGACCGACCGCAGCCCCGGCGGTTTGCTCCGCCCGTTCTTCCGCCCGTTCTTCCGCCCGTTCCTCCGGCCGTTGCCCGGGCGGGCCGGGGCGGGCGGGGCGGCCTCGCCGTGCGGGGGGACGAGACGGGCCCTGCGCTCCCCCTTGGCCGAGTCCACCTTGGGCGGCAGGGTGAAGGCGAGGGCGGTCCCGCCGAGGAAGATCACACAGGCGCCGTAGAGCGGCCAGGGGGAGCCGATGCTCTGCAGCCCCGCGCCGATCGGGGCCGCCACCCCCGTGGCCAGCAGCCCGGCCAGGGTGACCCGTGAATTGGCCTTCACCAAGGAGAAGCGGGGTGGCAGCAGCCGGGGCACGACGGCGCTGCGCACGACCCCGTACGCCTTGGAGGAGACCAGGACGCCCAGCGCCGCCGGATAGAGCTCCAGTCCGCCCGTGGCCACGGCGCCCGACATCGTGAGCGCCAGCACAGCCCGGGCGAACATCGCGCCGGCCATCGCGGCGCGGCGGCCGTGCGGCAGGCGGTCCAGGAGCGGGCCGATCACCGGGGCCAGCAGGGTGAAGGGGGCCATCGTCACGGCGAGGTAGAGGGCGACGCGCCCGCGGGCCTCGTCCGTCGGCACGGAGAAGAACACCGTGGAGGCGAGTGCCACGGTGATCATCACGTCGCCCGCGCCGTTGACCGCGTGCAGTTCGATCAGCTTGCCCAGACCGGACTCGCCGGCACCGTGGGCGTGGGTCGCCCTGCGGACGCCCCGCGCGGTGGCCGTGAACGGGGCGCGCAGGACACGGCCCGTCGCCCGGCCCGCCCTGCGGAGCGGACCGGTCTCCTCGGACGACCCGGTGGCGGCCACGTGGTCATAGTGCCCCACCCCCCGCCGTCCCGAACCGGGTTAGGGCCGGGGCGCGGCCGCGGGGCGCTCTGTCGGGTGAGTCGTCCGGCCCCGCGACATGGCCGGGAAGCGACGCGCGGGCCGCCCGCGGCCGGGCCGGATCCGCACCCGGCCGGCCCGCTCCCGCCCGGCCCGGCCGCGGATCCGATGCCGTTCCGGTCCCGATCGGGACGGGCAGGTGGGCGCCGGGCGGCGGAGAGGGTAGCGTGCACTCACGCGCCACCGGCGGTTGTTCTTGGCCGCGCGCCTCTCCGCCATCCCGCAGAATGGGTGACAGAAGGCGCGCCCGAGGCAGGCACAACGGGTGTGGACGTCGACGCGGCCCCCAGGTCCGCTCCGCCCACGACCGTCATGGCTGAAATCGGACATCGATGGAGCTGCTGGCGCGCTCGTGAGACGGCGTATGGAGAGAAGCGAGACCTGTGAGTGCTGCGACGACGCGAAGCCGTACGGCCCGTACCCCCGCCCCCGACCGCCTGTGCGCCGAGGCGGTAGACCTCGCACGCGCGGCGGCCGAGGAGGCCGCCGCTCCCGGAGTGGTCGGTGACCATGTGGGCCTCGTCTCCGAGGGGGACCGGGTCGTCACGCACTACTTCGAGAGCGAGATGCCCGGTTACCGGGGCTGGCGCTGGGCGGTGACGGTCGCCAGGGCCTCCCGCGCCAAGAGGGTCACCCTTGACGAAACGGTGCTGCTGCCCGGGACCGACGCGCTCCTGGCGCCCGAGTGGGTGCCATGGAGCGAGCGGCTGCGGCCCGGCGACATGGGCCCCGGCGACCTGCTTCCCACGGAGGCGGAGGACCCCCGCCTGGAGCCCGGCTGGACCGGCGAGGACGAGCCGCCGCCGAACTCCGCGGTCTCCGACGTGTCCCAGGAGCTGGCGGCTCTCGTGGACGTCGAGGACGCGGAGCTGACGACCCGGCCGGGGACGAGCCGCGGTTCGATCGCCTCGGTCGCGGAGGAGCTCGGCACGCGCCGTGCGCGGGTGCTGTCCCGGTACGGCCTGCGGCTGGCAGCGGAGCGGTGGGACGAGGCGTTCGGCGCGCAGACGCCGATGGCGCAGGCGGCACCCGCCTCCTGCGTGACGTGCGCCTTCCTGGTGCCGATGGCCGGTTCGCTGAAGCAGGCCTTCGGGGTGTGCGCGAACGAGTTCGCCCCGGCGGACGGCCGTGTGGTCTCGCTGTCCTACGGCTGCGGAGGGCACTCCGAGGCCGCGGTGATGCCGAAGCCGCCGAAGCGGGCGCCGCACGCCATGGACACGATGCGGGTGGACACGTACTCGCTGCGGCCGGCGGACGACTCCGGCTCGGTCCCCTCCCACCCGGACGGTCCGACCGAGGACCTCGGGCACTCCTGACCCACCGGGGTCGCCGTCGCCGCGGAGCCGGCCCCGCACGCTCCCGTGAGCGGGGTGGGCCGACGCCCGCGCCCGCCTCCCACGTCCGCCCGCCGGGGGCCCCCGCGCGGTGCGGCCTCCGTACGGTGCGGTCACGGTGGCGGTACGGGGCGGGCTTCGCGCGCGGTACCTTCGGGCGCACACTGGGCGTGGTGGGTCACCGGAAGAGCGGAGTTACGAGCGTGGGCGTGAATGCGACCGAGGGGGCCGATCCGTTCGGGACGGCGCGGCTGCGGCGCGGCGTGCTCGACGCCTGGGGCGCCGGTCCGGCCCGCTTCCGGGAGGACGCCAACGCCGAGGAGGACCTCGCACTCGGCGGCTACCGCGACCGCCTGGTCGTCGAGCTGGCCCAGAACGCCGCCGACGCCGCCGCCCGCGCGGGCGTCCCCGGCCGGCTCCGGCTCACCCTGCACGAGGTGGGCGACGGCCGGGCCGTCCTGGCCGCCGCAAACACCGGCGCCCCGCTGGACGCCACCGGCGTCGAGTCCCTGAGCACGCTGCGGGCCTCCGCCAAGCGCGAGGGCCACGAGGCGTCCGTGGGCCGCTTCGGCGTCGGTTTCGCCGCCGTGCTCGCCGTCAGCGACGAGCCCGCCGTCATCGGGCGCCACGGCGGCGTCCGCTGGTCCCTCGCCGAGGCCCGCGATCTCGCCCGGCAGGCCGCCGTCGGCAGCCCCGGCCTCGGTGACGAGCTCCGCCGCCGCGACGGCCACGTGCCGCTGCTCCGGCTCCCGCTGCCCGCCGAGGGCTCCGCACCCGAGGGGTACGACACCGTCGTCGTCCTCCCGCTCCGCGACGGCGTCGCCGAGGATCTCGTCGGCCGGCTGCTCGCCGGTGTGGACGACGCACTGCTGCTCACGCTTCCCGGCCTCGACGAGGTCGTCATCGAAACCCCGGACGGCGTCAGGACGTTGACCCGGTCGCAGCACGGTCCGTACACGCACGTCGACGACTCCGCGCACGGGACGCGCCGCTGGCGCACGGTCGCCCACCACGGTCCCGTCGAGCCCGCGCTCCTGACCGGCCGGCCCGTCGAGGAACGGCTGCGTCCGCACTGGTCGGTGACCTGGGCCGTGCCCGTCGGCGAGGACGGAGGGCCCGAACACCCCCGCACGGCACCCGTCGTGCACGCGCCGACGCCCACCGACGAACCCCTCGGCGTCCCCGCGCTGCTCATCGCCTCGCTGCCGCTGGACACCACCCGCCGGCACCCCGCGCCCGGGCCGCTGACCGACTTCCTGGTGCAGCGCGCGGCCGACGCGTACGCCGAGCTGCTCGCCGGCTGGGAGCCCCTGTCCGCCGCCACGATCACGCTCGTGCCGGGGCCGCTCGGCAAGGGCGTGCTGGACGGTGCGCTGCGGGCCGCGATCCTGGAGCGGCTGCCCCGTATCGCCTTCCTGGAGCCCGCCGTGCCCCGGGACCCCGACGCCGCCGACGGCCGGCCGGGCGACTGGGAGACCGACGGTGGTACTCCGGGCCGGGCGGCCGGGCTGCGGCCCATCGAGGCCGAGGTCGTCGAGGGCGTCGGGGCCGAAACCGTACGCGTGCTCGCCGAGGTCCTGCCCTGCCTGCTGCCCGCCGGGCTGGAGCGCCGCGCAGAGCTCCGTACGCTCGGGGTGGCGCGCGTCCCGCTGACCGAGGCCATCGACCGGCTGGCCGGTCTGGAACGGGAGCCCGACTGGTGGCGGCGGCTGTACGACAGCCTGGCCGGTGTCGATCCGGACCGCCTCTCCGGCCTCCCCGTCCCGCTGGCCGGACCTACGGAAGGGCACCCGCCCCGCACCACCGTCGGGCCCCGCCAGGTCCTCCTCCCGCTGCCCGACGCGCTGACCGCCCCCGTCCTCGCCCGGCTGTCCCGGCTCGGCCTGAAGGTCGCCCACCCGGACGCCTCCCACCCGCTGCTGGAGAAGCTGGGCGCCCTGCCCGCCACGCCCCGGGCCGTCCTGACGACCCCGCAGGTCCGGGCCGCCGTGGCCGGGTCGCTGGACGCGGGGGAGATCTGGGACGAGGACGGCCTGGACGGCGAGGAACTCGCCGACACCGTCCTCACCCTCGTACGGGACGCGGACCTCGGACCGGGCGAGGAGCCCTGGCTGGGCGCCCTGGCCCTGCCCGACGAGGACGGCGAACCCGCGCCCGCCGGTGAGCTGGTGCTGCCCGGCAGTCCCTTCGCCCAGGTGATGCGCGAGGGCGAACTCGCCCTGTGCGACGGGGAACTGGCCGAACGCTGGGGCGAACAGCCCCTGACCGCCTGCGGGGTGCTGGCCACCTTCGCACTCGTACGGGCCACCGATGTCGTGCTGGACCCCGACGAACTCGAGCCCCGGGAAGGCGACTTCGCCGAACCGGACGACGCCGGACTGCTCGACGCCGTCGACGTGTGGTGCGAGGACGTGCTCGACCAGCTCCCGGACACACCGGTGCCACCGGTCGCCACCGAGCTCGTCGCCGTACGCGACCTGGACCTCGTCGACGACGACGCCTGGCCCCAGGCGCTCGCCCTGCTCGCCCGGCCGCCGCTGCGTGACGCGCTGATCCAGCCGGTACGGGTGCTCCTGCCCGACGGCACGACGCAGTCCGTGCGCCCGTACACGGCGTGGTGGCTGCGTGACCACCCCGTCCTCGGGGGCCGGCGCCCGGCCGGCCTGCGCGCCGCGGGCGGTGACCCGCGCCTGACCGGCCTCTACGACCCCGCCGACGCGACGGGCTTCGACGACGCGCAGGTGCTGCGCGCCCTCGGCGTACGGACGTCGGTGGCCGCGCTGCTGGACGAGCCCGGCGGCGCCGCCGAGCTGCTGGGGCGGCTCGCCGACGAGGACCGGCCGATCGGCCCCGTACAACTGCACTCGCTCTACACCGCTCTCGCCGAGCTGGACCCCGACCAGGTCACGCTGCCCGACGAACTGCGGGCCGTCGTCGACGACGAGGTGCGGGTGGTCGACGCGGCGGACGCCCTGATCGCCGACGCCCCGGACCTGCTGCCGCTGACCGGGGGACTCCCCCTGCTGCCGGTCGCTCCGGCCCGGGCGGCGGAGCTGGCGGACCTGCTCCAGGTGCGGCGGCTCGGCGAGTCCGTCGAGGCCGAGGTGACGACGGAGGGCGAGGAGCACCGGGTGCCGGACTCCGTGCGCGTCCTGCTCGGCGCCGGGACCCCGGACACCTACGTCGAACACGGCGAACTGCGGGCCGGCGGGGTGGAGCTCGACTGGCGGCGCACCCCGGACGGCACGGTCCACGCCGCCACGCTGGAGGGAGTGGCGGCGGGCCTGGCGTGGGCCGCCGGTCAGTGGCCGCGCCGCTTCGAGGTGGCCGCCCTGCTGGAGGACCCGTCCCGTACGGAGGAACTGGCCCGGGACCGCTGGTTCGACTGAGCCGTCCCGCGCCGGGGCTCACGGCTCCTCGGCGTACCGGTTCGCGTGGGGCGTGCGGGTGACGGTCCCGGACGGCCGCCTGGACGTCTTCTCGCGCGCCGCCTGCGGCGCGGACCTCGTCCCCCTCCACGCGGATCCGGGGAGCGCTTCGCCGGTTCCTGTGACGGTCTCCCGCGCTTCTGCCGGAGAAGCGGGTGGGGGTGAGTGGCCCACGGTGTCGCGGAGCCGATGTGATCTTCACGGAAAGGTCATTCGATGAGCACAACCTTTCACGTGCCCGGGCTGTCTGGATCTGTGGAGTCATCAGACTCACAGTCCACACGGGGACCGTCGGACGAGGGACGTGCCACGGCCCCCCTTCTCCACTTGGGGAATACATGCGTATGCGCGCCACTGTCGCCGCTGTCACCGGCGCCCTGGCCCTGTCCGCTCTCGCCGTTCCGGCGGCGCAGGCGGGCGACCAGGCCGTACCGCGCCTGGACAAGCCCACCGCCGCGGAGGCGTTCGGTCTCGGGGCCGGGGCCCCGCGCGCGGCGGCACGTTCCGCCGTGGGCGAGCCCGTGATCTCCAAGGTCGTCGTCAACGGCGGCAAGGACATCGTCCTCGGCACGACGGCCTCGAAGAAGATCACGGTGTCGGTCACCGCCTCGCACCCGTCGGGCATCGTCGACGGATACATCGACCTGTGGCACGGCTCGGACGTCGAGACCGACGTCGACGGGTTCCTGGCGCCGAACGAGAGCGCGGCGACCTGCACCAACTCCAGCGCCACCACCGCCACCTGCAAGATGACGATCACGGTCGTCCCCGGCGAGGACCTGTACAAGAACGCCCTGGCCGGCACCTGGCACGTCACCGCCGGTGCGCTCGCCGGTGACATGAACTCGGTCGCGTGGAACGACTACTACTCCACGGCCCGGGTCCAGCGCCTCTCCAAGGTCACCGTCAACGCGGCCCCGGAGCCCGTCAGGAAGGGCAGGACCATCACGGTCACCGGCAAGCTCTCGCGTGCGAACTGGGAGACCGGCACGTACAAGGGCTACGCCACCCAGCCCGTCAAGCTGCAGTTCCGCAAGAAGAGCAGCAGCACCTACACCACCGTCAAGACCATCAAGACGAGCAGCACCGGTGAGCTGAAGACCACCGTCACGGCGTCCGTGGACGGTTACTGGCGCTACAGCTTCGCGGGTACGTCCACCACCCCGGCCGTCACGGCCGCGGGTGACTTCGTCGACGTGCAGTAACCAGGGCGGCACCCCCGTCGATCTACGAGGGAAAGCGGCGGCCGACCAGCCTCCAGGCCAGTTCCAGGACGGCCGCCGCGACCGCCGCGATCCCGACCGCGGCCCACGGCATCGTCGTACCGACCAGTCTCAGCGCGAAGAAGTGCTGGAGCGACGGCACGGCCAGCACGGCCACGAAACACAGGCCCATCGCCGCCACCAGGGCGACGCGCCACCAGGTGTACGGGCGGGCGATGATCGCCAGCACCCACATCGAGACGAGGAAGAGCGTGAGCGTCGCCGCGCTCGTCTCGGCCTCCAGTGCGCCCGCGCCGGAGTAGTGGTGCCGGGCGATCAGGTACGCGACGAAGGTGGCCGTCCCCGCGATGACCCCGGAGGGGATCGCGTACCGCATCACCCGGTGGACGAAGTGCGGCCGGGCCCGTTCCTTGTTCGGCGCGAGCGCCAGGAAGAAGGCGGGGACCCCGATCGTCAGCGTGGAGAGCAGGGTGAGGTGGCGCGGCAGGAACGGGTACTCCACCCGGAAGCAGACCACCAGGATCGCCAGGAGCACCGAGTAGACGGTCTTCGTCAGGAACAGGGTGGCGACCCGGGTGATGTTGCCGATGACCCGGCGGCCCTCCGCGACGACCGACGGGAGCGTGGCGAAGCTGTTGTCGAGGAGCACGATCTGGGCCACGGCACGGGTCGCCTCCGAGCCCGATCCCATCGAGACGCCGATGTCGGCGTCCTTCAGCGCCAGGACGTCGTTGACGCCGTCGCCCGTCATCGCGACCGTGTGCCCGCGCGTCTGGAGGGCTCCGACCATGTCCCGTTTCTGCTGCGGGGTGACCCGGCCGAAGACGGCGTTGCGCTCGATGACGCTCGCCATGTCATCGGGGTCGGCGGGCAGCCGGCGGGCGTCCACCGGATGTTCGGCGCCCGGCATGTCCAGTTTCTGGGCGACCGCGCCGACCGAGACGGCGTTGTCGCCGGAGATGACCTTGGCGGCGACGTTCTGGTCGGCGAAGTAGGCCAGGGTCGCCCCGGCGTCCGCCCGCAGCCGCTGCTCCAGGACGACCAGCGCGGTGGGTACGGCACCGGCGGCGGCGTCCGGGGCGTCGAGCCCGCCGCGTACCCGGGCGAGGAGCAGGACGCGTAGTCCCTGTTCGTTGAGGTGTCCGGTCTCGGCCAGGGCGGGGTCGCCGTCCCGCAGCAGCACGTCGGGGGCGCCGAGGAGCCAGGCCGACGCCTCGCCGCCGCCCTCGGTGAAGGCGGCGCCGCTGTACTTGCGGGCGGAGGAGAACGGCATGGCCGCCGTGACGGCCCAGCCCTGCCCGTCGGGGCAGGCGTCGATGATGGCCTGGAGGCTGGCGTTGGGCCGCGGGTCCGAGGCGCCGAGAGCGCCCAGGACGCGGTCGACGTAGGCCCGGTCGGCGCCGTTCAGCGGGCGGACCTCGGTGACGTCCATGCCGCCCTCGGTCAGCGTGCCGGTCTTGTCCAGGCAGACGGTGTCGACCCGGGCCAGCCCCTCGATGGCGGGGAGCTCCTGCACCAGGCACTGCTTGCGGCCGAGCCGGATGACCCCGATGGCGAAGGCGACCGAGGTGAGCAACACAAGCCCCTCGGGGATCATCGGGACGATGCCGCCGACGGTGCGGCCCACCGCGCCCTTGAAGTTGTCGTTCTTGACGACGAGCTGGCTGATGATCAGCCCGAGCGCGGTCGGCACCATCATCCACGTCACGTACTTGAGGATCGTGCTGATGCCGCTGCGCAGCTCGGACTGGACGAGGGTGAAGCGGGAGGCCTCCTCGGCGAGCTGCGCGGCGTAGGCCTCACGGCCGACCTTCATGGCGGTGAAGGCACCTCCGCCGGCGACGACGAAGCTGCCCGACATCACGGCGTCACCGCGCTGCTTGATCACGGGGTCGGCCTCACCGGTCAGGAGCGACTCGTCGATCTCCAGGCTGTCGGCCTCGGCGACCGTACCGTCCACGACGACCTTGTCGCCGGGGCCGAGCTCGATGAGGTCGCCGAGGACGATCTCGGAGACGGAGACCTCGGCGGACCTCCCGTCGCGGCGGACGGTCGGCTTCGCCTCCCCGATGACGGCGAGGTTGTCCAGTGTCTTCTTGGCGCGCCACTCCTGGACGATGCCGATGCCGGTGTTGGCGATGATGACGAAGCCGAAGAGGCTGTCCTGGATCGGCGCGACGATCAGCATGATCACCCAGAGCACGCCGATGATCAGGTTGAAGCGGGTGAGGACGTTCGCCCGGACGATCTCGGTGACCGAGCGGGAGGAGCGGACCGGTACGTCGTTGACCTCGCCGCGGGCGACCCGCTCGGCGACCTCGGAGGTGGTCAGCCCCGAGGGGGGCGCGGGCGGAGGGGAAGGCCGTCCGGAGCCCGGCCGGTCACCGGAGGAGTCGAGTGCCCGCTGCGTCATGGATCCGACGGTACGGGCGCTGGAGGCGGTTCACCCGCCGGGGAGCCGGAAGATCCGACCGCGGGGGGACCCGAATGGTCCCGTGGGTGTACGCGGGGGGACAGCTCCGCGGGGCTCTCAGTGCCGGGCGCCGGCGTCGGTCCGTCCCGCACCCGGGGCGTTCTCCCCGGCGGTGGCGGCGGACCGCTTGATCGCGGCGTCCCGTCCCCGTACGTACCAGACGCCGATCAGGCCGAGTCCGGCTCCGGCGAGGCAGGTCCAGATCCACCACGTGTGGCCGTGGTCGTCGAACCAGCCGTAGAAGGGGAGCTGCGCGAGGAAGAGGACGAACCAGAGGATCGTGCCCCCGGTCACGGTGGCGACGACGGGACCCTCCAGGGGCTCGGGTGCCTCGTGCCGAGGTGTCCACTTCTCCATGCCCTCAGTCTAGGCCCCCGCCACAGCACCGATCGGGGGGAGGCAAGGGACACCCCAGCGGTGCATGACGCCTGCTTCCGGTGGCGGATCCTCACGGTGACAGGCCGGTCGGCGCGGGGGTCTACGCGCGGAGATAGCGATCTTCGCCTGATGTATTCATACTGAATCCGCTTGTGGATGTCTCGATTTATTCGTGCGAAAGTCCAAGGCTGACCATTTTTCTCCCCTCTATGTCATGACTGAGGTCCCTACATGCCCCCCTCGGCCACCGCTCCGGTCGACTCCGTGCCGCCGCCGGCTCCTCAGCCGCACAACGGCCTGGACCGTTACTTCAAGATCTCCGAGCGGGGGTCGTCGGTCGCCCGCGAGATCCGCGGCGGATTCGCCACCTTCTTCGCGATGGCGTACATCATCGTGCTCAACCCGATCATTCTCGGGAGCGCGAAGGACCTGTACGGGCACCAGCTCGACGGCGGCCAGCTCGTCACGGCGACCGTGCTGTCGGCGGCGTTCTCCACGCTCCTGATGGGTGTCATCGGCAACGTGCCGATCGCGCTCGCCGCCGGTCTCGGCGTCAACACCGTCGTCGCCCTCCAGCTCGCCCCCCGGATGAGCTGGGCCGACGCGATGGGCATGGTCGTCCTCGCGGGCATCGTGGTGATGCTGCTGGTCGCGACCGGGCTGCGCGAACGCGTGATGAACGCCGTACCGAGATCGCTCCGCAAGGGCATCGCCATCGGGATCGGCCTGTTCATCCTGCTGATCGGCCTCGTCGACTCGGGCTTCGTCTCCCGGATGCCGGACGCCGCGCACACCACGGTGCCGCTGCAGCTCGGCAGCAACGGTCACCTCGACGGCTGGCCGGTGCTCGTCTTCGTCCTCGGCACGCTGCTGACGCTGGCGCTGATCGTCCGCAAGGTGCCGGGCGCGATCCTCATCTCCATCGTCGCCATGACGGTCGTCGCGCTCGTCATCGACGCGGTCGCCGGCCTGCCCGCGGGCGCCTGGGGGCTGACCGTCCCCGAGTGGCCGGGCAATCCGGTCGCCTCCCCGGACTTCGGGCTGCTCGGCCAGGTCAGTCTGTTCGGCGGCTTCGGCAAGGTCGGCGTCCTGACCGGTGTCCTCTTCGTGTTCACCGTGCTGCTGTCCTGCTTCTTCGACGCGATGGGCACCATCCTCGGCATCGGTGACGAGGCGAAGCTCATGGACCAGGACGGCAGGTTCCCCGGTATCAACAAGGTCCTGTTCATCGACGGTGTCGCCGTCGCCGCAGGCGGCGCGAGCTCCTCCTCCGCCACGACCTGCTTCGTCGAGTCGACGGCGGGCGTCGGCGAGGGCGCCCGTACCGGAATCGCGAGCGTGGTGACCGGCCTGCTCTTCACGGTGTCGCTGTTCCTGACTCCGCTGGCGACGATGGTCCCCTCGCAGGCCGCCACTCCGGCCCTGATCGCGGTCGGGTTCCTGATTCTCGCGAACTCCGTGCGGGACATCGACTGGAGCGACCTCACGCTCGCGATCCCGGCCTTCCTCGCGATGCTGATGATGCCGCTCACCTACTCGATCACCAACGGCATCGGCATCGGCTTCATCGCCTTCAGCCTGATGCGCCTGGTGGCGGGCCGCGGCCGGGAGGTCCCGGCGGCGATGTACGCGGTCTCCGCGGTCTTCGTCTTCTACTACGCGATGCCGGCGCTCGGACTCACGTAAGGACCTCGGAACGACCCCCTACGGGGCGGAGCCCCGTCATGTCACCCG
Organism: Streptomyces sp. NPDC020780; assembly: GCF_044334475.1. Classification (NCBI taxonomy): domain Bacteria; kingdom Bacillati; phylum Actinomycetota; class Actinomycetes; order Kitasatosporales; family Streptomycetaceae; genus Streptomyces; species Streptomyces sp. NPDC020780. Next base: position 221,657 of record NZ_JBIRTB010000008.1, on the reverse strand, counting down.
GTCTGCCGGGCCGGCCTGACGGGGGTCCGCCCCGTAGAACTTCTCCGTCTCGTCGACGGCGGCGTTGAAGCGTTCGTCGAAATCGTCGCGGACGAGCGTGCGGACCACGTAGTCCTGGACGCTCATGCCGCGTCTGGCGGCGTGCCGACGGAGCCGGTCGAGCAGCTCACCGTCCATGCGCAGGCTGAGCACTGTCGATCCCATGCCATGCAGGGTCGCTGCACACAGGGCCGTTCCGGGAGTCTTTCCGGCCCATACTCACTCGTTCGGGTGGTCAGTTTCTCGCGCGCGTACCACCGACTGGTCTTTAGTGTAGCTAATGAGTTAGGCTAATAAACATGCCTGACCTGATCCACGACGGCGAAACAGCCGCCGCCGTGAGCTCCCTCCGCTCGGCCGTGATGCTGCTGGGCCGGCGCCTGAAGCACCAGCGCGTCGACGAGTCGCTGAGCCCCACCGAGATGTCGGTGCTCGGTACACTTGCCCGTTGCGGCTCCGCCACCCCCGGTGAGCTGGCCCGCAAGGAGCACGTGCAGCCGCCGTCGATGACGCGCATCGTGGCGCTGCTGGAGGCCAAGGGTCTGGTCAGACTCGAACCGCACCCCGATGACCGCCGGCAGAAGATGGTCAGCCGGACCGAGCAGGCGGAAGCCATGCTCGCCGAGAGCCGCTCCAAGCGGAACGCCTGGCTGGCCGAGCTCGCCGGGGGCCTGGACGAGGACGAGTGGGAGAAGCTTCGGGCCGCCGCGCCCGTGCTGGAGAAGCTCGCCCACCTCTGACCCGGCGGGGCGCAGGCCGCGGCCCGCGCCCCCTCAGGCACGTCCTCGTCAGCACGTACGTCGTCCACGCCCGAGGAGGCGAACTCTTTTGAGTACGGGATCCGGAGCAGACTCCGCCCCCGCACCGACTTCCACCCACGAGAGCAAGACCGGCGGGACCTTCTCGTCGCTGAAGATCCGTAACTACCGCCTGTTCGCCACGGGCGCCGTGATCTCCAACACCGGTACCTGGATGTCCCGCATCACGCAGGACTGGCTCGTCCTGAGCCTCACCGGGTCCGCCACAGCCGTCGGTATCACCACGGCCCTCCAGTTCCTCCCGATGCTGCTCTTCGGCCTGTACGGCGGCGTCATCGCCGACCGGCTCCCGAAGAGGCGCCTGCTGCTCATCAGCCAGGCGGCGCTCGGCCTGTGCGGGATCGCACTCGCCGTCCTGACCCTCTCCGGGGTCGTCGAGGTCTGGCACGTCTACCTGATCGCGTTCCTGCTCGGCATGGTCACCGTCGTCGACAACCCGGCGCGCCAGTCGTTCGTCTCCGAGATGGTCGGCCCCGCGCAGCTGCGCAACGCCGTCAGCCTGAACTCGGCGAACTTCCAGTCCGCCCGGCTCATCGGCCCCGCCGTCGCGGGTGTCCTGATCACCACGGTCGGCAGCGGCTGGGCGTTCATGTTCAACGGGCTGTCCTTCATCGCCCCGCTCGTCGGCCTGATGATGATGCGTACGAACGAGCTCCACGCGTCCGTGACCGTCAAGCGCGCCAAGGGCCAGCTGCGGGAGGGCCTGCGGTACGTGTCCGGCAGGCCCGAGCTGATCTGGCCGATCGTCCTGGTCGGCTTCGTCGGCACGTTCGGCTTCAACTTCCCGATCTTCCTGACGGCCTTCGCCGGCGACGTCTTCCACGGCGACGCCGGGATGTACTCCTTCTTCAACATCCTGATGGCAGCCGGCTCCCTCGCCGGGGCCCTCCTCGCCGCCCGCCGCCGCTCCTCGCGGCTGCGCATGCTGGTGGCCGCGGGCACGCTGTTCGGACTGCTGGAGATCGCCGCGTCGCTGTCCCCGTCCGTCTGGATGTTCTCGCTGCTGCTGGTCCCGATCGGCATGATCGGCCTGACGACCAACATCAGCGCCAACACGAGCGTCCAGATGGCCGCCGACCCGGAGATGCGGGGCCGGGTGATGAGCCTGTACATGATGGTCTTCGCCGGAGGGACGCCGGTGGGCGCCCCGATCGTCGGCTGGATCAGCGACGCCTACGGTGCCCGGATCGGCATGGCGGCCGGCGGGACGGTCTCCGTGCTGGCCGCGCTCGGGGTCGGCTTCATGCTGACCCGGGTCGGCGGCCTCCGCCTCAAGCTCGACCTGCGGTCGGGCCGCCCGCACGTGCGAATAGTCCCGCGCGAGCAGCTGGCCACGGCGGCCTGAACCGGCCCACGGACGCCGCCCTGCTCCTCCTCGGAGAGGGCGGCGTTCGCGTTTCAGCATGATCTAGCGCGGAACCCCGGGCGTTCACGCCCGGGAGGAAGCGCTTCTCTGGACTGCTCTGACCCGCAGGTTCCCACGGGTCCGCACGGGTGACCTTGGTCCGCTCAGTCCGGGCGCTTCTGGTTCTCGATGTACTCCTTGATGATCGACAGGGGAGCCCCGCCGCAGGAGGCCGCGAAGTACGACGGCGACCAGAAGTGTGCGCCCCATAGGTACGTGCGGATGTGGGCGGGGAACTCCTGTCGGAGCCTGCGGGCGGATACGCCCTTGAGTGAGCCGACCAGCCGGGACAGGGCGACCTTCGGCGGGTAGTGCACGAGCAGGTGGACGTGATCGCGTTCGCCGTTGAACTCGACCAGTTCCGTTCCGAAGTCTGCGCATACGTCGCGCATGACCTCCTCGCAGCGGCGCAGGATCTCGTCCGTGAACGGCCCGCGCCGGTACTTGGGTGTGAAGACCAAATGAGCATGGAGGGTGTAGACGACCGTACGACCCCTGCGGATATTGGGGTTTGGCTCCCAGCGTGGCGACATAGAGCAATGCTACGATCACGGATGTGAAGATCGTGACGCGGGTCAAACTGATGCCGGAGGCCGACCAGGCCGCCGCGCTTCTCGCGACCCTGCGTACGGTCAATGAGGCCGCGTGCTGGGTATCCGGTGTGGCGTTCGAGCGCGGTGTCCCGCGTGAGTACGAGCTGCGGAAGCACACCTACGCCGAGCTGAAGACACGCGGGCTGGGGGCGCAGGCCGCTCAGCACGTCATCAAGAAGACGCGTGACGCCTACACCACGTTGAAGGCGAACATCCGCGCCGGGAACCTGGGCAAGCCGGGGTCGAAGCGCAGGGTCAAAGCGGAGACGAAGCCGATCACGTTCCGGTCCGAGGCCGCGCAACCGTACGACGACCGGTGTCTGAGCTGGCAGTACGACGCCGGAACGGTGTCGATCTGGACGACGGCTGGACGGCTCAGAGGCGTCCGCTTCGCCTGCTCCCCGGACGCGCTCAAGACGCTTCGCGAGCACCGTAAGGGCGAGTCCGACCTGGTCGAATGCGACGGCGTGTTCTACCTGATCGCCGTCTGTGATGTTCCCGAGGCCGAGCAGTACGAGCCCGGCGGGTTCATCGGCGTCGACCTCGGGATCACCAACATCGCCACCACCTCCACCGGCTACCGGGCTGCCGGGCGCGGCCTGAACCGGCATCGGAAACGACAGCTCGATCTGCGGAAGAAGCTCCAGGCCAAGGGCACCAAGTCCGCGAAGCGCCTCCTCAAGAAGCGCTCCCGCAAGGAAGCCCGGCACACCGCCGACGTCAACCACATCGTCTCCAAGACCATCGTCACCACCGCTGAACGCACCGGCTCCGGTATCGCCCTGGAAGACCTCACGGGCATCCGGAGCCGGGTACGGCTCCGCAAGGACCAGCGGACACAACTGCACTCGTGGAGCTTCCACCAGCTCGCCTCCTTCGTGGAGTACAAGGCGAAGCGGGCCGGAGTCCCGCTGGTGTACGTCGATCCGGCGTACACCAGCCAGCAATGCTCCGAGTGCGGTTACATCGACCGGCGCAACCGCCAGTCACAAGCGACGTTCGCCTGCCGGTCCTGCGGGGCCCTCATGCACGCGGACGACAACGCGTCCCACAACATCGGCCGCAAGGGCGAGACGGTGTGGACCGCGGGGCGTGAGTCACGCGTCCCTGCCACCCCATAGGGGTGTCTGGACGGAGGGGCCAACCCAGCAGCCAGTTGGGCGCTACCTCCAAGCCCGGCCCTCCAGGGCCGGGTCAAGTTGACTCGCGGGGGAAGTCGCCGGTCTCCAGCGTGAGGCCCACGACCGTCCCGGTGAGGTCGATCGCGGCGCCGAAGTCGAGGCTCAGTGTGCTGCGGTACTCGTCGTCCTTGGGGAGCGTGTGGAGGTGCCACGTGCCCGTGTACGGGTCGGCGATGAGGTACACCGGCACCCCCGCGGTGGCGTAGGTGGCCTTCTGGGAGCCGTAGTCGTTGGCGGCGGTGTCCTTGGAGATGACTTCGGCGACGAACTCGATGTCCTGGTAGCGCCAGCGGCCCTTGGCGTCCTTGGCGGCCTCCTCCGCGAGAGCGACCACGTCGGAGGCGAAGCCGTTGAGGCGGCCCGGGAAGTCGATGCGCACATCCGTCTTGAGGCGCTTGCGCGGGTAAGCGGCACGCAGTTGCTCCAGGATGTCGAAAATGATCTCCCAGTGCGTGTCCCGTTGCGGCGACATGTAGACGTTCCCCTCGACGATCTCGACCTTGAATCCCTCGGGGGTGGGCTCAAGCCACTCGAACATCATGTCCAAGGTGCGCCCGTCGCTGGTGTCGGCCATGTCGATCCTGTCGGTGTCTACGACGGTCATCGTGCCGCTCCTCCCCGCTGCCGCACGGCGCGGGCAGCCGCGTAGTACAACGATATGCCCGGCACCCAGGACACGTCGGGACGCTGCGACACTCGCCCCATGAGCAGCCAGAGACTCTTCGCCGCCGTCCTGCCACCCCCCTCAGCAGCCGAGGAGCTGTCCGGAGCCGTGGCCGCGCTGCACGAGCTGCCGGGCGCCGGAGACCTCCGCTGGACCGCCCGCGAGGGCTGGCACTACACCATGGCCTTCCTCGGGAACGTCGACGAGGAGCTGCTGCCGGAGCTGTACACCCGGCTGGGGCGGGCCGCGCACCGGACCCGGCCGATCCCGCTGCGGATCCACGGCGGAGGCCGGTTCGACGGGCGGGCGCTGTGGGCGGGGGCGGCGGGCGACCTGGACACCCTGCGGCTGCTGGCCCAGCGCTCCCACGCCGCCGCCCGCAAGGCCGGGGTGCCGATGGAGGAGGGCCGCCGCTTCACCCCACACCTCACCCTGGCCCGCAGCCGGGTCCCGGCCGGCCTCGGCCCGTTCGCCGAGGCGCTCACCGGCTTCGAGGGCACGCGCTGGGAGGCCGGTGAGCTCAGTCTCGTACGCAGCCACCTGCCCGTGGACGGGGTGCCGGGGGAGCAGCCGCGGTACGAGGTGGTGCGGGCCTGGCCGCTGGAGCGGTGAGCGGGGCGGTTACGCTCCTCGGGTGGACCCGAAGACCAGAAACCGCATCATGGCGGCCGTGCTCGTGCTGATGTTCCTCATCGTCGCGGCGGCGGCCGCCCTCGGGGGCTGATCCCGGGGAACGGCCGTCCGCCCACGGCGCCTCTACCAGGCGAAGTTCTCCGGCGACGGGCCCGGGCCGGGGAAGATCTCGTCCAGCGCGGTCAGCACCTCGTCCGACAGCTCCAGTTCCACCGCACGCAGTGCGGAGTCGAGCTGCTCCCGCGTACGCGGACCGGAGATGGGGCCCGTGACTCCGGGACGGGTCAGCAGCCAGGCCAGGCCGGCCTCGCCCGGCTCCAGGCCGTGCCTCTCCAGCAGGTCCTCGTACGCCTGGATCCGCGCCCGCTGCTTCGGGTCGGCGAGCGCGTCGCCGGCGCGGCCGGAGGTGGACCGGGTGCCGGACCCCTCCCGCTCCTTGCGGATCGCGCCGCCGAGCAGCCCGCCGTGCAGCGGCGACCACGGGATGACGCCGAGGCCGTACTCCTGGGCGGCCGGGATGACCTCCATCTCGGCGCCGCGCTCCATCAGGTTGTAGATGCACTGCTCGCTGACGAGGCCGTAGCTGCCCCGCTGCCTGGCCCGCTCGTTGGCCTGGGCGATCTTGTAGCCGGAGAAGTTGGACGATCCGGCGTAGAGGATCTTGCCCTGCTGGATCAGTACGTCGATGGCCTGCCAGATCTCGTCGATCGGGGTGTCCCGGTCGACGTGGTGGAACTGGTACAGGTCGATGTGGTCCGTCTGCAGCCGCTTGAGGCTGGCGTCGACGGCCCGGCGGATGTTGAGGGCGGAGAGCTTGTCGTGGTTGGGCCACGCCTCTCCGTCGGCGGCCATGTTGCCGTAGACCTTGGTGGCGAGGACGACCTTGTCGCGGCGGTCGCCGCCCTGGGCGAACCAGGTGCCGATGATCTCCTCGGTGCGACCCTTGTTCTCGCCCCAGCCGTAGACGTTGGCGGTGTCGAAGAAGTTGACGCCCGCGTCCAGGGCGGCGTCCATGAGTGCGTGGCTGTCGCTCTCGTTGGTCTGGGGGCCGAAGTTCATCGTCCCCAGGACGAGGCGGCTGACTTTGAGTCCGGTGCGTCCGAGCTGCGTGTACTTCATGACCCCCAACCCAACGCCTTCGAGCGCGCTCGAAGCAAGGGGGGTTCCCGGCGGGGTGGGTCCCGAGCACCTCGCCGGCGCCGCCCGACCGGACCTCCCCGTTCACCTGGGTGCCGTCGCCGGGGGGCCGGCATCCGGTGGTCATACGCTGCGTTCGACGGGTGCGTCCCGCCCGGTTCGGGGTCCGTACAGGCGGCTCCGACGGCCCGGTGGCGTGCGGCGGGGGTCCGGCGCGGGGGCCGGTGGCCCGGGCGGGTCTGACAGGGGGCCCTCGCAGGCCGGCAGCCGAGCGGCGCTCTGTGCCGCGAACGGCAGCCCGGCGCGCGCCGTGCTGCCGGGCGTAGCGTGGAGCCCGTGAACGCGACTCCTCAGGTCCTTGCCGTACTGGACGAACTCCTCGCAGCCGCCGCCCCGGACCGGCGCGGCGCCCTGTGGCATCTCGCCGAGCAGGGCCGGGAGTTGGACGCCAACGTCGTGCGTCTGCCGCCGAGCGCCGGGGTCGGGGAGCACCAGGAGGACGTGCTGGACGTGCTCCTGGTCGTCCTCGGGGGCAGCGGCTCGCTGCGCACGGGCGGCGACACGTTGGACCTCACCCCGACGACGGTCACCTGGCTGCCCCGCACGTCCCGCCGCGCCCTGGAGGCGGGCCCGGAGGGCCTGACGTACCTCACCGTGCACCGCCGCCGCCCGGGGCTCACCATCACGCCGGCGGCCGGCCGGCGGGCGGGTGAGGAGGGCGGCGAGGCCCCGTGCATGCTCGACCTGGTCTGCCCGGCGTGCGGCCGCCTGTCGGCCGACCGGGCACCCGTCTTCTGCAGCGCCTGCGGAGAGCGTTTCCCGGAGCGCTAGCGAAGCGCACGGCGGGCGCGCGGTCGGGATCTTCCCGGTACCTCCGGTGATGGGGCCCTCCCGCCCCGGGGATCGCACGCACCGGATGCGGCCGAGTCCGTCCTCCGGGCGGACGACGCTATTTCCGCGACGCGCCCGGGCGCCGGGCCCTGCGGCGCTCCTCCCAACGGCCCGCCGCGTGGGTCTTCGCGTTGAACGCGCGGGTGACGGCGCGGTCGGCGACCGAACCGCGCATGGGCAGCACACCGATCTGGCGCGCCACCCCGGCCCCGTCGAACACGGTGCGCGCGTGCCGTATGCGGCCCTCGTCCACCTCGGTGAAGTCGAGGCCCGCCAGTTCGATCCGGCGCCCGTTGGGGGCGACGCCCTGATAGGGCGTACCCGTGAAGGTGCCCGCCAGATGCCACTTCACCGCCGCGTGACGGTCGTCGCCGACCACGTGCTCGAGCGTCATCGTGACGTCCGGCATGGCCCGGCGGACTTCTTCGAAGTACCTCCGCACCGCCGGCCGACCGTGGCGCATGCCGACCGGAACGATGTCGTAGACGACGTTCGCGTGGAGCAGTTCGGCGAACCGGTCCAGGTCTCCCGTGGCGATGGCGAGGAACGCGTCACGGGTTACCTCGACGGGGGTGACAGGGGTGGGTGCTGTGCTCACGGCCGCCTCCTGGGTAGGGCGATGGCGCGACGGCGGACGCGTCGTTCGAGCCGATGCCGCGCCCGGCCCTCGCCGCGGTCTCTCGTTCAGCGTGCGGCCGCTCCGCGTCTCGCGCGACAGGAGGACGGGGGCCGCCTCGGCCTCGGAGGGGGCCCGACGGCCCGGGGCCCGGAGCCGAGGCCGGTGTGATCCTGGCCGGAGGCGCCGGTGACGGACGTGCGCAGTGAGGGTTCAGCGGGCCGTGACCGGCCCGTGGGCCTGAAGGCTGCCCCGCGATCGCCGGTGGATCAGCGCGCGGCGTCGTATGCGGACGCTCCTCCGCCTCGCCTGACAGGCTCACCCCCGCACGAGTACGCCGCGACTTTCGGCACCTCCGCCCGAAGGCCGCCTGGCCAGCCGGAGCACCGAAATTCACGCAGCCCGGCCCAGGACGGCCACCCGGCCGCAAGAACAGCCAGCCCACCGCACGCTACGACGTGCACAGCGTCGGCAAACCCGGCCCCGCAAAGCGACGAACGAAGAAGCCAACGACCCCACGCCCACGCCGCACAGGTTGAAGATCAAGATAGAACTCCCGCCCCGGCGAGCCGGCCGCCGCCGTCCGGGCGGCGGATCCGCCCACGGCCCGGACCTGCGCTCCCCGGGCGGAATCCCGGACCGGCGGCCGTGGCGCGCGCCGGGTCAGGGATGCGTCCGACGGTGGGTACGCTTCACCTCCCGGTCGACGGCCCACGCGTCGGCGACCGGACCGAGGTGGCCGAGCTTCTCGGGGTTGATCACCGTGCGGATGGTCTGGATCCGGCCGTCGAGCACGTCGAGGACCATCGTGTAGAGGACCTTGCCGTCCCGGTCGCGGAAGATCGCGCCCGGCTGGCCGTTGACCTCACGCGGCTCGAGGGTCACGTCGATCTCGAACAGCCGGGGGAGGAAGGTCGCCAGCATCCGGGCCACCCGCTCCGCGCCCACGACCGCCTTGGCCAGCTGCGGAGCCTTGCCGCCGCCGTCCCCGACCATCTGCGCGTCGGCGGCCAGCAGACTCCGCAGCCCGCCCACCTCGCCGTCCTTCAGCGCCTCGAAGAACCGTGACGCCAGCTCCCGCCGCTCCTGACGGTCCGCCTCGAACCGCGGCCGCCCGGCCTCCATGTGCCGACGGGCCCGTACGAGGAGCTGCCGGCACGCCGCCTCCGAACGTCCCACCGCCGCGGCGATGTCGTCGAACCCGAAGGCGAACACCTCCCGCAGCAGGAAGACCGCCCGCTCCAGGGGGGTGAGCCGCTCCAGCAGCAGCAGGGCCGCCATCGACACGGAGTCCGCCAGCTCCACCGACCGTGCCGGATCCTGGTACGGATCGTTCAGCAGCGGCTCGGGGAACCACGGCCCGACGTACTCCTCCCGCCGCACCCGCGCGGAACGCAGCACGTCGATCGAGACGCGGGTCACGGCGGTCGACAGGAAGGCCTTGACCGACGTCGGTACGGTCGCCGAGCCGTCGAAGCGCAGCCACGTCTCCTGCACGGCGTCCTCGGCCTCGCTGACGCTGCCCAGGATCCGGTAGGCGATCGAGAACAGCAGTGGCCGCAGTTCCTCGAAGTCCTCGACCTTGCTCACGTCGACCCCTCGTCCAAAGCGGCGTTCCGTCTCCGGGACATCAGTGGAACTGTCCGGGCACGTAGTCCCCGGCCGGCTGCCGGGCGATGATGTTCAGCCGGTTCGCCGTGTTCATGAAGGAGATGAGCATGACCAGGGCGATGAGCTGCTCCTCGTCGTAGTGCTCGGCTGCGGACGCCCACACCTCGTCGCTGACACCGCCGGCGCCTTCCGCGACCCGGGTCCCCTGTTCCGCGAGGTCCAGCGCGGCGCGTTCGGCGTCGGTGAAGACGGTGGCCTCGCGCCACGCCGCCACCAGGTGCAGTCGCACCGAGGTCTCACCGGCTGCGGCGGCGTCCTTGGTGTGCATGTCGATGCAGACGGCACAGCCGTTGATCTGGCTCACGCGCAGGGCCACCAGCTCCTGCGTCACGGCCGGCAGCGCCGAGTCCTTGATGGCCGTGCCTGCCGCCATGAGGTGCTTGAGGGCCTTGCCGGCGGTCGGGTCGGAGAAGTAGTCGAGTCGCGCTTCCATGGGTGCTCCTGTGCCGTGGTGAACTGCTACACCTCTGGGACGAGGTAGCCCTGTCGTCTGTGACACGGCCGGCGGTGACGTGGCACATCCGTCAGGCCCGGCGTGCGCCGCCCGGCGTGCGCCCGGGGCGCGCCGGGCCGATCCCGAACTGGGGTTCACCCCCCGCCGGGCGGCGCGGCGGAGAGGGGGCACGGAGGCGGGCCCCGGACAATGGCGCACGCGCCACGCAGAGGTGACGAAGCCCTCTTCCGCGCTCGCGGCCCCGGTCAGCCGCTGCCGCGAACGGTGGGGGACGCGGCAGACGAAGGAGGACCCGTGGTGGATGTCTCGGTGGATCAGGTGACCGGCACGGTCGACAGGACGCGCGCGCGGGCCCGCGAGCAGCTCCTTGACGCGGGGCTGGAACTGTTCGGTGTCTACGGCTACGCGCAGACGTCGGAGTGGGCGCTCTGCGCGACGGCCGGGGTGCCGGAGGAGGTGCTGCGGGAGGAGTTCGGCTCCCGGGAGGGAGTGCTGACCGCCCTGCACAACCAGGTCACGACGAACGGGCTGCGGGCCGCCGAACGCGCCCTGCTCTCCGAGGGGATGGACGACTGCCCGGTGGCCGAGCGCTTCCGGCGCCTGTTCGACGCGTACGTGTCCGCCGTGACCCGGGACCTGCGGGAGGCCCGGGTCACGTTCGTCGAGGTGCTGGGTGTGAGCCCGGCGGTCGACGAGCACTGCAAGCGGTGGCGGGACCTGTGGGCCGACTTCCTGACCGGTGAGGCCGAACGGGCCGCGGTGCGCGGCGAGGCGGAGGAGCGGGACCACCGGGTCGTGGTGATGGTGATGGTCGGTACCGTCCACGAGCTCATGGCCCACCACGCCCGCCGCCCCCGAAGGGCCCGCCCGGACGAGGTGTCGGCCGAACTGACCCAGCTCGGGCTCGCCATGCTGGGTACCGAGACGGTGGAGTGAGGGGCCACGGCCCACCGCTTCACGCCCTCCCGCAGACGGTCTGCGGGTCCGGGTCCGTGCGGCCGTCTGCCGGTCCTGTGGGTCCCGCCCGGCGCACGGCCGCCTCACCGCCCCGTCCGGCGGTCGGCCGGCCCACCTGTCTCACCACCTGATGTGCGCGGCGACGGGCAGGTGGTCGCTTCCCGTCGCGGGCAGCGACCGGATGCCCGTGACCGTCGCGGAACGGGTCAGGACCTGGTCGATACGGGCGACGGGCAGGGAGGCCGGCCAGCTGAACGCGAACCCCGAGGCCGGGACGCTCATCCGGGAGACGACCGGGTCCAGCCCCCGGTCGTCCACCGTGCTGTTGAGGTCGCCGAGCAGGATCACCCGGTCCAGGGGCTCCGCCGCGACGGCCTCGCCGAGGAGGACGGCGCTCTCGTCCCGCAGACGGGAGCTGAAGCCGTCGGCCGGTCCGAGCCGGACCGAGGGCAGGTGGGCCACATGGACGGCGACCTCTCCCCACGGTGTCCGGGCGGTGGCCCGCAGCCCGCGGTTCCAGCCCTCGCCCACCCCCTGCGGCCGGATGTCCACGAGGCGTACGTCCGTGAGGGGGTACGCCGACCAGAGCCCGACCGTGCCCCTGGTCGCGTGGTGCGGATGGCCCGCGGCCAGCGCCGCCTCGAACGCCGGCAGGGCGGACGGGGTCAGCTCCTCCAGCGCGACGAGATCGGCCCCCACCGCCGCCAACGCCCGTGCGGTGGCCGCCGGATCGGGGTTCACGTCGCTGACGTTGTGCTGGACCACCGTCAGCCGGCCTTCCGGCCCGTCCCCGTGGGAGAAGCCGTCGCGGGGGAAGCCCTCGGGGGAGAGGACGAGACCGCCGAAGAGACCGGCCCACGCCGCGACGGGCAACGCGAGCGCGGCCGTCGCGGGATACGAGCGGCGTGCCAGCGCGAGGACCAGCAGGACCGGGACGGCCAGTCCGAGCCAGGGAAGAAACGTTTCCAGCAGGCTGCCCATGCGGCCGGGCGTCTGGGGCACGGCGCCGTGGAAGACGAGGAGGCAGGCGGCCAGGACGGCGAGCAGCGCCACGACGCGCCCTTGTCTCCAGCCCCATCGCGCAGGGCGTCTCCCCGGGTTCCTCATCGCCTGCCAGGTCCGCTCGGTCGCTCCTCGTACCGTGTCCACGCGGAACGGCGCCGTCCGGTAGGACGACGCTCCGGGTAACCCGCCCGGTTCCGGACCGGGCCGTGCACTCAGACGGTCGCCAGGGCTCCCGCGTACGGGCCGCCCACGGACCACGCCCCGTACATCGCGTCCGCGAAGGCCCCCGCCAGCCGGTGTTCGCCGCTGGGGCCGGGGTGGGTGCCGTCGTAGGTGTCCGTGTGGATGTCGTAACCCGCCGGACGCCGGGCCAGTACGAGAGGGGAGCGGGGGGTGTCCAGATCGGCCACCGCCTCGGCCAGGAGCAGGTTGAAGCGCGCGCACTCGGCGGCGAAGGGTGCGTCGGACTCGGCCCGTATGTTCGGGATCACGGGCAGGAGCACCATCTTGACGTGCGGGTTCGCGGTGCGGGCCGCTGCGACGAAGGCCCGGGCGTTGGCGGCCGTCTGCCCGCTGTCGGTGTAGAAGCCGAGGTCTATCAGACCGAGGGAGACGAGCAGGACGTCGGCGCGGGTGTCGGCGACCACGTCCGCGATGACGGGAGCCATGTGCAGCCAGCCCTCGCCCCAGCCGGCCAGGTGCCGCCGCGCGGACGCGGGGAAGGCGGGGTCGCCGTACGCGTGGGAGAGCGGGGCGTCCGCGTCGGAGTCGTACAGCCCGGTGCGCGGGCCCGTGATCGTGTACCCGCCGGCGCCGAGGGTCGCCTCCAGGTGCTGCCACATGCGGTAGCGCCAGGTGAAGTCGCCGGCACGCCCGATGGTCATGGAGTCGCCGACCAGGAGAAAACGCATGGCGACATCATGGCCGATCACTGCTCCGGCCTCCTACGTGACAGTGGACACTTGCCCCATGAGACCGCTGCTCACCGCCACCGCCGCCGCCCTCCTGTTCCTCGCGGCGGCGGCACCCGCCGTGGCGGACGACGGGGACGGGGCCGACCGCACCTTCACGATCGAGGATCCCAGGATCACCGAGTCCAGCGGTCTCGCCGCCAGCCGCGTCCACCCGGGCGTCTACTGGACGCACAACGACAGCGATGACGGGCCGTACGTCTACGCCGTCGACTCCCGCACCGGGAAGACCGTCGCGACGATCACCATGCGGGGCGTGGGGGAGCCCAGGGACGTGGAGGCGATCTCCCTCGGGCCGGACGGCGATCTCTACGTCGGCGACATCGGCGACAACCTCGACGGCTCCTGGGACCACGTGTGGATCTACCGCTTCCCCGAGCCCGCGACGCTCGCCGACGCCACGGTGCGGGCGACGCAGTACGACGTGAAGTACGCCGACGGGCCGCGCAACGCCGAGGCGATGATGGTCCACCCGAAGACCGGGCGGGTGTACATCGCCTCCAAGAACGAGGACGGCGGCGGGCTCTACGAGGGCCCCGCGAAGCTCTCCACCGGCGGGACCAACGTGTTCCGGCGCGTGGGCGAGGTGCCGTGGGTGACGGACGGGGCGTTCTCGCCGGACGGGAAGAACCTGGTGCTCCGCTCGTACTTCAGCACCCGCGGCTACGCCTTCGCCGACGGGCGGCTCGGGGCGGACTACCGGGTGACCGTGCCGCTCCAGGGGCAGGCCGAGTCGGTCACGTACACGGCGGACGGCTCGGCCATGATGTTCGGCTCCGAGGGGGCGCGGAGCGACGTGGTGCGCGTGGAGGTCGAGGGGCAGGGCGGCGGCGGGGCACCGTCCTCCGACGGGAGCGGCGCGGCCTTCTCCGCGGCGGGCGGGAGCGGCGGTGACGGCTCGCAGAAGGTCACCGTGACCGGGGGCGCCGTACTCCTCGCGATCATCGCCGTGGCCTGGATCGGGTTCAGGCGGCGGCGAGGTTAGCGTGCGGGCACGGGGCGGGACCGGCCCGGCGGCCGCTCAGCGCTCCTCGGAGTGGGGGCGCAGCTCGTAGTGCAGGGTCCGGTCGCGCTTCAGCCGGTGGAGGAGCGGGACGACCACCCCGTGCAGGGCCGGGTACTTGCGGGAGAGGGTCCGGGCGGCGTGGACGTCCTCCTTGGAGCCCTGTTGCAGGAGCCGTGCCCAGGCCTTCATGGGCGGGCCCGTGGGCGCGCCGCGCACGGTGCACGGGGAGATGTCCACGACGGGGTGGTTGCGCATGCGGTCCACCTTCCACGCCGACGAGAACGTACGGATGTAGGCGTGATCGCCCTCGACGGCGATGCTGACCGGGGTGTGGGCGAGTGTTCCGTTCGGCCGGCGGCTGCTGAGCAGGACGGTGTACTGCTTCACGAAGGGTGCCAGTTCGCTGATCGTCTCCATACGTTCCATGGTGCCTGAATCGGCTGATACGGGATGTTCAGGACATCTGGAAGATCGCTCGGCTCCGTCTCCCCGCTGCCGGCGCGCCCCGGCCGTCGTCCGGCAGCTCGGCTTCCCGGTCCGCTCCGCCCCTCTCCCTCCCGCTCCGTGGACGGTGCCCCTGTCCTGCCGGCCGTCCGCGGATCGGCGGCCTCAGCCGCCGATCCGCCCCGTACGATCGGCCTGTGCAGCCGCGACCCTTCTCCACCGCCCGCCTCGACGCGGTCCCCCTCGCCCCCGTGCACGCCGACGAGATGGCGCGGGTCCTCTCCGACCCCGTCCTGCACACGTACACGGGAGGGGCCCCGGAGGACGCGGACACCCTGCGGGCCCGCTACGCACGCTGGACCGCGGGTTCGCCGGACCCCGGCGAACGGTGGTGGAACTGGGTGCTCCGGGTGCGCGCCGACGGCCGCCTGGCCGGATACGTCCAGGCCACCGTGCGCGGCGAACAGGCCGAGGCCGCCTGGGTGGTGGGGGCCGGTTGGCAGGGCCGGGGATACGCCAAGGAGGCCGCGCGGGGCTTGGTCGCTCATCTCCTGACCACCCCGGGTGTCCGTACCGTCGTCGCCCACATCCATCCCGGCCACACCGCCTCCGCCGCCGTCGCCGAGGCGGCGGGCCTGGTGCCCACGGACGAGCGCGAGGACGGTGAGGTCCGCTGGCGCCGCACGGGGGGAGATCAGGAGACCGGGTGAGAGCCCGTCGCCCCGTCGAGCAGCTCCCGGACGATGTCCATGTGCCCGGCGTGCCGCAGGACGTCCTCCAGCATGTGGACGAGCACCCAGCGCATGGACACCGTGGTGCCGTTCCAGGAGGTGCCCGTGGTGTCCAGGTCCGTCTCCTCGATCGACCGGTCGGCGGCGGCGCGCGCCCGGGCGTAGAAGGCGAGGATGTCGGCGGTCGACTCGTCCGGGGCGACCGTCATGTCGTCACGGACCGGGTCGAACCAGAACTCCTCCGTCCGCCGGCCGAACGTGCTGCAGAACCAGCCGTATTCGACGGTGGCCAGATGCTTGACCAGGCCCAGGAGATGGGTGCCGCTCGGGGTCATGGGGCGGCGCAGTTGTTCGTCGTCCAGCCCCTGAAGCTTCCACAGCACCACATCACGGTGCCGGTCGAGACTCGCGTGCAGGGACTCCTTCTCGCCACCGGTGTACGGCACGGTCTTCGGCGTGGTCGTCGTCATCCGGTGAACGTAGCAACCGGCACCGACATCGACGCCGTACGGGCTTTACGCGCGGGGGCGCCCGGCCTTCACCAGATCCTCCACGTCGAGGGTCACCTCAGCGCCGATGGAGTCGGGAAGCGTCACCGTCTGGCCCGGTGAGTACACCTCGTGGTTGTCGTACGTCCCGCCGGTGGGGACCGTCAGGACGTGGACACGGCTGTGCCTGCGGTCGACGATCACGTAGACGGGGATCTTGGCCTCGGCGTACGTGGCGACCTTGTTGCGCAGGTCGTTGCGGTAGGTGCTGGAGGTCACCTCCAGCACCAGGCGGAACACGGCCGGGTCGTAGCAGTTGTTCTCGACCAGGTGCTCGTCGAAATCGGCGTCCACCAGGGCCAGATCAGGGATGGCGTAGTCCTCGGGGCCGCCGGGCAGCCACAGGCCGATCGCCTGGAGGACCGCCGAGTCTCCGTCGTCGAGCCCCGCGGCGATGAAAGGCCGCATCAGTTTGGTCAGAGCACGGGCGTGCGGGCCGTCCGGGAGTGGGGCCACGGTGATGACGCCTCCGATGATCTCGACGCGATAACCCGGAAGCCGCTCCATGAGGTGGTTCGCCGTCACGAGCATCGGTTCCGGCTCATGGTCACAGGGGTGCTCGACTGCTGCTGCAGACATTGCGGGTCTCCTGGAATGGCTGGTGTCGAGACCATCATGGTAGGACGGGGCATGGACGGGATCTGTCACCAGGTCGAGTGAAGCAGAAACGGCCCTGCACACGTCTCACGACGTGTGCAGGGCCGTTCTCGGGCGGGTGACCGCTACAGCTTCTCGATCACGTAGTCGATGCACGCCGTCAGCGCCTCGACGTCCGCCGGGTCGATCGCCGGGAACATCGCCACGCGCAGCTGGTTGCGGCCCAGCTTGCGGTACGGCTCGGTGTCCACGATGCCGTTGGCGCGGAGCACCTTCGCGACCGCCGCCGCGTCGACGCCGTCCTCGAAGTCGATCGTGCCGATGACCTGCGAGCGCTTCGCCGGGTCGGTGACGAACGGGGTGGCGTACGCGGACTTCTCCGCCCAGCCGTACAGGGCCTGCGAGGACGCGGCCGTGCGGCCGGTGGTGAAGTCCAGGCCACCCTGCGTGTTCATCCACTTCAGCTGCTCGTTCAGCAGGAAGAGGGTGGCCAGCGCCGGGGTGTTGTACGTCTGGTTCTTCAGGGAGTTGTCGATCGCGGTGGGCAGCGAGAAGAACTCCGGGACGTGCCGGCCGGAGGCGTGGACCCGCGCGGCGCGGTCCAGGGCCGCCGGGGAGAACACGCCGATCCACAGCCCACCGTCGGAGGCGAAGGACTTCTGCGGGGCGAAGTAGTAGACGTCGGTCTCGGTGATGTCGACCGGGAGACCGCCCGCTCCGGAGGTGGCGTCCACCAGGACGAGGGCCCCCTCGTCGGCGCCCGCGACCCGCTCGACGGGGGCCGCGACACCGGTGGAGGTCTCGTTGTGGGTCAGGGCGTAGACGTCGACGCCCGCCTCGGCCTTCGGGTCCGGGTGGGTGCCCGGGTCGGAGGAGATGACGGTCGGGTCGGCGAGCCACGGGGCGAGCTTGGCGGCCTTCGCGAACTTCGACGAGAACTCGCCGAAGTTCAGGTGCTGGGACCTCGACTCGATCAGACCGTGCGTCGCGACGTCCCAGAAGGCGGTGGAGCCGCCGTTGCCGAGGATGACCTCGTACCCGTCGGGGAGGGAGAAGAGGCTGCGCACACCGTCCCGTACCTCGCCGACCAGGTTCTTGACCGGGGCCTGGCGGTGGGACGTACCGAGGAGAGAGGTGCCGGTGGCGGCCAGCGCGTCGAGCGCCTCCGTCCGCACCTTGGAGGGGCCGGCGCCGAAACGTCCGTCGGCGGGCTTGATGTCAGCGGGAATCTGGATATCGGCCACGAGCCGGAGCGTAGTCCCTCCCGGACACGGGCGGGGAACCGTGTCCGTCGGATGAGACGCGCGCTCCGGCCGGTGGACGGCCCGAGCGGTACGACGATCAGCCCAGCTCGACCGGGAGTTCGTGCAGGTCGTTCTGGGTGACGATGGGCTTGTTGCGCAGTTCGGACGCCGGCACCGCGAGGTCCAGGTCCGGGAAGCGCTCGTACAGCGCGGGCAGCGCCACGCCCGCCTCCAGCCGGGACAGGGCCGCACCCGGGCAGACGTGCGGGCCGTGGCCGAAGGCGATGTGGCGGTTCGGGGAGCGGGTGACGTCGAAGTCACCGGCGGTCGGCCCGTACTGCTTCTCGTCCCGGCCGAGCGCGCCGAAGGAGACGATCAGGGCCTCGCCCTTGGGCAGCACCCTGTCGCCGACCTCTATGTCCTCGGTCGCGAAGCGGAACAGGACGTGCGAGGTCGGGGTGTTCCAGCGCAGGGTCTCCTCGATCACGTTCTCCCACGGCACCTCCCCGTTCAGCACGCGCTCGCGCTGCTCGGGGTGGGTCTGGAGGGCCTCCACGGCGTTGACGATCAGGCTGATCGTGGTCTCGTGGCCGGCCGCGATGATCAGCTGGAGGGTGTTGACGATCTCCTCGTCCGTGAGGTGGTCGCCGTCCTCCGAGGCGGCGATCAGCGCGCTGGTCAGGTCGTCGCCCGGGTTCGCGCGCTTGCCGTCCACGATCTTCGTGAAGAGGGCGCCGAGATCCGCCATCATCTGCGGGACCTCGGCCGGCGGGGTCTGCGTCGAGAAGAACTTCTCGAACAGCTCCTTGAGCCGGGGGTGGTCGGACGCGTCCACCCCCATGAGCTCGCTGATGACGTTCATCGGCAGCGGGTAGGCGAACTCGGCCTTCAGGTCGACCGTCTCCCCCTCCGGCAGCGCCGCGAGCCGGTCCAGGCTCGCGTTCGTCAGCGCCTCGATACCGGCCCGCAGCCGCTCCACCCGCTTCACGGTCAGCGCCTGCGCGACCAGGGAGCGCAGCCTGCGGTGCTCAACGCCGTCCACCGTCAGCATCGAGCGGCCCGGATTGGCGAGGCCGATCAGCGGCCAGTCCATCGGTATCTCGCCCCGCTGCCACGCGGACCAGACGTCGATGTCCTTGACCAACCGGCTGTCGGTGAGCAGTTGGCGCGCCTCGGCGTGATGGGTGACGGCGTAGCAGTGCACCCCGCCGGGGAGTTCGACCTCGGCCAGCGGTCCGGCGGCGCGCAGGGCGGCGCTCTCGCCGTCCAGGTCGGCGACGAAGGGATCGAGGACGATCCGGGTCATGACAGACCTCCAAGGGCGGGGGTGGGCGTGAAGTGCACCGGCAGGTCCGTCAGGCCGGACAGCCAGGGGGACGGGCGCCGGGTCAGCTGCTCCTCCGGAACGGCGAGGTCGACGTCCGGGAGCCGGTCCAGGAGCACCTCGATCCCCGTACGGGCGATGACCTCGGCGGTCTCCTGGGCGGGGAAGGGGCAGCGGTGCTCGCCGTGGCCGAAGGAGAGGAAGGCGTTGTTGCCGCCGGTCAGCGTGGAGCCGTCGGTGCGCACCTGGGGGTCGCCGTTGGCGGCGGCGATGCCGAGGAGGAGCAGGTCGCCGGCGCGGATGTGGCGCCCGCCGAGGTGGGTGTCGCGGGAAGCCCAGCGGCCCGCCACGTTCTGGCTGGGGGTGTCCTCCCAGAGCACCTCGTTCATGGCCTCGGCGACGCTGTGCCGGCCACCGGAGAGCGAGGCGGCGAAACGGTCGTCGGTCAGCATCAGCCGCAGCGAGTTGCCCATCCAGTCGGCGGTCGGCTGGTGGCCCGCGGCCATCATGACCATGAGGTCCTGGGCGACCTCCTCGTCGGTGAAGCCGCCCGGGTCCTCCAGCATCCTGGTGGCGACGTCGTCCCCGGGTTCGGCGTGCTTGTCGGCGAGGAGCTGCGCCATGGACGAGCCGAGGTGCTGCTGCCCCGCCAGAGCCCGCTCGCGGCCGTCGATCATGTCGTTGAGCGCGCCGACGAGGGAGGCACCGACCTCGTTGGAGAAGCCGTAGAGCCTCGCGAGGACGAGGGCGGGGAGCAGCATCGCGTACTCGGCGATGATGTCGGTGCGTCCCACGGAACAGAACCGGTCGATGAGGCCGTCGGCGAACTCCTCCGCGTACCGCTTGAGCGCGAACGGGTCGACAGCCTCCAGGGCGTTGCTGATCATGGCCGCGCGAACGGTGTGCCGCTCGCCGACCGTGTAGAGGATCGACGGCTGCTTCCGGCCGATCATGGGCAGCAGCGGCCAGTTGTCCGGGATGGAGTCCCACTGGTTCCACAGCTCCGAGTCGCGGCTGAAGAGCACCGGGTCGTTGGTGACCTGGTGCAGCTCGCGGTAACCGAGGATCAGCCAGGCGGGTACGTCCCCGTCGAGCGTCACCGGGGCGACGGCGCCGTGGTCGCGTCGCATGTCCCGGTAGCGGCGCACGGGGTCGGCCTGGAACTGTGGTCCGGACAGGGGTACGGACCCGGGGGACACGGGGCATCCGCTCACGGTGTGGGCTCCGGGGTCTGTGCGGCGGCGGTGCTCCCCGCCAGGGCGGGGTCCGCGGTCGCCCCGCGGGCGGTGGAGAGTGCGTGGAGGTGTTCGATGAGCGTGATCAGGACGTACTTGCTGGAGGACCGGTCCCGCGCGTCGCACTCGACGAGCGGCACGTCGGGGGAGAGGTCCAGCGCCTCGCGGATCTGCTGCTCGGTGTGGAGCGGACCGCCGAAGTCGTTGCACGCGACGATGAACGGCGTGCCGTGGTGCTCGAGCCGGTCGATCGCGTACCAGGAGTCGGCGAGCCGCCGGGTGTCGACGAGGACGACGGCACCCAGGGTCCCGGAGAACAGGCGGTCCCACAGGAACCAGAAGCGTTCCTGCCCGGGCGCGCCGAACAGGTAGAGGACCGAGCGCGCGTCCAGGGTGATCCGGCCGAAGTCGAAGGCGACCGTGGTGGACGTCTTGGACTGCACACCGTCGAGGTCGTCGACCGCCTCGCCCGCGCTGGTCATGGTCTCTTCCGTGTTGAGCGGACGGATCTCGCTCACGGAACGGACCATGGTGGTCTTGCCGACCCCGAAGCCGCCGACAACGACGATCTTCAGTCCGTTGTCGGCTGTCGCCTGCAGGGCGGCACGGTCAGAGGTTGCGGAGTCCAACGAGCACCTGTTCCAGGGTGTCGGTGTCGGGGAGCCGGTCCGCGACACGTGCAGTACGGGGGTGGCGGGCGCTGATCCGGCCGGTGTCGAGCAGGTCGCAGAGCATGATGCGGACGATGCTGACGGGCAGTTTCAGGGTGGCCGAGATCTCGACGACCGCGGTGGGGCGTTGGCACATCCGCAGGATCGCGGTGTGCTCCGACTGCATCCCGGGGTTCGGATCGCACTCGGCGACGACGAGCGTCACCAGGTCGAAGGCGGCCGAGTCGGACCGGCTGCGGCCACCGGTGAGGGTGTACAGCCGGTCCGGATCGTCGTCGCGTCCGGGGCGGGGGCGCGGCACGGACGTCATACGTCCGCGGTTTCCGCGGACGGGGCCGCTGCCGGGGTGCCGGGCGCCGCGGAGCGCGGCGGGGCGACGAGGTACTCGCCGAGCTGCTCGACGAGTTCGCTCATGTTGTGGCCGACCAGGCCGACGTCGGAGTCCTCGGCGGCCACGACGGCGAGGTGCGCGCCCGCGCCCGCCTCGACGATGAACAGCACACCGCCGTAGAACTCGGCCATCGCGGACCGCACGCCACCGGTGCCGTCGCCGAACTCGATGGACGCGCCGTGCGACAGGCTCTGGATCCCGGCGGAGATGGCGGCCAGCTGATCGGCCTGGTCGACGGAGAGCTCGGGGGTACGGCACAACTTCAGGCCGTCCCGGGACAGGACCAGGGCGTGCCGGGTGCCGGGCGTGCGCTCCAGCAGGCCCTCCAGCAGCCAGTTGAGCTTCTCGTCGGTGGTCGCGGTCATCGGGTGTTGCCTTCCGGGTGCGGGGAGTTGGCTCGTACGGCCTGGCTGAAGGTGCTGAAGCGCGCGGCCTGGACCTTCGGGTCGGTCGTACGGGGCCGGGGGGAGTCGGCTCCGCCGTGGTCGGCGTTGCCGGTACGGGACTCGGCGGCGGCCAGGGTGCGGCCGCGGCGGCGCTTGGGCAGGCCGCTCTCGCCGAACTGCGGGACGGCACCGGTCGATTCGGACGGGGACTCCGGCGCGGGCCGGGGGGAGCCCGCCGGGGCCGCGGCCGTCGCGTGGTCCGGCTCCGGCTCGGGGGTGGCAGCCGGTACCGGCACGGGCGCGCGGACGGCGGCCGGTGCCGGGACGGGTGCGGAGGCGGGGACGCGGGAGATGAGCTCCTGAGGCAGCATCATCAGCGCACCCGTACCGCCGCGTGCCGACGGCCGGAACGAGACGGTGAGACCGTGCTTGCGGGCCAGCCGGCCGACCACGGCGAGGCCGAGGCGGGTACCGGACAGGCCCGTGAGGTCCTGGTTCTCGGTGGCCACGGCACGCTCGGCGCGGCGCAGCTGCACCTCGCTCATCACGAGGCCGCTGTCCTCGACGGTGACGACGATGCCCGCCGGGACCTCCTCGACGTACACATGGACCTCGGCGGTGGGCGGCGAGAAGTTGGCCGCGTTGTCGAGGAGTTCCGCGAGGGCGTGCATGACGCCCTCGGCGGCGTGGCCGGCGATCGCCACGTCACTGGTGGAGTGCAGGCGGATGCGCTGGTAGCCGCCGATCCGGCCCATCGCGCCGCGCAGGATCGACTCCATCACGATCGGCTTCGCCCAGCGCCGGCCGGAGCGGGCACCCGTCAGCACGGCGATGGAGTCGGCGAGGCGGCCCGCCTGGGCGGTGCGGTGGTCCAGGTGCAGCAGGTCGCCCAGGACGTCCTCGGCGGTGTGGCGGTGTTCCATCTCGCGCAGGTCGGCCAGCATGCTCGTGGCCAGGGCCTGCATCCGGCCGGCGGCGTTGGCGCAGGCGGCGACGGCGGCGGAGCGTTCGGTCTCGCTGCGCCGGACCCGGGCGGTGAGCCGCGCGACCTCGGCGGTGAGCCGGGTGTGCTGCTCGGCCGCCTCGGCGGTCACCTGGGCGACCCGGTTCTCGGCCGCGGCCGTGACCCGGCCGGTCTCGGCCGCGGCGGCCGACCGGATCCGGGCCGTCTCGGCGGTGAAGCGCTGCGCCTCGGCGGCGGATGACGAGACGAGACGAGAGGTCTCGGCGGTGAAGCGTTCGGCGTCGGCGGCCCGCAGGGCCCGCAGACGGCGTGCGGCGCCGAGCGTGTGGACGGTGACGGTCACCGCGGCGCACAGCAGCAGGGAAGCGGCGCCCGCCCCCCAGGCCAGCGGGGTCCGCACCGCATCGGGAGCGGCGGCGACCGCCCACAGGCACAGGGAACCGGTGACGGCTGCCGAGATCAGCAGGGCGAGTGCGGTCGGCCGGAGTGAAGGGCGCAATCGGAGTCCTCGGGGCGGACGGTGCGGGGAAGGGACGTTCCGGGTGTTTTCGGTGCCTCGGCGAGGAAAGAGCCACGACGGGAGCTGGTTCTTCCTGATCAAGCCAGGGCAACTATAGGAGAATTGATGGCTTGTTTGGGGTTTCCTTGTGGCCACTTCTGTTTGAAATCTGGCTGGAAGGGTTTCCTTGGCGACTTCTGGGGGTCCGTCGCGGGTGCCCGGTGGACAGTGAAGGGGCGGAACGGTCGGGAAGGCGACAGGGAATATGCCGCTATGTCCCCTGTGGGGGGCCTGAATTACCGCGATCGTCGCCCGCGGGCGGGCGGGCGGCTAGTGTGAGCGCTCCGGTGCAGCCGACCCCCAGGTCGCGGCACTGCCGTAAGACACACCGCGCACCTTGAGGGGGAGGTGCCGCGTGGGCCCCGACGGAGGACGCAGGCAACCGTGGACGCGCAAGGCCGTGGGCGGGACGAGAACATCGACCCCGCAGACCAGTGGGTACTCAACCCGGACACCGGTGATTACGAACTGCGACTGACGCCCTCCGCAGGGCGACCGGCCGCACCGACCCGGTCGTCGGGCTCCAGAGCGTCCGCTCCGGGCCGGCGCCGTGATCCGGCCCCCACGAGCGCACCCTCCGGCGACCGCGCCTCCGTACCGGGTCAGCGCGGCGGACGCAGGGGCGCGGGTGGCCGCGGAGGCCGGGACGGCGCGCGTCAGCCGGGCGGCCGGGCGGCCGGCCGGGCGGCGGCGGACGCCCCGCCCGCGGGCCGGCGCAGGACGCCGCCCAAAAAGTCCGCCAAGAAGAAGGCGCTGGTCTGGACCGGCGGGGTGCTCGCCTTCCTGCTGCTGGGCGTCGGCACGGCCGGCTACCTCGTCTACGACCACTTCAACGGCAACATCACCTCCGTCTCCAGCGACGGCGCGGGCACGGGCGGCTTCAGCAAGGACCGTGCGATCAACGTCCTCGTGATCGGGACGGACAAGCGGACCGGTGAGGGCAACGAGGGCTACGGGGACGCGGGCAGTGTCGGCCACGCCGACACCAACATCCTCTTCCACGTCTCCAAGGACCGCACGAACGCGACCGCGCTGAGCATCCCGCGTGACCTGATAACCGACATCCCGAACTGCCCCACGAAGCTGGAGAGCGGGGAGGAGAGGGACATCCCCGCGACCACGGGGGCGCGCTTCAACACCAGCCTCGGGCAGTCCGACCGCACGCCCAGTTGCACCATGCGGACCGTCACCGAGCTCACCGGCCTGAAGGTCGATCATTTCATGGTGGCCGACTTCAACGCGGTCAAGTCCCTGACGACGGCCGTCGGGGGGGTGGAAGTCTGTCTGGCCAAGGACATCGACGACAAGGACTCCCACCTCAAACTGTCCGAGGGGAAGCACACCCTCCAGGGCGAGGACGCCCTGGCCTTCCTGCGTACCCGGCACTCCGTCGGATTCGGCAGCGACCTGAGCCGCATCGAGATCCAGCAGCAGTTCCTGGGTTCGCTGATGCGCAAGCTGAAGTCCAACGACACCCTGACCAGCCCCACCAAGATGTGGTCACTCGCGGAGGCGGCCACCGAGGCGCTCACCGTCGACGACAAGATCGCCGACATAAACCAGCTCCGCAAGCTGGGCATGGAGCTGGCGTCGGTCGATCCCAAGAACATCACGTTCACCACCGTCCCGGTGCTGGACAACCCTGACGACAAGGCGACCGTCCTGCTGGACAGCCCCAAGGCTCAGAAGGTCTTCTCGATGATGCGCGAGGACGTCTCCTTCACCGCCGTGGAGAAGCAGGAGAAGGCCGCGGCGAAGGCGGCGGCGGACGCCAAGCTGAAGGGTGAGATGGCGGACGCGGCGGACGTGCGGGTCGACGTCTACAACGGCGGTGCCCCCGCCGGCTCCGCACAGAACGCCCTCGACTGGCTGCAGAACGAAGAGGGCGTGCTGAAGTCCACCAACAAGGCCAACGCGCCGGCGGACGTGAAGAAGACCCAGCTCGTCTACGCCCCCAACCAGGCGGACCAGGCGCGCCGGCTCGCCGACATGATGGGCCTGTCCGCCGCGGCCCTGAAGCCGACGACGACGGACGCCGGTGCCATGGACCCGATGCTGCTCACTCTGGGCCCGGACTTCCAGGAGGCGGGCACCCCGCTCAGCGCCCCCCGCAAGGCCCCCGACCAGATCCAGCGCGTCGAGGCCGACAAAGCGGTCTGCGCCAAGTAGTCCCCCACCGGGCCGCTGTGAGGTCAGGGACCGGAACGCGGGCGGTTACGCCCGCTTTCGGCGTCCCACCCTCACATCGGCGGTGCGAGGTTCCCTCACACCGGGGGCGGGTGTTCGTCGCGCGCGACGATCTCGCGGGCGAGCGCGGCCAGGTGGGGCAGTGCGGGGTGGCCGGGTCCGTCCCGGCGGACCAGCAGTACGGGGAGCGGCGGGGCGTCGTGGAGCGGCAGGTAGGTGACCCCCGCGTGCGGGTGCATGGCGGCGGTGGAGGCGCCTGAGACCCCGTTGCCGCGTCCGGCCGCGATGGCGGTGAGCCAGTCGTCGGTGTTGGCGACGGTGAGCGTGGCGACGGGCCGTGCGTGCGGTGGCCACAGGTCGAGGGTGGTGGCCCCGGAGACGGTGTTCAGGACCACGGCGTCGCGCGTCAGATCAGCCAGTGAGAGGGAGGAGCGCGCGGCCAGCGGCCCGTCCGCGGTGACGGCGGCGACCCGGTCCTCGGTGAACAGGACCTCGGTGACGAGCCCCGGCGTGTCCACCGGCCCGCGCAGGACGGCCGCGTCGACCTCACCGCGGGTGAGACCGGCCGTGCGGTCGTCGATCCGGAGCATCTCCAGCGGGGTGAGCGGACAGCGCCGCTGCCAGGTCCGCAGCAGCGGTGTGGTGTACGGGCCGAACGCCGACCAGGCGTGCCCGAGCCGCAGCGGCCGTCGGCGCAGCCGTCCCGGGTCGAGGGCCTCGTCGAACGCGCCGACGGCCGCGGCCGCCTTGTCGCGGAAGGCGACACCGTCGGCGGTGAGGGCGAGGTGGTGGGTGGACCGGTCGACGAGCCGGGCCCCCAGATGCCGCTCCAGGGCGGCGAGCGTACGGGAGACGACGGGCTGGGTGAGGTGGAGGCGGGCGGCGGCCCGGGTGACGCTGCCCTCGTCCGCGATCGCCAGGAAGGCCCGGAGGTGCCGGACCTCGATACCGCGTCCACCGCCGTGTTCCGTGCTGTGCTCCCCGCCCTGTCCAGTGCTCATGCGTGCGGAGCATAACGGGAGCGCAATCGGCATTTCACGGGACGCGCGCAGGTCTTTACGGTGGGGGAGCCGTGCGCACCCGCTCGGTATCGTACGGTGGACGGCCGGTACATGGTGATGAACTTTCTGAGAGGTCTCAGGTGAACGACCCGCGCAGCGCCGTACAGCCGGCCGCAGCCGTCGCCCTGCCTGAGGCGGTCACCGCGCTCGACGGACCGGAGCCGGGGCGGCCCACCGGCCCCGGGGCGGCACTCGGCCCCGTCGCCCTGGTGGTCGCGGGCGGGCTCTCCGTCCAGTTCGGCGCGGCGGTCGCGGTCCTGCTGATGCCGAAGGCGGGCGCGCTCGGCGTCGTCACCCTGCGTCTCGCCGCCGCCGCGCTCGTCCTGCTGGTCGTCTGCCGCCCGAAACTGCGCGGACACTCGCGGGCCGACTGGGGCACCGTGGTCACGTTCGGCGTCGCGATGGGCGCCATGAACACGCTCTTCTACCAGGCCGTCGACCGTATCCCGCTGGGCGCCGCCGTCACCCTGGAGGTCCTCGGTCCGCTGGTCCTCTCCGTCGTCGCCTCGCGCCGCCTGGTCAACCTCGTCTGGGCGGGCCTGGCACTCTGCGGCGTCGTCCTGCTCAGCGGCGGAGGCTTCGACCGCCTGGACCCGGTCGGGGCCGTGTACGCCCTGGGCGCGGGCGCCATGTGGGCGGCGTACATCGTCTTCAGCGCCCGGACCGGCCGGCGCTTCCCGCAGGCCGACGGGCTGGCCCTGGCGATGGCCGTGGCCGCGGCCCTGTCGCTGCCGCTCGGCATCATGGAGTCGGGCGCGGAACTCGTGGTCCCCTCCACGCTGGGCCTGGGCTTCGCCGTGGCGCTGCTGAGCTCCGTCCTCCCGTACACCCTGGAGCTCATGGCTCTGCGCCGGCTGCCCGCGCCCACCTTCGCCGTCCTGATGAGCCTCGAACCGGCCATCGCGGCCACGGCGGGCTTCCTCCTCCTCGACCAGGCGCTCTCCACGACCGACGCCCTGGCCATCGCCCTGGTCATCGGCGCGAGCATCGGCGCCGTACGCAGCCGGACGGCCCGCACGCCGTCACCGCGCCGGGGCCGGGTGCGGGGGGCAGGATGGAAGGGAGCGGAGGAAGGAGGCCTGCCCATGGGCTCCACCAAGAAGACCGGTGACCACGACGACGGCCTGTACGCGCACACCCCCTCGCAGGCCGAGGGCGAACGCGACGAGCCCGCCGCGCGCGGCAGGGCGCCCGAGACGCACCCCGACGTCCCCCGTACCGAACCCTCGCAGGCCGAGGGGGACCGCACGGATTAGGGGCAATCCGGCTCAGCCGTCGACCGGCAGGATGCGGAACGCCGTGAGACCGGGTGTCAGGGGTCTGATGGCACGGAAGTCCCGCTGGTCGAGCGTGAAGATGCGGTCGGTCTTGTACCGGTCCGCGAGGATCACCCCCACGGCGTCCGCGAGATCGAGCCGCAGTCCCTCATAGGTCCGACGCACCTGATGAGCCGCACCGAGGTCCACGGGCTTCAGCTCGGCCAGCCTGTACTGACCGTCCGACATGCGGGAGTTGAGCGCCTCCATCACCTGGGTTGCCGTGAGCAAATCATGCAAGCACGCTTGCTTGTTTTCAGGCCCACTGCCATGCTCCAGGGCACACCGCCACGCCCCGAGGGAGCGCACCGTGTCCGATGCTTCGGCCGTGACCGCCGCCGTGCTCGACGATCTGGCGCAGGAGAGCGCCGAACTCGACCTGCTGGTAGCGGGGTTGAGTGCACACGAGTGGGCCGCGCCGACCCCCGCCGAGGGGTGGGGCGTCGCCCACCAGATCGCCCACCTCACGTGGACGGACGAGGTGGCCCTGGTCGCCGCCACCGAGCCCGGCGCCTTCGCCGCCGAGGTGGAGAAGGCGTTGTCCGCCCCCGGGACCTTCGTCGACGAGGCGGCCGGGGAGGCCGTGGCCGCCCTGACGCCCGAGGCGCTGCTCGTGGAGTGGCGGGAGGGGCGCGCCAGACTCCAGGAGGCCCTGCGCCGGATGCCCGCCGGAGCCAGGATGCCCTGGTACGGCCCGCCCATGAGCGCGGCCTCGATGGCCACCGCGCGGCTCATGGAGACCTGGGCGCACGGCCAGGACATCGCCGACGCGCTCGGTGTGGCCCGGAAGCCGACCGCGAGGCTGCGGCACGTCGCCAGGATCGGTGTACGCGCCCGGGACTACGCCTACGCCGTGCGGGGCCTGCAGCCGCCGGCCGAGGAGTTCCGGGTGGAACTGCGGTCCGAGGACGGTGAACCGGCCGTGTACGGCCCCGAGGACGCCGCCCAGCGGATCACCGGGCCGCTCCTCGACTTCTGCCTCCTCGTCACCCAGCGTGCCCACCGGGCCGACCTCGCCGTCGAGGCGTCCGGCCCGGACGCCGACCGGTGGCTGGACATCGCCCAGGCCTTCGCGGGACCCGCGGGCCCCGGGCGCCCCCGCAGGGCGGACCGGTGACCCGGCCGCTGCGCATCGGCAACGCCTCCGGCTTCTACGGCGACCGCTTCGACGCCGTGCACGAGATGCTCACCGGCGGCCCCCTCGACGTCCTCACCGGCGACTACCTCGCCGAACTCACCCTGCTGATCCTCGGCAGGAGCCGCCTGAAGGACCCGAGACGCGGCTACGCCACCACGTTCCTGCGGCAGTTGGAAGGGAACCTCGGGATCGCCCACGAGCGGGGTGTGAAGATCGTCGCCAACGCCGGCGGCCTCAACCCCGCCGGGCTGGCCGACGCCGTGCGGGAGCTGGCCGCCACCGTGGGTGTCCACGTGCGCGTCGCGCACGTGGAGGGCGACAGCCTGCCCGTACCCGAGGGCCACCTCACCGCCAACGCCTACCTCGGGGGCGGAGGGATCGCCGCCTGCCTGCGCGCCGGGGCCGACATCGTGGTCACCGGCCGGGTCACCGACGCGGCCCTCGTCACCGGCCCGGCCGCCGCCCACTTCGGCTGGGGGCCGGACGACCTCGACGCCCTGGCCGGGGCCGTCGTCGCCGGGCACGTCCTGGAGTGCGGGACGCAGGCCACCGGGGGCAACTACGCCTTCTTCACCGGCCACGACGTCCGCCGTCCGGGCTTCCCGCTCGCCGAGATCCACGAGGACGGCAGCAGCGTCATCACCAAGCACGACGGGACGGGCGGCGTCGTCGACGTCGGCACCGTCACCGCGCAACTCCTGTACGAGACCGCCGGGGCCCGGTACGCCGGACCCGACGTCACCGCCCGTCTCGACACCGTGACGCTGACACCCGACGGGCCGGACCGGGTACGGATCGCCGGGGCCCGGGGCGAGGCCCCGCCGCCCACGCTGAAGGTCGGGCGGTGCCGCCTCGGAGGCTGGCGCAACGAGGTCGTCCTCGTCCTGACGGGACTCGACATCGAGGCCAAGGCCGACCTCGTCCAGGCGCAGTTCGCCGACGCCCTGGACCGTGCCGGTACGCGGCCCGCCGAGGTGCGGTGGGAGCTGGTCCGCACCGACCGGCCCGACGCCGCCACGGAGGAGACCGCGAGCGCCCTGCTCCGGCTCGTCGTGCGCGACGAGGATGCCGAGGCGGTCGGGCGCGCGGTGTCCGGGGCGGCCGTCGAGCTCGCGCTCGGCAGCTACCCGGGCTTCCACATGACCGCGCCCCCGGGGAAGGGCGCCCCGTACGGGGTGTTCGAGGCCGGGTCCCTCCCGGCGGAGGAGGCCGCACACGTGGCCGTCCTGCCGGACGGGCGGCGGGAGAGCGTGCCGCCGGCCGGCCGGTACCGGGAACCGGAGGCCGTCGCCGCGCCCCCGCTCCCCGAGCCGCTGCCCGCCGGGCCCGTCCGCGACGCCCCGCTCGGCCGCGTCGCCGGAGCCCGCAGCGGCGACAAGGGCGGCGACGCCAACGTCGGCGTATGGGTGCGCGACGACGCGGCCTGGCGGTGGCTGGCGCACGAGCTGACCGTCGCGCGCTTCCGGGAACTGCTCCCGGAGACCGCGGGGCTCACCGTCGTACGCCATGTCCTGCCGAACCTGCGGGCGCTCAACTTCGTCGTCCACGGCCTCCTCGGCGAAGGCGTCGCCGCGCAGGCCCGTTTCGATCCCCAGGCCAAGGCGGTGGGGGAGTGGCTGCGCTCCCGGCACCTCCCCGTCCCCGTGGCGCTGCTGGACCCTCCGGAGGAGGCCGTATGACCGTCCTGCCCACCGCACTCGACACCACCTGCCCCGCATACGCCGCCCACCGCGAGGCGATGCTCGCGAAGCTCGCCGAGCTCGACGCCGAGCACGCCAAGGCCCTGGCGGGCGGCGGCGAGAAGTACGTGGCCCGGCACCGGAAGCGCGGCAGACTCCTCGCCCGCGAACGCATCGAGCTGCTGGTCGACCCGGACACTCCGTTCCTGGAGCTCTCCCCGCTCGCCGCCTGGGGCAGCGACTACACGGTCGGCGCCTCGCTCGTCACCGGGATCGGCGTCGTGGCGGGGGTGGAGTGCCTGATCACGGCCAACGACCCGACCGTACGCGGCGGCGCCTCCAACCCCTGGACGCTGAAGAAGGCCCTGCGCGCCAACGAGATCGCCTTCGCCAACCGGCTGCCCTGCGTCAGCCTCGTCGAGTCGGGGGGCGCCGACCTGCCCTCCCAGAAGGAGATCTTCATCCCCGGCGGGGCGCTCTTCCGCGACCTCACCCGGCTGTCGGCGGCCGGCATTCCGACCGTCGCCGTCGTCTTCGGCAACTCCACCGCCGGAGGCGCGTACGTCCCCGGCATGTCCGACCACACCGTCATGATCAAGGAGCGGTCGAAGGTCTTCCTCGGCGGCCCGCCCCTGGTCAAGATGGCCACCGGCGAGGAGAGCGACGACGAGTCACTCGGCGGCGCGGAGATGCACGCCCGCACGTCCGGGCTCGCCGACCACTTCGCCGTCGACGAACACGACGCGCTGCGCCAGGCCCGCCGGATCGTCGCCCGCCTCAACTGGCGGAAGGCGCACCCCGATCCGGGGATCGCCGAGCCGCCGAAGTACGACGAGGACGAACTGGCCGGGATCGTCCCGGACGACCTGAAGGTGCCCTTCGACCCGCGCGAGGTCATCGCCCGGCTCGTCGACGGATCGGACTTCGACGCGTTCAAGCCGCTCTACGGGACCAGTCTGGTCACCGGGTGGGCCCGTCTGCACGGCTACCCGGTCGGCATCCTCGCCAACGCGCAGGGCGTGCTGTTCAGCGAGGAGTCCCAGAAGGCCGCCCAGTTCATCCAGCTCGCCAACCAGCGCGACATCCCGCTCCTCTTCCTCCACAACACCACCGGCTACATGGTCGGCAAGGAGTACGAGCAGGGCGGCATCGTCAAGCACGGCGCCATGATGATCAACGCGGTGTCCAACTCCCGGGTCCCGCACCTGTCCGTGCTGATGGGCGCCTCCTACGGCGCCGGGCACTACGGCATGTGCGGCCGCGCCTACGACCCCCGCTTCCTCTTCGCCTGGCCCAGCAGCAAGTCCGCCGTCATGGGCCCCCAGCAGCTCGCCGGCGTCCTGTCGATCGTCGCCCGCGCCTCCTCCGCCGCGAAGGGCCTGCCTTACGACGAGGAGGCCGACGCGGGCCTGCGCGCCATGGTGGAGCAGCAGATCGAGGCGGAGTCCCTGCCGATGTTCCTGTCCGGCCGACTGTACGACGACGGGGTCATCGATCCCCGCGACACCCGCACCGTCCTCGGCATCTGCCTCTCCGCCCTCCACACCGCACCGGTCGAGGGCGCCCGCGGCGGCTTCGGCGTCTTCCGGATGTGAGGCGGGTGTGAGGCCCGCTACCCGCTACCGGACCGCCGCCCCGGAGGTTCCCCGACCGATGCTCCCCGTGTCCCAGCGGAAAGAGTCTCTTCCATGCCAGACATGATGCGTACGCTCCTGGTGGCCAACCGGGGCGAGATCGCCTGCCGGATCTTCCGCACCTGCCGCGAACTGGGCATCGCCACCGTCGCCGTGTACTCCGACGCGGACGCCGGAGCCCTGCACGTACGGGAGGCCGACACCGCCGTGCGCCTCCCCGGGGCCGCGCCCGGCGACACCTACCTGCGCGGCGATCTGGTGGTGGCCGCCGCCCACGCGGCGGGTGCCGACGCCGTGCACCCCGGGTACGGGTTCCTCTCCGAGAACGCCGGGTTCGCCCGCGCCGTGCAGGACGCGGGGCTGCTCTGGGTGGGACCGCCGGTCAAGGCCGTCGAGCTGATGGCGTCCAAGACCCGGGCCAAGGAGCTGATGGCCGCCGCGGGCGTACCGCTGCTCGCCCCCGTCGACCCGGCTGCCGCCACCGCCGGGGACCTGCCGCTGCTGCTCAAGGCGGCGGCCGGCGGCGGCGGACGGGGGATGCGGATCGTCCGGGACCTCGCGGACCTGCCCGGGGAGCTGACGGCGGCGGTCGCCGAGGCCACCGCCGCCTTCGGGGACGGCGAGGTCTTCGCGGAGCCGTACGTCGAGCGTGGCCGGCACGTCGAGGTCCAGGTCATGGCGGACGCCCAGGGCACGGTGTGGGCGCTCAGCACCCGCGACTGCTCCCTCCAGCGCCGTCACCAGAAGGTCATCGAGGAAGCCCCCGCCCCCGGCCTCGACGACGCCCTGCGGCAGCGGCTGCACGACGCCGCCGTGGCCGCCGCCCGCGCGGTGGGATACCGGGGGGCGGGGACCGTCGAGTTCCTCGTATCGGCGGCGGGACAGCCGTACTTCCTGGAGATGAACACCCGGCTCCAGGTCGAACACCCCGTCACCGAGGCCGTGTACGGGCTCGACCTCGTCGCCCTGCAACTGCGCGTCGCGGAAGGCGCACCGCTGCCCGCGCCGGCGCCCCCGCCGCCCGGCGGCCACGCCGTCGAGGCCCGGCTCTACGCCGAGGACCCCGCCCGTGACTGGCAGCCGCAGACCGGAGCACTGCTCACCCTGGAGGTACCGCCTGCGCCCGGCCTGCGCCTGGACACCGGGTACACCGGCGGTGACACGGTCGGGGTGCACTACGACCCGCTGCTCGCCAAGGTCATCGCCCACGCCCCCACCCGCACCGAGGCCGTACGCCTCCTCGCCCGCTCCCTGGAACGCGCCCGCATCCACGGACCGGTCACCAACCGCGACCTGCTCGTCCGATCCCTGCGCCACCCGGACTTCGTCGCGGGGCGCCCGGACACCGGCTTCTACGACCGGCACCTCGACACGCTCACCGCCCCGGACTGCGAGGACCACCGCCGTCTCGCCGCCACCGCCGCCGCGCTCGCCGCGGCCTCGGCCCCCACCCGCTTCGGCGCCTGGCGCAACCTGCCCTCGCAGCACCAGACCAAGCGCTACCGCAGCGAACCCGACGGCACCGAACACGAGATCGCGTACCGCACCGGCCGCGACGGGCCCGCACCCGTCACCGGCGAACGCGTCACCACCGCCGGGCCCGGCGAGGTGGGACTCGAAGCGGGCGGCGTCACCCGGCGGTTCACCGTCACCCCGCACGGCGACCGCGTCCACGTGGACGGCGCACACGGCTCGTACACCTTCACCGTCCTGCCGCGCTTCACCGACCCCGCCGCGACCGCCGAACCCGGCTCCCTCCTCGCCCCCATGCCCGGCACCGTGGTCCGCCTCGCCGACGGCCTCGCCCCGGGCTCGGCCGTCGAGGCCGGACAGCCGCTGATCTGGCTGGAGGCGATGAAGATGGAGCACCGCATCCTCGCCCCCGCCTCCGGCACCCTCACCGCGCTCCACGCCGCCCCCGGCCTCCAGGTCGAGGTCGGCGCTCTGCTCGCCGTCGTCCAGGACGGCCCCGCGCACCAGGAGGAGACGAACCCATGAGCACCGTCCTCGAAACCGAAGAGCACAAGGCGCTGCGCGCCGCCGTCGCCGCGCTCGGCAAGCGGTACGGCCGGGAGTACATCACCGCCCTGGCCCGCGAGGGCGCACACCCCCGCGAGCTGTGGGCCGAGGCCGGAAAGCTCGGCTACCTCGGCGTCAACCTCCCCCAGGAGTACGGCGGCGGCGGCGCCGGCATGGCCGAGCTCTCCATCGTCCTGGAGGAGCTCGGCGCGGCCGGCAGCCCGCTGCTCATGATGGTCGTCTCCCCGGCGATCTGCGGCACGGTCATCGCCCGCTTCGGCACCGGTGCCCAGAAGCGGAGGTGGCTCCCCGGCCTCTCCGACGGCACCCTGACCATGTCGTTCGGCATCACCGAGCCGGACGCGGGCTCCAACTCCCACCGCATCACCACCACCGCCCGCCGCGACGGTGGGGACTGGATCCTCACCGGCCGCAAGGTCTTCATCTCCGGCGTCGACATATCCGACGCCACCCTCGTCGTCGGCCGCACCGAGGACGCCCGCTCGGGGAGGCTCAAGCCCTGCCTCTTCATCGTGCCCCGCGACACACCCGGCTTCGACCGCACCCCCATCGACATGGAACTGCAGGCCGCCGAGAAACAGTTCGAGCTGGTCCTCGACGACGTACGGCTCCCCGCCGACGCCCTCGTCGGTGAGGAGGAGGACACGGGTCTGCTCCAGCTCTTCGCCGGACTGAACCCGGAACGCATCATGACCGCCGCGTTCGGGATCGGCATGGGCCGCTACGCACTCGGCAAGGCCGTCGAGTACGCCCGCACCCGCCAGGTGTGGAAGGCGCCCATCGGCGCCCACCAGGCCGTCGCGCACCCGCTCGCCGTCGCCCACATCGAACTGGAACTCGCCCGGCTCATGATGCAGAAGGCGGCCGCGCTCTACGACTCCGGCGACGACACCGGCGCCGGTGAGGCCGCCAACATGGCCAAGTACGCGGCCGGCGAAGCCTGCGTGAAGGCCGTCGACCAGGCCGTCCACACCCTCGGCGGCAACGGACTGACCCGCGAGTACGGGCTTGCCTCCCTGGTCACCGCCTCCCGCGTCGCGCGGATCGCCCCCGTCAGCCGCGAGATGGTCCTGAACTACGTCTCCCACCAGACCCTCGGCCTGCCCAAGTCCTACTGAGGGCCCGCACCGTAACGGCTGCCGCGCGCGGGCTCCCCCCATCCCGGCGCGGAGAGGATCCTGACTGCCCGTCCACCCGCGTCGAAGGGACCGCCCCGGTGTTCCGCAGCGAGTACGCAGATGTCCCGGCCCTCTCCACCCCCATCCACGAAGCCGTCCTCGGGAACGCCGCCGGCTTCGGTGACACGACCGCCCTGATCGACGCCACGAACGGCGTGAGCGTCACCTACGCCCAGCTCGCCGTCTTCCACCGCCGCATCGCCGCAGCCCTCGCCGAGGCCGGAGTGCGCAAGGGCGACGTACTCGCCCTCCACAGCCCCAACACGATCGCCTACCCACCCGTCTTCTACGGGGCCACCCGGGCCGGCGCCACCGTCACCACCATCCACCCCCTCGCCACCCCGGAGGAGTTCGCCACACAGCTCGGGGACTCCGCAGCCCGCTGGATCGTCACCGTCTCGCCGCTCCTGGACGCCGCCCGCCGTGCCGCAGCACTGGCCGGTGGCGTCCGCGAGATCTTCGTCTGCGACCAGGCCGAAGGACACACCTCCGTACTCGACATGCTGGGCTCGACCGCTCCCGAACCCACCGTCGTCATCGACCCCGACGAGGACGTCGCAGCCCTGCCCTACTCCTCCGGCACCACCGGCGTCCCCAAGGGCGTCATGCTCACGCACCGCTCCATCGGCACCAACCTGGAGCAGCTGCGCCCCTTCGTCCCCATCGGCGAGGGCGACCGCATCCTGGCGGTCCTGCCCTTCTTCCACATCTACGGGCTGACCGCCCTCATGAACGCCCCGCTCCGCTTCGGCGCCACCGTCGTCGTCCTGCCCCGCTTCGACCTCGCGCAGTTCCTGGACGCGATCCAGACCCACCGGATCAGCGGACTGTACGTGGCCCCGCCGATCGTCCTCGCCCTCGCCAAGCACCCCATGGTCGACGCGTACGACCTCTCCTCGCTCCGCTACATCGTCAGCGCCGCCGCGCCTCTGGACGCCGGACTCGCGGCCGCCTGTTCGGCCCGCCTGGGCCTTCCGCCCGTCCGGCAGGCGTACGGGATGACGGAACTCTCGCCCGGCACCCACGTCGTACCGCTCGACGAGCCGAACCCCCCGCCCGGCACCGTGGGCAAGCTCCTGCCCAGCACCGAGATGCGCATCGTCTCGCTGGTGGACCCGGGCGCGGACGTCGAGGCCGGCACCGACGGGGAGATCCTCATCCGGGGCCCGCAGGTGATGAAGGGCTACCTCGGCCGCCCCGACGCCACCGCCGGCATGATCGACGAGGACGGCTGGGTCCACACCGGCGACATCGGGCGCGTCGACGCCGACGGCTGGCTGTACGTCGTCGACCGGGTCAAGGAACTCATCAAGTACAAGGGCTACCAGGTCGCCCCCGCCGAACTGGAGGCCCTGCTCCTCGGCAGCGACGCCATCGCGGACGCGGCCGTCATCGGCGTCCGGGACGACACCGGCAACGAGGTCCCCAAGGCCTTCGTGGTCCGCTCCCCGCAGTCCCCCGGCCTCACCGGCGACGACGTGATGGCGTACGTCGCCGAGCGGGCCGCCCCGTACAAGAAGGTCAGACAGGTCGAGTTCGTGGACGCCGTCCCGCGAGCGGCCTCGGGCAAGATCCTTCGGCGGGAACTGCGCGACCGGGAGAAGCGGACATGACCCTCGTCCAGCAGGCCCACGACCGTGGGATCACCGTCCTCACCCTCGACTCCCCGGCCAACCGCAACGCCCTCTCCGCGCCGCTCGTCGGCGAACTGGACGAGGCGCTGGCCGGCTGCGCGGCCGATCCGGCCGTCCGGGCGGTCCTCCTCACCCACACCGGCACCACGTTCTGCGCCGGCGCCGACCTGACCGCCCCGCCCGACCCGCACGCCCTCGTCGCCCTCATGCGCCGCATCGTGGCCCTGCCCAAACCGGTCGTGGCCCGGGTCACCGGCCACGTCCGGGCCGGCGGACTCGGCCTGCTCGGCGCGTGCGACATCTCGGCCGCCGGCCCGGCGGCGACCTTCGCCCTCACCGAATCCCGCCTCGGCCTCGCCCCCGCCGTCATCTCCCTGCCCCTGCTGCCCCGCCTCGACCCCCGCGCCGCCACCCGCTACTACCTCACCGGTGAACGCTTCGGCGCGGCCGAGGCGGTGCGCATCGGCCTCGTCTCCCTGGCCGCCGGCTCCGCCGACGATGTGGACAATGCGCTCGAACCGGTACTCGACGGACTGCGCAGGGCCTCACCTCAGGGGCTGGCCGCGTCGAAGGAGCTGGTCACGGCTACTGTGCTGGAGACTTTCGATCAGTACGCCGAAGACCTCATCGCCCGCTCGGCAGCGCTCTTCGCCTCCGACGAGGCCAGGGAGGGGATGACGGCCTTCCTGGAACGACGGGATCCCGCATGGCGGCTGTGACCCCACCCGCGAAGACCCCCAAGCAGGACCGCAGCCGCGCCACCCGTCAGCGCCTCCTCGAAGCCGCCGTGGCCTGCCTCGCCGAACACGGCTGGGCGGGCTCCACGGTCTCCGTCGTCGCGGAACGCGCCGGGGTCTCACGCGGCGCGGCACAGCACCACTTCCCGACTCGCGAGGATCTCTTCACCGGCGCCGTCGAGTACGTCGCCGAGGAACGCTCCGCCGCCCTGCGCGCCCTGCCGGTCCAGGGCCGCGCCGACGTGGTCGCCGCCCTCGTCGACCTGTACACCGGCCCCCTCTTCCGCGCCGCGATCCAGCTCTGGGTGGCCGCGTGCAACGAGGCCCAGCTGCGCCCCCGCGTCACCGAGCTCGAAGCCCGGGTCGGCCGCGAGACCCACCGCATCGCCGTCGAACTCCTCCGCGCCGACGAGGACCGCCCCGGCGTCCGCGAGACGGTCCAGGGCTTCCTCGACATGGCCCGCGGCCTCGGCCTCGCCAACCTCCTGACGGACGACGCGGCCCGCCGCACACGCGTGGTCTCCCAGTGGGCCCACCTCCTGGACGAGGCCCTCGGCCCGGCGACGGGAGCGGACCGCTCGGTGTGAGTCAGTCGGTGCGAGTCGGCCACCCGTGCAGCGGGTGTGAGCCAAGGGGCAGGACTGGGGGCGTAGTGCCCTGTTTGTCCGCCCCTCGACTCACAACGACCGGCCCACGAGGGGCTCGTCAGGGTCAGGCCTTGCCGTTGTAGTAAGTGGCGTCCCAGTGGCTGCCCTCGCGGGCGTAGACGTTGCCGTTCGGGGACTTGCGGAGGGCGGCACCGTCGCCCTTCCGGGTCCCCGCCTTCTTGTAGTGCTTGGTGATGTAGGTGTCCAGGCAGGGCTTCTTGACGGACATGTCCACCTTGTAGCCGTTGCGGTGGCTGTACGTGCCCGCGCTGTGGCCCTTCTCCGTGCCGCCGGTGATGACGACGGCGCAGCGGCTCGCCTTCTTGAAGGCGATGGCACCGGCCACGGTCGTCCGGTTGATGTTGGTGAACGACGTGCACGTCCCCTTGTTCCAGTCGGAGCAGCCGCCGCTCGACGTCCACGAGATGCCGGCGTTACGGAACTGCTGCGCCGCCGCGGCGTGCGTGTACTTCGCCGGCGCGCCCTCGGCCACGCCGGCGGTGAGCAGCAGGGGTGCGGTGAGGGCGGCGGCGAAGAGGGGGGTGAGGGTGTGGATGCGCATGGGGCGTCCTTCTTTCGGGTGGGTGGGTGAGATGCCTGCCGACGACCGGAGTCCGGACCGGGGGCAGGGCGCGGCCGTCGCCGGATGGGCGGGACGGGGCGAGGGGGCGGGTGGGCCGGAGCCGGCCCGCCGGATCACCATG
This sequence comes from Streptomyces sp. NPDC020780, assembly GCF_044334475.1. NCBI lineage: Bacteria > Bacillati > Actinomycetota > Actinomycetes > Kitasatosporales > Streptomycetaceae > Streptomyces > Streptomyces sp. NPDC020780. The sequence goes on along the minus strand of NZ_JBIRTB010000008.1, from coordinate 182,567 downwards.
CCCGGCGCGGCCCGTTCTCCGCTACCATCTGCACCCGACCAGTGACCATGCGTCTATGCGCGATGCGCTGCATGGGCTTGACCTGCAGAGATGCACCGTCCTCGGGGGAACGCATTGGACAGTCGGCAGTTCCCTCCCACCCCGGATCCGCAGTCGGCCGAGCCCTCGGCCGCGCTCAGCGTGATGCTGCGGACCTGGTGGGAGCGGTGCCCGGGTACGCCTCCGACCCAGACAGCGCTGGCCAGGCGGGCCGGGGTCAACCAGGCCACGATGTCCCGCTACCTGAACCCGGCCCTGCCCACGACGGCGCCGCCGCGCGTCGTGGAGGTGCTGCACGCGGCTCTCGCGGCTGACCCCGGATGCCTGCGCGAGGCGCTCCGGCTCGCCGAGGCCGCCCAGGGGGCGGGGCGCTCTCCCCGGGCGGGCGGTGGCACCGAGGAACGCATGCCGGGGCCGGCTGTCACCGCCGCACCGGCCACTCCGCGCAGACGGGTGGTGACCGTCCCGCAGACGTGGCTCTGGGGCGCGGGCGCGCTCTTCCTGGCCGTCGTACTCGGGCTGGTGCTCCGGCTGCCGCCGGGCCCCGCCCCTGCGGCGCCGGTCGGCCCGGCGCCCGCCGTGCCGGGCGAACCGGTCGCCGTGCGGCCGACCTGGCCGGTGGCCCGGCTGGGCGACGTGCTCTGGGAAGCCAGGACGGTTCAGTACCTTCTCAACGCGCGGGGGTACGGGACCGAGGTGACGGGCACCTTCGACAGGGCCACCGAGGCGCAGGCGAAACGCTTCCAGAGCGCACAGGGCCTCGACCCGGACGGCCGGGTCGGCCCCCTGACCTGGCCCCGCCTGATCATGCCGCTGGCGGCGGGGGACCGCGGCCCCGCCGTCACGGCCCTGCAGGCGCTCCTCGCCGGCGCGGACCACCCCACGGCGGTCACGGGTACCTTCACCACGGACACCGAGGACACCCTGCGCGTCTTCCAGGCCGCGTACGGCCTTCCCACGACGGGGCGCGCCGACTCCGCTGTGTGGCTCGTGGCGCTGACAGCCCAAAGGCCCCGGCTGCACGGCTGACCGCGCGACCGGGGCCCCTGGAAGCAGAGGTCAGTGCCCCAGCGCCAGCTGGTCGTATCCCGCGATCTCGCGCGGGTCGCGGGCGGCGGGGCCGACGTACGTCGCCGAGGGGCGCACCAGGCGGCCGGTCCGCTTCTGCTCCAGGATGTGCGCCGACCAGCCCGCCGTACGGGCACAGCTGAACATCGACGTGAACATGTGCGCCGGGACCTCCGCGAAGTCCAGGACGATCGCCGCCCAGAACTCGACGTTCGTCGCCAGGACGCGGTCCGGGCGGCGGGAGTGCAGCTCCTCCAGCGCGGCCTTCTCCAGGGCCTCCGCGACCTCGAAGCGGGGCGCGGCCAGCTCCCTCGCCGTGCGGCGCAGGACGCGGGCGCGGGGGTCCTCGGCGCGGTAGACGCGGTGACCGAACCCCATGAGCCGCTCACCCTTGTCCAGGGCCTGCTTCACGTAGGCCGTGGCGTCCCCGGTCCGCTCGATCTCCTCGATCATGCCGAGCACCCGGGACGGGGCGCCGCCGTGCAGCGGGCCCGACATCGCGCCCACGGCGCCCGACAGGGCCGCCGCCACGTCGGCGCCGGTGGAGGCGATCACACGGGCGGTGAACGTCGAGGCGTTCATGCCGTGCTCGGCGGCCGACGTCCAGTAGGCGTCGACGGCCTTGACGTGCTTGGGGTCCGGCTCACCGCGCCAGCGGATCATGAACCGCTCCACCACGGACTGCGCCTTGTCGATCTCGCTCTGCGGGACCATCGGGAGCCCCTGGCCGCGCGCCGACTGGGCGACGTAGGACAGGGCCATCACGGCGGCCCGCGCCAGGTCGTCGCGCGCGGTCTCCTCGTCGATGTCGAGGAGGGGCTTCAGTCCCCAGACCGGGGCCAGCATGGCGAGTGCGGACTGCACGTCGACACGGATGTCACCGGAGTGCACGGGGATCGGGAACGGCTCTGCGGGCGGCAGGCCGGGGGTGAACGCCCCGTCCACCAGCAGACCCCAGACGTGGCCGAACGAGACGTGGCCGACGAGGTCCTCGATGTCCACGCCGCGGTAGCGGAGCGAGCCGCCCTCCTTGTCGGGTTCGGCGATCTCCGTCTCGAACGCGACGACTCCTTCAAGTCCGGGTACGAAGTCGGACATCAGGCGGCTCCCTCGGCTCGGCGGCTGTATGCGGCCCCTGGTCCCACGGGGCCTGCCCACGATACTGGCGGGTACGCACGGTGTTCGGAAGGGTGACATCCGGCACAACTCCCGGCGTCCGGCCGGTCCCCCGACGGCCGCGGGCTGCGTGTACGCCCCTTCCCGACGGAGGCGGCGTCCCCTGCGGCAGGATGGGCCTCGTGCCCACAGCTGATGCCACTCCGTCTTCCGCTTCCGCCTCCTCCCGCGCCTCCTCCGATTGGACCACCGATCCGGCCGCGATGCGCGAGCAGTACCGCTCCGAGGACTTCACCGAGAAGGACCTCGCCGCCGACCCGATGGAGCAGTTCGCCCACTGGTTCCGGCAGGTCGCCGGGGGCGGCGCCCTCCACGAGCCGAACGCGATGGTGGTCTCCACCGCCACACCCGAGGGCCGGCCGTCCTCGCGCACGGTCCTGCTCAAGCACTACGACGACCGCGGTTTCGTCTTCTTCACCCACTACGGCTCACGCAAGGGCCGGGAACTGACCGCGAACCCGTACGTCTCGCTCCTCTTCCCCTGGCACCCGCTGGCACGCCAGGTCATCGTCAACGGCACGGCGTCCCGCGTGGGCCGCGAGGAGACGGTGGCGTACTTCCGTACCCGTCCCCACGGCTCCCAGCTCGGCGCGTGGGCGAGCGAGCAGTCGACGGTGATCGGCTCGCGCCGGGAGCTCGTCGACCGCTACGAGCAGCTGGTATCCCGTTACCCCGAGGGGGAGAAGGTCCCCGCGCCCCCGCAGTGGGGCGGCTTCCGGGTGGTGCCGGAGACGATCGAGTTCTGGCAGGGCCGCGAGAACCGGCTGCACGACCGGCTGCGGTACGTACGCGAGGGCTCCGGCTGGCGGGTGGAGCGCCTCTGCCCGTGACCCGGCGGCGGCCCGCCTCCCCGGCGGGCGGCCCCGTCGCCCGGGCCCGGACACGCGGAAACCCGCAGGCTCTGGTCCCTCCTTGCGGAGGGGCCGGCCGGATCTACCGGCGAGCCTGCGGGTCGGTGACTGCGTGGGTTTCGGCAGACAGCTGCCGAGGTGCACTGTGTGCGACGACGGGCTGTCAGCCCGCAGCCACCTCACGAATCCGATAAGACTGCACTTTTCGGATCACCTCCTTTCAACGTGTGACCACAGCCTAGGAACTCGCCCCCGAGCGGCACAAGTGATTTATCGGGGAGGTGGCCGCCCGATTTCCGGGAAGTGGCTGTGCGGTGGCTCACGTTCGAGTTCAATGGTCTGACGTGCGGTAATGCGGACAGCCATGACGGACACGTCCTGCGGGGGTACGGAGTGAGTGCTTCCAGGAGCAGTGGGACCACCGACGCGCTCGGTCCCGACGAGGGCCCCGGGCGGCAGCCCCCGGCGGGGGCCGTTCCCGGGTCACGGCTGCTGGCCGCGTTGCTCGACGGCATGGACGCGGCGCTGTGCGCGTTCGACGCGCACGGCACGATCACGCACTGGAACCGCGAGGCCGAGCGCATCCTCGGCTGGACCGCCGCGGAGGCCGTGGGCCGGACCGGGTTCGCCGGGTGGGCCGTGCGCAGCGCGGACGCGGACGACGTGCACGGGCGGCTCATGGCCGTGATGGACTCCCCGGGCCGGCAGGTCCACGAGTTCGCACTGCTGCGCAAGGGTGGCGGGCGGGTGCTCGTCCGCACCCAGTCCTCGGGTGTGCGCGGCGAGAACGGCAGGCCCGCCGGGGTGTACTGCGCGTTCAGCGAGGTGCACACGCAGATCGACCTGGAGCGCTCCATCGCGCTGAGCGAGGCGCTGCTGGAGGACGCCTCCTGGGGTGTGGTCCTCGTCGACGTCGACCTTCGCCCGACCGTCGTCAACGCCCACGCGGCCCGGGCCCTGGGCGGCGGCCGTACGACGCTGCTCGGCCGCCCGCTGGGCGAGCTGATCGTCCAGGGGGTCGAGGAGCTGGAGGGTGCCCTGCAGCATGTGCTCGCCGAGGGGGCGCCGCCCGCCCCCGCCGAGCTGTGGGTGACCCTGCGGACGCTGAACGGTGACCGGCGGCGCTGCTGGCGCAGCGGATTCCTCCGGCTGGCGTCGCCGCTCTCCGAGGAGCCCGTTCCGCTCGGCGTCGGCTGGGTGTTCCAGGACGTGACGGCGGCCAGGCTCGCCGAGCAGGAGGCGGACCGGATGCGCTTCCGGTCCAACCAGCTGCACCGGGCCGCCCGGCAGGCCGCCGAGTGCGAGGACCCCATGGAGGCGGCGACCTCGTCGCTGGACTACGCCCTGGCCGGGTTCGCCGACCACGTGGTGGTGGACCTGCTGGCGGGGGAGCGGCTGGTACGGGCCGCCGCGACGCCCGCCGACGCGCCGGGGCCCTGCCTCCCGGTGTCGGGCGGCCCGCTCCCCGTGCGGTACGGCACGAGGCATCCCGCCGTGCAGGCGGTGGAGCGTACGGGCGCGGTCCGCACCAGCGCCGGGCCCGGGGCCGGCGAGCAGTGGGCGGTGGAGCACCGGTGGCCCAAGGACTCGGTCCACGCCCTGTGCGCGGTGCTGCGGAGCCGGGGGCGGACGCTGGGCGTGGTGACGTTCCTGCGGGCGGCGAACCGCAGCGCCTTCGAACGAGCGGACGCGTTGTACGCGGAGAGCGTCGCGGTCCGGGTCGCCTCGGCCGTCGACCTGGCCCAGCTGACGGGCGTGAGCGGCGTCCCGGGACCTTCAAGCGAGTGAGGGCGGCGGGCCGGGCGGCGTACGTCCGGGTGCGCGCGCTCCGAGCCGGGTAGAGCCGGGGAGCCCCAGGGGTGCGGGCCGTAGGGCCGTCGGCGGCTGTACGGCGGGTGCCGACCGGTGGTGCGGTCGTACCCGGCGCGGGCGCACCGAGCCGCGTACGGGGCTGCCACGGGCCGGCGCTCCGGATGCGGCCGCCGTCCTCGCGACGGGCGGCTCAGTGCCGGTAGAAGATCCGGTCCGCGTACTCCCGCATCACGCGCCCGTTCCACTCGTGGCCGCCGTCCACGTTCCCCGACCGCAGCAGCGGCGGTTCGATCCCCCGGGCGACGAGCTCCTCCGCGGCGGTGGCCATCACGGCCTGCATCAGGGCGCTGGTCACGACGGTCGACGCGGGCGCGAACGGCGCCTCGATACCGTCCGCCGTCAGCTCCGCGTCCCCGATCGCGATCTTGCTGTCGAGCACGATGTCGCAGTGGTCGCGCAGGAAGCCTCCCGAGACGTGACGCGACCTGGTGCCCGTCGCGTACGCGACCGAGGTGATCCCGACGACCGTCAGGCCGAGCGCCCGGGCGTTCTGCGCCATCTCCACCGGCAGCGCGTTGCGCCCGGACAACGAGATGATCATCAGGAGGTCACCGGAGGTCGCCGGGCTGGAGTCCAGCACCGCGCCCGCCAGGCCGTCCACCCGCTCCAGCGCCGAGCCGAGCGTGGCGGGCATGACGTCGACGCCCACGGTGCCCGGGACCGCGAGCAGGTTCATCAGCGCGAGGCCGCCCGCCCGGTAGACGACGTCCTGGGCGGCGAGGGACGAGTGCCCGGCGCCGAAGGCGAAGAGCCGGCCGCCCGACGCGACCGTGTCGGCGATCGCGGCACCCGCGGCGGCGATCGGGCCGGCCTCCTCGTCGCGTACCCGCTCCAGCAGGCCGATCGCCGCGTCGAAGAACTGACCGGCGAGCTTCGTGTCGCTCATCGAGGAGGCCTTTCCTGCGGGAGTGGGGGACCGTGCCGCGGATCACGTTGCGGTCTGGACCAGTGGCCTGTCAATACCGCTCCGGTCCGTCCCGCGCACTGCCTCCGGCCGGTGCGGCACGGTTGTCGGTGCTATGCGTCAGAATTGGTGGAGGGCCATCGCACGACGACTTCACGTCACAGCATCGAGGGGCACGTATGTCCGGACTGATCGACACGACGGAGATGTATCTCCGCACCATCCTCGAGCTCGAAGAGGAAGGCGTGGTCCCGATGCGCGCCCGCATCGCCGAACGGCTGGACCAGAGCGGTCCGACGGTCAGCCAGACGGTCGCGCGCATGGAGCGGGACGGGCTCGTCCAGGTCGCGGGCGACCGCCACCTGGAGCTGACCGACGAGGGCCGCCGCCTCGCCACCCGCGTCATGCGCAAGCACCGGCTGGCCGAGTGCCTGCTCGTCGACGTGATCGGCCTGGAGTGGGAGCAGGTCCACGCCGAGGCGTGCCGCTGGGAGCACGTGATGAGCGAGGCCGTGGAGCGCCGTGTCCTGGAGCTGCTGCGCCATCCCACGGAGTCTCCGTACGGCAACCCGATCCCGGGCCTGGAGGAGCTGGGCGAGGAGGCGGAGGCCGACCCGTTCCTGGACGAGGGCATGGTGAGCCTCTCCGAGCTCGACCCGGGGACGGAGGGCAAGACCGTGGTGGTGCGCCGGATCGGTGAGCCGATCCAGACGGACGCCCAGCTGATGTACACGCTGCGCCGGGCGGGCGTGCAGCCCGGTTCGGTCGTCAGCGTGACCGAGTCGGCCGGCGGCGTGCTGGTCGGGTCCAGCGGCGAGGCGGCCGAGCTGGGCGCCGACGTTGCCTCGCATGTCTTCGTAGCGAAGCGCTGAGGGGTGGGGACGCGGCACGGATGCGTCGCTGAGGAGGTCCTGATATCGCGCTGACCAGTGCGGATGTCAGGCGGATGCAAGGTGTGGACGGCGCCTGCGGGGCGTGCCAGGGCCACTGATGCAGGTGTTGCAGTTGCATACACCGGTGCAGATGCACGTGCAGAAGTGACCGGGTACGGCCCGCTTTCTGTTTTCCGTCCGGAATCGCAGCGCCCGGGCGAATCGCGTGCCAGGCTGTGGCCAGGCATATGACCTGAGGGGCCGGCAGATACTGCCGCGCGGTCGGGGAGGGAGCGGCGAATGCGCCCGTCGCACTGGCATGTGCGCCGCGGGGGGACTGCCGGGCGGCCTGTTGCCCCGGGGTGCCTTCCGGGCGCGCGCACGGTCCGGTACGAGGGCCTCTGCGAGGACGCGGACGGGTGCGGTCCGGCTGCTTCCCGGACAGGGGAAAGGCCCCGGCGCCCGAGGGTGCCGGGGCCGGTCCTCCCCCGCGCTGACCTGGAGCCCCGAGCTCTCGAAGTCAGTCCCCGCGGACCCCTGTCCCCGAGTGGTCCGCTTCCCGTTGGAGATCTCCCCGCGGTGACGGGCGTCAATCCTGAACCGCTGTCACTCAAACGTGGGATGTTGCGCGCCGGACCCCGGTTTTCGAATAAAGGTTCGATAGTCTTGCGGACGCCGGCATGCGAGGGCCGACGAGCACATGGTCACCGACGAGCCTGCGGTGACCGAGGACGCGAAGGAGGTGCCGGAACCCATGGTGCGGCGCGTTGATGTGACCGGCTCCGACGGCCTACGCCTTGCGGCCTGGGAGTTCGCCGATCCGCCCAAAGGGCGCGCGGAGGACGAACGCGCCCCGGGGATCTTATTGCTGCACGGGCTGATGGGCCGGGCCGCGCACTGGGCCTCCACCGCCCGCTGGCTCTCCGAGCGTCACCGCCCGGTCGGCCTCGACCAGCGGGGCCACGGCCGCAGCGAGAAGCCCGCCGAGGGCCCGTACACCCGCGACGCGTACGTCGCCGATGTCGAGGCCGCGATCGAACAGCTCGATCTCGCTCCCGTCACCCTCATCGGGCACTCCATGGGCGCACTCACCGCCTGGCAGCTTGCCGCGAAACGCCCGGACCTGGTCAAGGCCCTGATCATCTGCGACATGCGGGCCTCCTCCCTGGGGGCGGCCTCCCAGCGGGAGTGGGAGGACTGGTTCACCTCGTGGCCGGTGCCCTTCGCGACGCTTGCCGAGGTACGGAAATGGTTCGGCGAGGACGATCCCTGGGTGGAGCGGCCCAATCCGTCCCGGGGCGAGTTCTTCGCCGAGGTGATGGCGGAGAGCGCGGACGGGTGGCGGCCCGTGTTCTCCCGCCGGCAGATGCTCGCGTCGAGGGCCACCTGGGTCTACGACGCCCACTGGGAGGAGCTGGCGCAGGTGCGGTGCCCCACGCTGGTCCTGCGGGGGATCGACGGGGAGCTGGGCAGGGCCGAGGCGCAGGAAATGGTCCGCGTCCTGCCGCGCGGGCAGTACGCCGAGGTCGCGGACGCCGGCCACCTCGTCCACTACGACCAGCCGGAGGGCTGGCGCACGGCGGTGGAGCCGTTCCTCGAACAGCTCGCCGAGGACGTCCGCGACGACCGGGAGCCGGTCAGCCCGTGATCCACCGAACCCTGGTGGGGTCCGTGGGTCCGTGGGTCCGTGGGTCCCTCGGTCCTGCCCGTACGTCCCCTGAGCCTTGCCCGTACGTGTCCGGGCGGGCCGGTCCGAGGCGAGCGGCAGGCTCCTCGGCCGCCCCCGGGCCCCCGCTCAGCCCTTGCTGACCGCGGCCAGGATCTCCGGGAGCCGGTCCGCCGTGCGGGGTGCGGCCAGCCGCACCCCCAGCAGGCCGACGGCCGCCCCGTAGACCGCTCCCACCGGCAGCAGCAGCCACAGCCAGCCCCGCAGATCCGCCACGTGCAGCCAGACCGTCAGTCCGATCACGGGTGAGCTGAGCAGTGCGGCCGCCACCATCCCGCCGAGGACGGAGATCCAGGCGAGCCCCGCCTGGCCCGGCACCACGTTCTTGAACGCGCCGTCCTGCGGGATCGAGTACGGGAAGAGCGCCGAGGCCATGGCGCCCGTCGCCAGCATCGCACCGAGCAGTGCGAACGACAGCCCCATGACCCCCGGCAGGGCCGCCCAGTCCCCGACGACCGCCGTCGTCACCACGGTCACCAGGACCGTGTACGGCAGCGTGATCAACAGCAGCGCCAGCGCGCGGGCGCGCAACTCCAGGTAGGCGTCCCGGGGGGAGGAGATCGAGAGCGCCACCATCCAGAAGGCCGAGGTGTCCTGACCGAACTGGTTGTACATCTGCATGCCGAGCATCCCCGCCGCGAAGCAGGCGAAGTAGACCGAGCCCGCCCCCTGCACCGCGTTGAGCACCGGGACGATCAGGCCGATCGCCAGCGCCGTCACCCAGGACGCCTTGGTCTTCGGGTCCCGTACGACGTAGCGCAGGCTCCGCCGCATCACCGTCCCCGTACGGCCCTCGGGCAGCAGCGCGAAGAACCCGGAGCCTTCCGTACCGGCGGCGGACCGGCCGCGGGCCGGCTCCGCGGCGGCGACAGTGGAGCCGTCCGGTGACGTCATCAGCTTCACCAGGCTCCGCTGCCACAGCCACATCAGGGCCGCCAGGGCGAGCACCGCGAGCAGCAACTGGGCCGCGGCGGACCCGTAGGCGCCCTCGGAGGCGGATTCCACGGCGCCGAGCGCCGAGGACGGGGGCAGCCAGCGCACCACGTCGGCGGCCGGTTCGAGCGCGGAGAGCCCGCCCGCCTGCCCCAGGCGCTGCGCACCGACGTTGACGAACTGGATGCCCACCGCGATCACCAGCCCGCTGAGCACCGCGAGATCACGTCCCTTGCGCGAGGTCAGCAGCCGGATGTTGGCCGTGGCGACCGACCGCGCCAGCGCCACGCAGACCAGCAGTGTCAGCGGTACGGCGATCACGCCGGCCACCACCCCCGCCGGACCGTGCGCGAGCGCGATCACCGAACCGAGCGCCAGGGCCAGCGTGAAGAGCGGACCGATCCCGATCAGCGAGGCCGCCAGCAGGGCCCCGACCAGCGGGCGGGGCCGCAGCGGCAGCATCACCAGCCGGCTCGGGTCGAGGGTCTCGTCTCCGCTCGGGAAGAACAGCGGCATCACCGTCCAGCCGAGCGCCACGACAGCGGTCAGCAGGACCACCAGGGTCCCGGCCTGCGCGTGGCCGCGCAGCGCGACCAGGCCGATCGCCTGGCCCACCGCGAACAGCGCCGTGACGACGAGGGAGGCAATGTAGGCCGCCCGCCGCCCGGAGGACTGGCGCAGTCCGTTGCGCAGCAACGTCAGTTTGAGCCGTACGAAGACGGGGACGAGGCCCTGGCCCCGCTCCGCCGGCGCGGCGGGACCCACCGGGGCGTCGAGCACGGTCATCGGGCACCGCCCAGCCAGTCCAGGGACTCGCCGGTGTCCCGGGCGTTCGCGCCGACCAGTTCGAGGAAGGCCCTCTGCAGCGAGGGCGCGTCGCCACGTACCTCGGCGAGTGTGCCCTGGGCCCGGATGCGGCCCGCGGCCATGACGGCCACCCAGTCGCAGAGCGACTCGACGAGCTCCATCACATGGCTGGAGAAGACGACGGTCGCCCCGGACGCGGTGTACCGCTCCAGCACCCCCCGGATCGTCTGCGCGGACACCGGGTCCACACCCTCGAACGGCTCGTCCAGGAAGAGGACTTCGGGGTTGTGCAGCAGGGCGGCCGCGAGGCCGGTCTTCTTGCGCATGCCCGTGGAGTAGTCCACGACCAGCTTGTGCTGGGCGCCCGCGAGGCCCAGGACGTCGAGCAGCTGGGTGGCCCGCTTGTCCACCTCGGCGCCCGGCAGCCCGCGCAACCTGCCTGTGTACGCCAGGAGTTCGCGGCCCGACAGGCGCTCGAACAGCCGCAGCCCCTCCGGGAGGACGCCGATCCGGGACTTCACCGCGACCGGGTCCCGCCACACGTCGTGACCACCGATCTCGATCGTCCCCCTATCGGGCCTGAGCAGTCCGGTCACCATCGAGAGCGTGGTGGTCTTGCCCGCGCCGTTGGGTCCGACCAGGCCGACGAACCTGCCCGCGGGCAGCTCCAGATCGATACCACCGACCGCGACCTGCTCACCGAACCTCTTCCACAGCCCCTGTACCCGTACGGCGGGCGGCGGCGTCGCCCCACCGGCCCGGTCCACCCCCTCGACCCGGACCGCTCCGCCCGCCCGGTCCACTCCGCTCGTGCTGTTCGCCTGGTCCGGCATGACACTGCCTTTCGGTATCCCCACGTCCGGGGGACCACCCTACGAAACGCGGCCCCGGGCGTCGGCCGCCTCCCGTGCGCAGGCGTAGGCGAGCGGACCGATGAGGCTCTCCGCGTCCGGCAGGCGGTGGCCGGCGCGGCCGGGCCGGTGGACCCACTGGACGACCCCGCGCCCGCCGACACGCGTCGGGGGAGCGGCCACGTAATGGCCCTCTCCGCGGCCCACCAGGTCGATCGCCGCGGGGTCCCAGCCCGCGCGGCACACGAGGCCGGGGTACCCGGCGGCGGCGCCCGGCAGGACGAAGAACACCGTCCGGCGGTCAGGGGTGCGCGTCACCGGCCCGAGCGCGAGCCCCATCCGCTCCATCCGGGCCAGAGCGAGGAAGCCCGCGGACTCCGGGACGTCGAGCGCGTCGAAGGCGCGGCCCGCCGCCAGGAGTACCGAGGAGCCGGGCTGTTCGGACCACATCCGGCGGGCGGCCGCGGCACTGCTGGTCGCCTGCTTCGCCCAGCCGGGCCCCGTCGGGTGGGCTCCGGGGGAGACACAGCCGGTGTCACCGCACGAGCAGCGCTCCCTTCCGTCCACGGCTTCGAGCCAGGTGCCGGGAAACACATCCCATTCCTGCTCCTGCGCGTACCACGCCGCCGCGTCGGGCAGCTGTTCTCCCCGCTGCCGGGGCACCCGCACGGCTTCCGTCACTCCGATGGCCTCTTCCACGCACAACTCAACTGCCGTCGCACGCAGGGGTTACGGGCGCGCTGACAGACCGTCATGACGGATCGGTCCCGCATGCGGGGCGCACAGGTGCATGGACGGGGGCGCGCATGCGGCAGGTCGCCGATGTGCGGGTAACCACTTGCAGGACTGTGCCAGGAAGCCCGTCGCGGGCCCGTGCCCGCCTGGCACCGCTGTACCTGATGAAGATGAATGTGCGCATTTCTTGTGTATGTGCCGGGCAGTGATCCCTTCACCGGTCACTGCGGTCCCAGGGGGAAAAATGGCAGCCAGGCCTCTCGTCGCCCGCCAGCCGAACGAACGGCTCCAGACGCTCATCCAGGAGGCAGCCTGCTCCAACGCGGGTCTCGCCCGCCGCGTCAACATGGTCGGTACCGAGCGCGGACTCGACCTCCGCTACGACAAGACCTCCGTGGCCCGCTGGCTGCGCGGACAGCAACCACGCGGCAGGGCACCGGGAATCATCGCCGAGGCGCTCGGCCGCAAGCTCGGACGTACGGTCACGATCGACGAGATCGGGATGGCCGACGGGAAGAACCTGGCCTCGGGCGTGGGCCTGCGGTTCGCCCCCACCGTGCTCGGCGCGATCGAGCAGGTCTCCGAGCTGTGGCGCAGCGACGTGGGCCGCCGTGACCTGCTGGCCGGGTCGGCGGTCGCGGCCTCCGCCATGGTCGAGCCCAGCCGTGACTGGCTGATCACGGGCCCCGACCCGCAGGTGGCGCGCACGGCGGGGGCCAGGGTCGGCTTGCCGGACGTGGAGGCTGTGCGGGCCATGACCGCCGCCCTCGTCGACCTGGACCACCGGTTCGGCAGCGGACACGTGCGGCCCGTCCTCGTGCACTACCTCAACAGCGTGGTGGCCGGGCTCCTTTCGGGGGCGTACCGGGAATCGGTCGGCCGGGAGCTGTTCGGCGCGGTCGCCCGGCTCACCGAACTCGCCGGGTACATGGCCGTCGACACCGGCCAGCCGGGGCTGGCCCAGCGGTACTACATCCAGGCGCTGCGCCTCGCCCAGGCGGCGGGCGACCGGGCCTACGGGGGTTACGTCCTGGCCGCGTCGATGAGCCACCTCGCCGCCCAGCTGGGCAATCCGCGGGAGATCGCCCAGCTGGCGCGGGCCGCGCAGGAGGGCACCCGGGGCCGGGTGACCCCGCGCGCGGAGGCCATGTTCCACGCCGCAGAGGCCCGGGGCCACGCCCTCATGGGAGACGCCCGCACCTTCCAGGTGGTGGCCGCCCGGGCGACGGCGGCCCTGGAGCGCACCGACCCGGACACCGGGGACGACCCGGCCTGGATCGCCCACTTCGACGCCGGCTACCTCGCGGACGAACTCGCCCACTGCCACCGCGACCTGGGGCAGGCGGAACCGGCCGCGCGCCGGGCGAAGGAGGCGCTGGCGGCCCTCCCCGCCTCCCGGACCCGGCGCCGCGGTATCGGCCTGGTGCTGCTGGCCACGGCTCAGGTGCAGCAGCGCGAGGTCGAGGAGGCGTGCCACACGGGGCTCCGTGCCGTGGAACTGCTGAGCACGGTCCGTTCCAGCCGGGGCGCCGAATACCTCGACGACCTCCAGCAGCGCCTCCTGCCGTACGGGAACGAGCCCGCGGTCCGCGAGTTCGGTGCCCGGCTGGAACTGCAGGCCGCCTGACCTGCGACCGGGCCCGTTCCCCCGGGCAGCGCCGGAAGGCCACCGCGTGCGATCCGCGGTGTGAAGGGGTGGTGAGTGCCCACGGGCGCTTGGCGCGGGGCCGCAGCCACCCGATAGCGTGAGCCGACGATTCCGTAGGTTGACACGTAGGAGTCCCGGTGACGCAGAGCGGACAGGGTGACGAGCAGCAGCTCCCTGCTGTACGGCCCGCGCACGAAGGTGTCGTGCTGCCCGCGGAGGGTGGTGCCTGGGCCGCGGGCGGGCCCGCAGGAGGGCCGGCACCCGGCAGGGCGGCCCCTGCGGGCGGGCAGCCGTGGGGCGATGCCTGGGGTCCGCAGGCCGCGCACCCGGCCGGCCCGCTCCCGGGGCAGCTGCCCCCCGAGCAGCCGCCGGGCGGGTACGCGCCGCAGGCCGGGCCGTACGAGCCCGCGCAGCAGCCCTATCCGGCGCAGCAGTCCTACGCGCCGCAGCAGGACCCGTACCCGCAGCAGTTCCACCAGCAGTCCGGCTCTCCGCAGTACCAGCAGTACGGTCAGTCGCTGCCGCCGGAGGCCGGGGCCGGTGGGGTGCCGGGCGGGGACGCCGACGCCACGCAGTACATCGCCCCCGTTCCCGGCGGGCACGGCGGCCCGGCCGGCCTGCCGCCCGAGCGCCCGGCGGAGGCCACCCAGCACCTGGGCGGGCCGGCGCAGGCGGGTGACGCCGACGCGACCCAGTACATCCCTCCGGTGCCCGGTGGGGCTCCGTACGGCATCCGGCCCGGCACCCCGGGCGACCGGCAGCCGCCCGCCGAGTTCGACAGCCTCTTCCGCGAGGAGGGGCCCGCGGGCGCCACCCAGCAGATGCCGCACGTCGACTCGGCGCGCCGGCAGCCCCGGCAGTCCCAGCCGCCGCACCAGCAGCACCCGGGTGCGCACGGCCGGCCGCAGCCCACGCCCCCGCCGTACCAGTCGGGTCTGCAGGGCGTGCAGGGCATGCAGGAGCCCGACGACCACGGGCCCGGGACGCCGCGCCGACGGTCCGCGCACATCCCGCTGATCGCCGCGGTCGTCGTCGGCTGTGCCGTGGTCGGGCTCGGGGCGGGAGCCCTGCTGAGCGGAGGTGACGAGACGTCTTCGGACGACAAGCAGCCGGTGGCCGCGCAGAGTTCACCCGGTGCCGACCCCTCCACGCAGGCGGCGGCCGACCCCGCGAAGCCGCAGGCGGAGGCGCTCGACAAACTGCTCGCCGACAGCAACAACAGCCGTGCGGCCGTCATCAGCGCCGTGGAGAAGATCAAGAACTGCACGGCGCTCGACCAGGCGGCCACCGACCTCAAGGGCGCGGCCACGCAGCGCCGCGACCTGGTGACCCGGCTCGACGGGCTCGCCGTGGACCGGCTCCCCGACAACGCCGGGTTGAAGTCCTCGCTGACCAAGGCGTGGCGGGCGTCGGCCCAGGCCGACGACGAGTACGCCGCGTGGGCGGGACAGGCCAAGCACGGCAAGAAGGTGTGCAAGGGCGGCAAGGCCCGGTCGACGGACGCGACGGCCAGGGCCGAGGCGGCGAGCGGCGAGGCCACCCGGGCGAAGCAGGAGGCATCGGGCCTCTGGAACTCCATCGCGGAGAAGTACGGGCTGACGAAGAGGACGCCCCAGCAGCTCTGAGCCGACGTCGGGAGCCCCGGCCGCGGGCCGGGAGTGCGCGGTCCGGGCCACGCGGTCCGGGCCACGCGCGGTCCGGACCTCCCTCCGGAGACGGCGGGCCCGGGTGGACCGGGAGCCTCCGGCACCGCGGCCCCGTCCCCGCGCGCGCCGGAAGCCGCGCGTCGGCGCTCCGTGTCCGGGGCGGCTGGGACCGGCGGTCGAGGCGGTGGCGCTCAGCGGCCGAGGCGGGCGTCCACCAGGGTCTCCGTGACGTCCACGAACCCCTTCTTCTCGGCGATCAGCCGGCCCTCGCGCACCACCTGGAACGTCACCCGCCCGTTGACGATGCGGGAGTACGCGGCCGTGCCCACCATGTCCCGGAAGCGCCAGCGCAGGACCGGGGTGAGTCCGCCGGTGTCCACCTCGGTGCCCCGGTTGAGGCTGACGCTGATGCCGCCGGCGGTGATCTCCGGCTGGTCCATCGCCTCGATGACCGCCTTGAGCACGGTGTACGCGATCCAGGTGGTCTGCACCCCCGTGTCCTCCGGGTCGATGCGGTTGTCGCCGAAGGCGAACCTGCTGATCACCTGGCGCATCCCGGTCCAGCGCGCGTCCCCGGAGTCCGGGTACCAGCCGGTGACGTAGGCCCCCTCGAAGGGGCCGTTCCGGCCGCCGGTCCGGTTGATGAGCGGCTGCCCGATACTGCCCAGCACGGACGAGATCCGCACCCCGCTGCCTTCCGGTTCGAGGCGGCGGAACGAGTCGAAGAACGTCTCCGTCCCCTGGCCCAGCACCGCCGTCACACAGCCGTCGGCCGCCTGGGCGAGCGCTTTGGCCGCCTGGGAGTCGTACGAGGTGGCCTCCTCCGGCGCCCTGATGTCGTAGGCGGCGGGGAGGTCGGCCCGGCCGAGGCTGGTGTCCAGGAGGCCCGGCATGCTGTCGCCGACCAGCGAGTCGGGCCGGACCAGGGACACCCGGTGGCACCGGGAGGCCAGTTGCTCGCCGTTGCCGGCGACGAGCGCCGGCTGGCCGCCGTTGACGGGGTAGGAGAGGTAGCTGGTGAACTCGTCGGCCGAGGCGCCGTAACCGCCGATGTACGGGATGCCCGCCGCCTCCAGCGGGGCCAGGAACGCCCTCCCGTGCCGACTGTACGAGCCGACGACGGCGGCCACGTCCTCGTCGACCGCCCGGCGGGCGCACCGCGAGGCGCCGGCCGGGGTGTCCCCCTCGTTGCAGGTCAGGACGCGCAGCTCGTGCCCGTCGATCCCGCCCTGGTCGTTGATCCAGGCGGCGTAGGTGCGCGCCATGGCCGCCATGCCGGCCATGTTCACCGCGTCGGCACCCGTCGTGTCGGGGGACCAGGTCATGACGGTCACGGGCTCCCTGGAGCCCCCCGAAACCCCAGGGAGGACACCGCAGCCGGACAGCAGCGCGCCGACCGCCGCCGCACTGGTGAGGAGTCTGCAGGGGCGGGGGGAGGTGAGGCGTCGCCGTCCGGTCATGAGCACGAATACTTGCGTGGGGGAGGTAACGCCACTGTGTGCGGTGTTCGACGCTCGGTGACGGGAGGGTGAATTCCGGGGGTCCGTGTGCGCGCGGCGAGAGGGAACGTACGATCGACCATCGTGCAGCAAGGTTCGGAGAACTCTTCCCGTCGCGGCCGTCGCTCCTCCACCATGGGCGGCATGCCGCTCAACGACATGCCCTGGTGGCGCTGGCGCAGCAACGTGCGCTCGGCGCTGCACATGCTCTCCGACCCCGTCTTCCACCAGCAGTGCTGGCTGGCCGGCCAGGAAGGCTACGGCGACGTCACCGACGCCGTGTACCGCCTGGTCGAGGACACCTGGCTGGACAACTGGTCCGCCGAGAAGTACGTGGGCACCATCTTCCGGGACTCCGCCGAGGCCGCCCTCGTGGACGTCGCCGCCCTGCGGGTGCTGCGCATCATGCACCAGGTCGGTGCGGACGCCCCCGTCTCCGCCTACCTGGAGCACCCGGGCTGGCAGGACGCGGTCCTGGCCGCCCGCGAGGCCCATGTGATGCTCGCGGGCAACGACGCCGAGGACCCGGACATCCCGCCGCGCCCCCTGGACGTGCTCCGCATGATGACCGGATCGGCCTGACCTGCGGACGGTGTGGCACCCTACGGGGATGACCGCGCCGCAGCCCGCCGTATCCGTTCCCGCCGCTGCCTCGGACGCCCCCGAGCAGTACGTCCTCACGCTCTCGTGCCCTGACAAACAGGGCATCGTGCACGCCGTGTCGAGCTACCTCTTCATGACCGGCTGCAACATCGAGGACAGCCAGCAGTTCGGCGACCACGACACCGGTCTCTTCTTCATGCGCGTCCACTTCTCGGCCGACGCCACGGTGAACCTGGACAAACTGCGGGCCAGCTTCGCCGCGATCGGTGACTCCTTCCGGATGGACTGGCAGATACACCGTGTGGCGGACCGGATGCGGGTCGTGCTGATGGTGAGCAGGTTCGGGCACTGCCTCAACGACCTCCTCTTCCGGTCCGGCATCGGCGCGCTGCCGGTCGAGATCGTGGCCGTGGTCTCCAACCACACGGACTTCGCCGAGCTCGTCGCCTCGTACGGGATCCCCTTCCGGCACATCCCCGTCACCCGGGAGAACAAGCCGGAGGCGGAGGCGCAGCTCCTGGAGCTGGTGCGCGGGGAGAACGTCGAACTCGTCGTCCTGGCCCGCTACATGCAGGTGCTCTCCGACGACCTGTGCAAGCAGCTCAGCGGCCGGATCATCAACATCCACCACTCCTTCCTGCCGAGCTTCAAGGGAGCGAAGCCCTACCACCAGGCCCATGCGCGGGGCGTGAAGCTGATCGGGGCGACGGCGCACTACGTGACGGCCGACCTCGACGAGGGGCCGATCATCGAGCAGGAGGTCGAGCGCGTCGGTCACGGCGTCACGCCGGACCAGCTCGTGGCCGTCGGGCGCGACGTCGAGTGCCAGGCTCTGGCGCGCGCGGTGAAGTGGCACGCGGAACGGCGCATCCTGCTCAACGGCCGCCGCACGGTGGTCTTCGCGTAGACGCGTCCCGGGGGCGTGACCGGGGGCGGCCGGCTCCCGTGCTCACAGCCTGCTGAGCCGGGCGGTGCTCACAGCCTGCTGAGCCAGGCCCTGCTCACAGCCTGCTGAGCGAGGCCGCCGCGAACAGCACGTCGCGGACGGCCTCCCGGTCGCCCTCCTGCCCGGCCGCCGCCTCCTCCGGCGGGACGTGCCCGGCGACCAGCCGGCAGAACTCCACACCGTCGAGCGCCACCTGCGCCACCGCGTGGCCCGCGGATCCGACGGCGGCCGGTGAGTCCAGCGCGATGTACCAGTCGCCGCCGCCCCGCCCCTCGACCTCCAGGTGCAGCGAACGCCCCGGTGACCCGGCGGTCACCAGCCCCCGGGCCGGTCCGGCCAGCCCCGCGCGGCGGCGCCCGGCGAGGGTGGCCGGCAGCAGCCTGACCGCCAGGTCGATCATCCCGTGGAGATGGGCGGCGGCGGGCGGCTCGTACGGATAGTCCACCGCGTCCGCGATGTCGCCGCCGTGCACCCAGCACTCGAAGGCCCGCTCCAGGAGCGAGTCCCGCAGCGGCAGGGCGAAGTCCCCGTACGGTACGGAGAGGTCCGCGACGCCCCGGCCGGCGAACGACGCCGTGCGCACGAGGGTGTGGCTCTGGTCCCGCCACGGCTCCCGCACGGCCCGGGTGGGCGGCCGGGCGGCGGACGACCACCAGCTCTCGGTGCGCGCGGTCGGCGACAGCGGCTTGTCACCGCGCCCGAGCGGGTCGTCCAGGCCCAGCGCCGCGGAGACCAGCCCGTCGACGGTCATGAGGTGGCCGATCACTCCGGCCACCGTCGTCCTGCGGTGGGCCGGCCGCTCGTCCTGGAACCACTTCAGCCGGACCGGCGCATGCCATTCCGCGTCCCTGATGTCCCGCAGCAGCGCGTCGAGCCTGGCGGTCTCGGCGTCGTACGGGGCGGCCCAGGACGGGACGGGGATGCGCGCCGGGCGGCGGCCCAGACATGCCTCGAGCACCCGGTTGCGCAGCATCGGGTCGAGGTCCAGGCTGCCTTCGGTGTGCAGCAGCCCCACCGCGTCGCGCAGTCGCAGCGCCTCGTCCGCGCAGGGGGCGCACGAGGTGAGGTGCTCCTCGACCGCCGCCGTCTCCTCGGCTGAACAGGCGGCCAGCGCCCAGGCGCCGAGCAGGGACGCGAGGACCTGATGGGAGAGCACCGGAGCCGGCGGGGGAACGCTCACCGGGACCGTCGCCGGACAGGCGGGCGGCGCCTGCGGGGACGCGCTGGGCACCGCCGTCGGGGCACCGTCGGCCGGGTCCCGCACACCGCCGGGGCGCTGCTCCGGTATCCGGTGCGCGGCCGGGGACTCCTCGTCGTGGTCCTTGCCGCGGGTCTCGCCCGTCATCGTGTCCGCCCGTGTCCGGGCGGCGCGGAGCCCGTCGGCGGGCTCGTGCTCGCCGTGGAGAGCAGCTGCAGGCCGAGCCGCAGCCGGCGCCGCGCCTCGTCCCCGGTCACTCCCAGGTCGGCGGCGGCCTGACGGTAGTCCCGGCGCTGGACGTAGGCGAGCTCCAGAGCCGCGCGCAACGGCGCCGGCATGGAGGAGACGATGTAGTCGGCGCGGGCTGCGGCGGTGGCCTTGCGCACCCGCTGCTCGAGCTCGTGGGCGCGCTCCCGCGCGTACGGTTGCCCGGTCTCGCCGTGCGTGTCGCGGAGCCGCTCCACGGACTGCCGGTGGGTGAGCCGCGCCACCCAGGAGCGCATCGAGCCCTGCTTGGGGTCGTAGGCGTCGGGGTTCTCCCAGACGTAACCGAAGACCTCCCGGGTCACCAGGTCCGCGGCGTCCTCGTCGTCGAGCATCCGGTGCGCCTGACTGTGCACGAGGGCGGCGAACCGGTCGTAGAGCTCACCGAGCGCCGCCGCCTCGCCGCGCGCAAGCCGCTGCTGCATGCGGCGGTCCCAGCGCGGTGGTGCGTCCTTCGCCATCCGGCCCCCAGCCCTGTACCCCTCGTCACGTCGAATGTAGTCGGCGCCCCCAGGAGGTCACGTAGCTTTGCACCAAGTACGTCCCCCGAGCGGCGCCGGATGATAGGGAATACGTCATGCCTTGCCGTTTCCTGATCGGGTAAACGGCGCCTGAGCGATCATTCAGGGGCGACTCCTGCGCGGTGGCGGAGCCTCATCGGAGCCCTACCGGTGGCCCGGCCGGGGTTTCGCGGGGGGAGGACCTGGGCAGCCGCGAGGAGGAACGGAAACTTCCGGATGATCCTCCGGATCCCCCCGGAACGAGAGGCCCAGGCGCGTGACGCTGACGGTGGACGAGACGGAGCAGGACGGCTGGACCGTGCTGCAGGCCCGGGGTGAACTCGATCTGGTGAGCTCACCCGTCGTACGCCAGTCCGTCCACGGAGCGGTGGCCGACGGGCGGCACGACGTGGTCCTCGACCTCTCGGGCGTGCTCTTCTGCGACTCCAGCGGCGTCAACGTGCTGATCGCCACCCGCCGTCTCATGAAGTCCTGCGGCGGCCGGCTGCGGCTGATCCTCCCGGCCCGCGGCGCGGTGGACGGCTCCCACGTCAACAAGGTGCTCGGCGCCCTGGGCGTGCGCAGACTCTTCGAGGTCTACCCCGACACCCGGTCCGCCACCGACGCGGAGGCCCGCCCGCTCAGCGCGTGACACCCCGGCCGGAACAGCCGTGCGGGACACGCCGGTCAGTACGAGGTCGTTACGCCCCCAACGGTAGTTGGTGACACGTGGCGTCCGTCGGCGTCGTACGCTCCCCGCATGGACAGCGCAGAGTACGAGCGCAAGATCGCGCACCGGTTCGCCGCCTTGGACCAGGACGGCAACGGCCACATCGATCGCGCCGATTTCAACGCCGCGGCGGCACGTCTGCTCACCGCATTCGGTACGACGGCCCGCTGCGACAAGGGCCAGGCCCTCTACACGGGCGCCGAGGCCTTCTGGCAGGGCCTGGCCGGCATCGCCGACGTGGACGGGGACCAGCGCGTCACCCGGGAGGAGTTCGTGGGCGGAGCCGTGAAGCGGCTGCGCGACCACCCCGAACGCTTCGCGGAGATCGCACGCCCCTTCCTGCGGGCGGCGATCGCCGTGGCCGGAGCACAGGGCCACGAGGGGTCCGCGGCCGCTTCGGCCCCCGCCTCGGCCCCCGTCGCGGCCGTGGAGCGGGCCCTGCGGGTCCTGGGCGCCGGAGCCGACGTCGCGAGCGTCGCCGCGCAGAGCCTGGACACCGACCATGACGGGCAGGTCGCCGAGATGGACGCCGTCGCGGCGCTCTCCGCGTACTTCACCGTGATCGCGCCCGACGCGTAGGCCGCCCCGGCGCGCGGTCCCACCCCGGCGCGCAGCCCGCGGCCGGCGCGCAGCCCGCGGCCGACGGGCAGAACGCGGCCGACGGGCAGACCGCGTCCGTCGGGCGGGCGCCAACACGCGCAGCGAAGCGACGAGTTCACGCCCCTTCGTGCGGCGGGTCCCGCCCTGCGCCGGGCCCTGCCGTAGGGCCCGGCGCGGCACGGTCGTGGCTGACGGGGGGCACGGCGGCCGCGCGGTGCCGGTCGAACCCGGCGTGTGACCCTGCGCAGTCGGCGCCCGGTCGGGAGGCGCGGTCAGCCGGTGACGGCGCGGAGTCGTCCGCTCCGCTCCGGTAGGCTCCGGTGGATGCGAGTGGTTCTGGGACCGAGGGATCCGGCTGTGGCCCGTACGGCCACTCCGGCCCGGGAGCGGTGCCCTGCTCGCGGCCCCGGGAGATGCGCCGGGCCTGCCGGGGAGTCGGTTCCCCGATACCGGGGACGCTCCTGTTCGACTCTCCGCCGCGCGCGTCGCACAGTATGCGGCACGCGTACTCCTTCGCGCTGGAATATGCCCGAAGCGCTTGTTGCGGTGACTGTACGTCAACCATGCTGTGCACCAGGGGAGTCACGTTCCGTGACCCTGAGGAGGCGCGAGGCGATGTGTCCGCCGGTTCGGATGGTGTGAGCGGTGCAGGTGCTTCAGGTTCAGATGGAGGTCGGGCCGGATCCCGCGGAGGTGGGCCGGGCCCGCAGATGGGCTCGGTCACGACTGGTCGGGTCCGGGGTCGCGGATGACGAGCCGATCGCCGAGACGCTCCTCCTGCTGATCTCGGAGCTCGTCACCAACGCGGTGGTCCACACGGGCTGCCCGGCCGTCCTGCGGATGCTCTTCGGCTCAGGCTCGGTGGGGACCGTACGGGTCGAGGTGGCCGACACCAGCTGCCGACCGCCCCAGCCGCGTCACGCGGCGGGCGAGGACACGGGCGGCCGCGGCCTCGAGCTGGTGGACGGCCTCGCGGACCGCTGGGGATGGCAGCCGGAGGGCGCCGGGAAGCGGATCTGGTGCGAGGTCGACCGGGGCGGCCCGGTGCTGGTCCCGGTGACCGACGACCAGGCCGGCGACCCCGCCCGTATCTGAGCCCGGCGGCCCGGGGTGCCGCCCTGCGGCGTACGGCCCGCGTCGACCGGAACGCCCGCCGGCGGCACGCCCGGTGCCGCGGGCGGGGGCCGGCGCGGGAAGGGCGCCGTACCGGACCCGGATTCCCCGGCCACCTGGCCGACCGGCAGAGTGGAGGTGAGCAGCCGCCTTGTCCGCTCCACCCGCTGCTGGGCGAGCCGCCGCGCGGGCGGCTGGTGCGTCGTGGTCCGGTACGCCTCGGGTGCCCTGTGCGCGGCGGCCGCCCCGATGGCCCTGGTGGTCCGCAGCGAGCAGTACGACGGGGTGCGGGCCGCGGTCATGGCCCGACGCACTCCGGCCAGGGGGCGCCGGGCAGCCGCTCAGCCCTTCGCGGCCAGTCTCGCGGCGATCTTCCGGGCGTCCCGGGCCATCTCGCGGAGCATGCCGCTGATCGGATTGGTGAAGCCGGTGAAGTACAGGCCGGGCGCCTGCTTCGGGGTCCGGCCGCCGTGGACCACGGGGCGGCCACGGGCGTCCAGTACGCCGAGGTGGCCGACCAGACCCTCCAGGGCCCTTTCGTAGCCGGTCGCCGCGATCACCGCGTCGGGGGTGACGCGGGACCCGTCGGCCAGCACCACGGCGTCGCCGTCGAACGACTCGACGGCCGCCACGGGAACCACCCGGCCGCTCCTCACCGCGTCGATCAGCCCCACGTCCTGGACCGGGATCGCGCCCTCCCTGACCCGTGAGTACAGACCGGTGTCCGGGCGGGGCAGGCCCTGGGCGGAGAGGTCCGGGACGGAGATACGGCACATCAGGTCCCCGGCCCGGTCGACGAGCCGGACCGGCAGCCTGCGGACCAGGACGGCGGTGGCCTGCGCGGGCCAGCCCGCCGTGGAGCGGCGCACGATGTGCGGGACCGTGCGGACCGCGATCCGCACCCGGGCGGCGCCGCCCTCGGCCAGGTCCACGGCGATCTCCGCCCCGGTGTTGCCGATGCCGGCCACGAGGACGTCCTTACCGGTGTACGGGGCGGGGGCGCGGTACTCCGCCGCGTGCACCAGTTCACCGGCGAAGCCCGCGCGGCCGGGCCACCCGGGGATCCGCGGGGTGTGGTTGAAACCGGTGGCGACCACGACCGCCCGCCCGGTCAGCACCCGGCCCCCGGTGGCGCTCAGCTGCCAGCCGGACCCGTCGGCGACCCGGTCGATCCGGGTCACCTCGACCCCCGTCACCACCTCCAGCTGGTGGTGTTCGGCGTACTTCTCGAGGTAGCGCACCATGTCGTCACGGGACACCCACCGCCCGAAGCGGCGGGGTATCGCCAGCCCCGGCAGCGCCGACCAGCGCCGGGTCGTGTGCAGGTGCAGCCGGTCGTAGTGGCGCCGCCAGGAGGCCCCGACGTCCTGGGACCTCTCCAGGACGACCGCCCGGACGCCCCGGGCCCGCAGGGCCGCCGCGGCGGCGAGACCCCCCGGACCGCCGCCGATCACGTAGACCGGCCGGCCGTCGGTGCGGTCGATGGCGGCGGGCAGGGCATCCCCGGCGGAAGACATGCTGTCTGGCATGGTTCGGAGCGTAATCCGGCGAAAGGTTGATGGGTCTCGGTCAAGGTCGAAATCGATTGCGAAACGATCACGGCCGGCCGTTCCGGTCCGTTCACAGCCCGGGCGCCCCCCACACCGGGAACCAGCGGGCCAGATCGCTTTCCACCCGCAGGTCGTCCCCGAGCACCGCCCGCACCTGGAGCTCCAGCTGGTTGTCGCGCTTCTCCCCGCCGCCCGGCGCCGGGGCGAACGGATAGAACGTACCGCGCTTGTAGAGGTAGACCAGAGCCAGCGAGCGCCCTTCCGCGTTCCGGAAGCCGATCATCGAGCAGAGCAGGTGCGGCCCGAAGCCACCGTCCTGGAGCAGGGTGTTGACCGCGTGCAGGTCGTTGACCAGCTCGGCTGTGCCGTCGGTACCGGGCTCCTGACGGGCGAGCAGCCAGGTGTAGCCGTAGCCGTCCCGGCTGAACTCCACGGGGACGCCGCCCCGTGCCGTGTCGGCGTCGAGCAGTTCCCGTACGTCCTGCTGGATACGGGCGAACGTGCCGCCCTCCACCCCCGCGAAGCACACCGAGCCGAGGCCGGTCGGGGCGAAGCCGGTGCCGGCCTGGAGGGTGAGGGCGGCGGAGGGGACGGCGAAGAGCTGGTCGAGATCGGGGCGTACCGGCTTGCTGCGGCCCAGGATGCTGTCGAGCAGGCCCACAGGAGCTCCTTACGGGCGGGAGAGCCCGGCCGAGATCCGGGCCAGCTGGTCCAGACGCTGTTCCAGCGTCGGGTGCGAGGAGAGCAGCCGGCCCAGGCTCTCCTTGGAGGAGAAGGCGGGCACGAAGTAGAAGGCGTTGTACGGCTCCGCCTTCCGCAGGTCCTCCGTCGGGATCCTGGCCATCTGGCCGCTCACCTTCGTGAGGGCCGAGGCGAGTGAGGAGGGCCGGCCGGTGAGCAGGGCGGCCGTGCGGTCGGCGGACAGCTCGCGGTAGCGCGAGAGCAGCCGGGTCAGCAGGAAGCTGAGGGCGTACACGACCGCGCTGATCAGCGGGATGAGCATGATGATGATGCCCGCCGGGTCGTTGCCCCTGCTGCGGGCGAACCCGCCCCACAGGGCGACGCGGGTGATGATGCCGGCGAGGACGCCGAGGAACGACGCGATCGTCATGACGGCCACGTCCCGGTGGGCGACGTGCGACATCTCGTGGGCGAGGACCCCCTCGAGTTCGTCGGGTTCCAGTCTGCGCAGGAGTCCGGTTGTGGCGCAGACGAGTGAGGTCTTCTCGCTGCGGCCGGTCGCGAAGGCGTTCGGGACGTCGCTCTGCGCGATGGCCACCCGGGGCTTGGGCATGTCGGCCAGGGCGCAGATCCGGTCGACGGCCCCGTGCAGTTCCGGCGCCTTCTGCGGGGTCACCTCGCGGGCCCCCATGCCGTACGCGGCGATGCGGTCGCTGAACCAGAACTGGGCGACGAAGAGGCCGCCCGCGACGATCAGGATGAGTGGCCAGGCGCCGCGCAGGACGGCCAGGAGCACGCCCACCAGGACCACGTACAGAAGCCCGATGAAGAACATCGTGCTCACCATGCGGGTGGTCAGTCCGTGGTCGGGGGCGTAACGGGAACGGGCTCGTGCCATGGGTACCTCCAGCAGCTCGCCTGATCCCATAGTGCTCCTTTCGTGTAGAAACGGGGTAAACCCCTGGTGGGCTACGGCCAGAGCAGCTCGTGTGTCCACTCCGCGCCGCCCCGGCGGTAGCGCAGGCGTATGTGCCGCCGGCGCGCGTCGCCCTGGAAGAACTCCACCTCGCGCGGCTCGACGACGTACCGCGTCCAGGTCTCCACCTCCGCGTCCGGCTCGGCCCGCGCGCGTTCCCAGGCGGCCTCGGACGCCCGTACGAGATCCTCCTGCGACGGGAGCACCTCGCTCTGCCTGCCGGTCAGCGCGGCGGCCAGCGCCCCGGCCGACCGGGCGTGCAGGTCGGCCCGGCTCTCCGCCGGGCTCGCCGGGGTGACGGCGCCGCGCACGCGGATCTGGCGGCCCTGGGCGGGCCAGTAGAAGCCGAGGGCGGCGTGCGGGTGGGCGGCGAGCTGCCGGCCCTTCTCGCTCGTGGCGTGCGTGGCGAAGTGCCAGCCGCGCTCGTCGGCGTCGTGCAGGATCACCGTCCGCGCGTCGGGCCGGCCCTCGGCGTCCGTGGTCGCCAGCGTCATGGTGTGCGGCTCCGTCTGGCCGGCCGCCACCGCCTCGGCGAACCAGGTGTGGAACAGGGCGAGCGGGTCGGCGGGCGCGGCGGAGGTGTCGAAGCGGGGGAGGGGGACGTCCCAGACCCGCTGGGCGTGGAGCAGGTCGCGGAAGGCCTTCTGTGCGTCACTCATGGTCCTACTGTGCATGGCTCTGTGCTCGCTCGCGGTCCTGTTCCCCCGCCCGGGCCGGGTGCCCCAAGCACCGACGGCGGACCACGTGGGTGGTCCGCCGTCGGTGAGACAGGACGTGGGGCGCTGCGGAGTGTCCGTGCGGCGCCGAAGGGGGTGCGGGGGCCGGCGCCTACCTGGCCGGCTTCCTGCCGGTGATGCCGAGGTGGACCAGGAGAGCGAGGTTCGGCCGGAGCTCGGCCTGCTTCACGCCCCAGGTGCTGAAGCCCTTCTGGTGCGAGGCGACCGCCGCCAGCATCGCGACGAGGGAGCCGGCCATCGCGGCGGGGCTGACCTCCTTGTCGACCCTGCCCTTCGCCTGGAGTTCCTTGACCGATTCCGTCAGCGGACTGGTGACGGAGGTCAGGACCTTCATGCGGATCTTGTAGAACCGCTTGTCGCCCTCGGCCGCGCCGAGGTCCACGACGCGCAGGATCGCGTCGTGACGCCGCCAGAAGTCGAGGAAGCCGTCGACGAGTTCTTCGGCACTCTGCCGGCCGGCCTTGCCGGCCCAGGAGCGGCCGGCGACCAGTTCGGTCAGTCCGGCGCCTTCCTTGGCCATCTCCTCGGCGACTTCGAGGACGGCGCCCTCCACGTCGGGGAAGTACTGGTAGAACGTCGCGGGCGAAGTCCCCGCCTTACGGGCCACGTCGATGACTTTGACGTCCCGGTACGGCGAGGAGCTGAGCATCTCGCTGAGGCAGTCGAGCAGCTTCTGCCGCGTCGCCTGGCCTCGCCGACCGGCCACGCGGCCGTCAACGGTGCGTACTTGTCCTGTCATGCCGTCAGCTTACCGAGGGGTGATCGAGGCGCGATCTGACCGACTGCAAATGGGGAACGCCTCAGTCCGCACAAGGGGAACGGCCCTTTTTCGTCGGCCGGGCGCGGGTGCGGCGGCGGTTACCCAGCGTGCCCGGCGAGCCTCCTGGAGGTCTCCGTGACGGGAGGGGGCCGGTGCGATCGTCTTATCAACAGCCTGTGGATAACTTCGGTGGACAACGTGCGTCCACTCCGGGGGCACCGCCTTCACGAGGCGCCCGGACGTTCGATTTTCAGGGGTGACCGGTGGGCTGCGGCGGCGCTTTCGGGGCGCGGCCCGCGACGCCCGGCGATACGTTGAGTGTGACGGGCGTCACCGCGACGGAAGGACCCGGGCCATGGCCGCATTCGCACAGTCCGTGCCGTGCTGGGTGGACGTGCAGCTCGCCGACCTCGAAGCGGGCAAGCGCTTCTACGGCGAGCTCTTCGGCTGGACCTTCCACGCGGAGGACGGGATGCCCTTCGCCGACGCGTACAGCGACGGCCGGCTCGTCGCCGCGCTCGCCGCCAAGCAGGACGGCCGCATGCCGACCGCCTGGGGCGTGTACTTCTCCACCGACGACATCCTCGCCACCGTCGCCCTGATCCGGAAGGCGGGCGGCCGGGTGATCACCGACCCGGTGCGGGCCGGCCGGGCCGGCGTCCTCGCCCAGGCGGCCGACCCGGGGGGTGCCGTCTTCGGCCTGTGGCAGGCGGGCGACCGCGCCGGCTTCGAGAAGCGCTACGAGCCCGGCGCCTTCTGCTGGACCGAGGTCCGCACACGGCAGCCGGAACGGGTCGACGCCTTCTACGAGGAGGTCTTCGGCCTCGTGGGCGCCGGCCCGGACGACGTCGCGGGCGGCGACGGGGACCGAGCGGACTTCCGCGTGTTCTCCCCGGCGGGCAGCGAGCCGGGCCCGGACACCGCGGTCCTCGGGCGCGGCGTCCTCACGGACGCCGTCCCCGCGATGCTGCCGAGCTACTTCCTCACCTACTTCGGCGTTGCCGACTGCATCCGGGCCGCCGAGACGGCCGTACGCCTAGGTGGCCGGATCTCGGCCCCGGCTCTCGACACCCCGTACGGGCGGACGGCGGTCCTCCAGGACGACCAGGGGGCCGCCTTCGCCGTGCTGCAGCCGACCGAACCGCAGCCCTGAGGGCGGCATGTGCCGGTATGCCGATGCTCCGGCAGCGCGGCGAGGTGCCTCAGCCGTGGTCGTGCGCCCGCCGGACAGCCGGCAGCCGGTCCGGGGACGCCCTCCGGCTCCGCATCCACTGTCCTGAAACGGGTGGAGTGCCACAAGACACCCTGATCCGCCCCCGGGTTCGCAACCGGGGCCCGAGCCAGCAACAATCAGGGTGCGCGCCGCCAGGTGGTGCTCAGTGGTGAGACACCGCACAGGGCGGGATGACGCGGGCTTCGTTTCCTGAGGCCCGTACGGGGAGGTGGCAGGCAAGTGGAGCAGCTGACGCAGCATGACCCGCGGCGGATCGGCCCGTTCGAGGTGCTGGGACGGCTCGGGGCCGGCGGCATGGGGCTGGTCTATCTCGCACGGTCGGCGTCGGGCCGGCGGGTGGCGATCAAGACGGTCCGTACGGAACTGGCGGAGGACCAGCTGTTCCGGGTCCGCTTCACGCGGGAGGTGGAGGCGGCCCGCGCGGTCAGCGGGTTCTACACCGCCGCGGTGGTGGACGCCGACCCCCGGGCGGCCGTCCCGTGGCTGGCCACCGCCTACGTCCCCGCCCCCTCGCTCGAGGAGATAGTGAGCGAGTGCGGGCCGATGCCG
This sequence comes from Streptomyces sp. NPDC020780, assembly GCF_044334475.1. Taxonomy (NCBI): domain Bacteria; kingdom Bacillati; phylum Actinomycetota; class Actinomycetes; order Kitasatosporales; family Streptomycetaceae; genus Streptomyces; species Streptomyces sp. NPDC020780. The sequence continues at coordinate 153,499 of NZ_JBIRTB010000008.1, read as the reverse complement.
ACCCAGGCCGTACGGTGGCTGGCCGCCGGCATCGCCGAGGCCCTGCAGTCGATCCACGGGGCGGGACTCGTCCACCGCGACCTGAAGCCGTCCAACGTGCTCGTGGTCGAGGACGGGCCCCGGGTGATCGACTTCGGGATCGCGTCGGGCGTCTCCAACACGCGGCTGACCATGACGAACGTCGCCGTGGGCACGCCCGCGTACATGTCTCCCGAACAGGCCCGCGACTCGCGCAGCGTGACAGGGGCCAGCGACATCTTCTCGCTGGGCTCGACGCTGGTCTTCGCGGCGACCGGGCACGCGCCCTTCCACGGGGCGAACCCGGTCGAGACCGTGTTCATGCTGCTGCGTGACGGCCCGGACACGGAGGGGCTGCCGGACGACCTGCGCCCGCTCATCGAATCCTGCATGCAGATGGACGCCACCCGGCGGCCCAGCCCGGCCGACCTCCAGGCCCAGCTGGCCCCGCACCTGTTCGCCTCCGGCAGCGACGACAGCGGTACGGCGTCCGCCTGGCTGCCCACCCCCGCGACCGCCATGATCGAGCAGCGCCGGGGCGGCGGCCGCGCCGTCGTGGCCGCCCCCGCACCGGTGGCCGCGCCGCCGCCTCCGCAGCAGCCCCCGCCGGGCGCCGCCCCCGCCGGGACGTGGCGCGGCAGCGGCGACGTCCGCACCGCGCCCGCGCCCGCCGCCGGCGGCCCCGTGCGGCTGCCCGGCGCCCAGGTGCCGATCGGCCCCGGGCCCCGCCCGGCGGAGGTCCGCGGACCGGCCGCGGCACACGCCGACCCGGCCACCGGCTGGGTGCGCGCCCCCGGGGCGGACGGCGGCCCGGGCACCGCGACCGCACCGGTGCCCGCGCCCACCCCGTCCCCGGAGGCCCCGCCCGCCGGGCCCGAGCGCTGGCGCCCGTGGCGCTTCCGCATGTCGAACGACGTGTGGGGCACCCCGGTCGTGGTCGGTGACCTGCTGTACGTGACGTCGTTCGAGGTCCACGCCCTGGACGTAGGCAACGGCCGGCGGCAGTTCAAGACCCGCGACGTCGCCTGGGCGATGGCCGTGGAAGGCGGCCGGATCCACGCTTCGGACGGCCCGTCGCTGTACGCGCTGGACGCGGCGACCGGCGCCGAGCGGTGGCGGCTGCAGACCGATGCCTGGGTGTACTCCCTCAAGGCCGACCGCGGCACCGTCCTGACGGCGACGAGGGGCGGCGGCGTCCAGGCCTGGGAGGCGTCCAGCGGTGAGAAGCTGTGGGAGACCGGGGGCGTCCAGACGGACTTCGAGACCGCGGAGGCCGGGCCGGTCATCCACGACGGCACGGTGTACCTCTGGCAGAGCGCCCGGCTGCGGGCCGTCGACGCGCGCTCGGGCGCCGAGCGGTGGTCGTACCCCATCGGCGACGCCGCCTCGTGCGGCGGTGTGCCGGTACGGGTGACACCGGCGCAGGACGGCTTCGTGTACGTCGCCGCGGGGACCCGGGTACTCGCGGTCGACACGGTCTCGGGCCGGGTGCGCTGGCACTTCGAGTCGCCGGCCGTCTTCCTCTCCCCGCCCTCCTTCGCCCCGGGACCCGCGGTCACGGGCGGCGGGGTGTACCTCGCCGACTACCTGGGCACCGTGTACGCACTGGACGCGTCGACCGGCAAGGACCGCTGGCGCATCGCGACCGAGGCCCGCCAGTCCATCGAGCCCGTGCTCGTCACGGCGGGCAACGTGCACGTCGGCAGCGGAAGCGCGCTGTACACGCTGGACGCCGTCACCGGTACGCCGAAGTGGCGTTTCGCGGCGGGCGGCGAGGTGGTGGGCGCCCCGGTGGTCGCCGACGGGCGGGTCCACTTCGGTTCGGCGGACCACGTCCTCTACACCCTGGACGCGGCGGGCGGCCAGCTCCGCTGGAAGCTCGCCACGGGCGGCGAGATCACCGGCTCCCCGGTGGCCCGGGCGGGCGTCGTGTACGCGTGCAGCAAGGACCGGTGCGTGTACGCGCTGGACGCGCTGAAGGGCACGGGCACGGGAGGCCGGGCGCCGCGGGCCTGAGGCGGCTGTGCCTCCGGGCGGGCGTGCGGCGAACGTCCCGCCTGCCTCCGGCGCGCACGCACCGCGTTGCCGGGACCACCCCGGGGCATTCCGGGACCGGGGTCACCCGCCGCCGTGCGCTCCGCGCACGACCTAAGGGGTGTCCTGGTCACGGCCCTGCCCCCGGTAGTGTCCGGGGGACTGCCCCCGGTCGCGCGGGCCGTGCGGATCCGGGCCCGTGTACGGGTCCCGCTCCTGCTCCGGCCAGGGCGACGTCTGCGCGGCCGGGCCGGGCTCCTGGGTGGGCGGCCACGTGTCCGGGCGGTCGTCCCGCGGGACCGGGTAGGGCTCGGTGCCACCGCGGCGGCGCCTGCCCCGCCCCGGCGGGCGGCCCGACATCAGGAGGGCGCCCAGCAGGAGCAGCAGCCCGCCCCCGGTGGCCAGGGCGGCCCCCCAGCGGAGCCCGGACCCGTCGCTGCCGACCGACAGGCTGCCCGCCGCCTGCCCCTGGCGCACCATCCACAGCACGGTGAAACCGAGCACGATCAGCCCCGCGAACGCCACCACGGCCCGGGAACGCAGGATCACGCCGGCGACGGTCACCACGGCGGCGAACAGGAAGGGCAGCAGGATCGACGTCATCACCGCCGCGTGCGCGCCGGTGATGCCGCCGAACAGGTCCTGGATGCGGTAGTCCCGGCCCAGGCGGTCGTTGTACCAGGGCTGGAAGGGGCTCACGACGGCAGCCGCCGCTCCGACGAGAGCGATCACCGAGCCGAGGACGTTGCGGATCATCGGTCAGCCTCCTGCGGCGTTGGAACCCCCGTCCGGCGTTCCCGACCACGCGGGTTTCCCCTCCTGCGACGCTACGCCGGGCGGGTGGGGCCCGCCACCAGACCATGACCTGACTGTGACAGGGTCATGACCGGGCTGTCGGTCCGTGCGCGGAAGGCTGTGCGTTACGGTGTCGCGCGGCCGTGCGACGGCCCAGGAGAGCCGACAACAGCAAGGGGGGCTGCATCGATGATGCGGCGACGGATCAGGTTCGCAGCGGTGCTGGTCGTGGTGGTGCTCGCACTCACCGGGTTCTCGACGTCCAGCGGAGGCAAGAGCGGCAAGAGCGGTAAGAGCCGGAGCGGGAAGAGCAGCAGCAGTTCGGGCGGCGGGTGCTCCAACTCGAAGAAGAGCAACGGCGGCTACCACGACTACGACTACGACGACGACTACGACAGCTCGTCGGGCTCCTCCGGCGGCTCCACCTACGCGGACCCCACGCCGGACGCCACCGCCACCGCAGCCCCCGAGGTCCGCGTCATCCGGTGCGCCCGGCCCAAGAAGGGCACGCGCAAGGCGGTGACCTCCTCGACGGTCGAAATCCGTTCGACGGCGTCCGTCACGCAGACGTACGAGGTGGACGTGACGTTCCTGGACGCCAAGGGCCTGACCGTCGACACGGGCGAGGCCACGGTCGACCTCGACCACGACGAGACCAGGACGCTGACGGTCAGGATGGACAGCCCGCGCCTGGTCTCCCGCGTGAAGCGCTGCCAGGTCACGGCGGAGGGCTACTGACGCCGGCCCGGCGCGGTGAGCGGAACGAGGGCAGGGCCCGAGCCGAACGGCTCGGGCCCTGCCCTGTCTTCCCCGTCGCGGTTCGTGCGGTGGACCGCACCGGCCGCGGACGTGCTGCGGCCGCGGCGGCTCCCCCTCCGCGCCGCCGCGGCCGCTCCCCCGTGCAGATGATGGTCTAGTTGGCCGGCTCGCTGGTGGCGTGCGCGTCCTGGGTGGTGAGCGTCCCGCCCGTGGCGTGCGCGTCCGTGGGCTTGAGCGGCGAGCCGGTGGCGTGGGCGTCCTGGGTGGTGATCTCCTCGCCCGTGGCGTGCGCGTCCGTCGGCTTGAGGATGTCGCTCTTGTCGGCCATGAAGTTCAACTCCTGAAACGGTTCTGACAGCGGACGGATGGGCCCGCCCGGCGGTTCCCCCGTGGATCGCCGGGCGGGCATCCCAGGGCCGATCACCCTAGCGGTGAGGCCACTCGACGATCCGCCTGCCCCCCGACGCGACGGATCGATGAGTAAGAGAGTGCCGTGTGGCGATAAACGATTGATGAACGCCCGTCAGGACGCCCTGGCGATGGGGGCCGGGGCCAGCAGTTGGCGGACCGTGGCCGCTTCCGGTGAGCCGAGGTCCTCGAACACCGCGAGCGCCTCGTTCCAGCAGACCTGCGCCCGGTCCGTCTGGCCGATGCCCGCGAGGCCGCGGCCCAGGGTGGTGAGGACGTTGGCCCGGCGCCAGTCGCCCCCGATACCGCGCAGGATCGCCAGGGCGTGCTCGGCATGGGACGCCGCGTGGGCCGGCTGCCGGATGGTGAGGTGCAGCTCCGCCAGACGGAACAGCGTCATTCCGTGCCAGAGCTGCTGCCGGCTGTCGCGGAACACCGCCATGGCCTCCGTGAGCGTCTCCAGGGCGGAGGCTGTCTGCCCCGTACCGGTGAGCGCCAGCCCCAGGGCGTACTTCCCGTTGGCGAGGCGCAGGGCCAGGCCCGAGGTGTCCGCCTCGTAGATCGTGACGCCCTGCTGGGCGAGCTCGACCGCGCTCGCCGTCCTGCCCGTGGCCAGGTGGACCCGGGACAGATTGCACAGGGCCGAGGCCTCGCCGGGCTTGTTGCCGTCCGCGCGGAAGGCGGCCAGCGCCTCCCGCAGGTGGTCCTCGGCGTCGGCGTGGCGGTTCTCGTACAGGGCGATGATGCCCCGTTGGTTCGGGACCTGGCCGAGGGAGACCGGGTCGTCGGCCAGCCGGCCGAGCTCCAGGGCGCGCCGGGCCTCGGTCTCGGCCTCCGCGAACCGCCCGGACACGCTGAGGGCGTGGGTCAGCATCGTCCGGGCCCGGCCCTCGGCCTGTGCGTCGCCCGCTGTCCGCGCCGCGTCGCTCACCGCCTTGGCCGCCGTGGCGAACTGGTGGGAGTTGGCACCGGACTCACCCAGGTCCACCACGGCCATGAGCAGGTCAGCGGCACGCCGCGGCATGCCGCGCCCGGCTGACTGGGCCGCACAGGCCAGCAGTCCGCTGGACTCCGAGAAGAGCCAGTCCAGAGCCGTCTCCCGCACCGTGAACGTGAGGCCGACGTACGCGGTGCGCGAGAAGTGGTCGAGCACCCGCTCGCCGGGCCGCTCCAGCGCGTACACCGCCGCCGCCGTCGCCAGGTAGAAGTCCAGCAGCCGCGACAGCGCCAGGTCCCCCTCCGCCGGTGGCTCCTCGTCGCGCTCAGCGCACGCACGCGCGTAGAGGCGCACCAGGTCGTGGTAGCGGTAGCGGCCCGGGGCCGCGGACTCCAGGAGGCTGGTGTCGACCAGGGACTCCAGGAGGTCCTCCGCCGTGTGCGGATCCAGGTTCAGGACGGCCGCCGCCGCAGCGAGGGAGATGTCCGGGCCGTCCGCCAGGCCCAGGAGGCGGAAGGCGCGGGCCTGGGCCGGCTCCAGCTGGCCGTAGCCGAGCTCGAAGGTGGCCTTCACCGCGAGGTCGCCCGCCTGGAGCTCGTCCAGCCGGCGGCGCTCGTCGGCGAGCTTCGCGGCCAGGACCGACACCGTCCAGGTGCGGCGGGCGGCCAGCCGGGAGGCGGCGATACGGATGGCCAGCGGCAGGAAGCCGCAGGCGGCCACCACGTCCAGGGCGGCCTCGCGCTCCGAGCGGACGCGTTCGTCGCCGACGATGCGGGTGAAGAGCTGCAGCGCCTCCTCGGGCGACATCACGTCCAGGTCCACGAGGTGTGCGCCGGCCAGGTCGACCATGCGGACACGACTGGTGACCAGCGCCGCACAGCCCTCCGTGCCGGGGAGCAGCGGCCGGATCTGGGCCGCGTCGTGCGCGTTGTCGAGCAGGATCAGGATGCGGCGGCCGTCGAGGGTGGAGCGGTAGAGGGCCGCCCGCTCGTCCAGGGAGTCCGGGATCGCGGAGTCGGGCGTGCCCAGCGCGCGCAGGAACGCGCCGAGTACGGTCTCGGGTTCGGCGGCCCGGGAGCCCGCCCCCTGGAGGTCCACGTACAGCTGGCCGTCCGGGAAGTGCGGCCGGGCCCGGTGGGCGATGTGCACGGCCAGGGTCGTCTTGCCCACACCGCCGATACCGGCCAGCGCGGAGACGGCCATGACGGAGCCCTCGGCGGTGATGAGCCGGTCACCCAGGTCGCGTACGAAGGCGGCGCGGCCCGTGAAGTCGGGGACGGTGGCCGGGAGCTGGGCGGGACGGACCGGTGCCGAGGCCGTGGCCGGTTCGTCGGCCGGCCGGGCCAGCTCCTCGTCGGCCCGCAGGATCCGCTGCTGGAGCTGGGCCAGTTCGGGGCGCGGGTCGACTCCCAGCTCCTCCGCGAGCAGGCGGCGGGTGTCGGCGTAGACCGCGAGGGCCTCGGCCTGCCGGCCGCTGCGGTACAGGGCGACCATCAGCAGCTCGCGCAGCCGCTCGCGCAGGGGGTGCGCGGCGGTGAGCGCGGTCAGTTCGGAGACCGCTTCCGCGTGGCAGCCGACCTCGAGGTCCAGATCCAGCCGGGTCTCGGTGAGCTGGAGGCGCCATTCCTCCAGGCTGGTGCGCTGGTTCTCCGCGTACGGCCCGGGGAGGGAGGCCAGGGCCTCGCCGTCCCACAGGCCGAGCAGCTTGTTGATCAGGGTGCGGGCCTGGCAGCGGTCCGCGCCGCGTACCTTCTCCGCCTCGGCGGCCAGGTCCTGGGCGAGCGACAGGTCCAGGGCCTCGCGGGGGATCCGGAGCGCGTAGCCCCCGGCCTCGCTGACCAGGGTGTCCTGGCCCAGGGTCTTGCGCAGCCGGGACGCGTACGTGCGTACCGTGGCCAGGGCCTGGGACGGGGGGTCGTCGCCCCAGAGGGCGTCGATGAGTTCGGCGGCGGTGGCCGTGCGGCCGCCGCGCAGGAGCAGGGCCGCCAGCAGGGCCCGTTGCTGCGGAGACCCGGACGGCAGGGCCTCGCCGCCGCGCCAGGCGCGTACGGGGCCGAGCACGGTGAAGCGCAGGTCGGTGCCGGCCGCCCGTTCCCGTGCGGCGCGTTGCCCCGGAACGCGCACGCCGGGTCCGTTGTCGCGGTCCATGATGCCCCCTGTTCTGCTCGCCCCGCCGGTCCTGCTGGTCCCGCTCTGATCCGTACGTCTGTACCGCTGTACCGCCGGTATCGCGCTCAACAGTCTGCCTTGTTATGGGCGGGCTCGTCAGCATCGGGTGACGCTCTGCACAGGCCCTCGACATGAACGAGGGCCCTTGACGCGCAAGGAGGGTGACGGCGGGTCAGTTGATGAGGGGCGGCCGGAGTCCGGTGACCCTCCTGGTGCGGACCGCCGGGCATTCCGGGGCGGCCTCCCGGCGTACCCGGCGGTACGTCGTCCGGGGCCGGTGATCCGGCCGGTCAGGTCGTGTTCCCCTCGCGTGCGGGAGTCGCCCCGGCCGATGTCCTGCGGCCGGATTCCGGCGGCTGCCGCCCTGAGTGCGGCCGCCGGTGTGGCCGTGCGACGGATCCCGCCCAGCCCGCCGCACGGGCAGGAGCCCCGCTCCTCCGCCGGGACGGGGAACGGGGCTCCTTGGGTACTGCGCGCCGGCCGCGATCGGCCGACCCGGGCAACTAGGCCGGGGTGACGTTCTCAGCCTGCGGACCCTTGGGTCCCTGAGTGACGTCGAAGTTCACGACCTGGTTCTCCTCGAGGGAGCGGAACCCGGACGCGTTGATCGCGGAATAGTGAACGAAGACATCCGGGCCGCCGCCGTCCTGGGCGATGAAGCCGAAGCCCTTTTCAGCGTTGAACCACTTGACGGTTCCGGTAGCCATAAGCCCTCCTTGGGCCAAAGGGTTGCCCTGCTCCAGAACCTGCAAACAAGTCTGAAAACTACAAAAGCCTGCGGGTTACATGCTCCGCAGGCTCTGTACTGCAAGGGAAACCAAACTGCAACTTGCGAACGAGCCTAGCACGCACTCAGCGGCGAGCGGTAGAGGGAAAGATCACTTCACCCGGATGTTTGATTGCGCCGCCGAAGAGCTGACGGACAAGGCGCCGGGGACTCTCCGGGCGCCCCGATGATGCCCGTCTGCGGGCACGGGTCTAGCCTCGCGATGTGGACAATTCAACCGTCTCTCCCGTGGAAGGCGACGACCGTCGCAGCAGGCCGCGCGTCGGCCACATCCAGTTCCTGAACTGCCTCCCCCTGTACTGGGGCCTGGCGCGGACCGGAACCCTGCTCGACCTGGAGCTCTCGAAGGACACTCCGGAGAGACTCAGCGAGCAGCTGGTCGCAGGGGACCTCGACATCGGTCCCATCACCCTGGTCGAGTTCCTGCGCCACGCCGATGACCTGGTCGCCCTCCCCGACATCGCGGTCGGCTGCGACGGGCCGGTCATGTCGTGCGTGATCGTCTCGCAGGTACCGCTCGACCAGCTCGACGGGGCCCGGGTGGCGCTCGGCTCGACCTCCCGCACCTCCGTACGCCTGGCCCAGCTGCTGCTCGCCGAGCGCTACGGCGTCACCCCCGACTACTACACCTGCCCGCCCGACCTCGGCCTGATGATGCAGGAGGCCGACGCGGCGGTTCTCATCGGCGACGCCGCGCTGCGTGCCCATCTGCACGACGCCCCGCGGCTCGGGCTGCAGGTCCACGACCTGGGCCGGATGTGGAAGGAGTGGACGGGGCTGCCCTTCGTCTTCGCGGTCTGGGCGGTCCGCAAGGACTACCTGGCCTCGCATCCCCGGTACGTGGAGAAGGTGCACGAGGCGTTCCTGGCCTCGCGCGACCTGTCGCTGGAGGAGGTCACCAAGGTCGCGGAGCAGGCGGCCCGCTGGGAGGCCTTCGACTCCGAGACGTTGGAGCGCTACTTCACCACGCTGGACTTCCGCTTCGGACCGGACCAGCTGGCGGGGGTGCGCGAGTTCGCCCGCAGGACCGGCCCGACGACCGGTTTCCCCGCGGATGTGAGGGTCGAACTCCTCGGCGGCTGAGGTGGGCGGTGCGGGAACGGTGCGGGAGAGAAGGGGAAGCCCGTGCCTTCCCGGTCCCGCCTGACGCGCCTTCCCTGGCTCCGCTCGGCGCTCCTTGCCGGCCTGTCTTCCGTGCCCGTCCGGCCGCCGCCTTCCCGGCCGCCGCGTCCCGGCCCCGTCTCTGTTTCCGGTGTCGTCGCGGCCCGTGGCGTCGGCCGGCTCGCCGTGCCGGCGCCGTCCCGGTCCGCCGCCGCGCCTTCCCGGCATCGAGGGCTGTCCGGCACGTCCCGGCGGGCGCGCGACGACGGCCACGGCACCTCGCCGGGTCGTCGGAACGGTCCCCACGCGTCCCGTAGGCGGACATCCCTCCGCCGTGCGACGCACCGCGTCCGACGCCGCGCGCCGATCCGCCGGGAATTGCGGGACACCCTTACTTTCCGGCCCGCCCTCCCGGTCCGTCCCTTTTTCTCCGGAGTGCGGCGCGCATTCCCATCCCGGGCAATGCCGCGAATGGACCGGGTCGGCCGTGCGGCGAATAGCGGATGGCATCCCGAACGCCTCCGGTTTACGTTCCGGTATCCGGCCGTCGAACCGCTATGCGTAACGGCGAGCGATGTATTCACGCCTTTCGCGATGGCGAAAACCGCACTTCGTGCCGTTAGGGGTGAAATCGGCGGAACGGCGCTCTGCGACCATGCGACCCCGGGCCTCTACGCTGCCTGGGAGGTCCCACGGTCCACAAGGGGAGACCATATGCAGCCGCTGGAAGCCGGCGAACCGCGGATGATCGGCGCCTACCGGCTCCTCGGCAGGCTCGGTGCCGGCGGAATGGGCCGGGTGTACCTCGGCCGCAGTGCGGGCGGGCGGACCGTCGCCGTCAAGGTCGTGCACCCGCACTTCGCGCTCGACGAGCAGTTCCGCGCGAGGTTCCGCCGCGAGGTCGAGGCCGCGCGCCGGCTCGGCGCACAGTGGACGGCCCCCGTCCTGGACGCCGACCCGGACGCGCCCGTGCCCTGGGTGGCGACCGGTTACGTGGCCGGGCCGCCGCTCTCCGACGCGGTCACCCGGTACGGGCCGCTGCCCGTGCACGCGGTGCGGGCCCTGGGCGCCGGGCTCGGCGAGGCGCTCCACGCCGTACACGCGCACGGCCTCATCCACCGGGACGTGAAACCCTCCAACGTCCTGCTCGCCGTCGAGGGCCCCCGGCTCATCGACTTCGGGATCGCCCGGGCGGTCGGCGCCACCGTCTCCCTCACCTCCACCGGAGTCTCCGTCGGCTCACCCGGGTACATGGCGCCGGAGCAGATCCGGGGCCTCGACATCACCGGCGCGGCCGACGTCTTCTCGCTCGGAGCCGTACTCGCCTACGCGGCGACCGGCAGCGAGCCCTTCCCGGGCGACTCCTCCGCCGTACTCCTCTACAAGGTGGTGCACGAGGAGCCCGAACTCGGGGACCTGGAGGGCGAGCTGCGCGACCTGGTCGCCGGATGTCTCGCCAAGGACCCCGCCGACCGGCCCGCCCCGGCGGAGCTGGCCCGCACGCTCGCGCCCGGCGGGGCGGCCGTACTCGTGGCGGCCGGATGGCTGCCCGGCGCCCTGGAGCGCGAGGTGAGCCGGGCGGCGGTGGCCCTGCTGGACCTGGAGCCCCAGGAGGCACCGGTGCGGTCGGGTCCGGTGCCGTTCAGCAACGCCTCCCTCACGAGCCCTCCGCCCGGTTCCTTCGGGCCCCCGCTCGTGCCGCCCCCGCCGGACGTACCGTCGCCCACGGCGGACGGCGGCGCCCGGATCGCCCTCACCATGGACGCCGGGCAGCCGGGCACACGGCCCGGCGAGCGCCGGGGGCGGCGGGTGAGCTGCACCGTCGCGCTCGCCGTCGCCGGGGCGCTCGCCGCCGTGACCGTCCGAGCCGCGACGCTGGGAGACTGGTTTCCCGGCGGCGACCGGGGGACCGACCAAGGAGCGGCCCCGCCCCCGGCGGCCACCGCGTCGAAGAATCCCGGGGGCCCCGCCTCCGTCGACGCGCTCCCCTCGGCGTTCGCCGGCACGTGGAAGGGGTCCGCCACCGAACGCGGCGGACTGCCGCACGGCACGGTCACCGCCGTGTTCACCCAGGGCGCGAAGGGCGAGGACGTCGTCCGTCTCACACACCGGCTCGACGTCCTCGGCACGACCGTCGTCTGCAAGGGCATCGGCAGGCTCGTCTCCGCCACCCCGGACGAACTGAGGATCCGGGAGCGCACCGACCCGGAGAATGCCGGCAGCTCCCTGTGCACCGGCGGGGAGGCCGACCTCGACTTCACGCTCACCTCCGCCGGCACGCTGCGCTACCGGTCCCACGAGGAGGCCGCGGGCAACCCGCAGGGCACGCTCAGCCGGTCCGGCGGCTGACCCCGGCAGGGGCTGGCGTAGGCTGGATCGGTCCGCAGATCCGTTGAAAAACCGCCGAAAGGTGACAGCCCGGTGACCGAGAAGGCCGACCTCCAGCCCATCCTCGACCGAGCCGCCGAAGGCGGGCGGATCACTCCGGAAGAGGCCCTCGACCTGTACCGGTCGGCACCGCTGCACGCCCTGGGCGCCGCCGCCGACGCCGTACGCCGCCGCCGCTACGCCGGCACCGAGCACATCGCGACGTACATCATCGAGCGCAACATCAACTACACCAACGTCTGCGTCACGGCGTGCAAGTTCTGCGCGTTCTACGCCGCCCCCAAGGACACGGCCAAGGGCTGGTCGCGCGACCTCGACGACATCCTGCGCCGCTGCGCCGAGACCGTCGAACTGGGCGGTACGCAGATCATGTTCCAGGGCGGCCACCACCCGGACTACGGCGTGGAGTACTACGAGGAGCACTTCTCCGCCATCAAGAAGGCGTTCCCTCAGCTGGTCATCCACTCGCTGGGCGCCTCCGAGATCGAGCACATGGCCCGCATCTCCGGCGTCCCGGCGAAGGAGGCCATCCAGCGGATCCACGCCGCCGGACTCGACTCCTTCGCGGGCGCCGGTGCCGAACTGCTGCCGGCCCGGCCGCGCACCGCGATCGCCCCGCTCAAGGAGTCCGGCGAGCGCTGGCTGGAGATCATGGAGATCGCGCACGGCCTCGGCGTCGAGTCCACCTCCACCATGCTGATGGGCACCGGCGAGACGAACGCCGAGCGCATCGAGCACCTGCGGATGATCCGCGACGTGCAGGACCGCACGGGCGGCTTCCGCGCCTTCATCCCGTACACCTACCAGCCGGAGAACAACAAGCTGAAGGGGCAGACGCAGGCCACGCTCTTCGAGTACCTGCGGATGATCGCCGTCGCCCGGCTCTTCCTCGACAACGTCGCCCACATCCAGGGCTCCTGGTTGACCACCGGCAAGGAGGTCGGCCAGCTGTCGCTGCACTACGGCGCGGACGACCTCGGCTCGATCATGCTGGAGGAGAACGTCGTCTCCTCGGCCGGCGCCAGGCACCGCTCGAACCGGCTCGAGATCATCGACCTGATCCGCAAGGCGGGCCGTGTGCCGGCCCAGCGCGCCACGACGTACGAGCACCTCGTCGTGCACGACGACCCGGCGAACGACCCGGTCGACGAGCGCGTCGTCTCGCACATCTCGTCCACGGCGATCTCCGGCGGCACGGCGCACCCGGAGCTGAAGCTCCTGAGCGCCAACTGAGCCATTCATGCTGACCGTTCACACCGCGCCGTTGGTCCTTCCGGTCGGCGCGGCGGCCATGTCCGAGGGTGCCGTCGCCGTGGACGGCGACCGCGTCGTGGCCCTCGGACCGTACGAGGCGGTCGTGGAGGCCCACCCCGCGGCCCGCGTGCGGCGGTGGCCGGGCGTCCTCACCCCCGGCCTCCGGCAGTGGCACGGCCTCGGGTTGCTGACCCGCCGCTACCACCCCGACCCGCGCGAGGCGGACGAGCTCGGTGAAGAGCCGCTGACCGCCGCGGAGTTCGAGCGGCTGGGTGGGCGGCTGGACGAGCCGCGCCGGGCCGGCAGCGTGCGCCGGGGGCTGCAGCGGATGCTGCGCCACGGCACCACGCACCTCGCCGGCCCGTTCGACGACCGGGCCGTACGCACCGCCGTGGTCCGCTCGGGCCTCACGCCGGTCGCCGCCGCTGCCGGCGGCCTCCCGGGCGAGCCGGACCTGGACCCGTTCGTCCACGGCCGCGACCTGGCGGGCTCCGTGCACGGCCCGCTCACCGTCGGGGGCCGCGCCGACCTCGCCGTCTTCGATGTGCCCGACGAGGCGGCGCTGGTCGCGGCGGGCGCCGGGGCCTGCGTCGCCACGGTGCTCGGCGGCCGGCTGGTCCACCGGCGGCGGTGAGGACGGCCGACTGTCCACCGGCGGCGGTGAGGCGGGTGGCGCGCGCCGCAGCCGGTGCGGCGTACGCCCCCCGGTGGCCCTGCCGCGCCTACGGTTCGGACGCGCCTACGGTACGGACGGGCCGCTCAGGTAGCGGCCGTTCCTGTCGTACGGCCACGCGTTCGACCTGCATCCCTTGAGCCCCTTGATCTGCTGCATCATCGCGGGGGCCGGGCGTCCGGCACCGGGGCAGGTCTCGTGGCCGTGCCCGAGCCAGTGGCCGACCTCGTGATTGATGATCAGGGCGCGGTACTCGGCCGCCGTACCGTCGAAGGTCGGCGAACCGAGCTCCCAGCGCTTCAGGTTGACCATCACCTTCTCGCCGACGCGGCAGTTGACCTCGCCGCCGGTGTCCAGCCCGTACTTTCCGCAGATCGCGTCCGTGGTGTCCGGGGTGGCGATCTTGATCACCAGTCCGGCGGAGGCGTCGGCCACCTGGTGGAAGGTCGTCCTCCCCCCGTGGGACCAGCCACGCGGGTCGCCGAGTATCTCCGCTATGTCGTCGGCGGCCTCGTCGGGATCGACGTCCAGGCCGTCCTCGACCTCCACCCGGTAGTGCTTCCCGCCCGAGGCCGGTGAGAGCCCCGCGCGGGCGACCGTGAACGTGCCGGGCCCCGACCGGGGAACGCTCTTCCCCGTCGCCGTGACGCGCGGGGAAGCCGGCGGGGACGGGGGCGGAGTGTCCTCGGCGACCGCGGCCGGCGCGGACGTGCGATCCGGGGAGGCGGAGAGGGCCCTCGTCGGCGCTTCGTCCGCGACCGCCCCGCCGCCGTCCGTTCCCGGCAGCAGGTCCAGGAGCACCGCTGCGGCGGTCACCGCGGCCGCCACCGCGAGCGCGGCGAGCACCGCGCGGCGCCGGGCACGAGGTCTGTGCCGCGCCCGGCCGCGCCCGGTGCGGGAACCCGGGCCGCCGCTCCCGGCCGTCCGGGGGGCGCGGCCGTACGGGCCGGCGCCGCGGCCCCGGGGCCCGTCCTCCCGCCCGCTGCCGGATACGGGCGGCCCGCCCGACGGGCGCGGTGCCTGGCCTGAGGGGCGCGGCCCACGGGCGGGGAGGTGTCGTTCAGTCGGCACTGTTCGTTCCACTCTTCAGTACGGGATGCGCGTCGGCGTACGACACCGGCTCCTGCAACCGGGTGTCGTCCACCGCGCTGATCAGCTGGGGCAGCGTGGGAGGAGCGGATGCGGCCGAGGACTGCGGCGTCGTCGCCGGTCGCGTCGGCTCCGGCGGCGAGACGGTCAGGAAGACGTCGCTGCTCCCGACGGCGAGACGGAGGGAGACCTCCCCGCGCGCCGGGGAGTCGACGGGCTGCCGGTACGCACGGGCGACCGTACCGTCCGCCAGTGACACCGGGCCGCAGGTCAGGCGCTCACGGGTACCGGAGGTGCGGACCGGCACGGTGCTGGCGTACGCGTCGACGTGGCCGGCCGCACCGGCCCGGTGCCCGTACCGGAAGAGCTTGGCCGACGGGGTCTGCGTGAGGTCCCGCGCCGCCTCGGCGTCTGCGCACAGCGGGTACGCCGTCCGGTACAGCCGCCGCTGCCCGCTCCGCGCGTACGCCTCGAAACCGTCCCCGCCGCCGTCCGCGACCGCTCCCTCCGCGTCCGTGTGCATCCGCCCTCCTCCCGCGTCCGGCCCGCCCGGCGGTGCCGCCGGTTTCTGCTCCGCCCTTACAGAGAGGACTGCGGCCGAAAAGGTTGAAGGCGAATACGAACGGATGGACATGACCGCCGGTGAGCGGGGGAGCGGCGCCCCGGCAGCGCGAGGCCGTCCGGGTCCGCCACGGGCGGGTACGGCGGCGGGCAGCGCGCCGCGTACGGTCCTGCCCGGTCCACGCCGGGGCGCGACCGGCACAATGGGTGGGTGACCCGAGCATCCCTGGAAAAGCAGCCGCACGAAGTCGCCTCGATGTTCGACGATGTCGCGGCGAACTACGACCTCACCAACGATGTGATCTCCCTCGGGCAGGCCCGGCTCTGGCGCAAGGAGGTCGCCCGGGCGGTCGACGCCCGCCCGGCGCAGAAGATCCTCGACCTGGCCGCCGGAACCGCCACCTCCTCTCAGCCGTTCGCCCGGGCCGGCGCCTACGTGGTGCCCTGCGACTTCTCGCTCGGCATGCTGCGGGTCGGCAAGGAGCGCCACCCGTGGATGCCGTTCACCGCGGGCGACGGCACCAGGCTCCCCTTCAAGGACGAGACCTTCGACGCCGTCACGATCTCCTTCGGACTGCGCAACATCCAGGACACCGACCAGGCGCTGCGCGAGCTGTACCGGGTGACCAAGCCCGGCGGCCGGGTGGTGATCTGCGAGTTCTCGCAGCCGACCTGGGAGCCCTTCCGCCGGGTGTACACCGAGTACCTGATGCGGGCCCTGCCGCCGGTCGCCCGCACGGTGTGCAGCAACCCGGACGCGTACGTCTACCTCGCCGAGTCCATTCGCGCCTGGCCCGACCAGGCCGGTCTCGCGGGCCTGCTGCAGAAGGCCGGCTGGTCGAAGGTCGGCTGGCGCAACCTCACGGGAGGCGTGGTGGCACTGCACCGGGGCGTGCGCGCCTGAGCCCCGGCACCGCACCGGTGCGTGCGCGTCCGAGCCCCGGCACCGCAGCGATGCGTGTGCGTCCGAGCCCCGGCCGCCCGGTGCGGCGGGGCGTCACTCACAGCTCCAGCCGGAAGCAGTGGGCCTCCTGCCGCGTCACCGGGCTCGTGTACGACTCCGCCTGCCGCATGCCGAGCCGCCGGGCGACCGCGAGGGAACGCTCGTTGCGCACGTCGACCATCGCCACCACCTCGGCGACGCCAGCGGTCCGCACCCGCTCCAGGGTGGCCCGCGCGGCGGTGGTGGCGTACCCGCGTCCCCAGGCGGCCCGGCCCAGCCGCCAGCCGATCTCGGTCGCGCCCACCGGACCGAAGGAGGTGTGCGGCCAGGGCTGGGCGCCCGTGAAGCCGAGCACCTGCCCGGCGTCGTCGGTCAGCGTCCACAGGCAGTAGCCCAGTTCGGCGTCGTGCCGGCGCTGCCGGGCGGTCAGCTCCTCGTACACCGAGTACTCGGCCGCACGGCCGCCGTGGAACTCCATCACCTCCGGGTCGTCGAAGACGCGGTGCCAGGCCAGGGTGTCCTCGTCGGTCGGGACACGCAGGTGTACGGAGGGGGCGGCGGGAGGCGCGAGCGACATCGGGGAGCCCTTCGGTGACGGATCAGCAGGCACCCATAGACTGCACGTGACCAGTGCCGCGCGGCACGCGAATTCGAGTCTTCGGGAGATCCGACCGTGACCGAGCCCCTCTCCGAGCACAGCGCGGACGTGATCGTCGTCGGAGCGGGTCCAGCCGGCTCCACGACCGCGTACTACCTCGCCAAGGCCGGACTCGACGTCCTCCTCCTGGAGAAGACGGCCTTCCCCCGGGAGAAGGTCTGCGGTGACGGTCTCACCCCGCGCGCGACCAAGCAGCTCGTTGCCATGGGCATCGACATCTCCGAAGAGGCCGGCTGGCTGCGCAACAAGGGCCTGCGCATCATCGGCGGCGGCGTCCGCCTCCAGCTGGACTGGCCGGATCTCGCCTCCTACCCGGACTACGGGCTGGTCCGCAAGCGCGACGACTTCGACGAGCAACTGGCCCGGCAGGCGCAGAAGGCGGGCGCACGGCTGCACGAGCGCTGCAACGTCGGCGCCCCGATCACGGACCCGCGCACCGGCCGCATCACCGGCGTGCACGCCAAGCTCGGCGAGGAGAAGACCCCGGTCACCTTCCACGCCCCCCTCGTCGTCGCCGCGGACGGCAACTCCACCCGGCTCTCCCTCGCCATGGGCCTGCACCGCCGTGAGGACCGCCCGATGGGCGTCGCCGTCCGCACGTACTTCACCTCGCCCCGCCATGACGACGACTACCTGGAATCCTGGCTGGAGCTGTGGGACCGCCGCGGCGCCGAGGACCGCCTGCTGCCCGGCTACGGCTGGATCTTCGGCATGGGCGACGGCACGTCCAACGTCGGCCTCGGCATCCTCAACTCCTCCTCCGCCTTCAAGGAGCTCGACTGGCGCGAGGTGCTCAAGGCCTGGTGCGCCTCCATGCCGGAGGACTGGGGCTACACCCCCGAGAACATGACGACGCCGATCCGGGGCGCGGCCCTTCCGATGGCCTTCAACCGCCAGCCGCACTACACCAAGGGCCTGCTGCTCGTCGGTGACGCGGGCGGCCTCGTCAACCCGTTCAACGGCGAGGGCATCGCGTACGCCATGGAGTCCGGGCAGCTCGCCGCGGACGTCATCGTCCAGGCCCACGCCCGTGCGACGCCCGCCCAGCGCGAACTGGCCCTGCACAACTACCCGAAGATCCTCAAGGACACCTACGGCGGCTACTACACACTGGGCCGCGCCTTCGTGAAGATGATCGGCAACCCGAAGGTCATGAAGATCGCGACCCAGCGCGGTCTCACCCACCCCGTCCTGATGAAGTTCACGCTGAAGATGCTCGCCAACCTCACCGACCCGACGGGCGGCGACGCCATGGACCGCATCATCAACGGCCTCTCCAAGGTGGCCCCGAAGGCCTGAGGGCTGTCCCGGGAGGTTGGGGACGTTCCGGGCCCGGTCATCGGCGTACGTCGGAGGAGCTGCACCGGCTCCGCCGGGCATGCCACCGAGTCGCGATCCGGATCGCGCCGGGAGCCGCGGCGGAGGCAGCCGGTGCGGAGGCGTCGGAACGGTCGCGGCAGATCGCCTCGCGCCCTTCCGTCCGGCGAGCGGCGGACGAGGGTATCCGCCTTCCGGACAACGACCCTCCGGCGTGTCCGTGAATCGTCACAGGAGCGTCGTGGATCGAGGACACTCCGTTCTCGGTGGCCGACGTGGTGCATGGTGCAGGAACAATCAGTTCCCAGAAGTCAGCTGTTCCCACTCTTCGAAGGACCGCCCTCATGGCCTCCCTGCGTACTCGTTCCGTTCTGCTCGCCGCCGCCCTCGTCGCTGGAACCGCTCTGCTGACGGCCTGCCAGAGCGACACGGTCGACAAGGCCTCCTCGTCCGCGACGGCCACCGCCTCTTCGCCGGAGGCGGCTGCCGAGGCTGAGGACTCGTCGGGTTCGGACAGCAAGGCCGATGCGTCGGCCTCCGCCGGCACGAAGGCGCCGGCCGCGGGGAGCGACTCCAGCGGTACCGGTAAGGCCGGCTCGGGATCCGCCCCCGAGAGCGCCGGCGACGGGGCAGGCCAGGGCACGGGGGGCAAAGGCGTGAGCGGCACGTGGTTCGGGAACGTGTCGTACCTGGCGCCCGGCAAGTACACGGTCTCCGGCCCGAAGGGTGAGGAGCAGGCGTTCTTCACGGCCGAGGACACGGAGATCTGGGGCGCGGGTGACATCTGCGGCGACGAGGGCGGCCAGTCCGCCACCAAGTGCACCGAGGAGGAGCTGGAAGCCGCCGCGAAGAAGGGCGTCTCCGCCGAGGTGAAGATCAGCGACGGCATCGCCACCCGCATCACCGACGACCACTGACCCTTCGACCGGAGCCGAGACCCCGGACCCGCGGGGCTTCTGCCACCGTCGACGCCCGCCCTACGCGCGGCTCTCCGCCGCCCGTCAGTAACCTCGACCACCCGCTCTCCACCGCGATGGACAGACCCCGGCCCCGCTCGGCAGCGCACCGGCCAGGGCGCCGGAACCCCCGGTCCTGGGGTCAGCACCCCGCACACGCTGCGATAGGTTGCGGCCATGCGGGCAATGCGGGCATGGACCGCCGACGGATACCGCCGGCTGGGCGCGGCGGGTTCGGCGGCCGCCGCCGTGGGCGGCTGGGCCGTCGGCACACTGCCGGCCCATGACCCGTGGGGCCTGTGGGTCCCGCACGGCTCCCTGGTGAACGCCGCGGGCTACGCCCTGGCGTACGGCGGTCTGACGCTCCTCGTCGTGGCCTGGTGGCTGTACGGCCGGGCGGGAGCCTCCGTCCGGCACAGCCTCGTCACGCTGGTCTGGTGGGCGGTCCCGTTCGCGCTGGCGCCGCCGCTGTACAGCGCCGACGTGTACAGCTACATCGCCCAGGGGGCGATGGTCCTCGAAGGCCACGACGTCTACAGCGTGGGGCCGTCGGTCCTGGACCCCGCGGGACCCGGCGGGGACGCGGCGGCGAGCGTCGGAGGGCACTGGACCGACACGCCCGCGCCGTACGGGCCGTTCTTCCTCCTTCTCGCCCGGGGCGTGGCGTGGGTGACCGGCGGGACGATCGTCCCCGCCGTGCTGGGCATGCGGATCATCGCGGTGGGCGCCCTGGCCCTCGTCGTGTGGTCCCTGCGGCGGCTGGCCCGCGAGCACGGCCGCAGCGAGAGCGCCGCGCTGTGGCTGGGCGCCCTGAACCCGCTGCTGCTCATGCACGTGATCGGCGGCGTCCACAACGACGGGCTGATGGCCGGCTTGATGCTGGCGGGCGTGGTGCTCGCCCTGCGCGGGAGGTGGATCACCGGCTCCGCGCTCATCGGGCTCGCCATGACGGTGAAGTCCCCGGCGGCGGTGGCGCTCCTGTTCGTCGGCGTCGTCGTCGGCAGGGCCGCGGCCGGTCCCGTGGTGCGCCGGGTGGCGAAGGGGCTGCTGGCGCCGGGACTGGTCGCCGTGGCGGTCGCGCTGGGCACGAGCCTGCTCGGCGGGACCGGTCTCGGCTGGCTGGGGACCCAGGGGGTCGCGGGCCGGATCCACACGGCGCTGTCGGTCAGCAGCGACCTCGGCCTGGGACTCGGGCACCTGCTGCGACTCCTGGCGGGCACGGACCCGGACCCGGTCAGGTCCGTGGTGCAGAGCCTGGGACTGGCTGTGGCCCTGGCGCTGATCGCCCGCCTGGCGTGGCACTCCGCGACCGGGCGTACGGAACCGGTGCACGCCCTGGGCCTGGCACTGCTGGCGCTGGTGGCCCTCTCGCCGATGGTGCAGCCGTGGTACTTGCTGTGGAGCACGGTGGTGCTCGCCGCCACCGCGACCGAAGGCCGGGTCCGGAACGTGGTGGCCGTCCTGTCGGCGGCGCTCGTCTACGAGACCCAGCCCTCGGGGTCGACTCCGCCGTACGGCTTCGTGCTCGTGGCCCTCACGTGCGTGGCGGGCGTGCTGCTCCTGCGGCGGGAGAGGGCGGCGGGCGAGGCCCGGGGGCCGGAGCCGCACCTGCTCTCCGCGGCCACCACCGCAACAGGCGTGGACGCGGCTCCCGGTACCCCGTCCACGGCACGATGACGGGCCGTCACTCCCGGAGGGGAAGTGACGGCCCGCTGTCGTACTCAGGCGTTCCGGAGCGTGGGCGTCCGGTGCTTGTGCATCAGAGAACGCGGACCGCGCCCGACGGCGGGTCGTAGTCCAGGGACTTCTGCACCACACCGGTGGAGGAGTTCTGCGCGCCGACGAACTGGCCGCCGCCCACGTAGATCCCGACGTGGTACGCGCTGCCCGCGCCACCCCAGTACAGGATGTCGCCGGGCTGGAGGTTGCTGAGCGAGACCTGGGTTCCGGCGGTCGACTGGCTCTGCGAGACGCGCGGCAGGTCGACACCCACCGTACGGAACGCGGCCTGGACGAGGCCGGAGCAGTCCCAGGAGTTGGGGCCGGTGCCGCCGGAGACGTACGCGTCGCCGACCTGGGCCTGCGCGAACGCGACGACGGACGCGGCGGAGCCCGTGGCGTTCGAGGACGCCGAGGATGCGGGGGACGCCGAGGACGCCGAGGACCCCGAGGAGCCGGACGAGCCCGAAGAGGCGCTGAGCGTCGTGCGCTCGGCGGTGCGGGAGGCGCGCTCGGCGGCCTCCGCCTTGGCCTTGGCGGCCGCCTCGGCCTTCTTCTTGGCCTCTGCCTTGCGGACCGCCTCGGCCTTGGCCTTCTTGGCGGTCTTGGCGGCGTCGGCCGCCGCGGCGTCCTCGTAGGCCTGCGTCTCGAGGTCGAGAGCGACGGCCTGGGTGGCCTGCGCGGAGGCGGCGACGGAGGTGGAGAGGCCTGCCGTGATGGTGGGCATCTCGATGGTCTGGGTCACCGGCTCGGCCTGAGCCGGGCCGGCCGCGCCTGCGACCGCGATGGTGCTGAGGACGCCACCGGCAACTCCTGCCCGCAGCGCCGTCTTCGAGGCACTCTGGCGGGGCTTCCGGTGGCTGGGTATGTGAGCGGTGTGGGACATGGGTACTAGCGCTATCAGGGCTGTAGGGGTCCCATCAAGAAACGTGTGTTGCGACACAGTTACGTTCGGAATTTGTGAATCCGCTTAGCAGTGGCCTTTATTGACGCCCTAACGGGCAAAACGGGCACACGGAATCACCCGCGTGATCACGGGTTTTCAGCAATACGTCCGAATTGCCCGCCACTTACCATCTGTTCACACGGTTGGCCAAGCCCGCTTTATTCGCAGGATACGTGAAGTGACGCAGGTCACACTGTGGGTCCGGGGTGAGAGGCAACCGTGCGACCGGGTGGGAAGTGGGCCCCCGGAGGACCCCGCTTCGTGTCACCTCGCGACCTATTGGTGAGTCATGCCCGGTTTGCTCGGGAGGTTTTCGGGGGCGCTCCGCGGGGGCGTGCAACCGGGAGCCCGCGGTGGGGGCCCGATGGCCTCGGTCGCGGAGTCCAGCCCTCCGTCGCCCCCTCCGGCGGCCGTCGACGACTGCCCCGCCTTCCGGTGGCCGGGCGCCCGCCCCCGTTGCCGATGCGTCGGCCGAGCGATCGGGCCGACGTATGGGTCGATGCGCCGGCCGAGCCCCGGGCGATCCTCGGGCTGATGTGGCGGCCGAGCCCCGGGCCGACGTGCGGGTCGAGTCCCAACCGAGTCCGGGACCCGGCCCCCTGGGCTGATGTGACCTCCGAGTCCGGGACCACGCCCAGGCAGGCGCGACGGTCGAGTCCGGGATCAACCTCCGTGCTGAGGCGGCGCCCGGATTCCGGAACGGCCCCCGGGCCGGCGTGCCGGCCGTTCCGGGGGCCGGGCGCACCCTCCAGGGCCCACGTTCAGCCGTCCGATCCTCCACTTCGGGCCCGCATGCGCAGAGTTGCCACCCGCATCCGGAGGGTTGGTGAACGAGCGCGCGTTGCCGCCGTCCACCTCCGTCCGGGCTTCCCCTCTTCCGGGTGGGTGCGAACTGCGGCCCTTGCCCATATCACGTCCATGGCGTCCATCGCCAATTTGCATGTAGGTGCCTACGATTGATAGTGCCCGCACGGCTTTGACCAGCAGCAACACCGCCAAATGTCACGTCTCGTAACGGCTCGGCCGCTTCGCGTGTGTAGATCACCGCTCAACCGGCTTCATGATCGTTCGTCGGGTGGTGGAGATCACAAACTCGGTGACGCACCCCGTGTCGCAGATCACAGGACGGCAGGCATAGGATGCGGGGCAGTCGGGCTTGTGAACTGCCTCACATGTGCACGATCTTGGTGAGGTGGCGAGCCGGTCGCCCGATGCGGTCCAACGGTCAAGGACGACTGGAAGGAGCGAGGAGCGTGAATGCCTACGCGCCCATCCTCGTGCTCGGCGCCCTCGGGGCAGGGTTTGCGATCTTCTCCGTGGTCATGGCCACGCTTATCGGCCCCAGGCGGTACAACCGGGCAAAGCTCGAAGCGTACGAGTGCGGTATCGAACCCACCCCCACTCCAGCCGGAGGCGGCCGTTTCCCCATCAAGTACTACCTGACGGCGATGCTGTTCATCGTCTTCGACATCGAGATCGTCTTCCTCTATCCCTGGGCGGTCACCTTCGACGCCCTGGGGATCTTCGGGCTCGTGGAGATGCTGCTCTTCGTGCTCACCGTCTTCGTCGCCTACGCATATGTGTGGCGGCGGGGCGGCCTGGAATGGGACTGAGGGGCTGAGGGGCACACCATGGGACTCGAAGAGAAGCTGCCGAGCGGCTTCGTGCTGACCACCGTCGAACAGGCCGCCGGCTGGGTACGGAAGTCCTCCGTCTTCCCGGCCACCTTCGGCCTCGCCTGCTGCGCCATCGAGATGATGACGACAGGGGCCGGCCGTTACGACCTGGCCCGCTTCGGCATGGAGGTCTTCCGCGGTTCCCCGCGGCAGGCGGACCTGATGATCGTCGCGGGGCGGGTCAGCCAGAAGATGGCGCCCGTCCTGAGGCAGGTCTACGACCAGATGCCCAGCCCCAAGTGGGTCATCTCCATGGGGGTGTGCGCGTCATCGGGCGGAATGTTCAACAATTACGCCATCGTGCAGGGCGTCGATCACATTGTGCCGGTCGACATCTACCTGCCGGGATGCCCGCCGCGTCCCGAGATGCTGATCGACGCCATCCTCAAGCTCCACCAGAAGATCCAGGGCTCCAAGCTCGGGGTCAACGCGGAGGAGGCCGCCCGTGAGGCGGAGGAGGCGGCCCTCAACGCACTGCCCCTGATCGAGATGAAGGGGCTGCTGCGATGAGCGACGTACCGAACACGAACAGCGGCCAGGTCCCCGCGCCCCGTGACGACTCCGGTGAGGTCATCGGCGTACGCAAGGGCATGTTCGGCGCGAACAACGGCGGCGACACCTCGGGCTACGGCGGCCTCGTCCGCACCGTGACCCTGCCCGGCGCCACGTCCCGCCCGTACGGCGGCTGGTTCGACGAAGTGGCGGACGAACTGGAGGGAGCCCTGGACGAACAGGGCCTGCTCCCCGAGAACGCCATCGAGAAGACCGTCGTCGACCGCGGCGAACTCACCTTCCACATCGCCCGCGAGCACCTGCTCCAGGTCGCCCGCACCCTGCGCGACGATCCCGCCCTGCGTTTCGAGCTCTGCACGGGCGTCAGCGGTGTCCACTACCTCGGGGACAAGGGCCGCGAACTGCACGCGGTCTACCACCTGCGGTCGCTGACCCACGGGCGGCTGATCCGCCTCGAGGTGTCCGCCCCGGACAGCGACCCGCACGTCCCTTCCCTCGTGGCGGTCTACCCGACCAACGACTGGCACGAGCGCGAGACCTACGACTTCTTCGGGCTGATCTTCGACGGGCACCCCGCCCTGACCCGGATCATGATGCCGGACGACTGGCAGGGCTTCCCGCAGCGCAAGGACTACCCCCTCGGCGGCATCGCCGTCGAGTACAAGGGCGCCCAGATCCCGGCTCCGGACCAGCGGAGGTCGTACAGCTGATGACCACTCCACACGCAACGCCCCGTGCCACGACCGAGGGCACCGTATACACAGTCACCGGCGGGGACTGGGACGAGGTCGTCGAGTCCGCGGTCACCTCCGACGACGAACGCATCATCGTCAACATGGGCCCCCAGCACCCCTCCACGCACGGCGTGCTCCGGCTCATCCTGGAGATCGACGGCGAGACCGTCACGGAGGCCCGCTGCGGGATCGGCTACCTCCACACCGGCATCGAGAAGAACCTCGAATTCCGGAACTGGACCCAGGGCACCACCTTCGTGACGCGCATGGACTACCTGACCCCGTTCTTCAACGAGGCCGCGTACTGCCTCGGGGTCGAGAAGCTCCTCGGGATCGAGGACGCGATCCCCGACCGGGCCACCGTCCTGCGGGTGCTCCTCATGGAGCTCAACCGGCTCTCCTCGCACCTCGTGTGCGTCGCCACCGGCGGTATGGAACTCGGCGCCACCACGATCATGATCTACGGCTTCCGCGATCGTGAACTCGTTCTCGACCTCTTCGAGCTGATCACCGGCCTCCGCATGAACCACGCGTTCATCCGGCCCGGCGGACTCGCCCAGGACCTCCCCCCCGGCGCGGTCGACCGGATCCGCGAGTTCGTGAAGACCATGAAGAAGAACCTGCCGGAGTACGACAAGCTCGCGACCGGCAACCCCATCTTCAAGGCCCGCATGCAGGACGTCGGCTACCTCGACCTGGCCGGCTGCATGGCGCTGGGCGCCACCGGCCCGATCCTCCGGTCCGCCGGCCTGCCGCACGACCTGCGCAGGACCGACCCGTACTGCGGCTACGAGACCTACGAGTTCGACGTGCCCACAGCCGACTCCAGCGACGCCTACGGCCGCTTCCTCATCCGCCTGGAGGAGATGCGCCAGTCGCTCCGGATCATCGAGCAGTGCCTGGACCGGCTGGAGCCCGGCCCGGTCATGGTCGGTGACAAGAAGATCGCCTGGCCCGCGCAGCTCGCGCTGGGACCCGACGGCCTCGGCAACTCGCTCGACCACATCAGGAAGATCATGGGCACCTCCATGGAGGCCCTGATCCACCACTTCAAGCTGGTGACCGAGGGCTTCCGGGTCCCGGCCGGACAGACGTACACGGCCATCGAGTCCCCCAAGGGCGAACTCGGCGTGCACGTGGTCTCCGACGGGGGCACGCGCCCCTTCCGGGTCCACTTCCGCGACCCGTCCTTCACCAATCTCCAGGCCATGGCGGCGATGTGCGAGGGCGGCCAGGTCGCCGACGTCATCGTCGCCGTCGCGTCCATCGACCCCGTGATGGGAGGCGTCGACCGGTGACCGCAGCCAATCGAGAAGTCAGCCTGGGGATGCCGCAGCTCCCCGCCCCCGCCTACCCGGTAGAGGTGCGCGCCCGGCTCGAAGCGGACGCGAAGGAGGTGATCGCCCGCTACCCCGGAAGCCGCTCCGCCCTGCTGCCGCTGCTCCACCTGGTGCAGTCGGAGGAGGGGTACGTCTCGCGGACGGGCATGGCGTTCTGCGCCGAACTCCTCGGCCTCACCACCGCCGAGGTCACCGCGGTCGCCACCTTCTACACGATGTACCGGCGTCGGCCGAGCGGCGACTACCAGGTCGGGGTCTGCACCAACACCCTGTGCGCCGTCATGGGCGGCGACGCCATCTTCGACCGGCTCAAGGAGCACCTGGGCGTCGGCAACGACGAGACGACCGACGACGGCAAGGTCACCCTCGAACACATCGAGTGCAACGCCGCCTGCGACTTCGCGCCCGTCGTGATGGTGAACTGGGAGTTCTTCGACAACCAGACGCCCGAGAGCGCGACCCGGCTCGTCGACGACCTGATCGCCGGCCGGACCGTCGAACCCACCCGCGGCGCACCCCTGTGCACGTACAAGGAGACGGCCCGCATCCTGGCCGGCTTCCCCGACACGCGCCCCGGCGCCGTCGAGGCGACCGGCGGGGCGGGCCCCGCCTCGCTGGCCGGGCTGAAGCTCGCCAAGGGCGAGGCCGCGCCGCAGGCACGGGTGGTCGGCCCGCGAGGCGAGGCGCCCCGGGGCACACCGGCGCACGATCCGTCGCCGTCCGAGCACCTCAGCTCGCACGACGCACCGCAGCAGACCTCGGCCTCCGATCCGGAGTACCCGGCCGGGCCCGCAGCCGAGGAGGGGGAGTGATGACCTTGGCAGCCGAGATCGGCCAGGACGGGACCAGCCCGGAGAAGCTCCTGGCTCCCGTACTGTCCGCCTTCTGGGACGAGCCGGAGTCCTGGACCCTGGAGACCTACCGCCGCCACGAGGGGTACGAGGGACTGCGCAAGGCCCTCGCGATGTCGCCCGACGACCTCATCGCCTACGTCAAGGACTCCGGTCTGCGCGGACGCGGCGGCGCCGGCTTCCCCACCGGCATGAAGTGGCAGTTCATCCCGCAGGGCGACGGCAAGCCGCACTACCTCGTCGTCAACGCCGACGAGTCGGAGCCCGGGACCTGCAAGGACATCCCGCTCCTCTTCGCCAACCCGCACAGCCTCATCGAGGGCATCGTGATCGCCTGCTACGCGATCCGCTCCTCGCACGCCTTCATCTACCTGCGCGGCGAGGTCGTCCCCGTCCTGCGGCGGCTGCACGAGGCCGTGCGCGAGGCCTACGCTGCGGGCTACCTGGGGACCGACATCCTGGGCTCCGGGCTCGACCTCGAACTCACGGTGCACGCGGGTGCCGGCGCGTACATCTGCGGGGAGGAGACCGCGCTGCTCGACTCGCTCGAAGGACGGCGCGGCCAGCCCCGGCTGCGGCCCCCCTTCCCCGCGGTCGCCGGTCTGTACGCCTGCCCCACCGTGGTGAACAACGTCGAGTCCATCGCCTCGGTTCCCGCGATCCTGAACAAGGGCAAGGACTGGTTCAGGGCGATGGGCAGCGAGAAGTCCCCGGGCTTCACGCTGTACTCGC
Source organism: Streptomyces sp. NPDC020780 (assembly GCF_044334475.1). Lineage (NCBI taxonomy): Bacteria > Bacillati > Actinomycetota > Actinomycetes > Kitasatosporales > Streptomycetaceae > Streptomyces > Streptomyces sp. NPDC020780. The sequence continues at coordinate 126,141 of NZ_JBIRTB010000008.1, read as the reverse complement.
TGAGCGGCCACGTCGCCGGTCCCGGCCAGTACGAGGCACCGCTCGGCATCACCCTGCGCCAACTGCTCGACATGAGCGGCGGCATGCGGCCCGGGCACCGTCTGAAGTTCTGGACCCCCGGCGGCTCCTCCACCCCGATGTTCACCGACGAGCACCTCGACGTCCCCCTCGACTACGAGGGTGTCGGCGCCGCCGGATCCATGCTGGGCACCAAGGCCCTGCAGTGCTTCGACGAGACCACCTGTGTGGTGCGGGCCGTCACCCGCTGGACCGAGTTCTACGCCCACGAGTCCTGCGGCAAGTGCACACCCTGCCGCGAGGGGACCTACTGGCTCGTCCAGCTCCTGCGCGACATCGAGGCCGGCACGGGGCAGATGGCCGACCTCGACAAGCTCAACGACATCGCCGACAACATCAACGGCAAGTCCTTCTGCGCCCTCGGTGACGGCGCCGCCTCGCCGATCTTCTCCTCGCTGAAGTACTTCCGCGAGGAGTACGAGCAGCACATCACCGGCCAGGGCTGCCCCTTCGATCCCGCCAAGTCGACCGTCTGGGCCGACGACAAGAACGCTCACCGGGGGGTGAACGCATGACAGTCACCACGAGTGCGCCCTCCGGGGGCGGCGAGGCGGCCATCCCGCCCGAGGACCTGGTCACGCTCACGATCGACGGCATCGAGATCAGCGTGCCCAAGGGAACCCTGGTCATCAGGGCCGCCGAACTCCTCGGCATCGAGATCCCGCGCTTCTGCGACCACCCGCTCCTCGACCCGGCCGGCGCCTGCCGGCAGTGCATCGTCGAGGTCGAGGGCCAGCGCAAGCCGATGGCGTCCTGCACCATCACGTGCACCGACGGCATGGTCGTGAAGTCGCAGATCACCTCGCCCGTCGCGGAGAAGGCGCAGAAGGGGGTGATGGAGCTCCTGCTCATCAACCACCCGCTGGACTGCCCGGTCTGCGACAAGGGCGGCGAATGCCCCCTGCAGAACCAGGCCATGTCGCACGGCGGCGCCGACTCCCGCTTCGACGGGAAGAAGCGCACCTTCGAGAAGCCCGTACCGATCTCCCCCCAGGTGCTGCTGGACCGCGAGCGCTGCGTGCTCTGCGCGCGGTGCACCCGGTTCTCCAACCAGGTGGCGGGCGACCCGATGATCGAGCTCATCGAGCGCGGCGCCCTCCAGCAGGTCGGCACCGGTCAGGGCGACCCCTTCGAGTCGTACTTCTCAGGCAACACCATCCAGATCTGCCCCGTCGGGGCGCTCACCTCGGCGGCGTACCGGTTCCGCTCCCGGCCCTTCGACCTCGTGTCGACGCCGTCCGTGTGCGAGCACTGCGCGGGCGGTTGCGCCACCCGTACCGACCACCGGCGCGGCAAGGTCATGCGGCGGCTCGCCCTCAACGACCCCGAGGTCAACGAGGAGTGGCTCTGCGACAAGGGCCGTTTCGGCTTCCGCTACGCCCAGCAGCGCGACCGGCTCACCACCCCGCTCGTCCGCAACGCGGACGGCGTCCTGGAGGCGGCGAGCTGGCCCGAGGCACTGGCGGCCGCGGCGGCCGGTCTCTCGGCGGCCCGCGGCAGGGCCGGGGTGCTCACCGGCGGCCGGCTGACCGTCGAGGACGCCTACGCGTACAGCAAGTTCGCGCGGATCGCCCTGGACACCAACGACATCGACTTCCGGGCCCGGGTCCACAGCGGTGAGGAAGCCGACTTCCTGGCGGCCCGGGTGGCCGGGCGCGGACGGGACCTGGACGGCAGCGGGGTCACCTACACCTCCCTGGAGAAGGCCCCCGCGGTGCTGCTGGCCGGTTTCGAGTCGGAGGAGGAGGCCCCCGGCGTCTTCCTGCGGCTGCGCAAGGCCCACCGCAAGCACGCGCAGCGGACCTTCGCCCTCGCCTCGCACGCCACCCGTGGCCTGGAGAAGGCGGGCGGCACCCTGCTCCCCGCCGCACCCGGCACCGAGACGGAGTGGCTGGACGCGCTCGCGGGCGGTGTCGGTCTGGAGGGCGACGGCGCGGTCGCCGCGGAGGCACTGCGCGGCGAAGGCAGCGTGATCGTGGTGGGCGAGCGGCTCGCCGGGGTGCCCGGCGCGCTGACGGCGGCCGTACGCACCGCGGCGGCGACCGGCGCCGCGCTGGTGTGGATCCCGCGGCGGGCCGGCGAACGCGGCGCGGTGGAGGCGGGCGCGCTCCCCTCGCTGCTGCCGGGCGGCCGGCCGGCGACCGATCCGCGGGCCCGGGAGGAGGTGGCGTCCGTCTGGGGCGTCGCCCAGCTCCCCACCCGCTTCGGGCGCGACACCGGCCAGATCGTGGAGGCCGCCGCCACCGGCGAGCTGGCCGCACTGCTGGTCGCGGGCGTCGACCCCGAGGACCTGCCCGACCCGGCACGGGCCCTGGAGGCGCTGGACGAGGTCGGGTTCCTGGTCTCGCTGGAACTGCGGCCGGGCCTGGTCACCGAGCGCGCCGACGTGGTCCTTCCCGTCGCCGCCGTCGCCGAGAAGCCCGGCACCTTCCTCAACTGGGAGGGACGCTCCCGCATGTTCGAGGCCGCGCTGAAGCCCGAGCAGATGCCCCGTACGCTCTGCCCGACCGACGCGCGGGTCCTGCACATGCTGGCCGACGCACTGGACGTGCACCTCGCACTGCCCGACCTGAGGGCGGCCCGCCGCGAGCTCGACCGCCTCGGCGGCCGGCCGGGTCCGTACGCCGACGGCCCGCACGCCACGTCCCGTCCGGTGCCCCGGCCCGGTGACGGGGAGGCGGTCCTCGCGGGTCACCGGATGCTGCTCGACCGGGGCAGGCTGCAGGAGGGCGACGAGGCGCTGGCCGCCACCCGGCACGCTGCCGTCGCCCGGCTCTCCGCCGCCACCGCAGCCGAGGCAGGGGTGAAGGACGGCGACCTGCTGGCCGTCACCGGCCCCGCCGGCACCACCGAACTCCCGCTCGCGGTCACCGACATGCCGGACCGGGTGGTCTGGGTGCCCCTCAACTCCGTCGGCCGGGGCGTCCCCGCCGACACCGGCGCCCAGCCGGGCCGTCCCGTGCGGATCGGTCCTGCCGCACCCGGCTCCCACGTCGTGACATCGGAGGTAGGAGAGTGACCGGCCTCGCTCAACTCGCCGCAGCGCCCCGAGGCACCGTCCTGGCCGCCGAGGACCTCTCGATGTTCGGGACGGACCCGTGGTGGCTCGTCGCCCTCAAAGCCGTGTTCTGCTTCGCGTTCCTGATGGTGACCGTGCTCTTCTCCATCGTGTGGGAGCGCAAGGTCGTCGCCTGGATGCAGCTGCGCATCGGTCCCAACCGGCACGGGCCCTGGGGCATGCTCCAGTCGCTCGCCGACGGCGTCAAACTGATGCTCAAGGAAGACGTCGTCGTCAAGCGTGCCGACAAGGTCGTCTACGTCCTGGCCCCGATCGTGGCCGCCGCACCTGCCTTCATGGCGATCGCGGTGATTCCCTTCGGCCCCGCCGGCAACGAGGTGTCGATCTTCGGCCAGCGAACGACGATGCAGCTGACCGACCTGCCGATCGCGATGCTGTACATCCTCGCGGTCGCCTCCGTCGGCATCTACGGCATCGTGCTGGCGGGCTGGTCCTCCGGCTCGACGTACCCGCTGCTCGGCGGTCTGCGCTCGTGCGCCCAGATGATCAGCTACGAGATCGCGATGGGCGCCGCGTTCGCCTCGGTGTTCCTCTACTCCGGGTCGATGTCGACCTCGCAGATCGTCGCCGCGCAGCAGGACCGCTGGTTCATCATCCTGCTCCCGGTCTCCTTCATCATCTACGTCGTCACGATGGTCGGCGAGACCAACCGTGCCCCGTTCGACATGCCGGAGTCCGAGGGCGACCTGGTCGGCGGGTTCAACACCGAGTACTCGTCCATCAAGTTCGCGATGTTCATGCTCGCCGAGTACGTCAACATGGTCACCGTCTCCGCGGTCTCCGTGACCCTCTTCCTGGGCGGCTGGCGGGCACCGTACCCGGTCAGCACCTTCTGGGAGGGCGCGAACCACGGCTGGTGGCCGATGCTCTGGTTCGTCGTCAAGGTGCAGCTGCTCCTCTTCTTCTTCATCTGGCTGCGCGGCACGCTGCCCCGGGTCCGCTACGACCAGCTGATGAAGCTCGGCTGGAAGGTGCTCATCCCGGTCTCCGTGGTCTGGCTGATGCTGGTCGCCACGGTCAGGGCGCTGCGCAACGAGGGGTACGACTTCTCGAAGATCCTGCTGTACGTCGCGGGGGCGGTCATCGCCGTCCTGCTGATCTCGTTCGTCGCCGACGTCTTCCGCGACCGCAGGAACAGGTCCGACGAGGAAGCGGCCGGTCCGGAACCGGAGTTCGACCCGATGGCGGGCGGATTCCCGGTGCCGCCGCTGCCCGGCCAGACCCTGCCGCCGGTGCCGCGCCGCACACCGCGACGCGAGCGGGAGCTCGTTGTCAGTGGGGGGGCGGATACTCAGAGTGACGACTCCGAGGTCAACGGAAAGGAGGCTGACGGTGTCTGAGTCATCGGAGCCCTCAGGGGACAGGTTCATGAATCCGGTCGCCGGCTTCGGCGTGACCTTCAAGGCCATGTTCAGGAAGCGGCTGACCGAGCAGTACCCGGAGACACAGAAGGTGACGGCTCCGCGCTTCCACGGCCGCCACCAGCTCAACCGCCATCCGGACGGCCTGGAGAAGTGCGTCGGGTGCGAGCTCTGCGCCTGGGCGTGTCCCGCGGACGCGATCTACGTGGAGGGCGCGGACAACACCGACGAGGAGCGCTACTCCCCGGGTGAGCGCTACGGCCGCGTCTACCAGATCAACTACGCCCGCTGCATCCTGTGCGGGCTCTGCATCGAGGCGTGTCCCACCCGCGCGCTGACCATGACGAACGAGTTCGAGCTCGCCAACACCACCCGCGAGAGCCTCATCTACACCAAGGACGAGCTGCTCGCGGGCCTGGAGGAAGGCATGGTCGACACCCCGCACGCGATCTACCCCGGCATGGACGAACAGGACTACTACCGAGGCCTGGTCACCGAGGCCGCGCCGGGTACGGAGCGCCAGCGAGCCGTCTCCAAGGAAGAGGCGGACAAGGAGGTCGACGCATGAGCGCCTCCCTGGCCGCAGCGGCCTCCGCCACCTCGACCGGCGAGGCCGTGCAGTTCTGGCTGCTCGCCACCGTCGCCGTCATCGGCGCGCTCTCCACGGTCCTCATGAGGAAGGCGGTGCACAGCGCGCTGTCGCTCGCCGGCACCATGATCGTGCTGGCGGTCTTCTACCTCGCCAACGGCGCCTACTTCCTGGGCATCGTCCAGATCGTCGTCTACACCGGCGCGATCATGATGCTGTTCCTCTTCGTCGTCATGCTCGTCGGCGTCACGGCGGCGGACTCCCTCAAGGAGACCATCAAGGGCCAGCGCTGGCTGGCCGCCGCCTGCGGACTCGGCTTCGGCACCCTCCTGATCGCCGGCATCGGGCAGGCCTCCCTGCGGAGCTTCGACGGCCTCGGCGCGGCGAACGCCCGGCACGGCGGAAACGTCGAGGGCCTCGCCAACCTCATCTTCACGAAGTACGTCTTCGCGTTCGAGATCACCGGCGCCCTGCTCATCACGGCGACCGTCGGCGCGATGCTGCTCACCCACCGGGAACGCACGGAACGGGCGAAGACCCAGCGGGAGATGTCGCAGGAGCGGGTCCGCAGCAGCCACCTCCCGCCACTGCCCGCCCCCGGCGTCTACGCACGGCACAACGCCGTGGACATCGCGGGACTGCTCCCGGACGGCACCGCCTCCGAGCTCACCGTCATGCAGACACTGCGCCGGCGCGGCCAGATCCGCGACGTGTCGGACGAATCGCTCGCCGACCTCAGGGCGCTGGAACAGCGCTCCCAGGAGCGGCTGGGCCGTGACCACGAAGAAGAAGAGGAGGAGGTCGCCAAGTGAATCCCGTCAACTACCTCTACCTCGCGGCCCTTTTGTTCACGATCGGCGCCTCCGGTGTGCTGATCAGGCGGAACGCGATCGTGGTGTTCATGTGCATCGAGCTGATGCTCAACGCCTGCAACCTCGCGTTCGTCGCGTTCTCCCGGATGCACGGCAACCTCGACGGCCAGATCATCGCGTTCTTCACGATGGTCGTCGCCGCCGCGGAGGTCGTCGTCGGGCTCGCGATCATCGTGTCGCTGTTCCGCTCACGCCACTCGGCCTCGGTCGACGACGCCAGCCTGATGAAGCTGTAAGGGGTCGCAGTCGTGGAAAACCTGATCGCGCTGCTGGTCGCGGCGCCCCTGCTCGGAGCCGCGGTCCTCTTGTGCGGCGGCCGGCGCCTCGACAGGACCGGCCACTGGATCGGCACCCTCCTCGCCGGCGCGTCCTTCGTCGTCGGCGCCGTGCTGTTCACCGACATGCTGAGCAGGGGCGCCGAGGACCGGACCCTGCACCAGAAGCTGTTCAGCTGGATCCCCGTCGAGGGATTCCAGGCCGATGTGGCCTTCCAGCTCGACCAGTTGTCGATGACGTTCGTCCTGCTGATCACCGGCGTGGGCACGCTCATCCACATCTACTCGGTCGGTTACATGGAGCACGACGAGCGGCGCCGCCGCTTCTTCGGCTACCTGAACCTTTTCCTCGCGGCGATGCTCCTCCTGGTCATCGCCGACAACTACCTCCTGCTGTACGTCGGGTGGGAAGGCGTCGGTCTGGCGTCGTACCTGCTCATCGGCTTCTGGCAGCACAAGCCCAGCGCGGCCACCGCCGCCAAGAAGGCCTTCCTGGTCAACCGGGTCGGCGACATGGGCCTGTCCATCGCGATCATGCTGATGTTCACCACGTTCGGCACCTTCACCTTCGGCCCGGTGCTCGGGTCCACCGGCGACACGAGTGAGGGCAAGCTCACGGCGATCGGCCTGATGCTCCTGCTGGCCGCCTGCGGCAAGTCGGCGCAGGTGCCCCTGCAGTCCTGGCTCGGCGACGCGATGGAGGGCCCGACCCCCGTCTCGGCCCTCATCCACGCCGCCACCATGGTGACCGCGGGCGTCTACCTCGTCGTCCGCTCCGGCGCGATCTTCGACGCCGCGCCGGACGCGCAGCTGGCCGTGGTGGTCGTCGGCGCCGTCACGCTGCTCTTCGGGGCGATCGTCGGTTGCGCCAAGGACGACATCAAGAAGGCCCTCGCGGGCTCGACGATGTCGCAGATCGGCTACATGATCCTGGCCGCGGGCCTCGGCCCCATCGGGTACGTCTTCGCGATCATGCACCTGGTGACGCACGGTTTCTTCAAGGCCGGTCTCTTCCTCGGCGCCGGTTCGGTCATGCACGGCATGAACGACGAGGTCGACATGCGGAAGTACGGCGGTCTGCGGACGTACATGCCGGTCACCTTCGTGACGTTCGGCCTCGGCTACCTCGCGATCATCGGCTTCCCCGGCCTCTCCGGCTTCTTCTCCAAGGACAAGATCATCGAGGCCGCGTTCGCCAAGGGCGGCACCGAGGGCTGGATCCTCGGATCGGTCGCCCTCCTGGGCGCCGGGATCACCGCCTTCTACATGACGCGCGTGATGCTGCTGACCTTCTTCGGTGAGGAGCGCTGGCGCCACGCGACGACACCGTCGCCGGCCGAGCCGGACGTGGAACCCGCCGCAGAGACGGGCGGCGAGCACAGCGAGCCGCACCCCCACGAATCACCCAGGTCGATGACGGTCCCGATGATCGTGCTGGCCTTCGGGTCGGTCTTCGCCGGCGGGTTCTTCTCCATCGGCGACCGGTTCCTGCACTGGCTGGAGCCCGTCACCGGACACGACCACGGCCACGCCCCGGTCAGCGCGGCCACCGTCACCGCCGCCACCATGGTGGTGCTCGTCGTGGGCGTCGCCATCGCCTGGGCCATGTACGGGCGCAGGCCCGTACCCGCCGTAGCCCCGCGCGGTTCGCTGCTCACCAGGGCGGCCCGGCGGGACCTGCTCCAGGACGACTTCAACCACGTGGTCCTGGTCCGCGGCGGCGAACACCTCACCCGCTCCCTGGTCTACGTCGACCACACCCTGGTCGACGGTGTCGTCAACGGCACGGCCGCTTCCATGGGCGGGCTGTCCGGCCGGCTGCGCACCCTGCAGAACGGCTACGCCCGCTCCTACGCGGTCTCGATGTTCGGCGGTGCGGCGGTCCTCATCGCCGCCACCCTGCTGATGAGGGCGGTCTGATCCCATGTCGTTTCCCCTCCTGACAGCGACGGCGGCACTCCCGGCGATCGGCGCGATCGCCACCGCCGCCGTACCGGCCGCACGCCGCACCGCGGCCAAGTGGCTCGCGCTGGCCGTCTCGCTGGCCACGCTCGTCCTGGCCGGCGCCGTGTTCGCCCGCTTCGAACCGGGCGGCGCCCGCTACCAGCTGACCGAGTCGCACGCCTGGATCAGGGACTTCGGCGTCCGGTACGAACTGGGCGTCGACGGCATCGGGGTGGCGCTCCTCGCGCTCACCGCGCTGCTGATCCCCTTCGTCATCCTGGCCGGCTGGCACGACGCCGACCCTTCCCCCGGCGCGCGGCTCGGTTCGAGCGGGGGAGGTCCCGAGAAGACCTCCCCCTATCACTGGCGTCCCACCCAGGGCTTCTTCGCTCTGATCCTCATGGTGGAAGCGATGGTGATCCTCTCCTTCGTGGCCACCGACGTCTTCCTCTTCTACATCCTCTTCGAAGCCATGCTCATCCCGATGTACTTCCTCATCGGCGGCTTCGGAGACCGTGCGCACACCGGCAGCGACGAGAACGCGGCGGCGCAGCGCAGCTACGCGGCCGTGAAGTTCCTCCTCTACAACCTGGCCGGCGGCCTCATCATGCTGGCCGCCGTCATCGGGCTCTACGTCGTCGCGGGGAGCTTCTCGCTCTCCGAGATCGCCGCAGCCCGCGCCAACGGCTCGCTGGACATGGCGACCGGCACCGAGCGGTGGCTGTTCCTCGGGTTCTTCTTCGCCTTCGCGGTGAAGGCCCCGCTGTGGCCGCTGCACACCTGGCTGCCCAACGCCATGGGGGAGGCGACCACTCCGGTGGCCGTCCTGATCACGGCGGTCGTCGACAAGGTCGGCACCTTCGCGATGCTCCGCTTCTGCCTCCAACTGTTCCCCGAGGCCAGCAAGTGGGCGACGCCGGTGATCCTCGCGCTGGCCCTGATCTCCATCGTCTACGGGGCGCTGCTCGCCGTCGGCCAGCGCGACATCAAGCGGCTCATCGCCTACGCGTCGATCTCGCACTTCGGCTTCATCGTGCTCGGTATCTTCGCGATGACGAGTCAGGGCCAGTCCGGCGCCACGCTCTACATGGTCAACCACGGAATCTCGACGGCGGCGCTGATGCTGGTCGCCGGATTCCTGATCACCCGGCGGGGCTCGCGGCTCATCGCCGACTACGGCGGGGTGCAGAAGGTGGCGCCCGTCCTGGCGGGAACCTTCCTCGTCGGGGGTCTGGCCACGCTCTCGCTGCCCGGACTCGCCCCGTTCGTCAGCGAGTTCCTCGTCCTGGTGGGGACCTTCAGCGCCTATCCGGCGGCGGGCGTCATCGCCACCGTGGGGATCGTCCTCGCCGCCCTCTACGTCCTGGTCCTCTACCAGCGGACGATGACGGGGCCGGTCAGGCAGGGGGTCGGGGGCATGCCCGACCTCAGGGTCCGTGAACTGGCGGTGGCGCTGCCGCTGATCGCCCTGCTGATCTTCCTGGGCGTCTTCCCGAAGCCCCTCACCGAGGTCGTGAACCCGGCGGTGCAGCACACCATGCACGACGTACAGAAGAAGGACCCCCAGCCCGAGGTGGAGGCCGCCAAGTGAGCGCAACAGCTGTCCACAGCCTGTGGACGACGGCGGGCGGGGTGACCTCGGCCGCCCCGGGCGACAGGTTCACCGCGCCCACCATCGAGTACGCCCAACTGGCTCCCGTCCTCATCGTGGTGGGCGTGGCCGTCCTGGGCGTCCTGGTGGAGGCCTTCGTGCCGCGCCGGGCCCGGTACACCACCCAGGTGTTCCTCACGGTCGTCGCCCTGGCCGCCGCGTTCGCCGCGGTGGTGGGCCTCGCCGCCGACGGGTACGCCACGAAGAACGCGCACATCGCCGCGATGGGCGCCGTGGCGGTCGACGGCCCGGCCCTGTTCCTGCAGGGCACCATCCTGCTCGTCTCGATGGTCTCGGTCTTCACGTTCGCCGAGCGGCGCCTGGACCCGGCCTCGCACGGGAACCGCGTGGACTCCTTCGCCGCCCAGGCGGGGTCGGTCCCCGGCAGTGACAGCGAGAAGGCGGCGGTCAGGGCGGGCTTCACCACGACCGAGGTCTTCCCGCTGGTCCTCTTCTCCGTGGCGGGCATGCTCGTCTTCCCCGCGGCCAACGACCTGCTGACCCTCTTCGTCGCCCTGGAGGTCTTCTCCCTCCCGCTCTACCTCCTCTGCGCCATCGCCCGCCGTAAGCGGCTGATGTCGCAGGAGTCCGCGGTGAAGTACTTCCTGCTCGGGTCGTTCTCCTCGGCGTTCCTGCTCTTCGGGATCGCCCTCCTCTACGGCTACGCGGGCACCGTCTCGTACGCGGGCATCGCCAACGTGGTCGACGGCACCGTCCAGCAGATCGACCCGGCACTCGCCGCCACCATGGGCAACGACGCGCTGCTGCTGATCGGCGGGGCGATGATCCTCATGGGCCTCCTGTTCAAGGTCGGCGCGGTCCCGTTCCACATGTGGACCCCGGACGTCTACCAGGGCGCCCCCACCCCGGTCACCGGTTTCATGGCCGCGGCGACCAAGGTCGCCGCCTTCGGGGCCCTGCTCCGTCTGCTCTACGTGGTGCTGCCGGGCCTCACCTGGGACCTGCGCCCCGTCATGTACGGCGTCGCGATCGTCACGATGCTGGGCGGCGCGGTCGTCGCGATCACGCAGACCGACATCAAGCGGCTGCTGGCGTACTCCTCGATCGCGCACGCGGGCTTCATCCTCGCCGGTGTCATCGCGGCCAGCCCCGACGGGATCTCGTCGGTCCTCTTCTACCTCGGCGTGTACTCCTTCGTGACCGTCGGGGCCTTCGCCGTCGTCACCCTGGTGCGCGACGCGGGCGGCGAGGCGACGCACCTGTCGAAGTGGGCCGGGCTCGGCCGGCGCTCCCCGCTGACCGCCGCGGTCTTCGCGGTCTTCCTGCTGTCCTTCGCCGGTATCCCGCTCACCTCCGGGTTCTCCGGCAAGTTCGCCGTCTTCAAGGCGGCGGCCGACGGCGGCGCGGCCGGTCTCGTCGTGGTCGGTGTGATCTCGTCGGCCATCGCCGCGTTCTTCTACATCCGGGTCATCGTCCTGATGTTCTTCAGCGAGCCGAAGGCGGGCGGCCCCACGGTCGCCGTCCCGTCCCCGCTCACGATGACCACGATCGCGGTCGGCGTCGCCGTCACCCTCGTGCTGGGCCTCGCACCCCAGTACTTCCTGGATCTCGCGAGCCAGGCGGGTGTCTTCGTGCGGTAGCGGTGACCGGAGGACGCGACGCAGCACACACGCCGGACGGGCCCGGGAAGTCGAGCCCGTCCGGTGTTGTCGTAGGCGGCGCCTATGGTTGCTGTGGACGGGTGGGGACGGGTGCGGGACGGAACGGAACGGGCGGAACGATGAGTACGACGACCGAGAGCGCTGCGCAGCAGACCCTGCACCGAGTGTTCGGGTACGAGGCGTTCCGCGGCGAGCAGGGCGCGGTCATCGACCATGTGACCGCCGGCGGAGACGCCGTGGTGCTCATGCCCACCGGTGGCGGCAAGTCCCTCTGCTACCAGATCCCCGCCCTGGTCAGGCCCGGTACGGGCGTGGTGATCTCCCCCCTGATCGCCCTCATGCAGGACCAGGTGGACGCCCTGCGGGCGCTCGGGGTCCGCGCCGGCTTCATGAACAGCACGCAGGACTTCGACGAGCGCCGTTCGATGGAGGCCCAGTTCCTGGCAGGCGAGCTCGACCTGCTGTACCTCGCCCCGGAGCGCCTGCGGCTGGACTCCACCCTCGCCCTGCTGGCACGCGGCGAGATCTCCGTCTTCGCCATCGACGAGGCCCACTGCGTCGCTCAGTGGGGCCACGACTTCCGGCCTGACTACCTGGCCCTGTCCGTTCTGGGCGAGCGCTGGCCGGACGTCCCGCGCATCGCGCTGACGGCCACGGCCACCGAGGCCACGCACCAGGAGATCACCCGGCGCCTCGGCATGCCCGACGCCCGGCATTTCGTCGCCGGCTTCGACCGGCCCAACATCCAGTACCGCGTCGTGCCGAAGTCCGACCCGAAGAAGCAGCTGCTGACCTTCCTCCAGGAGGAGCACGCCGGGGACGCGGGCATCGTCTACTGCCTCTCGCGCAACTCCACGGAGAAGACCGCCGAATATCTCTGCCGGCACGGCATCGAGGCCGTGCCCTACCACGCGGGTCTGGACGCGGGGACGCGCGCCGCCCACCAGTCGCGCTTCCTCCGCGAGGAGGGCCTGGTCGTCGTCGCGACCATCGCCTTCGGCATGGGCATCGACAAGCCCGACGTCCGCTTCGTCGCCCACCTCGACCTCCCCAAGTCCGTCGAGGGCTACTACCAGGAGACGGGCCGCGCGGGCCGCGACGGGGCGCCCTCCACGGCGTGGATGGCGTACGGCCTCCAGGACGTCGTCCAGCAGCGCAAGCTGATCCAGGGCGGCGAGGGCGACGAGGCCTTCCGGCGCCGGGCGGCCTCGCACCTGGACTCGATGCTGGCGCTCTGCGAGACGGTGCGGTGCCGCCGCGGCCAGCTCCTGCGGTACTTCGGCCAGGAGCCCGGCGCCGAGAGCTGCGGCAACTGCGACACGTGCCTGACCCCGCCCGAGACCTGGGACGGCACGGTGGTCGCCCAGAAGCTGCTGTCCACCGTCGTCCGGCTGAAGCGGGAGCGGAACCAGAAGTTCGGCGCCGGCCAGGTCATCGACATCCTGCTGGGCCGCAAGACCGCGAAGACCATCCAGTTCGACCACGACCAGCTCTCGGTCTTCGGCATCGGCGAGGAGCTGTCCGAGGCCGAGTGGCGGGGCGTGGTGCGCCAGCTGCTCGCGCAGGGGCTCCTCGCCGTCGAGGGCGAGTACGGCACGCTGGTGCTCACCGAGGAGAGCGGCTCCGTCCTCGGGCGGGAGCGCGAGGTGCTGCTCCGCAAGGAGCCGAAGAAGCCGACGACCCGCTCGTCGGGCCGTGGCGAGCGCACGGCCAGGTCCGCCGCCGCGGTGGCCGAGCTTCCGGCGGAGGCCGTCCCCGTCTTCGAGGCGTTGCGGGCCTGGCGGGGTGCCCAGGCCAAGGAGCTTGGCCTCCCGGCCTACGTGATCTTCCACGACGCGACGCTGCGGGAGATCGCCGCGCTGCGGCCCGGCTCACTGGCGGAGCTGGGCGGGGTCAGCGGACTCGGCGAGAAGAAGCTGGCGACGTACGGCGAGGGAGTGCTGGAGGTGCTGGCGGGGCTGGGAGACGCGGCTGCCGCAGCGGCTCCGGAGGCGGAGGTGGCAGCCGCACCGGTGCCGGCCGCCCGGACCGCGGTCCCGGAGGAGGACCCGGAGTTCGGCTGGGACGAGGAGCCCCCCGCGTACGAGTGAGCCGGGCGGCCGGAGGCTCTCGGGCGGGCCTATCGCGGGTCCGCCGCCCGGCGCCGGGACACGATGGCGTTCAGGTCGAGGTCGACGGGAAAGGGAGTGGAGACCTTCATCCGGTCGTGGAAGATCCCCGTCGACGTGTACGTGCCGGTCGCGGGCTCCAGCTCGAAGACGTAGACGACGGCTCGGCCCTCCTGGTTCTCCACCCGCCAGAAGTGCGGGATCCTGGCCCGCGCGTACTTCACGGGCTTGGTCTCCCGGTCACGGGTGACGGACTCGTCGGACACGACCTCGATCGCCAGCAGCACACTGCTGGCGGGGAACCGTGTCTGCCGCAGACTCTCGACCGCCTCCGCGCGCACGACGACGACATCGGGTTCGGGCCGGTTCTGGAAGTCGACATCGATGGTGAACTCCCGAAAGACCTCCAGGTCGAGCGGAGCGAGCGACTGCAGCTGCCACTTCAGGTAGTCGATCGCACGCTCATGGAATACGGTCTGCGGACTCACGAAAACCAGGCTCCCGTCGATCAGCTCCGTATGCGGAGGCAGATTCGGAAGCGTGTCCAGGTCATCGGCGGTCCAGCCGCCCGCGGGCGGGACCGCCCACCTCGGCTCGGAGGCCTCGGATTCGATGCTCATCGGTGCTCCCATACGAAGGAGTCTCGCGGGTCCGTCCAGCGTATCCGCCGGCAACCGGATCAAGCCCACCCGCACGTGTAAGCGACTCACGCGTCGTTGACCGCCAGCTCCCTTCCCGGCGTGCGCACATCCCCGTCCGGGTCGCCCAGGGACCCGGACGGCGGGGCGCCCGCGGAATCCGGGTCCGCCGGGAGTGTGCCGTCGTCCCGCCCGACCGCCCCCGCCCGGGACCGCCCTCGCCACGGCGAACGCCGGCCGGCGTGAGGGCGTCCGGGCTCACGCCGCAGGCACGATCCGCCCGGTGACCTCGCCGAGCCCGACCCGCGTGCCGTGCGGCCCGGGTGCCCAGGCGGTCAGGGTGACCGTGTCACTGTCCTCCAGGAACGTTCGCTTGCCCTCGGCCAGTTCCAGCGGGTCACGGCCGTTCCACGTGAGTTCGAGCAGGGAGCCGCGCTCCCCCGGCTCCGCGCCGCTGACCGTGCCGGAGCCGTACAGGTCGCCGGTGCGCAGCGAGGCGCCGTTCACCGTCATCTGGGCCAACTGCTGGGCCGCCGTCCAGTACATGGAGGCGAACGGGGGCTCGGACACCACCTGGCCGTTGACGGCCACCGAGATCCGGATGTCGAAACCGCCCGGCTCCTCCTCGTCCGCGTCGTCGAGGTAGGGCAGCGGGTCGAAGTCCCGGGCGGGCGGAGCCGTGCGGGCCGCGTCGAGGGCTTCCAGCGGGGTGACCCACGCCGACACGGAGGTGGCGAAGGACTTCCCGAGGAACGGGCCGAGCGGCACGTACTCCCAGGCCTGGATGTCACGCGCCGACCAGTCGTTGAGCAGGCTCAGCCCGAAGACGTGCTCCCGGAAGTCGCCGAGCGCGACGGAGGACCCCTGCGCGGAGGGGACACCGACGACGAAGCCGACCTCGGCCTCGATGTCCAGCTTCACCGAGGGGCCGAAGACCGGGGCGGGATCGGTGGGCGCCTTGCGCTGGCCGGAGGGGCGCACCACGTCCGTACCGGAGACGACGACCGTGCCCGCGCGCCCGTGATAACCGATCGGCAGGTGCTTCCAGTTGGGGGTGAGTGCCGCACCGTCCGGCCGGAAGATCCGGCCGACGTTCGTGGCGTGGTGCTCGCTGGCGTAGAAGTCGACGTAGTCCGCCACCTCGTACGGCAGGTGCAGCGTCACCGAGTCCAGGGGGTACAGCAGGGGCTCCATGTCCGGCCGGTGGGCCGGCACGGTCACCCAGGCGGTGAGCGCCCGCCGGACGTCGCGCCATGCGGTGCGCCCTGCCGCGAGGAGCGGGGTCAGGCTGGGCCGGTCCAGCAGCCGGGCGTACGGCGAACCCAGCGCGTGGGCGGCCGCTCCGGCGTCCAGCACATGCCCGCCGACGCGGACACCGACCCTGCGCTCGTGCGGGCGTCCCGGGGTGGAGAACACGCCGTACGGAAGGTTGTGCGGACCGAAGGGGTCGCCCTCGGCCAGATCGAGCGGGCTGCTCTGCTCGGGCATCTGTTGCTGCCTCGCTTTCCAGGTCGCTTGGGGGACACGTTACGTCGGACGTACCGGCCGGCGGCAGGGCTCAAGTAGGCGTAATGCCCGGAACGTTACGGCGTACTCCTCTACGGGGCCCCGCCGTCGGCCCGCCCCCGGCCCGCCGTCCGCGGGATCCGCTTCTCCCAGGTCCGGTGGAAGACGATCTCGTCGCCGTCCCTGCAGACCACCTCGTTCGACGTGAGGAAGTCGTCGTCGTCCGCTCCGGTCTCCGAACGGGTCTCGATCCGCACGTCCCAACCCGTCTCCGGCCGGTGCAGCCGGATCCTCCAGTCCGATCGTGCCCGCGCCGACAGCGGGTCGTCCTCCCGGATCGTGTAGGTATCCAGCGCGTCCTCGGTGAACTCGAGCCCGTCCGGGTGGACGTGCGTGCCGCCGTAGCGCGGATCGACCTCCAGACGCCACTCGCCCGCGGCGACGTCCCTGACCACCAGGCGCTCGGGTCGCTGCCCGTCGAGCGTGGCGGGGACGGCGACACCGAGGGGTTCCGCCTGCTCCGGTGCGCCGAAGGTGATCCCCGGGTCCTCGGTGTGCCGGCGCACCGGCAGCTCGACGAGACTTCCGTCCGCCTCCAGGGTGAAGCCCGCCGAGCCCGCCTGCGGCCAGACCCACGGCCAGTACGCGGACGAGACGGCCAGCCTGATCCGGTGGCCGCGCGGGAAGGTGTACCCGATGCCGTCGAGCTCGAAGGACACGTCCTCGGTCCCCCCGGCCGGCCAGTCGTCGGACCGGTCGCGCCCGTGCCGGGCCGACAGGTTGAGGACCCCGCGGGTCACCAGGGTCGACGCGCCGTCGGGGGCCACGTCGCAGAGCCGGGCGACGGCCTGGCCGCGTGGCACGTCCATCCGGACGCGGAGCGTCACCCGGGGTCTGCCGAGGATCTCGATCGGGCCACCTTCGACGGGGAACTCGAAACACACCGACTTGGCGTCCTCGTCGCGCTGGTCGGGAGGCAGGTCGGCCTCGTTGCCGAGGGGGAGGAAGCGTCCGGCGTCCAGCCCGGTCTGCTGCGGCGACCGGACGATCCGCGGACCGCCCTGGAGGGCGTAGACCATAGGGGTGACGTTCGCCGACGGCCAGGTCGCGTCACCGACCCAGCGCCCGGGCAGCGTCTCGTGGACGGTGGCCGGCCGGTGCGATCCGCTGATCCAGGACCGCAGCAGGGGCTCGTTCATCACCCCGGTGTCCTGGTCCTTGAGGTGCTGGTCCCACCAGCGCAGCGTCTCCTGCAGGAAGCCGATCGCGGGCCCCGGAGGCAGCCCCCGCTCCGGGTACTGGTGCGACCAGGGGCCGATCAGACCGCGCACCTTCGAGGGGGCCAGGTGCTCGACGAGCCGCAGGACGGTGTCGCGGTACGGGTCGTGCCAGCCGCCGACCGCCAGCACGGCGGCCTCGACGGCGCCGTAGTCCTCGCGGACGCTGCCGTACTTCCAGTAGTCGTCCCGGGTCGGGTGCGCCAGCCAGGTGTGGATCAACGGCTCCACGGCCTCCAGCCGGCTCAGCCACATGTCCTTCCAGGCGTCGCCGACGTGCGCCGGGTCCGGGGGACAGGAGACGAAGGCCAGCAGGGTGGCGGCCCAGGCGTGCATGTCGACGCCGAGGACGGAGCCGCCCAGGTAGTGCACGTCGTTGTCGTAGCGGTCGTCGGACGAGCAGACGGTGACGACCGCCTTCAGGGGCTCCGGGGCGAGCGCGGCGATCCGCAGCGCGTCGGAACCGCCCCAGCCGACGCCGAACATGCCGACCCGGCCGGTGCACCACTCCTGGCGCGCGAGCCAGTGCACGACGGCGACCCCGTCGGCCAGCTCGGTCGCGTCGTACGCGTCGCCCGGCATCCCCCCGCTGTTGCCGTGCCCGCGCACGTCCACCCGTACGGAGGCGTAGCCGTGGCCCGCGTACCAGGGGTGGCGCCGGCGGTCGCGCGGCGCCGTCCGGTCGCTCAGCCGGAAGGGCAGGTACTCCAGCAGGGCCGGCACGGGGTCGTCGGTGACCGGCCGCCAGATCCGGGCGTACAACCGGGTGCCGTCCGGCAGTGGGATGGAGAGGTCCTCGTGGGTCGTCCCGTACGGGAACGCGGTGCGGATCTGCATGGCGGTACCTCGGGTGGACGGGGTGCGTGGCGCGCCTGGGCCGGGGGAGCGGTGGCGGTGACGGCCGTACCGGTCACCACCGCGACAGGGCCGTTGCGGGCCTGTTCGTCCTCGGTGGCGGCCGGGCCGGCTCGGCCCAGATCGCGCTGGGGGACAAAGCGACAACTCCTGATCGTGTGAGCTGATCCCGAACATACCGGCGGTGGCGGGAAGGCGCCCACGGTGATCCAAAGGGGACCGGATACGCTGGCTTGGGTGAAGACAGCGACACATCGACATTCCGTGTGATCGTCAGCAGACAGGAGATCCCCTCGTGACCGTCGTCGGGCCGTTCGGACTGCGCGTGCGGGACCAGGCTCTTGAGGCCGATGTCCAGGCCGGTTTGGCCGCTGTCGAGGCGGGACTGCTGGACGCCACGAAAAGCGACGTCCCCTTCATCACGGAAGCCGCACAGCACCTCGTCAGCGCGGGCGGCAAGCGCTTCCGTCCGCTGCTGGTGATGCTGGCCTCCCAGTTCGGGGACCCCGGCGCTCCCGGGATCGTGCCCGCGGCCGTGGTCGTGGAGCTGACGCACCTGGCGACGCTGTACCACGACGACGTGATGGACGAGGCGGACGTGCGCCGCGGGGTGGACAGCGCGAACACCCGCTGGGGAAACTCCGTCGCCGTCCTGACGGGCGACTTCCTCTTCGCCCGCGCCTCGCACATCCTGGCCGACCTCGGCCCCGAGGCCGTGCGCATCCAGGCCGAGGCGTTCGAACGCCTGGTCACCGGCCAGATCATGGAGACCGCGGGTCCGCGCGACGGCCGCGACCCGGTCGCCCACTACATGGACGTGCTGGGCGGCAAGACCGGCTCCCTGGTCGCCGTCTCCGGGCGGTTCGGCGCCATGATGGCGGGGGCCGACGCCTCGGTCGTCGACATCCTCACCCAGTACGGGGAACGGCTCGGCATCGCCTTCCAGCTCGCCGACGACGTACTGGACATCGCCTCCGACTCCCACGAGTCCGGCAAGACCCCCGGCACCGACCTGCGCGAGGGCATCCCGACGCTCCCGGTCCTCCACCTGCGCGCGCAGGCGGCGGCCGGCGGCAAGCCGGAGGACCTGGAACTCGTGGAACTGCTGGACGGTGACCTCGCCGACGACGACCGGCTCGCCCGGGCGCTCGGCGGGCTCCGCGCCCACCCCGCGCTGGAGCAGGCGCGCCGGGACACCGTCCGTTACGCCCAGGAGGCGAGGGCCACCCTGGCGCCGCTGCCCGAGGGCTACGCGAAGGCCGCGCTCGAAGAGCTGTGCGACGCCGTGGTGCACCGGGCGGGCTGACACCGTGTGCGCCGGCAGCCCCTAGGGGCTCCGCCGCGGTGTCATCCCGGAGAGGTAGCCACAGTTGCTCCCCGGGGCTGACGCTTGTCGCCGCCCGATTTGGTCAGATGGAGAACAACCACTCCTGACCACATCGGGTGAGAAGGGCGGCGAGGGGTGGACGAGTGCAACGGGATGGCAGCCGCCGACCACGGAGGTAGGGCACACATGGCATCGAACGACAGCGCGGAGACCACCGGCAAGGCCACGGGCACTGTCGTGGGCCGCCGGAGGGCGGCACGCTACATCGTCCCCGTCGCGGTGGCGGGGGTGGCCGCGGCGACGATCGGACTCGTCCCGGCGCTCGCGGACTCCGGCGACCCGGAGCTGCCGAAGATCACTGCGCAGCAACTCGTCGAGAAGATCGCGGCGTCGGACCAGCAGCAGATCTCCGGCACGGTGAAGATCAGCACCGACCTCGGCATCCCGTCGCTCGGCGGACTCGCGGGCTCCTTCGCGCAGGGAGGCGGGAGCAGCGGCAGTACGTCGAGCGCCGCCCCCGACACGAAGCTGATGGAGCTCGCGTCCGGTACGCACACGCTCCGGGTGGCGGCCGACGGCCCCGACAGGCAGCGCCTGTCGATCCTCGGCGAGGGCTCCGAGTACAGCGTCGTCCACAACGGGAGCGACGTCTGGGCGTACGACAGCGAGAGCAACGAGGTCTACCACGCGCGCTCCGAGGGGACCGGCGGCAAGGCCGGGAAGCACACGGCGCCCGAGGGGATGCCGGCCACGCCCAAGGAGCTGGCCGAGGAGGCTCTCGCGGCGGCCGGTGACACCACGTCGGTCACGGTCGACGGCACGGCCCAGGTGGCGGGCCGCGACGCGTACCAGCTGCTGATCAAGCCGAAGCAGTCCGGTTCGACGATCGGGTCGGTCCGGATCGCGGTCGACGCCTCGACCGGCGTACCGCTGAAGTTCACCCTGGCGCCGAGCAGCGGCGGCAAGGCCGCGGTCGACGCCGCGTTCACCAAGGTCGACTTCGCGAAGCCCGACGCGTCCTCCTTCTCCTTCACCCCGCCCAAGGGGGCCGAGGTGACCGAGGCCGACGAGCTGAAGGCCGACGCCGGGAAGCAGGGTGCCGCACACAGGACGCCGCAGGACCTCGGTGCCCTGGAGGACTTCAAGGGCCTGAACGTCATCGGCGAGGGCTGGAACGCGGTCGCCGAGATCAAGGTCCCGGGCGGCGCGGGCCTCCCGGCCGAGGGCTCCACGGACATGCCCGCCCAGGCGCAGCAGTTCCTGGACGCGCTCGGCGACAAGGTCACCGGCGACTTCGGCTCCGGCACGGTCTTCAAGACCCGCCTGGTCAACGCCCTGATGACGGACGACGGCAGGGTGTACGTCGGCGCGGTCACCAAGGACGCGCTGGTGAAGGCGGCCGACACCGCCAAGTAGGACGCACGGTCCGCGCCGCCCCGCCGTACGCTCCGTACGGCGGGGCGGCGCCGGCCGTGGCCGTACCGCCCGTACACGGCGGAAGGAACGGGAGGGGCCATGAGGGACACAGCGGCCCGGGCGGTGGCGGCGGAGCCGGCCCGGCGGCCGGAACGGGGCACCGTGATCGAGACCCGCGGCCTCACCAAGCGCTACCGGGGCGGCCGGCCGGCCGTCGACGGGCTCGACCTCAGCGTCCCGGACGGCAGCATTTTCGGTTTCCTCGGGCCCAACGGCTCCGGGAAGACCACCACGATCCGGATGCTCATGGGCCTCATCGCCCCGACCGCCGGCAGCGCCCGCGTCCTCGGCCACCCCATGCCGGCCGCCGCCCGCACGGTCCTCCCGCACGTCGGCGCACTGATCGAGGGACCGGCGGCGTACGGGTTCCTGAGCGGCCGCGACAACCTCGTGCGCTACGACAGCGCCGACCCCTCGGCCGATCCTCGGACCCGCCGGGCCCGCGTCGACAGCGCCCTCGACCGGGTCGGCCTGGCCGCCGCCGCAGGCAAGAAGGCCAAGGCCTACTCCCTCGGGATGAAGCAGCGCCTCGGGCTCGCCGCCGCGCTGCTCCGGCCGCGCAGGCTGCTCGTCCTGGACGAACCGACCAACGGCCTCGACCCGCAGGGGATGCGGGAGATCCGCGCCCTCGTCCGGGAACTGGCGGCCGAGGGCACCACCGTCTTCCTCTCCTCCCACCTCCTCGACGAGATCGAGCAGGTCTGCACCCACGCGGCGGTGATGGCGCGCGGCAGGCTCCTCGTCCAAGGGCCGGTCGCCGATCTCGCGGCGGGGGCCCGCGGCAGGCTCGCGGTCACCACCCCCGACCCGGGAAACGCCGTACGCGTCCTGCAGGAGCACGGGGCGACCGGGCTCGTGGCCGACGGGGACCGGGTGAGCGCGGACGCCCCGCCCGGGGACGTGGAGCTGGCGGACGTCAGCGCCGCCCTGGTGCGCGGCGGCGTCCGCGTACGGTCCTTCGGCGTGGAGCGGGCCTCGCTGGAGGACGCGTTCGTCGCACTCACCGGAGAGGGTTTCGATGTCGCGGGCTGACCTCACCACGGCCGTCGCGGACGGCGTACCCGGAGCAACGCGGCGTGCCGTGTGGACGTTCGGGATCCTCCGCTCCGAGCTGACCACCACGCTGCGCCGGGGGCGCACCCTCGCCCTGCTCGGGGTGCTGGCCGCCGTCCCCGTGCTCGTCGGGGTCGCCGTGCGGATCGAGACGGGTGACGGCTCGTCGGCGGGCCCGGACGGCCCCCACGGCCCCGCCTTCCTCGCGCAGGTCGCCGGCAACGGGCTCTTCCTGGTCTTCGCGGCGCTCTCCGCGACGCTCCCCGTCTTCCTCCCCATGGCGGTCGGCGTGGTCGCGGGGGACTCCGTCGCCGGCGAGGCGGGCGGCGGGACCCTGCGCTATCTGCTGGTCGCCCCGGCGGGCCGGGCCAGGCTGCTCCTCGCGAAGTACGTGTCGGTGCTGGCGTTCTGCCTCGCGGCGACCCTGGTCGTGGCCGTGTCGGCGCTCGCGGTGGGGCTGCTGCTCTTCCCCGTCGGAGAGGTCACGACGATCTCGGGGACCCGGATCGGTTTCGGCGAAGGTCTGCTGCGGGCCGGGCTGATCGCCCTGGCGGTGGCGGTCTCCCTCACGGGGTTCGCCGCGCTCGGCCTGTTCGTCTCCACGCTCACCGACAGCGGGATCGCCGCGATGGCCGCCACCGTCGGGGTGCTGATCACCGTGCAGATCCTGGACACGATGCCGCAGCTGGACGCGATCCACCCGTATCTCTTCCCGCACCACTGGATGTCCTTCGCGGACCTGCTCCGGGATCCGTTCTACTGGGACGGCATCATCCGCGATCTGGGGCTGCAGGCGGTGTACGTGGCGGTGTTCGGCTCGGCGGCCTGGGCGCGCTTCACGGCCAAGGACATCACCGCGTGAAGGGGGCCCGCCGTGGCCGGTTCGCGCCGTCGGCCGGTCGAGCCGTCCCCCGATCGGCTCGTCGCGGCACGAACGGCACGAACGGTGTGAGGCCCGGAACGCACACGACACGGTACGTTCCGTTTCTGCCTCGTCATTGTTCGACTTCTGGCGACGAGCTGTCAACAAGCGATGGCCGGAATCCCCCTATGCTCACCGAATGATCACATCGCCGAGTTCCGCGCGCCGCAGCGAGCGATCACGGCGGGCGACGCTGGACGCCGCCCTGGAGCTGTGCACGGAGAAGGGGTACGGCCGGGTCACCGTGGAGGCCATCGCGGCCCGCGCCGGGGTGAGCAAGAAGACGATCTACCGCTGGTGGCCGTCGAAGGGCGCCGTCCTGCTGGAGGCCTTCACCGAGGTGTTCGTCGGTGCCACCCCGTTCATCGACACCGGGGACGTCGCCGCCGACCTGCGGAACCACATCAACAGCGCGGTGAGATTCGTCTCGACGCCGCCGTACGGCCCGGCGTTCGCGGGCATCCTGTCCGAGATGCACCACGACGATGCGCTGGCCGCGGCCGTCCTGGAGCAGCTGGTCGACCCGCGCTTCGAGGCCGCCGTGGAGCGACTGCGACGGGCACAGGAGCAGGGGCAGATCCCGGCGGGCGCCGACCTCCCGCTGGCGGTGGAGATGCTCTACGGCCCCGTCTACTACCGCCATGTGCTGCGCAAGCCGTCCCAGGACGAGGAGACGGTCGCCGCCCTGGTGGCCCACGTCCTGAGGTCGCTGGGGGCGGCCCCGGGGGACGCGGGCTGACGGGGCACACCCCCCGCTGCGGCCGGGGCCCGCGTCCTCCGGGGGCCGCCGGGGGAGGTCAGTCGCGGCCGAACAGCCGCTCCAGGACCACCGCGACCCCGTCCTCGTCGTTCGACAGCGTGATCTCGTCCGCCGCCGCCCGCAGCTCGGCGTGGGCGCCCGCCATCGCCACCCGGTGCCCCGCGCGGCGAAACATGGGCAGGTCGTTGGGCATGTCACCGAAGGCCACCGCGCCGGCGGGGTCGAGGCCCAGGGCCTCGGCGGCCAGGGCGAAGCCGATGCCCTTGTCCACGCCGTACGGGGCCAACTCCACGGTGCCGGGGCCCGCCATCGTGACGGTCGCCAGATCCCCCACGACCGCGCGGGCGGCGGCGGCCAGCTCGTCGTCCGTCAGCCCGGGGTGGCGCACCAGGACCTTGATGACGGGGGACTCCCACAGTTCGGCGCGGTGCCCGGTCCGCTGCGCGGGGAGGGTGGGGTGCGGCATGCGGTAACCCGGTTCGATCAGGGTCCTGCCCTCAGGACCGTCCTGGTCCACGGCGGCGAACACCGGCCCGACCTCGGCCTCGATCTTGCCGAGGGCCGTGGCGGCCAGGTCCCGGTCGAGCGTTACCGAGCTCAGCATCCGGCCGGAACCGGCGTCGTACACCTGGGTGCCCTGCCCGCACACCGCGAGGCCGCCGTAGGCGAGGTCCGCGAGCAGGGCGCGTATGCCGGGCACCGGCCGCCCCGTGACGATCAGATGGCGGGCGCCGGCCGACGCGGCCCGGGCCAGGGCGGCGCGCGAGCGGGCGCTCACCGTGTCGTCGGAGCGCAGGAGGGTGCCGTCCAGGTCCGTGGCGACGAGGGCGTAGGCGGGTGGCGTCAACATGAGGCCAGCGTAGAGAGATCGTCCCCCGGGGGGACGCCGCTGACCTGCGGGGACGGTCAGCGGCCCGCGTCCCGCGGAGGCCCGCCCGTCACTGGACGCAGAATTCGTTGCCCTCCGGGTCCAGGAGGACCTGCCAGGAACCGCCCGGCTGCTCGACGGTGCGCAGCACGCTCGCCCCGAGGTGCACCAGCCGCTCCACCTCCGCGTCGCGCTGCCCGGGGGCCGCGTGCACGTCCAGGTGGAGGCGATTCTTCACCGTCTTGGGCTCCGGGACGCGCTGGAAGAGCAGGCGCCGGCCGAGGCCGGTGCCGCTCTTCTGCTCGTACGGGTCGTCGGGATGCCGCACCGCCGCGAGATCGCGGAAGGCGTGGCGCCCGTGGGACTCGACCGTGGCCGACTCGGGCAGGATCCCCGCACCGAGCAGCTCCCCGATCAGGACGCTGTTGTCCTCGACCAGGTAGCCGAGGGCCTCGGCCCAGAAGTCGGCCTGGCCGTGCGGGTCGTTCGCGTCGATGACGAGTTTCCAGTGCAGGGTCATGGGACCGTTCATAGCGGCTGAACGAGGGACCGGCAACACGATTGCCGGTGCCCGTCCGGTTCCTGCCGAAAGGGCGCCGGCGGACGGTTTTCGGCCGCGGTGGCCGTCAGCCCGGCGGGCAGGCCCCGCAGGTGTGCCCGTCGGCCGCGGTGAGGAACGTGCCGGCGGCGTCCCGCACCGCCGGATCGCCGTCCCCGGCCAGCCGCTCCGCCGTCGCCAGGCCCGCCAGGACCGCCGCGTGGGCGGCCCGTGTCCACTCCGGCTGGTGGGCGTGGCCGCGGGCGAGGATCGTCCGCAGCAGGTCGAGGACCCCGGCGCGGTCCTTGACCGTCCGCGCTCCGGCCAGCTCCCACAGGAACGGCACGGTGGCGACGGTCGAGTCGAAGAGGGCCATGGCGCCTATCCACTGCCGCAGGTCGCCGAGCGCGTCCCCGGCCGACTCGCCGTCGTCCCAGGCGATCCGCGAGAGCAGGCCGGGGACCTGGGAGGCGGAACCCTGGGCATGGCGCAGCTCATGCCACCGGACGTGCCTCATGTCCCCCAGAAGCGTCCCCATCCGGGGCACTCAACCAGCCTTTGCCCGCGCCGTCCACCATGTCTGCCGTACCCGTCCCGTCCGGCCGGGGCACCCGGTCCAGAGCGCCGAGGTAGCGCCGCACCGTCGGGGTGGCGTCCGCTCCCGCGACGAGGCCCACGTGGTTGTCGGGGCGGATCACCACGACGGTGTCGCCCTCGGCGCCGTACGCCGCCCGCGCGTGCCCCTCCTCGTCGTACAGCGCGCCGGGACCGGGCGCGGCGGGGGTGGCCGCCCGGTCCCCGGGGCCGTACACCTGGTACGCGCGTACCGAGTCGCCGTGGGCCGCCGCCGCCCGCAGCGTCTCCGCCGTGGCCGTCCCGAAGCCGAGCACGGTGAAGTGCGGGCCGGCGAAGGCGTGGAAGAGCCGGGTCGGGGTGCCGGCGGACCCGTCGCGGCAGGGGGCGTCGGGGGCCCGGTCGCCGGACCGCAGCAGGCGGTGCCCGTCCTGCGGGGCGGAGAGCGAGCTCCGGCGGTAGCCGAGGCCGAGGCCGAGCCCGGTCGTGTCCGAGGTGATCGCGGTGTCCAGCCCGCCGCCCGGCCTCCTGATCGCCTCGAGCGTGGCCCGCAGCCGGTCCGAGGCGAGGTCGAGCGTCCGGGCGGCGACCGGGAGCCGTTCCTCCTCGTAGGTGTCGAGGAGCCCGGACTCGGCGCGGCCCCGCACCACCTGCGCGAGTTTCCAGCCGAGGTTGAAGGCGTCCTGGATGCCGGTGTTCATGCCGAGGCCGCCCGCGATGGCGTGCACATGGGCGGCGTCACCGGCGAGGAGGACCCGGCCCACCCGGTAGCGGTCCACCATGCGCACGTTGACGCGGTACGTGGAGAGCAGCGTGGCCCCGGTGAGGTGCTCGCCCGGGAGCCGGGTGTGCCGGGCGAAGAGGCGCCGGAAGCCTTCGACGCTGGGGGCGAAGGCGCGGCCGGCCGCGTCCCGCTCGGGGCTCGACTGGTACCACCAGCCCGCCCGGGTGCCGGGCACGGGGCACAGCATGACGGCGCCGTCCTCGTCGAACCACTGGTGCCAGACGCCCCGGTCGAGGAGGCCGGGCGTGATCTCGACGTCCCCGCAGACCATCAGCTGCTCCTCGTGGGTCTCCCCGTCGAACGGGACGCCGAGCAGTTTCCGTACGGAGCTGTGTCCTCCGTCGCAGCCCACCGCGTACCGGGCCGCGGCACGGGAGCCGTCGGCCAGTTCCGCGGTCACGCCGGTGGCGTTCTGCGTGAGGCCCACGACCTCGGCCCCCAGCTCGACGTGGACGCCGTACCCGGCGAGGCGGTCGCGCAGGATCTCCTCCAGCCGCCACTGCGCGATCAGCCGGCCGCGGTCGTACGGCGCCTCCGGTGCCGGGGAGCAGTCCGCGTACGGGTCGGTGTCGGCGACCGGGCGGCCGTCCCGGTACGTGCGCATCGGGAGCGGCGGCGACCCTGCCGCCAGTACCGCGTCCACGACACCCAGATCCTCCAGGACCTCCAGGGAGCGGGCGTTGGGGCCCTTGGACCGTGAACTGCGCGGGTACTCCGGCGACTTCTCCAGGACCCTGACGGTGGTACCGCGCCGGGCGAGGTCGCACGCCAGGGTCAGCCCGGTCGGGCCCGCGCCCACGATCACTACGTCGGTCATGCCTGCTCCTCGGTTCGCGTCGTCTGGGGACCAGAAAAACGCAACCGAGTTAATAAAGCAACCGAGTTGCTAAGAGGTGCGTGACTGCCCAGGGGTGGCCGGATCCGGATCCGGGGCCGGTGCCGGCGGGGGAGTGGGGTCCGTGGCGGCCGCGGTGCCCGTCGGCGCCGAGGCCGCCGCCCGCACGGCCAGGCGCAGGGCCTCCGCGCGCGTGCGCCGGCCCGTACGGAGCGCGTCCCAGGTCAGCAGCATCAGCGCCACCCAGACCAGGGCGAACCCGGCCCACCGCTCGGGGGGCATCGCCTCGCGGAAGTACAGGACGCCGAGGGCGAACTGGAAGACCGGCGCGAGGTACTGCAGCAGCCCCAGCACGGACAGCGGGACCCGGATCGCCGCCGCGCCGAAGGCGACGAGCGGGATCGCGGTGACCAGGCCCGTGGCGGCGAGCAGGGCGCCGTGGCCCGCGCCACCGTGCAGGAACGTCGCGTCGCCGCGGGCGCCGAGCCACAGCAGGAACCCGAGCGCGGGGACGAACAGGACGGCGGTCTCGGCGGCCAGGGATTCCAGGCCGCCCATGTTGACCTTCTTCTTCACCAGGCCGTACGTCGCGAAGGAGAACGCCAGCGTCAGCGAGATCCACGGCGGCTGCCCGTACCCGATCGCCAGGACGAGCACCGCGGCCAGTCCGGTGGCGACCGCAGTCCACTGGACAGGCCGCAGCCGCTCGCCGAGCAGCAGGACTCCCATCGCGATCGTCACGAGGGGGTTGATGAAGTAGCCCAGTGACGCCTCGACGACATGGCCGTTGTTGACGGACCAGATGTACAGGCCCCAGTTGACCGATATGACGGCGGCGGCGGTCGCTATCAGGCCGAGCTTCCGCGGCTGCCGGAGCAGTTCGCCCATCCAGGCCCAGCGGCGCAGGACCAGCAGGGCGATCCCGACCACACCCAGCGACCAGACCATCCGGTGGGCGAGGATCTCCACCGCCCCGGACGGCTCCAGCAGCGGCCAGAAGAGGGGCACGAGGCCCCACATCCCGTACGCGCCGACTCCGTACAGCAGACCTGCCCGCTGTTCGTTCTTCCCCTTCACGGGCCCTCCTGGCACTCCCGGCGCCGGCGATCGGCCGACCGCACGACGGTAGCGCCGGAAGGGCCCCGTGTCATACCCGTCTCACGGTAACGGTCGTGACGAGCCGGCCGTGGGGTACCTCCCGGGGCTCTCCCGGGCCCTCGCGGGCCGTCGTTTCACGCGGCGGGCGCGGCGGCGGACACCGCGGCGGCCACCGTCTCGGCCATGGGCGTCGTCGGGCGGCCGATCAGGCGGGCCAGGTCGCCGGTCGTCCCGGCGAGCAGCCCGCGCCGGATCGCCTCGTCGACGTCCACGAGGATCGCCGCGAAGCCCTCGGGCACCCCCGCCCCGACGAGGATCTCCTGGTGGACGGCCGCGGGCACGTCGGAGTACGTGATCTCCCTGCCGGCCGCCGCCGCCACCGCGTCCGCGTACTCCGCCAGGGACCAGGCGACGTCCCCGCTCAGCTCGTAGACCGCGCCGAGGTGGCCCTCACTCGTCAGTACCGCGGCAGCGGCGGCTGCGTAGTCCGCCCGGGTGGCGGAGGCGACCCGGCCGTCACCGGCGTTGGCGACGACGGTGCCGTGTTCCAGGACCGGGGCGAGATTCGCCGTGTAGTTCTCGGTGTACCAGCCGTTGCGCAGGAAGGTGTACGGCAGCCCGGAATCGAGGATCAGCTGCTCCGTGGCCTTGTGCTCCTCGGCCAGCCGGAAGTCGGCCTCCGGCCCGCCCAGCACGCCGGTGTACGCCAGCTGCGCGACACCCGCGGCCTTGGCGGCCTCGATCACCGCGGTGTGCTGCGGTACCCGCTTGCCGACCTCGCTGCCGGAGACCAGCAGCACGCGGTCACCGGAGCGGAACGCCCCGGCCAACGATTCCGGCCGGTCGTAGTCCGCCACGCGGATCTCGACGCCGCGGTCCGCGAGGGGGGCGGCCTTCTCCTTGCTGCGGACGACGGCGGCGATCCCCTCGGCCGGGACCGTGACGAGCAGCTGCTCGACGACGTGGCGGCCGAGCTCGCCGGTGGCTCCGGTGACAACGATGCTCATGGTTCTGCTCCTGGGGTGCGGGTGCGTTGATCCGTGCGGACTCTGTGTACTCACCGTAGGGGCTGCACTAACCAAATGAAAGTACCCACCTTGAAGTAAGGTACTGGTATGAGTGTGCGCGTGATGAGCGGTGACACGGCGGACAGGCTCCCGAACGTCAACCAGCCGATGTGCCCCTCCCGGCTGGTGCTGGAGCACGTCACCAGCCGCTGGGGGGTACTCGTGCTCGCCGCGCTGCTGGAGCGTTCGTACCGCTTCGGTGAGCTGCGGCGCACCGTGGGGGGCGTCAGCGAGAAGATGCTCGCCCAGACCCTGCAGACGCTGGAGCGGGACGGCTTCGTCCACCGCGACGCCAAGCCCGTGATCCCGCCGCGCGTGGACTACTCGCTGACGCCGCTCGGCAGGGAGGCCGCGGAACAGGTCTGGGGGCTGGCCCGCTGGGTGGAGCGGCGGCTGGACGCGGTGGAGACGGCGCGCGGGGCGTACGACGAGGCCCGGAGCTGACCGGCCGGCGGGACCGGCGGGCCGGCTCCGGGCCTCGTCGTACGTGTTCGCGGGGGTGACGGAGGGTCAGCCGACGACCGTCCAGGTGTCGTTGCCCGCCAGAAGGGCGCTCAGGTCGCCCTTGCCGTGCTGCTCGATCGCGGTGTCGAGCTGGTCGGACATGAGGGTGTCGTAGACGGGGCGCTCCACGCTGCGCAACACCCCGATGGGGGTGTGGTGCAGCGTGTCGGGGTCGGCGAGGCGGGAGAGCGCGAAGGCGGTGGTGGGGCTCGGGTTGTGGGCGTCGTGGACGAGGACGCTCGACCGGTTGTCCTCGGTGACATTGACGACCTCCAGGTCGCCGGTCAGCGCGTCCCGCACGACACCCTTGCCGCCGTCGGCCCCGAAGAGGATCGGCTTGCCGTGCTCCAGGCGGATGACGGCCTCTTCGGCACGCTCCTTGTCCTTGAGGACCTCGAAGGCGCCGTCGTTGAAGATGTTGCAGTTCTGGTAGATCTCCACCAGCGCCGTGCCGGGGTGGGCCGCGGCGGCGCGGAGCACGCTCGTGAGGTGCTTGCGGTCCGAGTCGACGGTGCGGGCGACGAAGGAGGCCTCGGCGCCGATCGCCAGGGACACCGGGTTGAAGGGGGCGTCGAGAGACCCCATGGGCGTCGACTTGGTGATCTTGCCGACCTCGGACGTGGGGCTGTACTGGCCCTTGGTGAGGCCGTAGATCCTGTTGTTGAAGAGCAGGATCTTGAGGTTGACGTTGCGGCGCAGGGCGTGGATGAGGTGGTTCCCGCCGATGGACAGCGCGTCGCCGTCGCCCGTGACGACCCACACGCTCAGGTCGCGGCGTGAGGTGGCGAGCCCGGTGGCGATGGAGGGCGCGCGGCCGTGGATCGAGTGCATCCCGTAGGTGTTCATGTAGTACGGGAAGCGCGAGGAGCAGCCGATGCCGGAGACGAACGTGATGTTCTCCCTGGCCAGGCCGAGCTCCGGCATGAACCCCTGCACGGCGGCGAGCACCGCGTAGTCACCGCACCCCGGGCACCAGCGCACCTCCTGGTCGGACTTGAAGTCCTTCATCGACTGCGTGCCCTCGGCCTTGGGCACCAGGTGGAGGAGTTCGTTGGTGGTGACGTCAGGCATCGATGGCCTCCTTGAGCGCGGTGGCGAGCTGCTCGGCCTTGAAGGGCATTCCGTTGACCTGGTTGCAACTCTGCACGTCGACGAGGTACTTCGCCCTCAGGAGGGTGGCGAGCTGACCGAGGTTCATCTCCGGCACGACGACCTTGTCGTACCGTTTCAGCACCTCCCCGAGGTTCTTCGGGAACGGGTTGAGGTGGCGCAGATGTGCCTGGGCCACCGTCTCGCCCGCCGCACGCAGCCGGCGGACCGCCGCGGTGATCGGACCGTACGTCGAACCCCAGCCCAGGGCGAGGGTGGTCGCGCCGGCCGGGTCGTCGACCTCCAGGTCGGGGACCTCGATCCCGTCGATCTTGGCCTGGCGGGTGCGGACCATGAAGTCGTGGTTGGCCGGGTCGTAGGAGATGTTCCCCGTGCCGTCCTGCTTCTCGATCCCGCCGATCCGGTGCTCCAGGCCCGGGGTCCCCGGTACCGCCCACGGACGGGCCAGCGTCCTGGGTTCCCGCTTGTAGGGCCAGAACACCTCCGTACCGTCGGCGAGTTCGTGGTTCGGACCGGTCGCGAACTGCACCCGCAGGTCGGGCAGCGTGTCGATCTCCGGGATCCGCCACGGTTCCGAGCCGTTGGCGAGGTATCCGTCGGAGAGCAGGAAGACCGGGGTGCGGTAGGTCAGGGCGATCCGCGCGGCGTCCAGGGCCGCGTCGAAGCAGTCCGCCGGGGTCCGGGGCGCGAC
This sequence comes from Streptomyces sp. NPDC020780, assembly GCF_044334475.1. Taxonomy (NCBI): domain Bacteria; kingdom Bacillati; phylum Actinomycetota; class Actinomycetes; order Kitasatosporales; family Streptomycetaceae; genus Streptomyces; species Streptomyces sp. NPDC020780. The sequence goes on along the minus strand of NZ_JBIRTB010000008.1, from coordinate 94,680 downwards.
GACAGGGACCGGGGCCTCGCCGTTACGCCCGTACATGGCCTGCAGCAGGTCGGCCTGCTCCGTCTTCGTCGGCAGTCCGGTCGAGGGGCCGCCCCGCTGGATGTCGATGATCAGCAGGGGCAGCTCCAGCGACACCGCCAGGCCGATCGTCTCCGACTTCAGCGCCACCCCGGGCCCGGAGGTCGTCGTCACCGCGAGGGATCCGCCGAACGCCGCACCGAGCGCCGCGCCGATCCCGGCGATCTCGTCCTCGGCCTGGAAGGTGCGCACACCGAAGTTCTTGTGCCTGCTGAGCTCGTGCAGGATGTCCGAGGCGGGCGTGATCGGATACGAGCCCAGATACAGCGGCAGATCCGCCTGACGGCTCGCCGCGATCAGCCCGTACGACAGGGCCAGGTTCCCGGAGATATTGCGGTACGTGCCCGTGGGAAAGGCCTGTGACGCCGGAGCGACCTCGTAGGAGACCGCGAAATCCTCGGTGGTCTCCCCGAAATTCCAGCCGGCCCGAAAAGCCGCCACGTTCGCCTCGGCGATCGCCGGCTTCTTCGCGAACTTCGACCGGAGGAACTTCTCCGTACCCTCCGTCGGACGGTTGTACATCCAGGACAGCAGCCCGAGCGCGAACATGTTCTTCGACCGCTCGGCTTCCTTACGGGAAAGCCCGAACTTCTTCAGCGCCTCGATCGTCAGGGTCGTCAACGGCACCGGATGCACGTTGTACGCCTCGAGCGATCCGTCCTCCAGGGGTGAGACCGCATAACCCACCTTGGCCATGGGGCGCTTGGTGAATTCATCCGTGTTCACGATGATGTCGGCGCCGCGCGGCACATCGGCGATATTCGCCTTCAATGCCGCCGGATTCATCGCGACCAGCACATTCGGTGCGTCGCCCGGCGTGAGGATGTCGTGGTCGGCGAAATGCAGCTGGAACGACGACACGCCAGGCAGAGTCCCGGCAGGAGCCCGGATCTCGGCCGGGAAGTTCGGCAGCGTCGACAGGTCGTTGCCGAACGACGCAGTCTCCGAGGTGAACCGGTCGCCCGTCAACTGCATACCATCGCCCGAGTCACCCGCGAAACGGATGATCACCCGGTCCAGACGGCGGATTTCCTTCTCAGTGGCGCGCGTTCCATCGGCAAAGGGGGCGCTGTGCTCCCCGACGACGGCCTCGCCGGCGTCGTCGGTCTTTCCGGCTGGGCTACTGACCTGGCTGGTCACTGAACTGGACCTCCCTGGATGCGGCGGCACAGGACCGGCCGACCCGCCGGCGGTCCAGGCCCCACCCTACTTCTGTAAGGGTCGCCTTCCCTGGACCGATCATATGGTGGACGCGACGTCGAAACAGGAATTCATCCGACTACGTCCCATTCAGCAACCTGCCGGATGACGCTCCGGGGCTTGCGGGCTCAGCCTTTCGACGTAGGACCAAGGAGAGGGACGGCTTCGGGCTCGGCTCCCGGATCGGGTTCCGGATCGGGTTCCGGATCTGGTCAAGGATCTTCTTCCCCCGATTACGGATCGCGTCCGCTCGTGGCCCCGCCGAGGTTCTCGATCGTGCTTTCCGCGGAGCGCAGTCCCGGAGCGTGGTTCCGGAATGCGGTCCGCGGACAGGGCACTGAGAGGTGCGGGGTATGCGGGTATGCGGGTGTGCGTGTACGTGCTCGTGTCGGCTGTGGGCATGTGGCGCCCGCGGGCGCCGCGCCCTCAGGAGTTGAGATACGTGAGGACCGCCAGAACGCGGCGGTGGTCCCCGTCGCTGGGCGAGAGGCCGAGCTTCTGGAAGATGTTGCTGACGTGCTTCTCCACGGCCCCGTCGCTGACCACCAGTTGCCGGGCGACCGCCGAATTCGTCCGCCCCTCCGCCATCAGGCCCAGGACCTCCCGCTCGCGCGGCGTGAGCCCGGCCAGCACGTCCTGCTTGCGGCTCCGGCCCAGCAACTGCGCCACCACCTCCGGGTCGAGGGCGGTCCCGCCCCGCGCCACCCGCACCACGGCGTCGACGAACTCCCTCACGTCGGCGACCCGGTCCTTGAGCAGGTAACCCACGCCCCGGCTGCTGCCCGCCAGCAACTCGGTGGCGTACTCCTCCTCGACGTACTGCGAGAGCACCAGTACCCCGATGCCGGGGTACTCCTTGCGCAGCCGCACCGCCGCCCGCACGCCCTCGTCGGTGTGGGTGGGCGGCATCCGCACATCGGCCACCACGACGTCCGGCAGCGCGTCCAGCGCGGCGAGATCGTTCACCGTCCTGATCAGGGCCTCGGCATCCCCCACCCCCGCGACGACGTCGTGCCCCAGATCGGTCAGCAGCCGGGTGAGTCCCTCCCGGAGCAGTACCGAATCCTCGGCGATGACGACCCGCACCCTGTCCTCCACGACGTTGTGTCCCCCACTGTCGGTCCTGCTCCGCACGCCGCCCGGTGCGGCGCCCCTACGGCCCCCAGCATTCCAGCTCCAGCGCCCGGGCGGGCCCGCCCGGTGGGTTCCCCGCGCCTGCCGGGCTCTTTTGGGGGCCGGCTCCTGCCCGGCCCCCGGCGAGTACGAGCGGTTGCCCGCCCGCCGCGCTGCAGCGCCCCGGCCGCCAGGGGGCGGGGCCGGGGCGCTGCGCGTGTGCTGTCCGCGCCCGGAGGCGCCTGCCTCAGCCACGCCAGGGCAGCTCCGCGGTGACCGTGGTGGGTCCGCCGGCGGGGGAGTCGACGACCAGGACACCGTCCACCGCGTCCAGCCGCTCCGTCAGGCCGGCCAGACCACTGCCCGACGGCACGTCGGCCCCGCCGCGCCCGTCGTCGGCCACCTGCAGCATCAGCCGGTCCGCGACCCGCCACACGTCGACGGAGGCGTGGGTGGCCCGCGCGTGCTTGCTGACGTTCTGGAGGAGCTCGGACACGGTGAAGTACGCGATGCCCTCGATGGCTTGGGCGGGCCGTGACTCCAGGTCCACGGAGACGTCGACGGGGACGGTGCAGCGGGAGGCGATGGCGGAGAGGGCGGCGTCCAGGCCCCGGTCGGTGAGGACGGCGGGGTGGATGCCGCGGGCGAGGTCGCGGAGTTCCTGGAGGGCGACCTTCACTTCTCCGTGGGCTTCGTCGACCATGCGGGCGGCGGCTTCGGGGTCGTCGGTGAGTTTCTCCTTCGCCAGCCCGAGGCCCATGGCGAGGGCGACGAGGCGGGCCTGGGCGCCGTCGTGGAGGTCGCGTTCGATGCGGCGCAGGTCGGCCGCGGCGGTGTCCACGACCACCCCCCGGTCCGACTCCAGTTCCGATACCCGGGTGGCCAGGCGGGACGGGCCGAGCAGACCGAGCACCATCAGCCGGTCCACGGACGCGAGACCGCGGATGATCCACGGGGTCACCACGACGATCACCAGACCGAGGGCACTGGTCAGCATCAGGTCCAGGGACGAGTCCAGGTAGACCTGGTGGGTGCTGTCGCCGTACAGCTGGAGGCCGCCCACTCCCACGTACGCCGGGAAGACCCACTGCCAGAGCGGGTAGGTGAACGCGGCCCACCCGTACGCCCAGAACGTCAGCGAGACGCTGAACGCGAAGACCGCCCACGGCATGTGCAGGAGCGCGTAGAGCAGATGGCGCCAGGACACCCCGCTCTTCAGGACCGCACCGACCCACGACATCAGGCCGCCCTTCCTGCCGCGCACCGGGGCCGGGTCCGCGACCTCGAGCTTCAGCAGCCCGCGCGCACGGCCCCGCTCCATCACGCCGAAGCCGCGGCACATGACCAGTCCGGCGGCGAGGACCGGAATGCCGAGGAAGGTGATCAGCATGCCCAGGCCCAGCGACACCATGGCGACCGCGAAGCTGAACAGCACCACGCTGATCGGCAGGCTCAGGAGCAGATAGGCCAGCTCACGCCAGGTACGCGCCTCGAAGGGCGCACGCACCACGGCCGGGAGGAAGTGCTGTGCCGGGGGCTGGTGCCCCGGTCCGGCCGCGGGGCCCTGGCGGCCCCGCGTGTCCGGTCCGTATGCCGTGGCCATCAGTGGCGTCCGTCCGTTTCTCCTGGGCGGGAACTCCCGCGGGTCTTCCGGGCGGGGTGCTCCCGCCGGCCCGGTACTTCGACTGATATCCCAAGACTGCTGCGCCCCGGGGCTTCGCACCATGAGGACGGTCTCCGTATCGGGCCGGGGGTTTTCCCCACCTTCCGGTCCCGGAGACCGCTGACCCACCACCCACCGGCTGCGGGACCCCGGCCGGTGGGTGGTGGGACCGGGAGTCCGCGCGGTCAGGTGCCGTGACGACCGCCGCCGCGCGTCCGCCGCGGGCCGACGGGGCGCGGTGGGGTCAAACGCCCGTGACCGTGACTGCCGCGCGGTCACGCCAGGGCAGCTCCGCCGTCACCGTGGTGGGTCCGCCGGCCGGGCTGTCGACGGTGAAGACCCCGTCGACGGCCCCGAGCCGCTCCGCCAGCCCCGCCATGCCCGTACCGCCGTCCAGCCGCGCACCGCCCACACCGTCGTCCCGCACCTCGATCAGCAGCCGGTCCGCGACCCGCCACACGTCGACGGAGGCGTGGGTGGCCCGCGCGTGCTTGCTGACGTTCTGGAGGAGCTCGGACACGGTGAAGTACGCGATGCCCTCGATGGCTTGGGCGGGCCGTGACTCCAGGTCCACGGAGACGTCGACGGGGACGGTGCAGCGGGAGGCGATGGCGGAGAGGGCGGCGTCCAGGCCCCGGTCGGTGAGGACGGCGGGGTGGATGCCGCGGGCGAGGTCGCGGAGTTCCTGGAGGGCGACCTTCACTTCTCCGTGGGCTTCGTCGACCATGCGGGCGGCGGCTTCGGGGTCGTCGGTGAGTTTCTCCTTCGCCAGCCCGAGGCCCATGGCGAGGGCGACGAGGCGGGCCTGGGCGCCGTCGTGGAGGTCGCGTTCGATGCGGCGCAGGTCGGCCGCGGCGGTGTCCACGACCACCCCCCGGTCCGACTCCAGCTCGGCGATCCTGCGCTCCAACTCGTCCGAGGGCGACAGCATGCCGCGGACCATCGCCCGGTCGGCGTTGGTCAGCCCCCGTGCGATGTACGGCAGCACGGGCCAGAGCACGAACAGACCCACCAGCGTCACGGCGAACGTGGCCACACCCCAGGGCAGGCGAATGAACGAGTACAGCAACGCCCGCCAGGCCACCGGGTCCTTCAGCCCCGACCACAGCCAGGGGAAGAAGCCCCGGTCCCGCTGGCCGCGCGCCGGCGCGCTCGGCTCATCGACCCGCACCCCGAGCATCGCCCGCGCCCGGGCCCGTTCCCCCCGCCCGAGTCCGCGGGCGCCCCGCAGGCCGAGCGCGAGCAGGGGCAGTCCGACCACGGTGACCGACAGCCCGACGCCCACACCGACCAGGAACACCGTGTACACGAACCCGGCGATCGCCGCCGGGAGATTGGCCAGGAGGTGGGCGATCTCCTTCCAGGTGCACCGGTCGAAGGCGAAGCGCACGGGCGGTGGCCCGGAGTCGTCGAGGCGCGCGCTCCCCGGCAGGGCGCGTTCCGACGGTGTGCGGGCAGGGGCGGCGGCGGTGTCCGACGGGTCGTGGTCCGGCGGTGGGGGGCTCAGGGTCATTCGACCAGCCTGCCGGGCGGAAGACGCGCACGCCATGGGGTTCGTGGGTGAGGGGAAGTAGGGATAACCCCACCTCCCGCACGACGCGGCTGCTCAGCCCTTCTTCGGCAGGGCCTAGACTCCCGTGCGTACGTACAGACCGTCGGACAGGTTGAGGGAGCGAGGGACGGACGTGGCGGACGTGCCGGGACCGACCGTTCTCGCGTCGGAATACTTCCACAGCTACTCGGTGGTCGGACTAATCGCCCTCGTCGGCGTGCTGTTCGTCGCCGTCGCCTTCGGGGCCGGCCGGCTGCTGAGGCCCGTGGTCCCGACGCCGGAGAAACTCCTCACCTACGAATGCGGCGTGGACCCCGTGGGGGAGGGCTGGGCCCACACCCAGGTGCGCTACTACGTCTACGCCTTCCTGTACGTGATCTTCGCCGTCGACTCGATCTTCCTGTTCCCGTGGGCGACGGTGTTCGCGGCCCCGGGATACGGCGCGACGACGCTGGTGGAGATGTTCGTCTTCCTCGGCTTCCTGGCCGTGGGACTGCTCTACGCATGGAAGAAGGGCGTCCTCGAATGGGCGTGACGAGCCGGCCGCATCCCGAACCGCTGCCCGATCCGACGCTGCTCCCGGAGCCGAAGAAGCTCGGTGTGCTGTCCCGGCTCGCACCCGAGCCGATGAAGGTGGTCCTCAACTGGGGCCGCCGCTACAGCCTCTGGGTCTTCAACTTCGGACTCGCCTGCTGTGCCATCGAGTTCATCGCCGCCTCCATGGCGCGGCACGACTTCATCCGGCTCGGTGTGATCCCCTTCGCGCCCGGCCCCCGGCAGGCCGACCTCATGATCGTGTCGGGCACGGTGACCGACAAGATGGCGCCGGCCGTGAAGCGCCTGTACGAGCAGATGCCCGAACCGAAGTACGTCATCTCCTTCGGCGCCTGCTCCAACTGCGGCGGGCCCTACTGGGATTCGTACTCCGTGACGAAGGGCGTCGACCAGATCATCCCCGTCGACGTGTACGTACCCGGCTGCCCGCCCCGGCCCGAGGCGCTCCTCCAGGGCATCCTCACGCTTCAGGAGAAGATCGCCCGCGAGTCGCTCGCCGAGCGGTACGCGCAGCACGGGGCGGCCCGGCCGTCGGCCACGGCCCTGCGCAGCGGTCTCGTCGCCGGCCCGAAGGCGCCGGGGGAGGAGCCGACGTGAGCGCCGCCGACCTGAGCGCCGCCGCCACGTACGCCCGGCTGCCCGACGCCGTCACCGACGTCTTCGGCGCGGACGCCACGGCCTCGTACGCGTACGACCTGCTGACCGTCGACGTGCCCGCCGCCTCCTGGATCACCGCTCTCGAAACGGCCCGCGACACCCTGGGCTGCAGTTACTTCGACTGGCTGAGCGCCGTCGACGAACCGGGCACCGGCTTCCGCGTCTGCGCCCATGTCGCGGCCCTGGGTGACGGCACGGTCCGGCGTCTGCTGGTCCGCACGACGGTCCCGCACGAGTCCCCCGCACTGCCCAGCGCCGTCGGCGTGTACGCGGGCGCGGCCTGGCACGAGCGGGAGACGTACGAGATGTTCGGCATCGAATTCGAGGACCACCCGCACCTGGCGCCCCTGTTGCTGCCCGAGGGCTTCGAAGGGCACCCGCTGCGGAAGGACTTCGTCCTCGCGGCCCGGGTCGTCAAGGCCTGGCCAGGGGCGAAGGAGCCGGGCGAGTCGGAGCACGGGGGGCCCAAGCGGCGCACGATGCTTCCGCCCGGGGTGCCGGACCCGAACGAATGGGGCCCGCTCAAGGGCCAGCTCCCGCCCGCCCCGGCACGCCCGGCCAGGGGGGCGCGTGCGGCGGGCGACCGCCCCGTGCGCCGGGCCCGCAGCGCGGCCGAGGGCTCGGCGGCCCAGCGGGCCGCGGAGGCCCCGGCGCCCGAGGCGGCACCGGCATCGGGGGTGGCACCGGCACCGGAGGCGGCGCCGACGCCCGGGGTGGCACCGGCATCGGAGGCGGCCCCGGCACCGGAGGCGGCGCCGACGCCGCGCCGTACCCGCAGCGCTTCCCAGGGCTCGGCCGGCCGGACGGCCGCCGCGTCTGCGACGCCACCGGCGTCCGGGGCGGCCCCGGCGCCCGGTGAGGCTGCCGAGGCCGAGGCGACCCCGGCGACCGAGGCGACTTCGGCGACCGAGGCGACTTCGGCCTTCGGAAGGGCCTCGGTATCCGGGGAGGCCGCTGCGGCCGAGGGGACTCCGGAGTCCGAGGGAACCCACGTGCCCAGGACGTCTCCGGCCGAGGACCCGGCGGCGGCAACCGGGTCCGCGCCCGCGCCGGCTTCCGGCGCCCCGGCGACGGAGCCGCCCACCGCCGATGCCCCGGCAGGTCCCGGGACCACCGGCGCCCCACCCGCGAGTCGGCGCGAGCCGCGATCCACCCGGAGCACGGACGCGCCCTGGCACCACGCCCAGCCGGCGTTCGGCGACACCCCGGAGAGCGGTGCCGACGGCGGTGCCGACGGCGGTGCCGACCGTGGTGCCGAAGGTGGCGCCGCGGGTGGTCCTGCCGGTGACGGCAACGGCGACAGCGAGAGGGCCGGGCGGTCCGAGGCGAGGCCCGAACGGGCCGAGCAGCCGGAGCGGTCCGAGGCCGAGCGGTCCGGACCGTCCGGGCGGGCCGAGGCGTCTGAGCAGGCCGACCAGCCGGGGCGGGCAGCCGAGCCGCGCGAACTGGCCGACCAGCCGGCACAGTCCGATACCGAGCGGCCGGAACAGCCCGATGCCGAGCGGCCGGGACAGTCCGATGCCGAGCGGCCGGCACAGCCCGATACCGACCAGCCGGCACAGCCCGATACCGAGCGGCCCGGGCGGTCCGAGGCCGAGCAACCTGAAGCGTTCGGCCGACCCGGAGAAACCGAGCAGTCCGAGGCCGAGCCGACCGGGAAGCCCGCACGAGCCGACCGGCCTGAGGAGACCGACCGGGACGAGCCGACCGGGCAGGCCCCGCAGCCCCCGGCGCGACCTGCGGACCGGTCCGCCGACGGCCCCGCCGACCAGGCGCCGGACGGTCCCGGCCCCGGTGCGACCGGCTCGGGGCCCGCCGGTCCCGCCGAGCCCAGCAAGCCCGGCCGTCCCGGCTCCCGCCCCGCACCCCCGTCCGACCGTCCCGCCGGAGGCGATACCGCGTGAACGACGTACTCGACGTCGCCATCCGGCTCGTCATCGTGTTCGCCGTGTTCATGGTCCTCCCGCTGGTCGTCGGGCAGGCCGAGCACAAGGTGATGGCCCACATGCAGGGCCGGCTCGGCCCCATGTATGCGGGCGGCTTCCACGGGTGGGCGCAGCTCGTCGCCGACGGGGTGAAGTTCGCGCAGAAGGAAGACATCGTGCCCGCCGACGCGGACCGCCGCGTCTTCCAGCTGGCCCCCGCCGTCGCCCTCCTCCCGTACCTCCTCGTACTCGTCGCGATTCCGGTCGGCCCGAGCGAGGGCGCGGTCGGCCAGGTGGTCGACGCGGGCATCTTCTTCGTGCTCGCCGTCATGGGGGTCGGCGTTCTCGGTTCGCTGATGGCGGGCTGGGCCTCCGCGAACAAGTTCTCCCTCCTCGGCGGCCTCCGCACCGCCGCCCAGCTGCTCGCCTACGAACTGCCGATGCTGCTGGCCGCCGCCTCGGTGGCCATGGCGGCGGGCACCGTCTCGCTCCCCGGCATCCTGAACGCCTTCCAGTGGTGGTGGCTGCCGTGGCAGATCGTCGGTGCCCTGGTCTTCTTCGTGGCCGGGCTCGCCGAACTCCAGCGTCCCCCCTTCGACATGCCGGTCGCCGACTCGGAGATCATCTTCGGCGCGTACACCGAGTACACGGGCCTCCGCTTCGCCCTGTTCCTCCTCGCCGAGTACGCCGGCATCGTCGTCCTGTGCGGGCTGACCACCGTCCTGTTCCTCGGCGGGTGGCACGGCCCGTTCGGCGCCGACGGACTCGGCTGGGTCTGGACCCTGCTCAAGACCGCTGTACTCGCGTTCGTCGTCATCTGGCTCCGTGTCACCTATCCCCGGCTGCGCGAGGACCAGTTGCAGAAGCTCGCCTGGACCACCCTCATCCCTCTCGCCCTCGCGCAGATCGCGCTCACCGGCATCGTGAAGGTGGCGATCGACTAGTGCCCCCGATCCCCGGCTCAGGCCTGGCCAAGGGCCTCGCCGTCACCCTGCGCACCATGACGAAGCGCACGGTCACCGCCCAGTACCCGGACGTCCAGCCCGAACTGCCGCCCCGCAGCCGCGGTGTCATCGGTCTGTTCGAGGAGAACTGCACGGTGTGCATGCTCTGCGCCCGTGAGTGCCCCGACTGGTGCATCTACATCGACTCCCACAAGGAGACGGTGCCCGCCGCCGCCCCCGGCGGCCGTGAGCGCAGCCGCAACGTCCTGGACCGCTTCGCGATCGACTTCGCCCTCTGCATGTACTGCGGTATCTGCATCGAGGTATGTCCTTTCGACGCACTGTTCTGGTCACCGGAGTTCGAGTACGCGGAGACGGACATCCACGAGCTCACCCACGAGCGCGACAAGCTCCGCGAGTGGATGTGGACCGTGCCCGAGCCGCCGGCACTCGACGCGGCGGCCGAGGAACCCAAGGAGATCGCCGCCGCCCGCAAGACGGCCGACAAGCTCCGGGCCCGGGACGGCGAACAGGGGGGAGAGGAGTGATCCCCGCAGCCGCCGGCCCTCCCGGCTTCCTGTCACCGACCGGTGTGGAGATCGCCTTCGTCCTCGTCGGCCTCGCCACCCTCGGCGCGGCCCTCGTCACCGTCACGACCAGGCAACTCGTGCACGCCGCCCTGTGGCTCGTCGTCGCGCTCGGTGGCCTGGCCGTTGAATACCTTCTGCTCACGGCCGAGTTCATCGCCTGGGTACAGGTCCTGATCTACGTCGGCTCCATCGTCGTCCTCCTTCTCTTCGGGCTCATGCTCACCCGCGCCCCCATAGGCCGCTCCCCGGACGCCGACTCGGACAACCGGTGGATCGCGGTAGGCGTGGCCGGGGCCTCGGCCGCCGTACTGGTCTGGGTCGTCGTGGACGCCTTCCGTACGACATGGATCGACCTGGACGGCCCCGCCCAGGGCTCCACCAACGCCACCGGCGAGTTCCTCTTCCGGCACTGGGTGCTGCCCTTCGAAGCCCTGTCCGTCCTCCTGCTCGCCGCCCTCGTCGGCGCGATCGTCCTCTCCCGCAAGGATCGGGAAGCAGCCCCGGGCAAGGACCGGGCGGCCACGCCGCGCACCGCCGGGGGAGCCGCACCCGCCGAGGACCGGGCAGCCACGCTGCGCACCGCCGGGGGAGCCGCGCCCGCCGAGGACCGGGCAGCGACGCCCGCCGGGGCAGCCGCACCCGCCGGGGGAGCCGCGCCCGCCGAGGACCGGGCAGCGACGCCCGCCGGGGGCGAGGAAGCCGCCTCCCGCACGGACCGAGAGGACAAGAGCTGATGCACCTCGCCTATCCCGCCGTGCTCGCCGTCCTCCTCTTCTGCGTCGGGCTGTACGGCGTGCTCGCCCGCCGCAACACGATCCTCGTCCTGATGTCCGTCGAGCTGATGCTCAACGCGGTCAACCTCAACCTCGTCGCCTTCGACGTCTGGCTCCGCGACGCACTCCACTCCGGGCAGGCCCTCAGCCTCTTCACGATCGCCATCGCGGCAGCCGAGATCGGCATCGGCCTGGCGATCGTCCTGGCCGTCCACCGCAACCGCGGCAGCTCGGACATCGACCGACTCCGCGACACCGCCGAGACCGACGACGCCGAGACACTCCCCGACGACGAGGACGCCGCCGACGGCACCGCAGACCAGGCCACTGCTCCGGCAGGGAAGGCAAAGAAGGCAGAGGCCACCGCGTGACCACCACGACCCTTGCCGTCCTCGTCCCCCTCCTCCCCTTCCTGGGCGCCGTCGCCGGACTCCTGCTCGGCAGGACCGTCCCCGGATTCGTGCGGCCCCTCGCCGTGCTGCCCACCCTCGTCGCGGCCGTCATCGCCGCCGTCGTCGCCGCCCGCCAGGGCGGTGGGCGTGCCATCGACGCCGCGACCCAGCTCACCCCCACCGGCTCGGTCCCCATTGACCTCGCCCTGCACCTCGACGGCTTCGCCGTCCTCGTCGCCGTTCTCGTCGGACTCGTCGCGACCTGCGTCCAGGTCTACTCGACCGCCTATCTGAAGGACGACGCCCGCTACCCCTCGTACGCGGCCCTCGTCTCCCTCTTCACCTCCGCGATGCTGCTCGTCGTCTACTCGGGCGACCTGATGGTGCTCCTGGTCGGCTGGGAGGTCATGGGCATCTGCTCGTACTTCCTCGTCGGCCACTACTGGGAGACGCCCGAGGCCCGCGCCGCCTCCCTCAAGGCCTTCCTCGTCACCAAGCTCGGTGATGTGCCCTTCCTCATCGGCCTGTTCGCCCTGGCCGCGGACACCGGCACCTTCCGCGTCACCGGCATCCTGGCCGCCGTCGGCAACGGCGGACTCGACCACCCCACCCTCATCGCCCTGCTGCTGCTCGCGGGCGTCGCCGGCAAGTCCGCGCAGTTCCCCCTGCACACCTGGCTGCCCGACGCGATGGCCGGCCCCACCCCCGTCTCCGCGCTCATCCACGCCGCGACGATGGTCGCCGCCGGCATCTACTTCGTCGCCCGGCTCCTTCCCGTCTTCGCCGCCTCCGGGGCGGCGCTCGTCGTCCTCGCCGTGATGGCGGCCGTCACGATGATCGGCTCGGGCCTGGCCGCCCTCGCGCAGGACGACATCAAACGTGTCCTCGCCTACTCGACCATCGGCCAGCTCGGCTACATGTCCGGTGCCCTGGCCGTCGGCGACCGCGGAGCCGCCGTCTTCCACCTCCTGTCGCACGGTGCGTTCAAAGCCGTCCTCTTCCTCGCCGCGGGTGTCGTCATCCACGCGGCAGGGACCAACTCACTCGCGGCCATGTCCCGCATGAGCGGCCTCGCCCAGCGCATCCCCGACGCCTACTGGACGATGACCGTCGCCCTGCTCGCGCTCGCCGCCATCCCCCCGTTCGCCGGCTTCTTCTCCAAGGAAGCCGTCCTGGTCGCCGCCGAACACACCGCCCTCGGCGAGCGCGACGTGGCCCCGGTGGCGGCCGGCTGGACGATCCTCGTCGCCGGACTCGCCGCGGCGCTGCTGACCGCCGCCTACGCCACTCGCCTGTGGCTCCTCACCTTCCGCGGACGCGGCACCGAGGTGCCCGACCACGGCAAGCAGCCCGCAGCGATGACCTCCGTCCTGTGGGTGCTCGCCGTCCCCACGATCGCCTTCGGCCTCACGGCCGGGTCTCTCACCGGCTGGTTCGATGGACACAGCCTCACCCCCACCCTCACGACCGCCGTCCTGTCCACCGGCGTCGGCCTCGTCGGCGGACTCGTGACCTACGGAGCCTGGCGCCACACCACCACGCTCGCCGGCCGCCCCCCGGTGGGCGCGGTCGCCGCCCACCCCGACGCCGAACCGGCCCTCGTCGAAGCCGAGGCGATGGCGTCGCACACCGCCGCCTACGGCACCATCGCGGGCGCCCCCGACCCCTCGGACCCCGGCCGCCTCCTGCTCGGCCCCCTGCACCGCCACGCGGTCACCGGATTCCACCTCGACGCCCTCTACACGACGCTCTTCGTACGCCCCGTCCGGGCCGCCGCCCTCCTCGTCCGCTTCCTGGACCGCGAGGTCGTCGACACCTACGTGCGCGGCTCCGGCACCCTCGCCCGCGGACTCGGCGCAGCGGTCCGTCGCGCCCAGACGGGCAACGTGCAGACCTACCTGGGCGCGCTGCTCGCCGGAACCCTCGTCCTGGTGATCGCCGCCGTCGTCCTTGCCAACGTCAACGCCGGGGCGTGAGCCGTGATCGATATCAGCGCATCCGTGATGCAGTTCCTTCTGGCGTTCATCGTCGTAGCCCCGCTCCTCGGCGCGGTCGCCGCACTGCTGCCCGCCCCGCCGGGACTCAGGGGAAGGGACCCCGGCCAGGCCGTACTCCGCCACGGCGTGACCGTGACCGGCGCGGTCCTGCTCGCCGCCCTCCTCCTGGCCGCGGGCTTCGACCACAGCCACCCGTCGAGGATGCAGGCCACCACGGACATCAGCTGGATCCCGGCACTCGACGTGCGGATCCATCTCGGTACGGACGGCATCTCGCTCCCCCTTCTCGTCCTGACCGCGCTGCTGACCTTCCTCTGCGCGCTCTACAGCTACTTCAAGCTCCCCGCGGGCCCCTCCGCGAAGGGCTTCGTCGCACTCGTCCTCCTCCTCGAGTCCGGCACGCTGGCGACCTTCGCCGTCCTCGACCTGCTGCTGTTCTTCCTGGCCTTCGAGACGGTCCTCATCCCGATGTACTTCCTCATCGCCCGCTGGGGCGGCGACCGGAAGCAGCCCGCCGCCTGGAAGTTCATCCTCTACACCCTGCTCGGTTCCGTGATCATGCTGCTGGGGCTGCTCCTTGTCGGGCTGAAGAGCGGCACCTTCGACATGGTGGCACTCGCCACTGACAACGGCCGCGGTCTCACCGCGTCCGTGCAGGTCACCGCCGTACTGGCCATCGGCGTCGGCCTCGCGGTGAAGACCCCCATGTGGCCGCTGCACAGTTGGCTGCCCGACGCCCACACCGCCGCCCCGACCGTCGGCTCCGTCCTCCTCGCCGGCGTCCTGCTCAAGATGGGTACGTACGGATTCGTCCGTATCCTGCTCCCCGTCGCCCCCGACGGGATGCGGACCTTCGCGCCGTATCTCGCGGCGTTCGCTGTCGTCGGGATCATCTACGGGTCCCTCGCCTGCCTCGCCCTCGTCCGCCGCGGCGCCCAGGGCGACCTCAAGCGCCTCATCGCCTACTCCTCCGTGGGCCACATGGGCTTCGTCCTCCTCGGCATCGCGACCATGACCCCCACCGGAGTCAACGGCGCCCTGTTCGCCAACATCGCCCACGGCCTCATCACCGGCCTGCTGTTCTTCTTGGTCGGAGCCGTCAAGGACCGCTACGGCACAGCCGATCTGGACACCCTGTCGGGAGCGACCGGGGCCGCCCTCTACGGCCGCGCCCCCCGCCTGGGCGGCCTGCTCGCGTTCGCGGCCATCGCCTCGCTCGGTCTCCCCGGCCTGGCCGGGTTCTGGGGGGAGATGCTCACCCTGTTCGGTGCCTTCGACCCCGCCGAGGGCCTCAGCCGCCCCGCCTTCCTCACGTACATGTCCCTCGGCGCCCTCGGCACCCTGCTCACTGCCGCGTACATGCTCATGGTCGTCCGCCGTGTCTGCATGGGCGGGAACCGTGAACAGCCGCACCCGCTCGCCGACGTCCAGGGCTACGAACTCGCCACCTGGACCCCGCTCGCCGCTCTCACCGTCCTCGCCGGACTCTGGCCGGCCGTCCTTCTCGGCCTCACCGACCCGGCCGTGCAGAAGCTCCTCGCAGGAGGCAAGTCGTGACCGTGGCAGCCGACAGCGCAACCGGGGCCGCGAGCCTCGTCCAGTCCGTCGACTGGCTCGCCGTCGCGCCCCCCGTCGTCGCCGCGTCCGTGGCGCTGCTCGTCCTGGTCGCCGACCTGTTCGTCCCCGAGCGGCAGAAGCCGCTGCTCGGCTACGGAGCCGTCGCCGGGCTCGTCGCCGCGCTCGCCCTGCTCGTCCCCCTGCGGGCCGGAGACCGCTCCACCTTCTGCCTCACCGGCGGGACGCAGGCCTGCAGCTACGCGGCCGACCACTTCGCCCTCGTCATCCAGGCCCTCGTGCTCGGCGGCGCACTGCTCACCGCACTGCTGTCACTCGGCGACACCCGCAGGCTCCCGGCGGGCGAGTTCTGGTTCCTGCTGCTGTCCTCCGTGGCGGGCGCCGCGCTGCTGCCCGCCGCCCGCGACCTCGCCACCCTCGTCGTCGCCCTCGAAGTCGCCTCACTCCCCGCCTTCGCCCTCGTCGGGATCAAACGCGGTGACCGCCGCTCCTCCGAGGCGGCCCTGAAGTTCTTCCTGTCCTCCGTCGTCGCCACCGCCGTCATGCTCTTGGGCGTCAGCTTCGTCTACGCGACGACCGGCACCCTGCACCTCACGGAGATCGCCGCACGTCTCGACGACGTACCCGGCCGGTTCGCAACCCTCGCCGAGGCGGGGGTCGTCCTCACGCTCGTCGGCTTCGCCTTCAAGACGGCCGCCGCGCCCTTCCACTTCTGGGTCCCCGACACCTACGTCGGAGCCCCGCTCCCCATCGCCGCCTACCTCTCCGTCGTCGGCAAGGCCGTCGGGTTCTCCGGGCTGATCCTCGTCACCGTGATCGGCTTCCCGGCGTACGCCGACGTCTGGGGGCCCGCCCTCGCGGTCCTCGCCGCCCTCACCATGACCGTCGGGAACGTGGCCGCACTCCGGCAGAGCGCCACCCGCGCACGCAGCGCCGTACGCCTGCTGGCCTGGTCGTCCGTCGGCCAGGCCGGCTACCTGCTCGTCCCCATCGCCGCCGCCGCGTACTCCGGCGACGAGCAGATCGGCTCCACCGTCGCGTACGCCCTCATGTACGCCGCCGTGAACCTCGGGGCGTTCGCCGTGGTCGCCCTCGTCGCACGCAGCCACCCCGGCAACCGCCTCGCCGACTACGGCGGCCTGTACGCCACCCGCCCCGTGGCGGCCCTCGTCATGGCCTTCTTCCTGCTCTGCCTGGCCGGACTGCCACCCGGCATCATCGGCCTCTTCGCCAAAGTCACGGTCTTCTCGGCGGCTGTCGACGCCGGGCTCGGCTGGCTCGCCGTCGTCATGGCCGTCAACGTGGTGATCGCGCTGTACTACTACCTCCGGTGGACCGCGGCACTCTTCCGCGCCCCGGAAGGCGCACCGGAGGGCGTGCAGGCACCCGTTGCCCGCACGCTCGGCGTCCCGGTGCCTCTGACCACCGCGATCGCGCTCACCGCAGCCGCCGCGCTCGCCCTCTCCGGCGCCCCCCAGCTGGTTCTCCGCTTCGCCGCCGTCAGTCTCTTCTGACCCCTGCGCGCGTGACCCCCTGGACCGTAGGAACATCGGCTTGCCCGTGCGGGCGCGCACAGGGCATGGTCTTGCGTGCACGCGTCACCTGAACAGAGCAACAAGGAGCAAAGCGGTGCTGAACGGGTTCAAAGACTTCATTCTGCGCGGAAACGTCATCTCCATGGCCATCGGCCTCGCCGTCGGAGCCGCGTTCACCGCAGTCGTCACCGGCTTCAGCAACGCGTTCATCGTTCCTCTGATCGGGCTCTTCACCCGGGGAACCGGCGACTTCAGCAAGGCCGTCTTCACGGTCGACGGGGTGAAGTTCCCGTACGGCCTCTTCGTCAGCGCGGCCATCGCCTTCGTCATCACCGCCGCCGTGCTCTACTTCCTGGTCGTCGTCCCCATGGCCCAGGTCCAGAACCGCTTCACGGCCAAGGAGGACGAGAAGCAGGCCGACATCAAGGCCGCGCTGCGCGACTGCCCGCGCTGCTTCACCGAGATCCCCGCCATCGCCACCCGCTGCGGCCACTGCACCAGCGACGTCGAGCCGGACCCGGAGGCCCGCGCACTCGCCGGCCTCCCCGCCCAGCGCTGACCCCGCCCGCCACCGGCGTACGGCGCATCCGCCCCAGGCGGACAGGCACCCTCCGCGCGGCAGGCGCGCCCCCTCCGCCGGCCCGGCGGGCACATGCCACCCGTACGGCCCAGGGGCGGATCGGTCCACCCTGGACCAGCTCCGCCCCTTCGCCCTGTGCCCCGCCCCGCCGCACAAGGGAACTAGCTCCCGCCGCCTCGCGTTGACCGGTACGGGAGGCTCCACTGGGAGTGGAGCACCACCGAGCAAGGGTTCCCCTACCGCACCACTTGGAGGGCGTACCGTGCACCGCCGGCACAACGGGCTGAAGACCGCAGTACTCCTCGGGGGACTGTCCGCGCTCATCATCGTCATCGGCAGTTTCTTCGGACGCACGGGCCTGATCATCGCCCTGCTCGTCGCGCTCGCCACCAACGCCTACGCGTACTGGAACAGCGACAAGCTGGCCCTGCGCGCCATGCGGGCCCGGCCGGTCAGTGAGTTCGAGGCGCCGCAGCTCTTCCGCATCGTCCGTGAGCTCTCGACGGCCGCCCGCCAGCCCATGCCCCGGCTCTACATCTCCCCGACGCAGGCACCCAACGCCTTCGCCACCGGTCGGAACCCGCGCAACGCCGCCGTCTGCTGCACCGAGGGCATCCTCCAGATCCTCGACGAGCGGGAGCTGCGGGGCGTTCTCGGCCACGAGCTCAGCCACGTCTACAACCGCGACATCCTCATCTCGTCCGTCGCGGGCGCACTCGCCTCCGTCGTCATGTTCCTGGTCAACTTCGCCTGGCTCATCCCGGTCGGCCGGTCCGACGACGACGAGGGCCCCGGCATCGTAGGGATGCTGCTGGTGATGATCCTCGGCCCCCTCGCCGCCTCCGTCATCCAGCTCGCCGTCAGCCGCTCCCGGGAGTACGAGGCCGACGCCTCCGGCGCCCAGCTGACCGGCGACCCGCTCGCCCTCGCCGGCGCCCTGCGCAAACTGGAAGCCGGCACCGAACAGCTCCCGCTGCCGCCCGAACCGAGGATCGAGACCGCGAGCCACATGATGATCGCGAACCCGTTCCGCCCCGGCCAGGGCATGTCCAAGATGTTCTCCACCCACCCGCCCATGGCGGAACGCATCGCCCGACTCGAGCAGATGGCAGGGTATCGACCGTGAACACAATCCTGAACGTCATATGGCTGATCCTGTGCGGCTTCTGGATGTTCCTCGGCTACGTCGCCGCGGGCCTCCTGCTGTGCATCACGATCATCGGCATCCCCTTCGGGGTCGCCGCGTTCCGCATCGGCGTGTACGCGCTATGGCCCTTCGGCTACACCGTGGTCGACCGCCACGACGCCGGCAGCCCCTCCCTCATCGGGAACATCCTCTGGGTGATCCTGGCCGGCTGGTGGCTCGCGCTCGGCCACATCTTCACCGGCATCGCCCTGTGCGTCACCATCATCGGAATCCCGCTGGGCATCGCCAACTTCAAGCTCATCCCGGTCTCGCTGATGCCCTTCGGCAAGGAGATCGTCCGCACCGACCAGGCCTTCGCCGCTCGCTGAGGGCTGACGGGCAGAGGGCGCCCGGCAACCGCGACCGCCTGGCGACCGCGCTGCCCGCGGCAACCACGACCTCCTGGGGGCAACCGTGACCGCCCGTCACACGTCCTGGCGTACAGGATCAAGTGACGGGTAGGTTCGTGATCATGAGCATCATCAGCTGGATCATTCTCGGTCTCCTGGCAGGCGCCATAGCCAAGCTCCTGCTGCCCGGCCGCGACCCGGGCGGGATCGTCGGCACCACGCTGATCGGCATCGTGGGCGCCTTCCTCGGTGGCTGGCTGTCGTCCCGCTTCCTCGACCGCCCGATCTCGACCGACTTCTACGACACGGCCACCTGGGTCGCGGCCATCGCCGGATCCCTGGTCCTGCTGATCGCCTACCGCCTGCTCTTCGGCAACTCCCGCGACCGCCGCTGACCCGGCCGGGCGCGCGGCGTCGCAAGACGTCGACACGGCGGCCCCGGGACCCACGGTTCACCGCACCGCCGGCAGCGCGCCCTCCAGCCCCAGCAGCTGCTCCTTGCGCCCCACCCCGCCGGCGTAGCCCCGCAGAGCTCCGTCCGCACCGATCACGCGGTGACACGGGCGGACCACCAGCAGCGGATTACGCCCGATCGCCGTGCCGACCGCCCGCACCCCCGCCCCCAGTGACCCCACCTGAGCGGCGATCTGCCCGTACGACACCGTCTCCCCGTACGGAATGGTGTCCAGGGTCTTCCAGACCCGCTGCTGGAACTCCGTGCCCACGCCGTCCGCGTACGGGATGTCGAAGTGGGTCAGCCGCCCCGCGAAGTAGGCGGCCAGCTGCTCGGTGATCCCGGTGAACGCCTCCGGTGCGTGCCGCCAGTCCTCCCGCACGACCGCGGCACCCTTCTGTCCCGGCAGGGACAGCGAGGCGAGAACCACCCCGTCCGCCGCGTCCGTACGCTCCTCGCCGACCAGCAGCAGCTCACCCAGCGGGCTGTCCACCCTCGCGTACACCGTCGCCGTCACGCCTCACGCTCCCTGTCCGGCGGGCCCCGCAACCGGTCCGCTCACGTCCGTACACCCCCGAGTCTGCGGTTCCGGGAAGGCCATGACCGGCGGTATTCGGACATCGCGCACCCCTACGGCGGAAGCGGGGCGGCCCGCGCCGTCCGTCCGGCGCGGGCCGCCCCGCCCGCAACGCTGCACACGGCAGCGATCCGGCTACCGGTAGTTGGCGAACTGCACGGCGAAGTCGAAGTCCTTGCCCTTCAGCAGCGCCTGCACCGCCTGCAGGTCGTCCCGGCTCTTCGAGCTGACCCGCAGCTCGTCGCCCTGGACCTGCGCCTTGACACCCTTGGGCCCCTCATCGCGAATGATCTTCGCCACCTTCTTGGCGTTCTCCTGGGAGATGCCTTCCTCGATCGTGGCGAAGATCTTGTACTCCTTGCCGGACAGCTGCGGCTCGCCCGCGTCCAGCGACTTGAGGGAGATCCCGCGCTTGATCAGCTTGGACTGGAAGATGTCGAGGATCGCCTTGACCCGCTCCTCGCCGTTCGCCTCCATCAGGATCTTCTCGCCGGACCACGCGATCGAGGCACCCGTGCCCTTGAAGTCGTAACGCTGGGAGATCTCCTTGGCGGCCTGGTTGAGGGCGTTGTCGACCTCCTGCCGCTCGACCTTCGAGACGATGTCGAAACTGGAGTCGGCCATGACGTGTGGCTCCTTGTGTCGTAAGCGTTGGGTACGGCACAAAGCCTAGCCACCCCCGCGCGCCCCGAGCACTGATCAATCGGGTGGCGGAGCACCCCTGAGCATCGGGTATCGTTTACGTCGTCGCCAAGGAGCCCCGTAACGGATTCCGACGCGTCGTTCCAGGCGGTGTGCCCGAGTGGCCAAAGGGAGCAGACTGTAAATCTGCCGGCTTCGCCTACCCAGGTTCGAACCCTGGCGCCGCCACAGGAGGGGAAACCCCGTCCGACCTGATTGAACACCAGGTCGGGCGGGGTTTCTGCATGTGTACGGGCCGGGCCACCGAGCGGTGCGCCGCGGGCGGTTCAAGGGGGCGTGGCCCCCCGCCGGGCCGCCGTGTCGAGGACCTCCTGGACGTCCGTGAGCCGGTCGAGGCCCCGGACGGCGCGGGCGGTGCGGTGGTTGGCGGCGAGGCGCGTGCGGTGGCGGTGAAGGAAGGCCCAGTAGCCGGCGGTGTAGGGGCAGGCGTCGTCGCCGGTGCGGTGCGCCGGGTGGTAGGCACAGGGTCCGCACAGGTCGCTCATCCTGTTGATGTACGCGCCGCCCGAGGTGTACGGCTTGGTGGTCATGAGACCCCCGTCGGCGTACTGGGACATGCCGGTGACGTTGGGCAGCATGACCCAGTCGTAGCCGTCGACGAAGCAGCGGTGGAACCAGTCGGTGACGGCAGCCGGATCCCAGCCGTCCTGCAGAGCGCGGCTGCCGAGCACCATCAGGCGCGGGATGTGGTGGGTCCAGCCGGTGTCCCGCACCTGCGCGAGCACGGTGGACAGACAGTTGGCGGTGACCGCGTCGGCGTCCAGGTCGAGGAACCAGTCGGGCAGCGGGGCGGTGTGGTGCAGTGCGTTGCGGTGACGGTAGTCCTCCCCGAAGTGCCAGTACAGGTGCCAGACGTACTCACGCCAGCCGGCGATCTGCCGGACGAAGCCCTCGACGCTGTTGAGAGGGGCGTCGCCGGCGCGGTAGGCATCTTCGGCCCGCTCCACGCACTCGGCCGGGTCGAGGAGACCGAGGTTCAGCGGGGCGGAGAGGAGGCTGTGGCTCATCACCGGGTCGGCCGCGAGCATGGCGTCCTCGTACCGCCCGAACGTCGGCAGGCGGTGGGTGACGAAGTGCCGCAGCGTGGACAGCGCCTCGCGACGGGTGGCGGGAAAGCGCCTCGGGCCGTCGCGGCCGACGAAGGAGACATCACCGTCGCGCTCCCAGCGGTCGAGGTCGTGGCGGACCTCCTCGTCGATGGCGTCCTCGCGCGGCTGCCAGGGGCCCCGGACCTCGAGGGTGTCCCGGCCCCGCGGCGGGGCTTCACGGTTCTCGTGGTCCAGGTTCCACCTCCCGCCGGCAGGCCCGTCGCCGTCCATGAGCAGGTCGTGCCGCTCGCGCACCCAGCGGTAGAAGCCCTCCAGACGCAGGCCCTGTCCGCTGCTCCGCCCGGCCCAGGCGGCGAAGTCGTCCTGGCTCACCATGAAGCCTCTCGGCGGCAGGATCTGCACGCCCTCCAAGGCGCCGGCGAAATCCCGGGCCCGGCGGGAGGTGGGGCCGCAGACCGTCAGCCGGTCCCCGGCACCGCGGTCCCCGGCGCCGCGGTCCCCGGACGGGCCCGTGGCCCTGCCTCGAGGTATCGGCCCGCGGGGCACCGGGCGGCCGAGGGCCCGCTCCAGGCCCTCGGCGTACGTCTCGGCCCGGACGTAGGTGACCCGGTCTCCGAGTTCGGCCGCACGGTGCCGCATCGCCGACAGCACCAGGTGGGCCTTGGCGCGGTGGAAACGGCGCCGGCGCAGCACCGAGCGCGCCTCGATCATGACCACCGGCGCCCGGACGTCGGGACCGCCGTGGCGCGGGTCGAGGAAATGCGGGCCGAGCTGGTCCCCGAACAGCCAGTGGGGGCGTGGCGTCATGGAGTTCCGCCTCTCGCGGCCGGAGGCCCGCGCGGGTACGGCGCCGGGCTGACGGCGCGACCGGGGCGAGGGCGGGTCGAAGGGTCCGGCGCAGCGGCCGGAGAGGGTGACCGGCGTGGCCGTACCGCGACCACCCTGGCCACGGGTCTCCCGCCCGGCCGATGCTGCCAGCCTCCGCCGCCGCCCGCGCGCCGACACTCCGCCGGACCGGCGCGGGGGGACGGCCCCGGCACACCGGCCGCTCCTGCGGCGGACGGGCACGCGGTGTCCGAGCCGCAGGACGTGCTGCCTGGGCCGCGCGCCGCGGTACCGCGGGGCAGGCGCCTCCCCGCGGCACCCCGGCGTACCCTCGAACCCGTCCGCGGACACGTGCGGCTCGCGCGAGAGGGCCTCGCGCCCGGAGGCCCCGCACCGGGAAGGTCTCGGTACGGGCTCCCGGAGGCCGGGCGTGCCAGGAACGAAACCAGGAACCCGAACGCACACCTGGAACAGGAACAGGGGCAGTGCCGTGAACCCTCGTCCCGCGGGGCCCTCACCGGAAGGGCCCGAGCAGCCGGCGCTCTTCGACTGGGAGGACGCCTCCCCGCCGGCGGCCGGCGGGTTCCGTGACAGCCCTCAGGCGCGGCGGATGCTGGACATCCGGGAGGTGTACGCCGAACCCGCCGCGCTCGCCGCCCCCCGTGGCCGGCAGATCCTCGCACGGCTGCCGGGAGTGCCCGTCACGGAGGTGCCCAGCCACTGGCGCATCCCCTCGCTGCACGGAAACGAGGGCAACGTCGAGCGCTGGGCCCGCGTCAAGACCGAGACACTGGTCCTGGGGGTCAGACAGACCCTGACGACCCGGCCCAACGGCAGGTCGGCCGACTGGATCGCCCCGGGCGCCTCCAACGGCTGCGCCATGGCCTGCGCCTACTGCTACGTTCCCCGCCGCAAGGGCTACGCCAATCCGATCACGCTGTGCACCAACATCGAGGCGATCGTCGCCCACGTCAGGCGGCACGTACAGGCGCAGGGCCCCAAACAGCAGCCCAACCAGTGCGACCCGCGGTCCTGGGTGTACGACATCGGCGAGAACGGCGACTGTTCCGTCGACGCCCTCGTCAGCGACAACACGGCCGACCTCGTCGCCGCGTTCCGGGGGCTGCCCACCGCGAAGGCGTCGTTCGCCACCAAGTTCGTCAACCCGGATCTGCTCGCGCTGGACCCCCGCGCCCGTACCCGGGTGCGTTTCTCGGTGATGCCCGCCGAGGACTCCCGCCTGCTGGACATCCGCACCAGCCCGGTCGCGGACCGCATCGCCGCCGCTGCCGACTTCGTGGACGCGGGCTACGAGGTGCACTTCAACCTCTCACCGGTGGTGCTGCGCCCCGGCTGGCGACACGACTGGGCCCAGCTGCTCGTCCACCTCGACGACGTCCTCCCCGCCCGGGTGAAGGAGCAGGCGGCGGCCGAGATCATCATGCTGACCCACAACCAGCAGCTCCATGAGGTCAACCTCGGCTGGCACCCGCGGGCCGAGGACGTTCTGTGGCAGCCGACGGCGCAGGAGACCAAACGCTCGGAGAACGGCGCCCTCAACGTCCGCTACGCCCGCGAGGTCAAGCACGAGGCCCTCAGCAGCCTGCGGGAGCTGATGAGGGCCCACACACCGTGGCTGCGGATCCGGTACGCGTTCTGAGCCCGTTCGGCGTCCTGCGCTCGTCGTCAGCCGTGGCGGGGATGACCACCGCGGCCCTCGACGGCTCCGTCCGGCCCCCACCCGCCCACGGGGACACGGCCGGCGCCCGGGACCGCCGCGACACCCCTCGTCCCCCGGCGGGACGGGCACACCCCCGGACCGGTTCGCTTACCTCTCAGGTCATCGACCCCGACCTCACCGCCATGCCACGATCTCCGGCGTACGGAGCCCGACCGACCGGAAGGACACCATGCCCGCCTACGCCGTAGCCCACCTGCAGGACTCCGCCCCCCACCCCGAGATCGCCGAGTACATCGAGCGCATTCCCGGCACCTTCGAGCCGTACGGCGGCCGCTTCCTCGTGCACGCCACACCGCACGAGGTGAGGGAGGGCAGCTGGGCCGGAGCCGTCGTGATCATCGGTTTCCCCGGGATCGACGAGGCCCGGGCGTGGTGGGACTCGCCCGCGTACCAGGAGATCGCTCCACGGCGCTCGCGGCACATCGCGGGCGACATCATCCTGGTCGAGGGCGTCCCCGAGGGCTACGACCCGCGGGCCACCGCGAAGACGATGCGGGACGCCCTGTCCGGGGAGCCCGCGCGGTAACCGCCAGCGCGAGGACGTCGCACGACGACCGCAGTTCGCGCGGTGACCCCGGGGCGCGTACGTCGCACGACGACGGGAGCCACCCGGTCGGGCAGCGGGCTCCGGGCCCGGCTCAGTTGCCCGCGACGCCCTTCACCGCGACCGTCACCGGCTGCTCGCCCGAGATGAGCTCCAGGGTCAGGCCCGCCGTCGCGGGGGTGTCCAGCAACTCCAGCAGTGCGGCCGCCACATCGTCGCGCGGGACCGGGCCGCGGCCCGTGGAGGCGGCCATCAGGACCCGGCCCGTACCGGCGTCGTTCACGAGCATCCCGGGCCGCAGGATCGTCCAGTCGAGGCCGGCCCTCGACCGTACGTACGCGTCCGCCTCGCCCTTGGCTCTCAGATAGGCGTCGAAGACCTCGTCGCCCGGATGGCCGGGGTCGGCTCCCATGGAGGAGACGACGACGTAGCGGCGCACGCCCGCCTGCTCCGCCGCGTCCGCGAAGAGCACGGCCGCGCCGCGGTCCACCGTGGCCTTGCGTTCGATCCCGCTGCTGGGGCCGGCGCCGGCCGCGAAGACCGCCGCGTCGGCGCCCCGCAGGACCTCGGCGACCTCCTCCGTCGTGGCGGATTCGAGGTCGAGCACGACGGGCTCGGCCCCGGCCGAGCGGAGGTCCTCGCTCTGCTGGGGGTTGCGGATGATGCCGACCGCTTCGTCGCCGCGCGCGGCGAGCAGCCGCTCGAGGCGGAGCGCGATCTGACCGTGTCCTCCTGCAATGACAATGCGCATGCTTCCGACGGTACGCCGCAGCGCCCACTCGCGCTCAAGGTCCGCCGCCGGGGCCGGAATCGGTGCGGCCCTGGCGGGGCAGGTCCAGGGCGGCGGTCGCCTCGGAGCCGCAGTACTCGCGCACGGCGCTGGTCCGGGCCACCACGCGTCCGCGGTGCACCACGATCCGGCTGTACGCGAGCGAGAGGGCCCCGGACAGCAGTTCCCCGCGGACGGCGAGCAGTTCCGCGGGGAAGCCGGCCTCGATGCGTACGCCGGGCAGGCCCATGACCGCTCGGGCGGTGGACGAGACGGCGTCGTAGGCCTGTCCGGGGCCGAGGCCGCTCTGCGAGGCCAGGAGGTAGGCCGCCTCCAGCGGGTCGCCCCGCCCCACGGAGTTGGCGGCGTCGCGCAGCGCGCCGCTGCCCGCGGCCACGCGCACCCCGGCGGCCCGCAGCAGGGCGACCGGGGCCGCCCCGGTGATCCGGGCGCCCGAGCAGCCGCCCTGGGGGAGGCAGACCACCGTCACGGCGGCGGCGGCCAGCTGGTCGGCCGCACGGCCCGCCGCGCCGGCCGGAAGCCCGGAGAGGCCCGCGCAGGGGCCGACGCTGACGCCCGGGCGGAGCCCGCCGGCCATGGCGGCGAGCCGGGCGAGGCGGGCAGGGTCCTCGGCGTCCGTGTGGAGGTCCACGGGGCGGCCGCGAGCGGCGGCGAGGTTCAGCACGGCCTCGCCGTAGCCCGCCGGGTCGGGGTCCACGTCGGGGCAGCCGCCGACCACCCCGGCACCCATGTCCAGGGCCTCGCGGAGCATGGCGAGGCCGTCCGCGCCCGCGACGCCGGTGAGGAGCCGGGGGACGGCGACGGCGGTCACGTCGACGAGCCCGCGCAGGGAGCGGCGGGCCTCCAGGACGGCTTCGAGGGAGGCGAGGCCCTGGACGTCGCCGACGCGCACATGGGCGCGGACCGCCGTGGCGCCGTGGCTCAGCTGGAGGAGGGCCGCCTCGGTGGCGCGGCGCCGGATGTCCTCGGGGCGGTGGGACGCCGGGCCGGTGCCCTCCGCGGCGGCGGTGAGGGCCGTGTCGCCGTGCGCGTGCGGCTCCGCGGGGGCCGGCAACAGGAGGTAGCCGCGCAGGTCCAGGCGGGCGCCCCGGGTGGTCAGGCTGCCCGCGGTGCCGACGGCCTCGATCCGCCCACCGCTGATCCGTACGTCCACGACGCGCCCGTCCGTGAGCCGTGCGCCGCCGAGCAGGAGCGCGGAGGTGCCGGCCGGGGTGCCGGGGCCGGCCGCGTTGTCGTCTGGCCGCCGCGGCCGGCTGTCGGGCATCGCGCTCCTGGGAGAGGGACAAGATCACTCGGAGTGGGCCGAGCCTAAGGGGTGTCCCGCGATTCCCGGTGGATCAGCGCGCGGCGTCGGATGCGGTGCGTCGCACGGCAAAGGAGCGTCCGCGTACGGACGCACGGGGAGGTTCCGGTAACGCGGCGAGGTGCCGTAGCTGTGGTCGCAGCGCCCGCCGGGGACGTGCGGGACAGCTCTCAGGGGGTGTCCGGCTCGCTCCGAGGAGGAGCGGAAAAGTCGTACGAATGTGGCCCTCCGGGGCGGCCGGGGCGTGCGGGGGTCCGAGGGCTCGCCGGGCGGGCGGAGGGACGCCGTACGACCTGATCAAGGCCTGATCAGCGGCCGGTCAGGGGGCCAGGGGCGATCGCGTCCCGGGGGGTGATCACGGACCGGGTGCGGGTCGCGGAAACGGATTTGGGCGATCGGCGACGGAGCGTGTAATGTCTTCCTCGCTCGCCCCAATAGCTCAGTCGGTAGAGCGTCTCCATGGTAAGGAGAAGGTCTGCGGTTCGATTCCGCATTGGGGCTCTGGTGATCGGGTCTCCCCGCTTCGGCGGGGGAGCTCGTCATCAAAGCGGTGTAGCTCAGTCGGTAGAGCAAGCGGCTCATAATCGCTGTGTCACCGGTTCAAGTCCGGTCACCGCTACTTACGGTAGCCGATTGTGGGGTCGGTCCTTCGATCGGCTACTCTTTTTTGCGTTCATCCGTCCATCCGTCCGTCCAAGGAGCACTCACGTGGCTGCCACCGACGTCCGCCCGAAGATCACGCTGGCCTGCGTGGAGTGCAAGGAGCGGAACTACATCACCAAGAAGAACCGGCGTAACAACCCGGACCGTCTTGAGATGAAGAAGCACTGCCCGCGCTGCAACTCGCACACGGCGCACCGCGAAACGCGCTGAATCAGGCTCGTACACGAGGCCGTCCCCACTGGGGGCGGCCTCGTGTCGTTTTGTCCGACGGCTCGGGTGGTTCCGCGCACCACTCGACTTTTCATCAGGAGGTAGCGGGCTCATGGCGCTCGACCAGTCCTTCGTGGGGCGGACCTATCCGCCCACCCCGGCGTACGAGGTCGGCCGGGAGAAGATCCGGGAGTTCGCGGAGGCGGTGGGGGACGGTAACCCCGCGTATGTGGACCCGGAAGCGGCCAAGGCCCTGGGGCACCCGGACGTGATCGCCCCGCCGACGTTCGTCTTCTCGGTCACCTTCAAGGCCGCGCGCATGGTGGTGCAGGACCCGCAGCTGGGCCTGGACTACAGCCGTGTGGTGCACGGTGACCAGAAGTTCGCGTACACCCGTCCGGTGCGGGCGGGGGACCGGCTGACGGTCACCTCGACGATCGAGGCCATCAAGTCGCTCGCGGGCAACGACATCGTGGACGTCAGGGGCGAGGTGCACGACGAGTCCGGGGAGCATGTCGTGACCGCGTGGACGAAGCTGGTGGCGCGCGCCGCCGAGGAGGCGTGATGACTGCGGGAATCGCTTACGGCTCGGTCGAGGTCGGTACGGAGCTGCCGGCGCAGTCGTTCCCCGTGAACCGGGCGACGCTGGTGCAGTACGCCGGTGCCTCGGGTGACTTCAACCCGATCCACTGGAACGAGAAGTTCGCACACGAGGTCGGCCTCCCGGACGTGATCGCCCACGGCATGTTCACCATGGCGGAGGCGATCCGGGTGGTCACGGACTGGGTCGGTGACCCGGGCGCCGTCGTCGAGTACGGGGTGCGGTTCACCAAGCCGGTCGTCGTACCGAACGACGACACGGGCGCGTCCGTCGAGGTCAGCGGCAAGGTCGCCGCACTGCTGGACGACAACCTGGTGCGGGTCGACCTGACCGCGATGAGCGAGGGTAAGAAGGTGCTGGGCATGTCCCGCGCGGTCGTACGGCTGGCCTGAGCCGCTACGGGCGAGGCGGCGCCGCCCGGCCCTCGACGGCCGGACGGTCGCTGAGGCCCGGGTCACCACGGCTGGACGCCCCGGTCAGGCCCGCGTCAGTACGGTCCGTGGCCCCGCCCGAGCGGCGGGGCCACGGACCGTACTCTTGTCCCCGTGCAGGAACTCCACGACGCCCCCCTCGCCCCCCTGACCACCTTCCGGCTCGGCGGCCCCGCCGACCGCCTCCTGACGGCCACCACCGACGCCGAGGTGATCGCCGCCGTCCGCGAGGCCGACGAGAGCGGCACCCCGCTCCTGGTCATCGGCGGCGGCTCCAACCTGGTCATCGGCGACAAGGGCTTCGACGGCATCGCCCTGCGCGTCGCGACCGAGGGCTTCGACCTCTCCGGTACGACGCTGGAGCTGGCCGCCGGTGAGGTCTGGACCGACGCCGTGGCCCGTACGGTCGAGGCCGGCCTCGCGGGGATCGAGTGCCTCGCCGGGATCCCCGGATCCGCCGGGGCGACGCCCATCCAGAACGTGGGGGCGTACGGCCAGGAGGTGTCCTCGGTCATCACCGAGGTCGTCGCCTACGACCGGTACACCCGTGAGACGGTCACCCTCCCCGCCGGTGCGTGCGCGTTCTCCTATCGCCACAGCCGCTTCAAGGCGGAGCCCGACCGCTTCGTGGTGCTCCGGGTCCGCTTCGGGCTGGAGGACGCGGACGGCCTGTCGGCGCCCCTCCTGTACCCGGAGACGGCGCGGGCCATGGGCGTCCGCCAGGGGGAGCGCGTCCCCGCCTCGGCCGCCCGCGAGACCGTCCTGCGGCTGAGGGCCGGCAAGGGGATGGTCCTCGACCCGGAGGACCACGACACCTGGTCGGCCGGCTCCTTCTTCATGAACCCGGTCCTCGACACCGCCGAGCACGCCGCCTTCCTCGCCCGTGCCAAGGACCGCCTGGGCCAGGACACCGAGCCCCCCGCCTACCCGGCCGGCGACGGCCGGGTGAAGACCTCCGCCGCCTGGCTCATCGACAGGGCCGGTTTCACCAAGGGGTACGGGGCGGGCCCCGCCCGCATCTCCACCAAGCACACCCTCGCCCTCACCAACCGGGGCGACGCGACCACCGAGGACCTGCTCGCCCTGGCCCGTGAGGTCGTCGCGGGGGTCCACGACGCCTTCGGGATCACGCTGGTCAACGAGCCGGTGACGGTCGGCGTCAGCCTGTAGGGGCCGCGCCGGCGGGGATCAGCCGGCCAGCCACGCGTCGATGCCGCTCAGCAGCTTCTGCCGGACGTCGGCGGGCGCCGCCGAGCCCCGGACCGACTGCCGCGCCAGCTCGGCCAGCTCCGCGTCGTCGAAGCCGTGGTGGCGGCGGACCAGGTCGTACTGGGCGGCCAGCCGGGAGCCGAACAGCAGCGGGTCGTCCGCGCCGAGCGCCATGGGGACGCCCGCGTCGAACAGAGTGCGCAGGGGGATGTCCGCAGGCTTCTCGTAGACGCCGAGCGCCACGTTGGAGGCGGGGCAGACCTCGCAGGTGACCCCGCGCTCCGCGAGGCGGGCCAGCAGCCTCGGGTCCTCGGCGGCGCGCACACCGTGCCCGATCCGGGCCGCGTCGAGGTCGTCCAGGCAGTCCCGGACGCTCGAAGGGCCCGCGAGTTCGCCGCCGTGCGGCGCCGCGAGCAGCCCGCCCTCCCGTGCGATGGCGAAGGCGCGGTCGAAGTCACGGGCCATCCCGCGGCGCTCGTCGTTGGAGAGCCCGAAGCCGATGACCCCGCGGTCGGCGTACCGCACGGCCAGCCGGGCCAGCGTCCGGGCGTCCAGCGGGTGCTTCATGCGGTTGGCAGCGATCAGGACCCGGATCCCGAGCCCGGTCTCGCGGGCCGCGCTGTCCACGGCGTCCAGGATGATCTCGATGGCCGGGATGAGACCGCCGAGCAGCGGGGCGTACGAGGTCGGGTCGACCTGGATCTCCAGCCACCCGGAGCCGTCCGCGACGTCCTCCATGGCGGTCTCGCGCACCAGCCGCTGTATGTCCTCCGGGGCGCGCAGGCAGGAGCGGGCGATGTCGTAGAGGCGCTGGAAGCGGAACCAGCCGCGCTCGTCGGTCGCCCGCAGTTCGGGCGGTTCGCCGCCGGTCAGCGCGTCGGGCAGGCGGACGCCGTACTTGTCCGCCAGTTCGAGCAGCGTCGTGGGCCGCATCGACCCGGTGAAGTGCAGGTGCAGGTGGGCCTTGGGCAACAGCCGTACGTCACGCTCCATCTCAGGATCTTGCCGCAGAGACCCCGCCGAGCGGTAGCCGGATTCCCTCCTGAGTTGCCCGTCGAACAAAAAAACTGGCCCCCGGCCGGAACCGGGGGCCGACTCACGCGCGGTGAGTACGCCGATCAGTCGCGGGCCTCGCCCAGCAGCTTCTGGAGCCGCGAGACGCCCTCGACGAGGTCGTCGTCACCCAGGGCGTACGACAGCCGGAGGTAGCCGGGCGTACCGAACGCCTCGCCGGGGACGACGGCGACCTCGGCCTCGTCCAGGACGAGGGCGGCCAGCTCGACCGAGTCCGCCGGGCGCCTGCCGCGGATCTCCTTGCCCAGCAGGGCCTTGACCGACGGGTACACGTAGAACGCGCCCTCGGGCTCCGGGCAGTAGACGCCCTCGATCTCGTTGAGCATGCGCACGATCGTCCGGCGGCGGCGGTCGAAGGCGGTCCGCATCTCGGCGACCGCGTCCAGCGAGCCGGAGACGGCGGCCAGCGCGGCGACCTGGGCGACGTTGCTCACGTTGGAGGTGGCGTGCGACTGCAGGTTGGTCGCGGCCTTCACGACGTCCTTGGGGCCGATGATCCAGCCCACCCGCCAGCCGGTCATGGCGTACGTCTTGGCCACGCCGTTGACCACGATGCACTTGTCGCGCAGCTCCGGCACGACCGCCGGGAGCGAGGTGAACGTCGCGTCGCCGTAGACCAGGTGCTCGTAGATCTCGTCGGTCATCACCCACAGACCGTGCTCGACGGCCCAGCGGCCGATCGCCTCGGTGTCGGCCGCGCTGTACACGGCGCCGGTCGGGTTGGACGGCGAGACGAACAGGACGACCTTGGTGCGCTCGGTACGGGCGGCCTCGAGCTGCTCGACGGAGACCCGGTAGCCACTGGTCTCGTCGGCCACCACCTCGACCGGGACGCCGCCCGCCAGACGGATGGACTCCGGGTAGGTCGTCCAGTAGGGGGCGGGGACGATGACCTCGTCGCCCGGGTCGAGGATCGCGGCGAAGGCCTCGTAGATGGCCTGCTTGCCGCCGTTGGTGACCAGGACCTGGGCGGTGTCGACCTCGTAGCCCGAGTCGCGCAGCGTCTTCTCCGCGATGGCGGCCTTCAGCTCGGGAAGCCCGCCGGCCGGGGTGTAGCGGTGGTACTTCGGGTTGCGGCAGGCCTCGACCGCGGCCTCGACGATGTACCCGGGGGTCGGGAAGTCGGGCTCGCCGGCGCCGAAGCCGATCACCGGACGCCCGGCGGCCTTGAGGGCCTTCGCCTTGGCGTCCACGGCGAGGGTGGCGGACTCGGAGATCGCACCGACGCGGGCGGAGACCCGGCGCTCGGTGGGAGAAGTTGCAGCGCTCATGCCCCCCATGCTCGCAGACCGGAATCGGCCCGGGCACGCGGGTTTCAGGGACCGGACAGGACTCGGACAGCATCCGGACAGGACCGGTCGGTAGTTGTCTGTTCGACGCGGCGCCGCCGAGCACGTACACTCACCTGTCGTTGGCCTTCATCAGCCGCACCGTTTTCGCACCCGGCACCCCGGGCAGGATGCGGTAGGTTGGTGGAAACCACAAAGGGTCGTAGCTCAATTGGTAGAGCACTGGTCTCCAAAACCAGCGGTTGGGGGTTCAAGTCCCTCCGGCCCTGCTACACACTCCTTCGCCAGGATGTGTGCGCATGTACGTACTTCAATGCACCGCCGTGCGGCTCCACCGGGCGCGGCACGGCCATGACCCGGAATCAGGTGAGTAGCGTGACGGACGCCGTGGGCTCCATCGACATGCCTGATGCCGAGGACGAAGCCCTCGAGTCGAAGAAGAAGAACCGCAAGGGCGGCAAGCGCGGCAAGAAGGGCCCGCTGGGCCGCCTCGCGCTCTTCTACCGACAGATCGTCGCCGAGCTCCGCAAGGTCGTATGGCCGACGCGCAGCCAGCTGACGACGTACACGGCCGTCGTGATCATGTTCGTGGTCGTCATGATCGGTCTCGTTACCGTGATTGACTTCGGTTTCGCGCGGGTCATCAAGTACGTCTTCGGCTGATCCCGCGGAGGGCGCCTCATGGGCGCTCCTTTCGCATGTTCCACCCATATGTATCCAGGAAGAAGCAGCCATCGTGTCTGACCCGAACCTGAACGACGACGCCGAGCCCACGGCGAGCGCCGTCGAGTCCGCCGAGGACGAGCTCGACATCGTCGAGGCGGCGGATGCCGTGGCCCCGGACCAGGTCGAGGCTGCTGACGCCGCTGCGGGCGAGCCCGCCGAGCAGGACGCCGTGAGCGTCGGGTCCGACGAGGAGGCGGAGGCCGAGGAGGCCGCCGCGTCCGAGGAGACGGACGCGGACGAGACCGACGCCGCCGAGGACGAGTCCGCCGAGGACGAGGCGGAGCCCGCCGAGCCGGCCGCCCCCGTCGACGCGGTGGCAGCACTGCGCGAGGAGCTGCGCGGTCTCCCCGGCGAGTGGTACGTCATCCACACGTACGCCGGCTACGAGAAGCGTGTGAAGGCCAACCTGGAGCAGCGCGCCGTCTCGCTCAACGTCGAGGACTTCATCTACCAGGCCGAGGTGCCCGAGGAAGAGATCGTCCAGATCAAGAATGGCGAGCGGAAGAACGTCCGTCAGAACAAGCTCCCGGGCTACGTCCTGGTGCGCATGGACCTGACGAACGAGTCCTGGGGCGTTGTCCGCAACACCCCCGGCGTCACCGGCTTCGTGGGCAACGCCTACGACCCGTACCCGCTGACCCTGGACGAGATCGTCAAGATGCTCGCCCCCGAGGCCGAGGAGAAGGCGGCCCGCGAGGCCGCCGAGGCCGAGGGCAAGCCGGCTCCGGCCCGCAAGGTCGAGGTCCAGGTGCTGGACTTCGAGGTGGGCGACTCGGTCACCGTCACCGACGGACCGTTCGCCACCCTGCAGGCGACGATCAACGAGATCAACGCCGACTCGAAGAAGGTCAAGGGCCTCGTCGAGATCTTCGGCCGCGAGACCCCGGTCGAGCTCAGCTTCGACCAGATCCAGAAGAATTAGCGTCCTCCTGCGACAGCAGGGACGTCCGGACGCTTCTGGACACATGCCTACCGAGCAGGTCAGACCGGCTTCGCAGCCGGTCTGACCTGCTCGGTTTTTGGTCGCGCACCTATACCCGTTATCGTTGCGCGGTATGCCTCCGTCCGGAAGACCGGAATGGCGGCGAAACACTCTCACTAGGACCCGGAGAGAGCAATGCCTCCCAAGAAGAAGAAGGTCACGGGGCTTATCAAGCTCCAGATCAACGCCGGTGCGGCCAACCCGGCCCCGCCGGTCGGCCCCGCGCTCGGCCAGCACGGCGTCAACATCATGGAGTTCTGCAAGGCCTACAACGCCGCGACCGAGTCGCAGCGTGGCATGGTCGTGCCGGTGGAGATCACGGTCTACGAGGACCGCTCCTTCACCTTCGTGACCAAGACTCCGCCGGCCGCCAAGCTGATCCTCAAGGCCGCGGGCGTGGACAAGGGCTCCGGCGAGCCGCACAAGACCAAGGTCGCCAAGCTGACGGCCGCCCAGGTCCGCGAGATCGCCACGACGAAGCTCCCCGACCTGAACGCCAACGACCTCGACGCCGCGTCGAAGATCATCGCTGGCACCGCCCGTTCCATGGGCATCACGGTCGAAGGCTGATTCAGCCCCGTAAGCCCTCAGTGGTAGGACCAAGCGCTGGTCCGCACCACGACTCCACACTCGCAAACCCACAGGAGTAGAAGTGAAGCGCAGCAAGAACCTCCGCGCTGCGGACGCGAAGATCGACCGGGAGCGTACGTACGCCCCGCTCGAGGCCGTCCGTCTCGCCAAGGACACCGCCACCACGAAGTTCGACGGCACCGTCGAGGTCGCGTTCTGCCTGGGTGTAGACCCTCGCAAGGCCGACCAGATGGTCCGTGGCACCGTGAACCTCCCGCACGGCACCGGCAAGACCGCCCGGGTCCTGGTCTTCGCGACCGGTGACCGTGCTGCGGCCGCGGAAGCCGCGGGCGCCGACATCGTCGGCGCCGACGAGCTCATCGACGAGGTGGCGAAGGGCCGTCTGGACTTCGACGCCGTCGTCGCCACGCCGGACCTCATGGGCAAGGTCGGCCGCCTGGGCCGCGTGCTCGGTCCGCGTGGTCTGATGCCGAACCCGAAGACCGGCACCGTCACCCCCGATGTCGTCAAGGCCGTCAACGACATCAAGGGCGGAAAGATCGAGTTCCGCGTCGACAAGCACTCGAACCTGCACTTCATCATCGGCAAGACCTCGTTCGATGACACGAAGCTGGTCGAGAACTACGGCGCGGCGCTGGAGGAGATCCTCCGTCTGAAGCCGTCCGCCGCCAAGGGCCGCTTCATCAAGAAGGCGACCCTGAGCACGACGATGGGCCCCGGCATCCCGCTGGACGCCAACCGCGTGCGCAACCTCCTCGTCGAGGAGGACCCGGCCGCCGTCTGAGCCACCGTGGTCATCCGGTAGCCGGTTTTTCACGGCATGTGACGGGCCCCGCAACCTTTCGAGGTGCGGGGCCCGTCCTCGTATGTGCAGGACGCGTCTGTGGACCAAGGGGTGGAGCGTTACATGATGATCACAACGGTGCGGCGGACGGGGATCGCGGTCGCGGCGGTGACGGCGCTCATGTCGGTGGCCGCCTGTGGAGGGCCTGGCGGCTCCACGGGAACCTCCACGGCGGACGGCGGCGGCCGGAGCGGCCCGGGAGCGCTGGGGACCGACGCCGTCGCCGCGCTGCGCCTGGTGCAGAAGGAGACGGGCGGGGCGCAGTCGGCCATGGTGGAGGGCACCACGGTCATGGGCTCCGCCATGTCCATGAGGCAGTCCGGCGCGATCGACTGGTCGGACGGGATCACGGGCGCGCTGACGATCACGTACACCGGCGGCACCATGGGGGACGCCCTGAAGCAGTCCGGCGGAGACGGCTCGATGCGGGCCCGCTACCTCAAGGACGAGTACTACGCGAACATGGGCGACGCCTTCGCGGCCAACGTGGGCGGCAAGCACTGGATCCGCTACGGATACGCGGAGCTGGCCGAGCTCGCGGGCGCCTCGGGTGAGGTCATGAAGGAGCAGATGCGGAACAGCACCCCCCAGCAGGGGGTGAACGCCCTGCTGGCTTCGGGAGACGTCAAGAAGGTCGGCCAGGAGGACGTACGGGGCGTCGCCACGACCCACTACTCCGGCACGGTCGACATCGCCGAGCTGAGCGCGAAGACGTCGGCCCTGGACGCCGGTCAGCTGGCCGCGTTCAAGAAGCAGCTGAGCGGGCTCGGCATCACGACGGAGACCGTCGACATCTGGGTCGACAAGGACAACCTGCTGGTGAAGAAGACCGAGAAGGGCGAGACGAAGACCGGCGCGCTCAATTCGACGGTCTTCTACAGCGACTACGGTGCGAAGGTCCGGGTGGAGAAGCCGGCGGCCGGGGACACGGTCGACTTCAAGGACATCCTGGGACAGCAGCAGGGCGGCACGGCGGGCGCGTCCTGACCCCCGCGGCCCCGCCGTAAACCTCCCGCACCGGTCGAACCTGGACGGATTTGCTCCGCGTGGCCCCGGTCGCGTACGCTCCACAGGAAGCCAAAGACCGCTGGTCGTTGCCGTGCCCTCGCAAGAGGCCGGTGACCGAAGGATCCGTCGAGAACGGGCGACCTGCGCAGGTGACTGTGGAAAGCTCCCGGACTCTGTCCGGTCGAGCTACGCCCTGGCGCCTGCGCCGGGGCGTTTCGTCTTTACCGGCCCCTTCTGAGCGGTCCTCATCACCCGGAAGGAGGCCGACGCTCATGGCAAGGCCCGACAAGGCTGCCGCGGTAGCCGAGCTGACGGACCAGTTCCGCAGCTCGAACGCCGCCGTGCTGACCGAGTACCGGGGTCTCACCGTGGCACAGCTCAAGCAGCTGCGCCGTTCGCTCGGTGAGAACGCCCAGTACGCCGTGGTGAAGAACACGCTGACCAAGATTGCGGCCAACGAGGCCGGGATCGACGCGCTGGACGACCTGTTCTCGGGTCCGACGGCGGTTGCCTTCGTCACCGGTGACCCGGTGGAGTCGGCGAAGGGTCTTCGTGACTTCGCCAAGGAGAACCCCAACCTCATCATCAAGGGCGGTGTCCTTGACGGTAAGGCGCTGTCCGCCGATGAGATCAAGAAGCTTGCGGACCTCGAGTCCCGCGAGGTTCTGCTCTCCAAGCTGGCCGGGGCCATGAAGGGCAAGCAGACTCAGGCTGCGCAGCTCTTCCAGGCTCTGCCGTCGAAGTTCGTCCGCACCGCGGAAGCGCTTCGTGCCAAGAGGGAAGAGCAGGGCGGTGCCGGTACTCCGGCTCCCGCCGAGGCCGCCGAGTAATTTCGCTCAGCGGTCCAGCGGGCTCCACGTACGCCCGCCGACATATACATCCGGCACCTGCCGAATAGTGGAAGGACGCCTGTCATGGCGAAGCTGTCCCAGGACGACCTGCTCGCGCAGTTCGAAGAGATGACCCTCATCGAGCTCTCCGAGTTCGTTAAGGCGTTCGAGGAGAAGTTCGACGTCACCGCCGCCGCCGCGGTCGCCGTTGCCGGCCCCGCCGGCGCCGGCCCGGCCGCCGAGGTCGCTGAGGAGAAGGACGAGTTCGACGTCATCCTCACCGGCGCCGGCGAGAAGAAGATCCAGGTCATCAAGGTCGTGCGTGAGCTGACCTCGCTGGGCCTCAAGGAGGCCAAGGACCTCGTGGACGGCGCCCCGAAGCCCGTCCTCGAGAAGGTCGCCAAGGAGGCCGCCGAGAAGGCTGCCGAGTCCCTCAAGGGCGCCGGCGCCTCCGTCGAGGTCAAGTGACCCTGCGAGTCCTCTGACTCCTCAGGACCGTCTCTGCCGCGAGGCGGAGATGTCACATCGCCAAGGGCGATCACCCATCCGGGTGGTCGCCCTTCGGCGTGCGTGCGGAGGCTGCCTTGATCTTCCGGCCGCGACGAGTAGGGTGATCTTTCGCCGTGCGCTTCTCCAGGCGTCAACCGGGGTCCTCCGGGCGCAGGGTGAAGATCGTCGGCTGTGCGTCCGTGGCCTGGAGGCCTTGACGAACCGCACGCGGCGCGCAATTCTCAGGACGCGTCGTCATCCCGATCCGCATCCGAGGCATGGATCGAGAGCGAAGAGGGCAGTAAAGAAGAGCGCACACCGCGCGAGGGCTATTCATGGGTGTTGAGAACAGCTGTTGAGAACAACGTGGGTCTCTGAGAACCGCGACTGGACATCAGTGTGGCGTTTGGCTACACTGACCCTTTGCGCTGCCTGTTAGCTGCCTCCTGCCCGTCACCAGGGGCATGCCCACGCCTGACGCCGATGACCGATCAGTCCCTGACCTTGGGATCTCTGTCTCTGTGTGCGGCTTGGGGCCGGTACGCGCGTAGTGAGTCCGAGCCCTCGGAAGGACCCCCTCTTGGCCGCCTCGCGCAACGCCTCGACCTCGAATACGAACAACGGTGCCAGCACCGCCCCGCTGCGCATCTCTTTTGCAAAGATCAAGGAGCCCCTCGAGGTTCCGAACCTCCTCGCGCTGCAGACCGAGAGCTTTGACTGGCTCCTCGGCAATGCCGCCTGGAAGGCTCGCGTCGAGGCTGCTCTGGACAGCGGACAAGACGTCCCCACCAAGTCGGGCCTCGAGGAAATCTTCGAAGAGATCTCCCCGATCGAGGACTTCTCCGGGTCGATGTCGCTCACGTTCCGCGACCACCGCTTCGAGCCCCCGAAGAACTCGATCGACGAGTGCAAGGAGCGCGACTTCACCTTCGCCGCCCCGCTCTTCGTCACCGCCGAGTTCACCAACAACGAGACCGGCGAGATCAAGTCCCAGACGGTCTTCATGGGCGACTTCCCGCTCATGACCAACAAGGGCACCTTCGTCATCAACGGCACCGAGCGTGTCGTCGTGTCGCAGCTCGTCCGCTCGCCGGGCGTCTACTTCGACTCCTCCATCGACAAGACGTCCGACAAGGACATCTTCTCCGCCAAGATCATCCCGTCCCGGGGTGCCTGGCTGGAGATGGAGATCGACAAGCGCGACATGGTCGGTGTCCGCATCGACCGCAAGCGCAAGCAGTCCGTCACCGTCCTCCTGAAGGCTCTCGGCTGGACCACCGAGCAGATCCTCGAGGAGTTCGGCGAGTACGAGTCCATGCGCGCCACCCTGGAGAAGGACCACACCCAGGGGCAGGACGACGCGCTGCTCGACATCTACCGCAAGCTGCGCCCGGGCGAGCCGCCCACGCGTGAGGCCGCTCAGACGCTGCTCGAGAACCTCTACTTCAACCCGAAGCGCTACGACCTCGCGAAGGTCGGCCGCTACAAGGTGAACAAGAAGCTCGGCGCCGACGAGCCGCTCGACGCGGGTGTCCTCACCAGCGACGACATCATCGCCACCATCAAGTACCTGGTGAAGCTGCACGCCGGTGTGACCGAGACGGTCGGCGAGTCCGGCCGCTCGATCATGGTCGAGACCGACGACATCGACCACTTCGGCAACCGCCGTATCCGTAACGTCGGTGAGCTGATCCAGAACCAGGTCCGTACGGGTCTCGCCCGTATGGAGCGTGTCGTGCGCGAGCGCATGACCACCCAGGACGTCGAGGCGATCACGCCGCAGACCCTGATCAACATCCGGCCGGTCGTCGCCTCCATCAAGGAGTTCTTCGGCACCAGCCAGCTGTCCCAGTTCATGGACCAGAACAACCCGCTGTCGGGCCTGACGCACAAGCGTCGTCTCAACGCCCTCGGCCCGGGTGGTCTCTCCCGTGAGCGGGCCGGCTTCGAGGTCCGCGACGTGCACCCGTCGCACTACGGCCGCATGTGCCCGATCGAGACGCCCGAAGGCCCGAACATCGGTCTGATCGGCTCGCTCGCCTCCTACGGGCGCATCAACCCGTTCGGCTTCATCGAGACGCCGTACCGCAAGGTCGTCGAGGGCGTCGTCACCGACGACGTCGACTACCTCACGGCCGACGAAGAGGACCGCTTCGTGATCGCCCAGGCGAACGCGACGCTCTCCGAGGACATGCGCTTCACCGAGGCCCGCGTCCTGGTCCGCCGTCGTGGCGGCGAGATCGACTACATCCCCGGCGACGACGTCGACTACATGGACGTCTCGCCGCGCCAGATGGTGTCGGTCGCCACCGCGATGATCCCGTTCCTCGAGCACGACGACGCCAACCGTGCCCTCATGGGCGCGAACATGATGCGTCAGGCCGTCCCGCTCATCAAGAGCGAGGCGCCGCTGGTCGGTACCGGCATGGAGTACCGCTGTGCCACCGACGCCGGTGACGTGCTCAAGGCCGAGAAGTCGGGTGTGGTCCAGGAGGTCTCCGCGGACTACATCACCGTCACGAACGACGACGGCACGTACACCACGTACCGCATCGCCAAGTTCATGCGGTCCAACCAGGGCACCTCGGTCAACCAGAAGGTCGTCGTCTCCGAGGGCGACCGGGTCGTCGAGAGCCAGGTGCTCGCCGACGGTCCGGCCACCGAGGACGGCGAGATGGCCCTCGGCAAGAACCTGCTCGTGGCGTTCATGCCGTGGGAGGGTCACAACTACGAGGACGCGATCATCCTGTCGCAGCGCCTCGTGCAGGACGACGTCCTCTCCTCGATCCACATCGAGGAGCACGAGGTCGACGCCCGTGACACCAAGCTCGGCCCGGAGGAGATCACCCGGGACATCCCGAACGTCTCCGAAGAGGTCCTCGCCGACCTCGACGAGCGCGGCATCATCCGCATCGGTGCCGAGGTCGTCGCCGGTGACATCCTCGTCGGCAAGGTCACGCCCAAGGGCGAGACCGAGCTGACCCCGGAGGAGCGTCTGCTCCGCGCAATCTTCGGTGAGAAGGCGCGCGAGGTGCGCGACACCTCGCTGAAGGTCCCGCACGGCGAGATCGGCAAGGTCATCGGCGTCCGCGTCTTCGACCGCGAGGAGGGCGACGAGCTGCCGCCGGGCGTGAACCAGCTGGTCCGCGTCTACGTCGCGCAGAAGCGCAAGATCACCGATGGTGACAAGCTCGCCGGCCGTCACGGCAACAAGGGCGTCATCTCCAAGATCCTGCCGATCGAGGACATGCCGTTCCTGGAGGACGGCACCCCGGTCGACATCATCCTGAACCCGCTGGGTGTCCCGTCCCGAATGAACCCGGGACAGGTCCTGGAGATCCACCTCGGCTGGCTCGCCAGCCGCGGATGGGACGTCTCCGGTCTCGGTGACGAGTGGGCCCAGCGCCTGCAGGCCATCGGCGCCGACAAGGTCGCCCCCGGCACCAACGTCGCCACGCCCGTCTTCGACGGCGCCCGCGAGGACGAGATCACCGGCCTCTTCCAGGCCACGATCCCGAACCGCGACGGCGACCGGCTGGTCCAGCCCTCGGGCAAGGCCAACCTGTTCGACGGCCGCTCCGGCGAGCCGTTCCCGGACCCGGTCTCGGTCGGGTACATGTACATCCTCAAGCTGCACCACCTGGTCGACGACAAGCTCCACGCACGTTCGACCGGCCCGTACTCCATGATCACGCAGCAGCCGCTGGGTGGTAAGGCGCAGTTCGGTGGGCAGCGATTCGGTGAGATGGAGGTGTGGGCCCTTGAGGCTTACGGCGCCGCATACGCCCTCCAGGAACTGCTGACGATCAAGTCCGACGACGTCACCGGCCGCGTGAAGGTCTACGAGGCGATCGTCAAGGGCGAGAACATCCCCGAGCCCGGCATCCCCGAGTCCTTCAAGGTGCTCATCAAGGAGATGCAGTCGCTCTGCCTCAACGTGGAGGTGCTGTCCTCGGACGGCATGTCCATCGAGATGCGCGACACGGACGAGGACGTCTTCCGCGCGGCGGAGGAGCTCGGTATCGACCTGTCCCGGCGCGAGCCGAGCAGCGTCGAAGAGGTCTGACGGGTTGGCCGGCCGGATCCCCGTGATCCGGCCGGCTCTCCCCGGACCCGTTCAGACCATTGCTGAAGTGCCCCGATTTCTCGCGTGACGCGAGGGGGCTCGAACCCCCGAAAGAGGGATTGACGACAAGTGCTCGACGTCAACTTCTTCGACGAGCTGCGGATCGGCCTTGCCACCGCGGACGACATCCGGACCTGGTCCCACGGCGAAGTGAAGAAGCCGGAGACCATCAACTACCGCACGCTCAAGCCCGAGAAGGACGGACTCTTCTGCGAGAAGATCTTCGGTCCGACCCGGGACTGGGAGTGCTACTGCGGCAAGTACAAGCGTGTCCGCTTCAAGGGCATCATCTGTGAGCGCTGTGGCGTGGAGGTCACGCGCGCCAAGGTGCGCCGTGAGCGCATGGGCCACATCGAGCTTGCCGCTCCCGTCACCCACATCTGGTACTTCAAGGGCGTCCCGTCGCGTCTGGGCTACCTGCTGGACCTCGCGCCGAAGGACCTCGAGAAGGTCATCTACTTCGCCGCGTACATGATCACGTTCGTCGACGAGGAGCGCCGCACGCGCGACCTGCCGTCGCTGGAGGCGCACGTCTCCGTCGAGCGTCAGCAGGTCGAGAACCGCCGCGACTCGGACCTCGAGAACCGCGCCAAGAAGCTCGAGACCGACCTGGCCGAGCTCGAGGCCGAGGGTGCCAAGGCCGACGTGCGCCGCAAGGTGCGCGAAGGTGCCGAGCGCGAGATGAAGCAGCTGCGCGACCGTGCGCAGCGCGAGATCGACCGTCTCGACGAGGTGTGGAGCCGGTTCAAGAACCTCAAGGTCCAGGACCTCGAGGGCGACGAGCTGCTCTACCGCGAGCTGCGTGACCGCTTCGGCACGTACTTCGACGGCTGCATGGGCGCCGCCGCGCTGCAGAAGCGCCTGGAGTCCTTCGACCTCGACGAGGAGGCCGAGCGCCTCCGCGAGATCATCCGTACCGGCAAGGGCCAGAAGAAGACCCGTGCGCTCAAGCGCCTCAAGGTCGTCTCCGCGTTCCTGCAGACCAGCAACAAGCCCAAGGGCATGGTGCTCGACTGCGTGCCGGTCATCCCGCCGGACCTGCGTCCGATGGTGCAGCTGGACGGTGGCCGCTTCGCGACCTCCGACCTGAACGACCTGTACCGCCGTGTGATCAACCGCAACAACCGCCTCAAGCGTCTCCTCGACCTCGGTGCCCCCGAGATCATCGTGAACAACGAGAAGCGGATGCTGCAGGAGGCCGTCGACGCGCTGTTCGACAACGGCCGCCGCGGTCGCCCGGTCACCGGTCCCGGTAACCGTCCCCTGAAGTCCCTCAGCGACATGCTGAAGGGCAAGCAGGGTCGTTTCCGTCAGAACCTCCTCGGCAAGCGCGTGGACTACTCCGCGCGTTCCGTGATCGTCGTCGGTCCGCAGCTCAAGCTGCACCAGTGCGGTCTGCCGAAGGCGATGGCGCTGGAGCTGTTCAAGCCGTTCGTGATGAAGCGCCTGGTGGACCTGAACCACGCGCAGAACATCAAGTCGGCCAAGCGCATGGTCGAGCGTGGCCGCACCGTCGTGTACGACGTCCTCGAAGAGGTCATCGCCGAGCACCCGGTGCTGCTGAACCGTGCACCCACCCTGCACCGCCTGGGCATCCAGGCCTTCGAGCCGCAGCTGGTCGAGGGCAAGGCCATCCAGATCCACCCGCTCGTCTGCACCGCGTTCAACGCGGACTTCGACGGTGACCAGATGGCCGTGCACCTGCCGCTCTCCGCGGAGGCGCAGGCCGAGGCCCGCATCCTGATGCTGTCCTCGAACAACATCCTGAAGCCGGCCGACGGGCGTCCCGTCACCATGCCGACGCAGGACATGGTGCTGGGCCTCTTCTTCCTCACCACGGACGAAGAGGGCCGCAACGTCAAGGGCACGGACCGCTCCTTCGGCTCCACGGCCGAGGCGATCATGGCCTTCGACGCCCGCGAGCTGTCGCTCCAGGCGAAGGTCGACATCCGCTTC
The DNA here is from genome assembly GCF_044334475.1 of Streptomyces sp. NPDC020780. Lineage (NCBI taxonomy): Bacteria > Bacillati > Actinomycetota > Actinomycetes > Kitasatosporales > Streptomycetaceae > Streptomyces > Streptomyces sp. NPDC020780. The sequence continues at coordinate 51,001 of NZ_JBIRTB010000008.1, read as the reverse complement.
CCGGTGGGCACCATCCCGCCGCGTGGCTGGGTGCCGCCGGTCGCCGAGGAGGGCGAGCCCGAGTACCAGCCGGGTGACACCTTCCGGCTGCGTACGAGCCTGGGCCGCGCGCTCTTCAACGAGCTGCTGCCCGAGGACTACCCGTTCGTCGACTACTCGGTGGGCAAGAAGCAGCTCTCCGAGATCGTCAACGACCTGGCCGAGCGCTACCCCAAGGTGATCGTGGCGGCGACGCTCGACAACCTGAAGGCGGCCGGTTTCCACTGGGCGACCCGCTCCGGTGTGACCGTGGCCATCTCCGACGTCGTCGTGCCCGAGGCCAAGAAGGCCATCGTCAAGGGTTACGAGGAGCAGGACGAGAAGGTCCAGAAGCAGTACGAGCGCGGTCTGATCACCAAGGACGAGCGCACGCAGGAGCTCATCGCGATCTGGACCAAGGCGACCAACGAAGTCGCCGAGGCGATGAACGCGAACTTCCCGAAGACGAACCCCATCTTCATGATGGTCGACTCGGGTGCCCGAGGAAACATGATGCAGATGCGTCAGATCGCGGGTATGCGTGGTCTGGTGTCGAACGCGAAGAACGAGACCATCCCGCGTCCGATCAAGGCGTCCTTCCGTGAGGGCCTCACCGTTCTGGAGTACTTCATCTCCACGCACGGTGCCCGTAAGGGTCTGGCGGACACCGCCCTGCGTACCGCCGACTCGGGTTACCTGACCCGTCGTCTGGTGGACGTCTCGCAGGACGTGATCATCCGCGAGGAGGACTGCGGCACCGACCGCGGCCTCAAGCTGAAGATCGCCGTCAAGGGCGCCGACGGAGTCCTGCGCAAGACGGACGACGTCGAGACCTCGGTCTACGCCCGCATGCTCGCCGAGGACGTCGTCGTCGACGGCAAGGTCATCGCGCCTGCCAACGTCGACCTCGGTGACGTCCTGATCGACGCCCTGGTGGGCGCCGGCGTCGAGGAGGTCAAGACCCGCTCGGTCCTGACCTGTGAGTCCGCGGTCGGCACCTGTGCCTTCTGCTACGGACGCTCGCTCGCCACCGGCAAGCTGGTCGACATCGGTGAGGCGGTCGGCATCATCGCCGCCCAGTCCATCGGTGAGCCCGGTACCCAGCTGACGATGCGTACCTTCCACACCGGTGGTGTGGCCGGTGACGACATCACGCAGGGTCTGCCGCGTGTCGTCGAGCTCTTCGAGGCGCGTACGCCCAAGGGTGTCGCCCCGATCTCGGAGGCGGCGGGCCGCGTCCGTATCGAGGAGACCGAGAAGACCAAGAAGCTCGTCGTCACCCCGGACGACGGCAGCGAGGAGACGGCGTTCCCGATCTCCAAGCGTGCCCGTCTCCTGGTCGGCGAGGGCGACCCGGTCGAGGTGGGCCAGAAGCTCACCGTCGGTGCCACCAACCCGCACGACGTGCTGCGGATCCTCGGTCAGCGCGCGGTCCAGGTCCACCTGGTCGGCGAGGTCCAGAAGGTCTACAACTCGCAGGGTGTGTCGATCCACGACAAGCACATCGAGATCATCATCCGGCAGATGCTGCGCCGTGTGACGATCATCGAGTCCGGCGACGCGGAGCTGCTGCCGGGCGAGCTGGTCGAGCGGTCGAAGTTCGAGACCGAGAACCGTCGTGTGGTCACCGAGGGCGGTCACCCCGCCTCCGGCCGTCCGCAGCTGATGGGTATCACCAAGGCCTCGCTGGCGACGGAATCCTGGCTGTCGGCCGCCTCCTTCCAGGAGACGACCCGAGTGCTGACGGACGCGGCGATCAACGCCAAGTCCGACTCGCTCATCGGCCTCAAGGAGAACGTCATCATCGGTAAGCTCATCCCGGCCGGTACGGGTCTGTCCCGCTACCGCAACATCCGGGTGGAGCCGACCGAGGAGGCCAAGGCCGCGATGTACTCGGCCGTCGGCTACGACGACATCGACTACTCGCCGTTCGGCACGGGCTCCGGCCAGGCCGTTCCGCTGGAGGACTACGACTACGGTCCGTACAACCAGTAGCAGTGAGTGAGAAGGGCGCCCACCCCGGCGAGTACCGTGTACGGGGTGGGCGCCCTTCTGCGTGTCGGTGTCCACCGCGAGGAAGTCACCGCAGGCCGCCACCGGGAGGGCGGCCTGCGACCGAGGCCGGAACTGCCCGGGGCGGCCCGCTGGCGGGCCGCCCCGGTGCGGTCAGCGCATGGTCTCCCATACGGCGAGGACGAGGGCGGCGGTCGCGGTGAGCGCGCCGATGCTCGCCAGCGGCCAGCGGGAGCGTTCCAGCGTGTCGAGGCGGGCCTCGTGGTCCGCCAGCTGTTTGTCGGTCTGGTCGCTGCGCTGCACCAGCAGCGCCAGCTGGCCGTCGGCCCGGGCGAAGCCGGCCTCCAGGCTGCCGCGCAGGCGTTCCAGCTCCAGGGCCACGGCGACGGCGTTGTTCGGGTCAGTCTCGGTCATGGGCGGCTCCGGCGGTGTCGGTCCCGGGCGGTTCGCTGCGGAGCCACCCCGGGAGAAGGGCCTGCAGCCCGGGTACGGCCATGAGGCGGGTCACCGCCCCCGCGACGGCCAGGGCCCCGGCGACCCGGGGCAGGGTCGCCGGGAGCCCGGACGCGTCGACAAGCGCGGGCAGAAGCACGGCAAGGGCGAGGGCGGTCTGGACCACGGTGCGGGCGGTACGGCGGGCGGCGTCGGACATGGCTGCGGACTCCTCACTTCGTGTACGGGACCTTGAGGGCGTTCCAGGACGCCCGCCCCGGCACGCCGTCGGCGTCGCCACCCCGGAAGCCGAGCTTGCGCTGCCAGGCGGCGTACGACCGGGCGTCCGCCTCGGTCCAGCGGGGGCCCGGCCCGACGGCGTAGGACGAGCAGCTCTCGGCGACGAGCCTGCGGCCCATGGCGGTGATCACGGGGGAGCTGGTGCGTCCGGTGAAGAAGGAGGCCCCGGGGAACGGCTGGTAGCGGGGGGCGGTACTCCCGCCGGACGGCTTCTCCGCGGAGGGACCGCTCGCCGGGCCGGCGAGCCGGGTGGCGATGCGGTCCCGCAGGGACGGCATGGTGAAGCCGCGGGGGTCGACCTTCCGGTCGGACCACTCCAGGTGGCCGATGACACTGCGCGCGGTCCAGCCGTGGGCCCGGCAGATGGCCGCGGAGACGCGTTCGATCGCGTCGAGCTGGGCGGTCGGCCAGGGGTCCTCGCCGTCGCCCAGGTTGACGCACTCGAACCCGTAGAAGCGGGCGTTGCCGTCGACGGAGCCCGCGCTGCCCTCGTGTTCGTGCGGGGCGGGCGGCCGGTCGCCGTAGTCCTCGGCGATCACCCGGTCGAGCACGGCGGGATCGCCGCCGCCGGCGTGGTTGGCCCGGCCGTTGCCGACCAGGTGGACGGTGCCGGCCTTGTCGATGACGCCGTGGCAGAGCGGGCCCGGCAGTGCGGAGTGGCCGTTGTAGCAGAGCGCGACGGAGGCGTCGGTGCCGCTGCTGACGGTGTGGTGGATCATCACGCCGTTCAGCGGGCCCCAGGCGCCCACGTGGTTGCGGTTGTGGGTGCGCCAGCTCCCGTACTCGACGACGTCGACGCCTTCGGCGTGCAACGCGGCGAGCAACTGGCCGGCGGTGAGAGGTGTGGCCATGAGGTCCTCCGGTGAGGGATCGGGCGGCTCCGGTCGGGGTCAGGCGGTGTACGGGACCTTCAGCGCGGCCCAGGAGCCGGCGCCCGGCCAGCCGTCGGCGTCCGCGCCGGTGTAGCCGAGCTTCCGCTGCCACAGGGCGTACGAGGCGCGGTCGGCCTCGCTCCACTGCGGGCCGGGGCCGTCGGTGTACGCGGAGCAGCCCTCGGCGACGAGGCGTCCGCCCATCGCGGAGACGATGGTGGAGCGGGGCGCCGACGTGAAGAACGCGGTGCCCGGGAACGGCTGGTAGCGCACGGCGCTTCCGCCCGGGGCCGCGGCCAGCAGGGCGGCCACCCGTGAGCGCATGGACGCCATGCTGAAGCCCTTGGGGTCGATCTTCGTATTGGTCCACTCCAGGTGGCCGATGACCGAGGCGGCGTTCCATCCGTGCGCCCGGCAGATCGCGGCCGACACCCGGGCCACGGCCTCCAGCTGGATCTCGGGCCACGGGTCGGAGCCGTCTCCGAGGTTGACGCACTCGAAGCCGTAGAAACGGGCGTTCCCGTCGGTGTTGTTCTCGTCCGGGGCAGGCAGTGCGCTCTCATTGACGACGGCGGCCAGCACGTCGTCGTCGCCGAGACCGGCGTGGTTGGCACGGCCGTTGCCGACGAGGTGGACGGTGCCGTCCTTGGCGATGACGCCGTGGCAGAGCGGGCCCGGCAGTTCGGCGTAGCCGTCGTAGCAGAGAGCGACGGACGCGTCGGTCCCGGAGGTGACGGTGTGGTGGACGACCACGCCGTTGACCGGGCCCCAGGCGCCCTGGGTGTTGCGGTTGTGGGTGCGCCAGTCGCCGTACTCGACGACGTGGACGCCTTCGGCGGTCAGGGCGGCGACGAGGGTGTCGGCTGTGAGCGGGGTTGCCATGGGTGCTCCTTGTTCGGGGTTGTTCCGGGACAGGGCGGAGAGCCGGCCGGTGCGCGGGGACACGCACCGGCCGGCTGGAGGGGTGGGGGGCCGGTCAGGAGACGGCGGCCCAGATGGCGTTGGCGTCCGCGACGATGGTCGACGGCGTGAACGAGGTGGGCAGCGAGGTCAGGCCGGTGGCGGCGAGCCGGGCGTGCCGGACGAAGGCGCCCGGCATCCGGGCGCTGCCGCCCGGGTAGTTGCCGACGCTGGCGCCCACCATGAAGGCGGGACCGTTCGTCTTCGGGTCGGGGCCGTTGATCAGCAGCGCCACCCAGTAGTTGCCCGCCGCCGCGGCGTACGCCGTGGTCAGTTTCAGGACGAAGGTGGTGCCCTCGGTCTTGGTGATCAGCTTGTCGAGTGTGCCGGTGACCCCGACGCGGGCACCGGCGCTGGTGTAGAGACCGGCGTAGGAGGTGGAGGCGAGCCCGGTGCCGGCGAAACCGGGCACGTAGAAGACGACGTTGGTGACGGTCGCCGCGGTGGTGAGCGGTACGCCGATGAGGTACACGGTGCCGTTGATGCAGTACTGCGGGCTGGTCACGGACGACGCCGCCGGGTCGAACGCCCACGCCTTGAACCCGACCGAGGCGGGGGTCCAGGTACCGGAGGAGGCCACGGCGTCCACGTAGGAGCGGCGGACCAGCTGGTTGGCGGTGGCCGGGTCCGCGGAGACGGCCGGAACGGTCGAGAAGGTCTTGGCGCCCTCGATGGTCTGGGCGCCGGTGAGCAGGACGGCCTGGTCGGCGGGGACCGCACCGAGATCGTTCGAGGTCAGGGTGATGGCGCCGGTCTGCCCGTTGACGGACGTGACCGGCGCGGCGCCGATGGCCAGGTACCGGGTGTCGGCGGCGGCAGGGGTGAGGGCCCCCAGGTCGGCCGCCGCGAGCGTGACCGCCCCGGTCTTCCCGTTGAGGGAGGTGACGCCCTGGCCGGTGCCGTCCGGCAGTTGGGCGAGCGGCACCTTGCCCACGGCGTCGAGCTGGGCGACCCCGCCGGCCCGGCCGGCGGCGGACGTGGCCACGGCGCCGATGTCGGCGGCGGCCAGGACGATGTCGGTCTCGGTGTGGCCGTTGACCGAGCGCACCGGGCCCGCCGGGCCCTGCGGCCCCGGTTCGCCCTGCGGCCCGGGGGGACCCGGGACGGTCACGTACTGGGCTCCGGCCGGGTCGGCGGGGGCGATGTCGGCGAGGTCGATCTCCGCCACGGCGGCCGGCAGGGCGATGCGGTAGGTGCGGTTGCGGCCGACCCCGGCGATCCGCTCGGTGACGGCGTACGTCCAGCCGTACGGGTTCCAGCCCTCGGCGTCGGTGGCCGGGAGCGTGACGTCGATCCGGCCCTCGGAGTCGAGGGAGGCGACGACGGGGCCGCCGACGAAGAGGTCGGCCTCGGAGTGGGTGAGCAGCGCCGGCGGCCGGAACTCGACGTTCCCGCTGTGCGGGCGGCCGTCGAGGGAGAGGTACTGGGCGGTGAGCCGGACGGTCGGGATGGATTCAGGCAGCACGGGAACTCCGGTGTCTGGGAAGCAGGTGTGATGGGCGCGGGTGTCCCGGAAGCGGGCGTGCGGGACGGGGAGGTGTGGCGCGGCACCGGCGGGGGCCGGTACGGGGAGGCGGGAGCGGCACGGGAGTTCCGTGCGGTGGCCGGTGGGCCGGCTCCCGCCTCCCGCGGGTCAGGACTGGACGCCGTACAGGCCGCGCGGCAGGCAGGCGACGGTGTCGCCCGCGGCCGCGACCCTGGCCTGGATCTCGAAGGTCACCGTGTCGCCGAAGGATGCCGGGAGGTCCTCGACCAGGGTCACGGTGAGGTCGGCGGTCTGTCCGGCGGTGCCGGTCAGGGTCTGCTCCGCGCCGACCGGGGTGCCGTCGACGAGGAGCCGTACGGCTGCCCCCACGGTCCCTGAGACGGCCAGCGCGCAGTACACCTTGGGGTGCTGGGCGAAGCCGGGGCCGGCGTAGAGCGTGGTCCAGTCGGTCGAGCCGGTGGACTCCCAGCCCGTTCTGCGCACCGGGGCCGGGGTCGGGAAGGGCAGGTAGGGGCGGGCCAGCCCCCCGTGGGCCGCGTCGGTCGCCAGGACGGTGTCGCCCCGGTGGTCGAGGACGCGCAACGCCTGCACCGGAGCGTTCACCGGGTCGGCGGTGATCAGGGAGAGCGCCAGCGACCCGTCGTCGCGCCGCAGTTCCAGGCCCTGTTGATACGCCTTGGACTCGGTGTCGCGGTCCGGCTGGACCCGGCCGACCAGCAGCAGGTCCTCGCCGAGCGAGGTCCTGGCGCGGATGCGGCCCCGGTCGCCGACGACGATGTCACCGCTGCCGACCTGGTTCATCGCGGGACCGCTGTTGGCACTCGCCATCAGCCCGCGGATGCGCCGTTCCATCTCCCGGACACGGTCCAGGAGATCGGTGGGGACGGTGGCCATGTCCTACACCCCTTCCAGGTAGAGGGTTGCCGTCTCGGCCTTGGTGCGCTGGGGCGGTTCCACCGCGATGCCGACGACCCGGTACTGCTCGTCCTGCGGCTCCTGGTGCCACAGGTCCCGCAGCCGCAGCCGGATGCGGGCACCGAGCAACGCCGGGGTGATGCGGCCGTCCAGCCGTACGGTGATCTCCGGGATCACCTCCGGCAGGCGCTGGCGGGCCAGTTCGGCGCCGGCCAGGGACCGCAGTGTCGTCTCGTCGGTGACCCCGCTGTGGTCCGAGGTGGACTCCAGCCGGGGCCAGCCCGCCGCGAGGTCCTCGGGCGACTCGACGGAGACGGTGAGGGGCTGGGACTCCTGCGCCTGGTCGCTGTTGGGTGAGTCGCCGCGCGCCACCCACACGTCGGCCTGCACGGTCGAGTCGGACGGCAGGCTGTAGGTGAGGACCTGGCCGGGGTGGTCCAGGACGATGTCGGAGGCGCCGGCGGTGATCAGCGGATGCCCGAGCTGGAGCCGCTTGGCACGCCGGCCCTCCGCGTCCCGGTAGCAGTGCACCCGCCACTCGAACCCGTCGGCCAGCTTGGACAGCTGGTCCAGCACCTCCCTGACCCGGGTCAGGGAGGAGTAGGGGAAGGCGCAGTCCCGCGCGATGCCGGACATCTCGTTGCCGAGCTGGATGCCGATGTCGCCGCCGGGCTGTTCCTGGGCGTGCGCGACGAGCAGCCGCGCGATCTCGAACTGGTCGAGCGCCGTGTAGGAGATGTCCCGCGCCAGGATGCGGTGGTCGAGGTAGGAGTCGAAGGTGCCGGCCTGGAACTGCGCCTGGAGACGCCCGCGTTCGTCGCTGGACGGGGTGCAGGTCCAGAGGACCCCGCCCCACCAGATGTCGCCGTCGCGCTCCAGCCACACCGCGGTGCGGCCGGGTACCAGCGCCGCCCTGGCCCGGCGGGCCAGGGCGGCGTCCGGCAGTGGGACCGTCGCCGACAGCGATCCCGGCTTGCCGATGTAGTCGTCGAACTTGGTCTCCGTCAGCGGCAGCACGTCCACCACCTGATCGGTGCGCAGGTCGCAGAAGACCGCCCGGTAGACGGGGGTGAGCGGGGTGTACGCCGTACGGGGCGAACTCGTCACGCGGGCCTCCTCAGAGCATCGGGTCGACGCGGACGAACCGGTTGTCGAACCAGTGGTTGTTGGTCGTGGCACTGGAGGAGTAGGCGGAGACGGCGGTGTACTGGGCGCCGGCCTGGAGGCCGGTGACCGGGAACACGGTGCTCACGGACTGGTTGCCCCGGCCGGTGTCGATGGCCGAGCGGACCTCGTCGGCGCCGAGACCGGTGACCAGGACGCCGTCCTTGCGGATGTTGGCGGACATCCGGCCCCAGCCGCCGTCCACCGACGGCTGCCCCTGGAAACCGAGGTGGACGAGGACCTTGCCGGACACCGGAGCGGTGAAGGTGGTGGTGATCGTCGGCCCGTTGGTACCGGTCAGCGCCTCCGACCAGGTGGTGGTCTTGCAGTAGCCGCCGTCGTTGTTGTACGAGAACTCCGGGCTCGGCATCGCGAGCACCCACGTGGTGCCGCTCCACCGCTCCAGGCGGCCGTCGTTGTCGCGGTACTGGCCCACGTACCCGCCGGTGGCGAGCTGGCCCGTCGGAGCGATGCCGCCGATCTGGCTGGGGTAGCCGGCCCAGTTGCCGCCGTCCCAGCGCTGGAGCTGGGTGCCGATGTCGCGGTACTGGCCCGGGTAGGCGCCGCTCTCGTTGGTGTTCCCGTAGAGCGGCAGGATGCCGCCGGCCGCGACGGTGCTGGTACGCAGGTTGGCGACGGCGGACGCCCAGGCGATGCCGCCCGTGCCGACCGAGGCGCCCGCCGGGACCCGCACGGTCGCCAGCGGCAAGGAGGCCGGCGGGACCTGCGGGACCTGCGGGTTGCCTTCGGGCGCGCCCTGGACGATCTCCAGGACGGCCTCGGTACGGCCCGACTTGTCGACCTGGGCGTCGTAGATTCGCAGGACGACCAGGTCGATGCGCGGGTTGTTGGCGTCGCCGTCGGCGAAGACCACCGTGGTGTAGTCGGTGAGGACGACCGGGTAGGCGCCCGCCGCCTCGCCGCCCTGGACGACGGCACGGCCGGGGGCGACCGTGGCGGTCATGCCGGAGGTGGAGCTGAAGACGTAGAACGCGGACATCAGGGACTTGCCGTCGGGCGAGCCCGGGATGATGCCGCTGCGGCTGGCGAGCCCGCTCGTCGGGGTCATGGTGCCGGTCGGGGCGAGCCGGGTGTCGGCGCGGGACTGGCCGGACTCGGCGTCGGTGCGGTTGACGAGCCATGCGCTGCGCACGGGCATGAGGTCCTCCTGGAGGGATCGGCGAGGTGCTGCGGTGGTGGGGAACTGCGGTACGGGGAGCGGGGCCGGTCACCAGTGCCCGTCGCGCCAGCGGACGGTCACCGAGGCGTCCGGGGACGCGGTGACGTCGTCCGAGCGGAAGGCCAGGTCGGTGGTCCCCGGCTCCAGCTGGAACAGCTGCTCGGGCGAGGAGTCCGGGGTGGCGGTGTAGATGCGGGACGCGGTGCCGTTGAGCAGGACCGTTCCGGCCTCGGTGTCGACCGTGAGGATGTCCCCGGCGCCCAGCGCCAGGTTGTACCGGATCTGGCGGCCGTCGGAGAGCCGCGTCAGCGAGGGGCGCTGCACGGGGCCGCGGAACTCCACGACGGGACAGACCGCCGCGCCCCCCTCGTTGACCGCCGTGATCGAGCCGGCGGTGCCGTTCGCCCCCCAGCTCAGGGGCCACACCAGACCGGATCCGGCGTCGTCGTCCCAGGCCATCCCGGCCTCGTTGACCGGCAGTCCGGTGATGGCCTCGTGGCGGACGGTGCCGTAGCGGCGCGGGTCGGTGGCGGTCCACTGGAGGCTGACCTTGGCGAACCCCTGGACGGCGTAGGAGCGGTCCTGCGGTACGACGCGGCGGCTGACCCTGGCCCGGACGGCGAGGGTCTCGCCCAGCAGCCGGACGGCGAGCCAGCGCTCCCGGCCGCCGGGACCGGTGGCGGCGCGGAAGGCGGTGGCGGTGGCGAGCGGGCGGGTCCCGGCCGGCGGTGCGAGCCAGACGGTCGCCCCGACCAGCCGGGGCTGCGCCCATCGGTCACCGGGCCAGGAACCGTGCTGGTCCGGCCGGAGGACGTCGCCCAGATCCAGTTCGGGCAGGTCCTCCCAGCCGGTGATCCCGGTGCGGTCGACCGGGTAGGGCGTACCGGCACCCATGAGGAGCCCGCCCCACTGGATCTGGCCGTCGCGGGTGATCAGTGAGCCGGGGGTGGTGTCGTCGGAGAGGGGGTTCGGGAGGGTGGAGACGGTATCGGCCATGTCGGGCCGTCACCTCGCTTCGGGTCGGGGCGTACGGGAAGGGCGCCGTCCGTCGGTGACGGTGCGGGTGTTCCGGGCCGTCCGGGCGGTGGGCGGGCATGCGGGAGCCCGGCGGGGCGGTGCGGGACGCGTGGCCGGGGCGCGGCGCCGACGCGTACGGACCGGGGATCAGGCCGCGGTGCGGTACAGGAAGTGCAGGTCTTCCGCGACGGTCATCGGGCTGCTGCCCTCGCGCTCCTGGTAGACGCGGACCCCGGGGCGGCCGGCGAAGAAGGCGGGCCCGGTGGTGGCGGAGGCGCCGGCCCGCGCGGGGAGGTACCGGCCGAGCTGGGAGAGCGGCTGTACGGAGGAGGCTCCCGGCACGGCGGCCGGGAGCACGACCCCGCCCTCGGCGAGCTGCGGGATCTTCGACAGGTGCACGCCGAACTTCTTGCCGAGGAAGTTGAAGCTCAGGTGGTTGAGCCCGTCGATGATCCAGTTGGCGAAGGCGATCAACCCCTTGACGGGGCCGGTGATGACACCGGCGATCGTCTGGATGCCGGTGGACATGAACGTACCCATGCCGTGCAGGGACTTCGACATGGCGTCGCGGACCCGGGTGAAGGCCGAAGGGAGCGTCTTCGTCAGCCAGGTGAGCGTCGGCTGGATGACGCCCTTGAAGCCGTTCCAGGCTCCCTTGACGATCGAGGTCACGGCGTGGGTCGCCGAGGAGACGGAGCTCCGCGCGCCCTCGAAGCCGGACCTGAGAGCGGAGCCGAGCGTCTTCAGGACGGCGCCGACGGTCCGCCGCACCCCTTCGAACACCTCGGACACGGTCTTCGCCCAGCTCTTGATGACGGGAGCCATGAACGCCCAGACGGAGCGGAACACGTCCAGCGCGGATGCGAAGACCTGCTGGATCACCTTCTGGCCGGTGGCTGAGTTCATCGCGTAGTCGATGAGCAGGGCGACGAGCGGGGTGACGATGCCGAGAACGAAGCCGAGCGGGTTCGCCTTCATGGCCGTGTTGATCCCGGTCATGACGACGGAGCCGACGGTCAGGGCGACACCGAAGGCGGTCATGGCCTTGGTGACGGTCGGGGCGTACTTCCCGAACAGGTCGGTCATGGAGCCGAAGGCCCCGGCGCCGGCGGCGAGTGTGCCCAGGATCGCGACGGGGCCGCGGGCCTTGGTGGCGCCGGCGCGGATGCGGGTCGCGGCGGTGGAGGCGGAGGTGCCGAGTCTGCGGAATCCGCCCGCGGCCTTTGTGGCCGGGGAGGTGATGGCTCTGACGCCGTTGCCCGTCGAGACGGCACCGGCCCTGATCCGGTCGACCGCGGCGCTGACCTGGCGGAGTGAGGTGGTGAGGCGTTGTGTGGCGCCGCGTGCCCCGGAGACGTTGCCGGCGAAACTGCGCAGGGGCGCCGCGATTCCGGCCAGCGGGTCGCCGACACTCATCCTCGGGCCTTCGACAGGAACAGCAACGCGCCGGCGGTGTCCTGGACACTGCTGCTCGATGCCTCGTAGTACTGCTCGATGTAGAAGCCACCGTCCGTGGCGGCGGCACCGTTGCCCACCTGGCCGGCCCGGGTGGTGTGGCTCAGGAGCCTGCTGAGCTTGGAGAGCGGCAGTACCGCCTCCGCTTCACCGGCTTCGGCGACGATGGTGTGTACACCGCCGTTGCGCGGCTGGACGATACCGCCCTGGGCGAGGCGGGGGATGGTCGGCAGGTGGATGCCGAAGGACTTCCCGCCGACGACCGGCACCCAGCCGGGCACGGACACTTTGATGCCGTTGAGCTTGCCGATCGCGGAGTTGATCAGCCCGATCACCGCGTTGATCGGGCCGCTGACCGCGCCCGTGATCGCCCCGAAGGCGTTGCTCGCGATGGACTTCAGGCCGTTCCAGGCGCTGGACAGCTTGCTCTTGACGGCGCTGAAGGCGGCGGGGACGACGCTTTTGATCCAGTTCACCACCGGGGAGATGACGGACTTGATGCCGTTCCAGACGGTGGTGATGACCTTCTTCACGGCGTTCATGGCCGTCGTGATAATCGTCTTCCAGAGGGTGAAGTAGGTCTTGATGACGGTCGCAACCGCCTTCACGACCACGGAGACGGCGGTCTTGATCCCGTTCCACACGCTCTTCATGAGCTTGCCCGCTGACTGCATGATCGGGCCGACGGCTTTCATCACCGCGGTGATCACGCTCTTGATGACGGAGAACGCGGTGCTGAGGACCTTCTGCATCGTCTTCGAGCGCGTCGCCATGTCCACGACCTTGGCGATCAGCGGGGCCAGCAGGTCGAGCAGGACGCCGATGAGGTTGCCCTTCATCGACTTGTTGAGGCCCTTCATGCCCTTGTCGGCCTTGGAGGCACCCGCCTCGAACTTGCCGAGGCCCGTCCCGCCGGTCTGCCCGGATTTGCCGGCCTTGGTGACGGACCTCTCCGTCTTGTCGGCGGCCTGCTGAAGCGATTTCATTTCCTTCGCGGATTGCTGGGATGCGCTTTTCATCCCGGTCATGCCGCTGCTGCTGCTCTGTACGTTCTGTCTCAGGCCGGTCGCGGCGCGGCCTGCCTGATCGAGACTGGTCTTGAAGGTACGGAGATTGTCCGACGCCTTCTTGAGGGTGGCGGTCAGTGCCATGCGGATTCCGATCGTTTAATGGTCGGCTGCCGGAGAGGTCCTCGCCGGAACTCGCCCTGCCGAGTCAGCTCGCAGTTCCGGCCAGCGTGCGCATTTCTCTGTTGAGAGCGCCGATCGAGGTGGCCAGCGTGTCGATGGTCTGGTGCTTCTTGGCGGCGTTCTCCAGTTTCTTGGCCGCCGAAGCCATCTGTCGCATCGCACTGGGGGTGGCAAGGCCACGTACTTTTCCGCGATATGTATCGATCTCGGCGTTCAGCCTCACCATGGCCGTCTTGACCTCGTCGATCTGTGTGGCCGAGGTGAGGTTCGGTCGCTGCGCCTGTACCGAGCCCTGTCCCGCACCCTCCCCCTGTGCCAGCGGCGTTTCGGCGGGCTGCATCCCCCAGCCGCGCCATCCCCCCTGCTGCCCGCGGCCGAAATAGCGGGGGTTTATCTCGTCTTGTGGCCGCACGGCGCCGAAAGTGCCCATGGTTCTGGTCCGACCGGTGTACGCGATCGTCATCTGCTTGGCCTTCACCAGGAGACCTGCCAGCAGTCCGGCGGCGGCAGTCGCGGCCGCGGCTGCCAGCAGCACCTTGGCCAAGAGATCGCTGCCTTTGAAGACGGCGAGGAACTCCTTGACCGGAGAAGTCTCCTTAACGATGTCTTTCCAGGTTTGTTCCTCCTCCTTCTTGGGGCCCTTTTCGATGGCAGTCTTGAGGGTTTTTACCTGTTCGTCGAAGTGCTTGGTCGTGAGAGCGGTTGCTGCTATTCCGTCAACCTTTCCTTCGACAACGACTACTTTGTCGTACACTTCTTCAGTGGTGCGTGACCCCATGAATTACTCCCGTCTGAAGTGAACGGACCGGTTTTCTGCTTGCTCCGGCCCAGTCGCATCTGATATTGTTCGGAGGAAAATCTTGAAAGTGGGGGTTCGTGAACGTCAAGCTTTTCTTTCTCGCCGTGGGCCTCATGATGCTTGCGGGCCTGTTTTTCTTCTTTGCTCTCGGCTCCTTCGGCGTACCTCGAGAGAGGCGGCGGTATGGAATCGTCGCTTTGTGGTTCTGTCTGGGATTGGCCTCTCTGGGCTCGGCGATCTACGCACTCTCCCTTTGAACTGAGACCGCGTTCATGCATCGTGTCCGCCGCATTCGCACGTGGCACAGCCCGCGTCCCTGACAGTCGCCGGAACGTAGCGGACAAGAGATCGCGTGCCACGCCCCCCGTCGGCCGCCCCGGACGCGCGGGGCGGCCGACGGGGATGCGTCACCCGAAGAACCGGGCCAGGTCCGCAGGACTCGGGACTGTCTGCGGGGCGTCGGCCGACGTGGTGTCGCCGGCCTCCTCGTCCCGCTCGTCCCTCTCCTCCGCGTCCCCCGGCCGCGGCACCGGTACCGGCTGTTCCGGTGGGTCGGTCTCCCCGTCGCCGTTGACGACGGAGAACATCCAGTTGGCCGCCGCGAGATGGTCCACGACCGCCGCCAGCAGGTAGTCGGTGACGGACCACTCGGCGGCCTCGCCGTCGGTGTCGCGGATGGTGGCGCTGTCCCGCGGCAGGTGCTTGATCAGGATCGCGAGCCGGCGGGAGGAGAGCTCCCCCCGGTGCCAGTCGAGCAGATCCACCCCGTAGTGCCGGAGCAGGTCCGCTTCGAGAGCCTCGGCGTGTTCATCGGCGAACGCGACGAGGCTCAGTCTTCCCCCAGGCCGAGCCCGGTCTCCTTGCCGTACGCCTCCAGGATGGCGGCGATGTCCTGCATGGTGACGTCGAGCTGCGCGAAGCGGGCGAACTGCTTCTTGCCCAGCAGGAGTTCGAGCAGGCCGTCGACGTCGTTGTCGTCCAGGCCGCGCAGCGCCCGGGCGGTGACGCGGGTCAGTTCGGTCGGCAGCTCGAAGGTGTCGCCGTCGATGGTGAACGACCAGGAGCGGCCGAGGGCCTCCATGCGCTGGGCGCGGGCGGCGGACACGTCGAAGGTGGCCATGGGGTCTCCGTTTCGGGAAGGGCGCCGCACCGGCTGCCCGGTCGGGCGCGTCGCGGTGCGGCGGGTTCGGTACGTGCGAACGTGCGGCATGTGCGGGTCGTCCGGTGCGGACGTCACGGGGCGCCGGTACGCCGGGCGGGCCGGAGCGCCGGCACCCCGTGGAGATGCGCCCCCGGAGGCCGGGAGCGTCGGGGTCACGCCTTGGCGTACGACGGGTCCTTCATGACGAAGGTCGCCAGCGGCTGGGTCTCGCCGGAGGACAGCGCCGTGAAGGTGACGCCCAGCGAGGCGGCGGCCTTGCGGGCCAGCTTGATGTCGTCCGACGCGGTGACCTGGCCGCGCGGGATCACGAAGCGGTAGGTGACCTCGAGGCCGTCGTGGAACTCCAGGCCGAGGGCGCGCTCGTCGAACTGCGGGCCGTCCGGCACGTCGTAGGAGTAGACGCCCGGGTTCTCGGTGGCGTTCACCGCCGAGACCGTGTCACCGCCCATGAAGAACGGCAGGGTGTCCTCGTTGAACTGGAGCATGGCGAACTTCAGCGTCAGGTCGCGGTCCGCGTAGATGAAGCGGGCCGGGCTGACCGCCTGCCACGTCTCGACCGGGTCGAGCTTGTCCTTCTTGGAGAAGGTCACGCCGTCGGTGGACGTGTAGCCCAGGTCCCGCCACACCGCCTTGTCCCAGTCGGCTGCCGGGTCGTTGGAGAACGTGGTCGGCGCGGGGGTGCCGGCCGGGGCCACGAGGATGCGGCCCGTCCCGGCGATGCGGATCTCGGACGAGTTGTTACCAGCCATGAAGGTGGCTTCCTTTCCAGGGGTGGTGCCCCCGTGCGGGGGCCGCCGTATCCGGGGCGGGTACGGCGAAGGCCCCGCCGAGTCGGTTCGGCGGGGCCTGGTTCGTGGGGCGTCGCGCGGCCCGGTGGGCGGTCGGACGCCGGTTCCTGGTGTCGCCGGCGGGTCGCCGGTGGAGTCGTCTCGGCCGTGCGAGTGCGGCGCGGGGCCGTCAGTCCGTACGGACCGTGAAGCGGAGGATGCACATGTAGCGGTTGGCGCCCGCGTAGACGTAGTCGGGCAGCCAGCGCGGGCCGTCCTCCTCGACCACCTCGCTGACGAACGAGGTGCCGAAGACGGTGCCGGTCGCGGCCAGCAGCGTGGCGCGGGCGGCGTTGGCGAGGGCGTGGGCCACCGTCTTCTCCGGCCCGTAGACCTCCAGCTGGATCAGCGGGCGGTCCACGTGCAGGTCGTCGACCCAGGCACCGCCCATGCGGGAGATCAGCACGGCCTTCTGCGTCCCGTCGAAGCCGGCCGGCGGTGCGTCGTCGACGTACGCGTCCGCCAGCTCCGGGCGCGTCTTGAGCAGGTCCCGCACGATCGCCTGGACGTCCGGGAACGTCCCTGGCGCGGATGAGGGCATGGTGTCACTCCTTTGTACGGGCCGAGGACGGACGCCCGTGCGTACGGCCCGTACGCACGCCGGACACGACGGCGGCGGAACCGTGCCCTCGGAGGGAGGTGGGCACAGCTCCGCCGCTGCACTCATAGTGATCCATGAATTGCGTGCGCGCAACCAACTTCAGTCGGAGAGGGGTTGGTTCGAGCGTTCGAGCGTCGAGGTGCGCCGAGGAGGTGGGCGCGTGTCGTCGCGTCATATGCCAGGTGGTCGCACCTAGTTCTGCGCTATCCTGACGAGCCGATTCGAACAGAGATTCGATCGAACCGAGCATGGGATGGACCGACGCAGGCGTAAGGACGGTGTGGGGTCGTGACGACGAACAGCGAATGGAGGCCGGTTGCCGGCGGTGAGCAGTCGTGGTGACCGGGGAGCCGGACGAGCGGCTCGCGGACGTCATGGCCGCCGCGGTCACGGTGGCCGTGGAATCGGCGGAAGCCGGCCGCTACACGGGAGAGGTGGGCAGAACCCTGGCCGCGGTCGTGGGCGAGGTGGGTGCCCGGATCGCCGGAGAGGCGGAACTGCGGGGCTTCTCCACCGGCTGGCAGGAGGCGATGGCCGCGAGACCCGCAGGGGCGCGGCCCCTCGGCACCGCCCGGGCCCACGCCTGAGGGGTCCGGTCCGGCCCCGGCTGCCGCCCGGCCCGGCTGCCCGGCCCCCGTGCAGGCCCCGTAGATACGCCGCGCCCGTACACCGGTGAGTGCCCACCGACAGCGCACCGACCGGCCCCGGCCGTGTCGTCCACGGCCCCGCACGCCGCGCCCCTGGGCGCGCCCTGCGAGTGGTACGAGGGGGCGGCCGAGCCCGGGCCCACGCGTACGCCCCCGGTTCCCTGTTGTGCGGGAACCGGGGGCGCCGGTGTGTGTCGCTGGGCCGGGAGCCGCCCCGGTCAGCCCTGCGAGGCCGGGCCGGGGGAGGCGGAGGTGGCCGTACGGCGCCGAGGGGCGCGGCGGGTGGCGCGTTCGGCGGCGAACACGTCCTCCAGCCGGTACAGGTGGCTCCTGCCCTGGTGCCCGGAGGGCCGCAGATGGCCGAGCTGGACCCACTTCCTGATCGTCGCGGGCACCACCCCCGCCTCCTGGGCCGCCAGGGCGCTGGTCACCAGAGTGACGCCGGTGAGCGAGTCGTACGGGTGTCGAGGGGCGGTCATCGGGCATCGGCCCCGCTTCCGGCCCGGAGGGCTACTGCCGCGACCACCTGGTGGCCGGCTGTCGCGGCCGCCCAGGCGTCCCCCTCCCAGAGATGGCGGAAGGCCGGATCGCTCACGCAGTCGCACTCCTCGTCCCCGCAGCGGCACCCCGGATTCACACAGAGCACGGCCTCCCGGTCGGGGAAGGCGCGCAGGGAGACCGAGTCGCACCAGGGGCAGCGCCCCGGCAGCCGGACCATCGTCTCCGTCTCGCCCAGGGCCCGGGCGCACCGCCGGGCCATCCGGCGCAGCTCGTCGCGGGCGTGCCGGGCGAGCGTCGGGTCGGCGGCGGTGTGCCCCAGGAGCCCGGTGATCCGGGAGAGCCTCTCGGGGACCGGGGCGCGGCGCGGACGGCCTGACCCGAGCCGGCCGAGGAGCGCCTCCTCCAGTTCCACGACGCCGTCACTGATGTCGCGCAGCGCGTCCGACACGTGCAGCCGCACGGGGGTGGCCGAGTGCCCGGGGACGGCGAGCCCCCGCTGCTCGTTGCGCAGCGCCTCCTCGCGTTCCGTGCGGCTCAGGGCGGCGCGCGCGGCCCGCTCGGCGGGGCCCGGGACGTGCCGGACGGCGGACGGGCGGCTGCCCGAGGAGGGCGCCAACTCCTCCAGCAGATCCGGGAACTGACGGGCCAGAGTGGCGGCCCACAGCGCCCCGTCCCGGGCGAGACTGGTGCCGTCCGCTTCCTCGGCGGTCCGGTCGCGGGTCGTTCCGGGGGAGTGCCCGGGGGACTGCCCGGCGTCTGGTCCGGTGGCTCCGGGAACCTCTTGCTCGTCACCCATGGCGGGCCTTCTTTCTGTGTGCTCCTGCGTGCTTCCGTGCCTGCTGTCCGGCTTCGCCGCGGACCGTGCCCCGGTCTTCCCGTCTCCGGGGAGGGCGCCCTGGAGATGCCCGGTCAGGCCGCCACCCGGCGGCGCCTGCCGCGCTCCAGGGCGACGGGCCGGCCGTTGCGCCAGAGCCGTCCCGCGCACACCCCGTCGAACCAGCTGTCGGCCGGCGCCACCGTCTCCTCGCACTGCCGGACGACCGGGCAGCGGGCGCAGGCGCCGAGAGCGGGCGCGGCCTCGGCCGGATGCCGCGCGAAGACCGTCTCCGGGGGCAGTCCCAGGCAGGCGGCCGAGGTGGTCCAGGTGTGGGAAGGGAGGGAGAGGAACGACGGATCCATGGAGGCTCCTGGTGCGCGAGCGGTGGGACGGGAGGGGGTGGCCTGACAGGCGTCAGGGGTTCGACCGGAGATGCACAGTGGCAGATTGCGTGCGAGCGCGCAACGAAAAGACCGGTGAGCGATCACTTCCGGACAGTGACGCAGGGTTACTCCGAGGCTGCGATACGCACGGAAAGGGGCACGTCTTCAGCGAATCTCCACATTGCGCGCGCGAAAGCTCATAATTATGCGCGCGCAAGCGCGGTAACCTGAGGTTCGCTTCGGAGGGAGGCGAAGACCTGTGACCGTCAGTGAACTGGAACAGTTCACGGCCTGGATCGAGGACGTGATCCGGCGGCGTGGATACGACATCGACAGCCCGCGGGGTGGCGGAAAATCCCGCCTCGCCGACGAGGCGGGCGTCCATCGAGCGGCCATCACGCGGCTGCTGCAGCGGCAGAGCATGCCCGACCTGGAGACGATGCGCAGACTCGCGCACGTCCTGGGCATTCCTGTACGGGAGATGCTCATCCGCTCGGGCCGGCTCACCGAGGACGAGCTGCCGCTGCCGCCGACCGCGGACGACCTCGACCGGCAGAACGCAGGCAGTGAGCGGATCACGCTGGAGGAGGCCGCCACCGCGCTCGGTGTCCCCGCCGACCAGCGGGAGATGTTCCTGCGGGTCGCGGGGCAGTTCCTGCCCGCGGACCCGGTGGGCCAGGAGTTCCCCGCGCGGCGGACCCGGCGCGGATGAGGCCGGACGGGCTGGCGGCGTCCAGGTGTCCGTAGGGCCGGTAACCGCGCCCTGAGTTCCTGTGCCCCCGGCTGAGCCGCCGCTCCGCCGCCCACCGCCGCCGGGCCGCGCGTGCGCATGATCGCTAAGCTGTTCCGGTTCCGTTCGAAGGGCTGGGGCCGGCCGTCATCGGCCCCGCTTAACCAGGGTGGGGAAACGGCGCTCCGATCGAGGACGGAGTGCCGCACTACTGTGTCGGAAACGGTGGTGAAGGAGACGTCAGGAAGAGCCGCGCATGGGCGAGGGCGACAAGGGCTCCCGGCAGGCGAACGGCTCGTCCGGGGCCGCACCGTGTCATCGGCGGCGGCCGGGATCGGACGTGGGGGAGGACGAGGAGATGCCTCCCGGCGACCTCGCCCGGCTGCTCGCCGCTGTCGGTGTTCTGCTGGGGAGCCACGCGGCGAGCGAGCTCGTGGTCGTGCCGCGCGAGGAGATGGAGCGCCGCGAGTACGCCGCGTACGGGCAGGGCTGGCGGGACGCGGCGGCCCAGTACCACCGGCCCGAGTGGGCCGAGGGCCTTCCGGCGGCGGACGCCGACGACCGGACGCCCGGACAGGCGGCGGTCATCCCCTTCCGCCGCAGACTCAC
Source organism: Streptomyces sp. NPDC020780 (assembly GCF_044334475.1). Classification (NCBI taxonomy): domain Bacteria; kingdom Bacillati; phylum Actinomycetota; class Actinomycetes; order Kitasatosporales; family Streptomycetaceae; genus Streptomyces; species Streptomyces sp. NPDC020780. Next base: position 30,923 of record NZ_JBIRTB010000008.1, on the reverse strand, counting down.
ACCCGGTACGCCCGCAACTCCAGGCGCACTTGGCACGTCCGCATCGCCAGACACATCCGGCACGCCCGGCGACGCGAGGCGCGACGGGACGGACCCCGCGGGGACATCTCCGTCCGAGGCGTCTACGGACCAAGCGGGTCCCGCCGTGGATCCGGCGGATCCCACGGGCGCCGCCGGCGACTCCATGGGCGCCCCCGACGATCCCATGGGCGCCGCCGGGAACCCCGCGCATTCCTCGCATACGGCCGTCGATCCTGCGGACCCGAGGACCGCACGCGCCACCCCGTCGGCCCCTGGCCGAGCCCGCTCCACCGACCCCGCGGGCTCCGGGCCCACGGGTGCCGCATCCTCGACCCCATCCCCTCCGCCTCCGAACCAGGCAGAGGGGGCGGGAGCGGAAGGGTTTCGGGTAGAAGGCCCCCGGGCGGACCCCTCGGCCCGCCCCCGCTCCGCGACTCCCTCGCGTCCCCCGGCGTTCGCCCCCAAGAATCGCCGGTCCAAGGTGCCCACCATCCCGCGCCTGCCCCGGCCGCGCCGCCAGGGCCGCCCTGACGGACAGGAGTCCTGACGGACAGGAGTGAAGGGACGGTCCCGCGCGCCCGAGCCCTCGCCCCCGCGCCGGCCTGATGAGCCACATGGTGTGTGTCCCTCCCGGCGGCCCCCAGGAATCCGCACGTCGTGCTGCGGATCCTCGGCCGGCGCGTGCGGTCAAGGCCCACCTGGTCGGCGAGGTCCAGAAGGTCTGCAACGCGCAGGGTGTGTCGATCCGCGACAAGGCGCAAGCCTGTGTGACGTGTGGATCCTCAGGAGGAGGGGGGTGCCGGCCGAAGGCAGGGCTTGATCAAGTTCCGTAGGTGTCCGGATCGTCGGTGATGCCCAGGATGGGGAGTGCTCGTTGGGGCTCGTCGCGGATCGCCCGGGTGGTCTTGGCGATGTTGTCGGCTCCGAGGGTTTTCAGCGCGCCGATGGCGAGGTTGCGGAGGGTGGCCATGGCGCGGGGTGCGGTACCGGTGTGGACGGTGGAGGCGTCCTCGGCGAAGGTGACGTCTCTGATGTGGTGCGAGGAGTTCTCCACTCCCCAGTGCCCGCGGATCGCGGCGGCCAGGTCGGCGGGCCCGGCTTGGTGGGCGTCGAGGCTGGTGACGGCGTAGACACTCTCACGGGTCTCACGCTTGCCGGTCTGCTTGCGGCGGTGGTGGACGCGGATAGCCAGGCGGGCATGGGGAAAGGCGATTCCGCCGAGTTCGTCGGCGATCCCGCAGGTCTTGATCGAGCGGGACTCCCGGCGTCCGTGTCCGGCCCGGGAGGCGGTGTGCTGGACAGCGATGGACTGCCGGGGCAGGGCGGCGAGTTGGGCGTGGCGGTGGGCTGATTGGTCTTGATCACGGCGATGTAGTGGGCCTTCTTGGTCTCGACCAGCCAGGAGATGTTCGCCTTGACCGAGTGCAGGGCGTCGAAGGTGACGACGGTGTGGGTCAGGTTCAGCGGTGCCGGCAGCGGCCGGAAGTGTGTGGTTTCGTTCGTCTTCGCGCCGACCTCCGCCTGGGCGAGGGTCACGACAGTGCCGTGCCGTGAGTGACCGCGGAGAGCAGATGTCGGCGCGTCGCGGTGAGACGGGCTGATCCCTTGAGTGCTTTGCCGTCGACAGCGATCGCGCGCGACGTCCCGGACGCGGAGGGCGACGGCGCCTGGGCGGGTTCGATGGCGGCACGGTGCCGGTCGGCCAGGTAGGCGCCCACCGCCCGGTCCAGGGCGTCACCGTCGACAGCCCCCAGCACACGGCCGATCGTGGCCGGCGACGGAGTGCGCCGCCATCTGAGCAGGTGGCGGCGGATCCCGATCACTGACAGGAGTGCGTTCGAGGAACGCTGTCCCCACTCGGCGAGTTCGTCGATGCTCTTCGCTCCCGAGACGACCGCGCAGGCACACACCAGCAGGATCGCGGTCAGCGAGTACCACCGGCCCCGCCGTGCGCGCGGGTCGGGCACCGAGTCGAAGTAGGGGCGCAGGTCGGCGATCCGGCCGGTATCCAGCGGCCCCAGTTTCACCAGCACGGCAGGGATGGGAGAGGGCGCAGCAGCAGGCACGGGTCGCCTCATGATCATCTGGCTTAGACACCCCATGATCACGAAGCCCGTGCCTGCTCTGCTATGCGCCCCAACCACTCACAACCCGACCAGCCGCACGACCCCGGAACGTGCAACCGCCCTGGGCCGAAGGGGGGCGCGGAGGCGTCAGCCGGAACGCGAACATCGCTGTCATCCAAGGGCTGTCCCGCAATTCCCGGCGGGCACGCGACGACAGCTACAGCACCTCGCCGCGTTGTCGGAACGTCCGCAAACATCCAGTATGCCCACGCTCCTCCGCCTTGCGATGCACCGCATCTGACGCCGCGCGCTGATCCACCGGCAATTGCGGGACTGCCCTTACCGCGACAGTGAAGGAGAGAGAGGCATTACGTGACCCGGCGGAGGAGGGTATGGTCTCCCGCCGGGTGGGTTCGCGGTCCGCATCTTCTACGACCCGCGCATGCTGGGCAGGGCTACGACGGAAAATCTCTTGAAGAAGAGACTATGGAAAAGCATGGGGGGTGCCTTTTCGGTGTGGACCGGTCATAGCAGCTCCTGCGACTGCAGTGGTGTTGTCTTCTCGGCCCCGACGCGTCGCAAATGTCTTTCGGTGCATGAGGTCGGCGCACTCCGATGTGTGGTGTCTCATACCGGCGAATGAACGAGTCCGGAGTCCGGAGGTCTGTGGTGCTCAACGTTTTTGGTGTGATTTTCGCTGTTGCCGTTCTCGCTCTTATTTCCTTCGGAGTTCCTTATCTCAGGCAGGCTCCTCTGCGGCGAAGAGGTGTGCGCACATGGGGGTGGGAGGCGTCCAGGTCACTTCCCCAGGACGGAAAGATAACGGTGCGTTACGGGTACGACGGGCGAGACGGCGGGCTGCACAGCATCGTGATGGCAGGGCTCACCACACAGCCCTCCGGATCGAAGGAGATCATCTACGATCCGCACAATCCGAAGCGCGCCGAATTCGTTTCCCATATGCCGGAAAACGTGAAGGGGAGGCGTAACCTCCTCGTCTTTCTGCTGGCTGTGGCGTTCGTGTCGCTCGTTCTGGGGTGTATCGGTGCAGTGGCGTGAACCTCGGTTCCACGTGACGACTCGCGGGTGACGATCGTCCGGGAATCGCGGATTCTCCCTGCCGTCCGGGCTTCCCGATCGGGCTGCTCGGCTTTGTTCGCCAAAAATGCAGAAACGGGGAAGAGATTATCGTGATTGCTGTCGCGTTTTTTGCCTTCGTCGTCACCTTCTTGGCCCTCCTCGTCTCCGGTGTTCCCTTCCTGACGCGGGCTCCGCTGCGCAAGCGCGGAGTCCAGGTCATGGGCGGGGAGGTGAGCCGGAACATTCCCCGCGAGGGGAGGATCGGTGTGCAGTACGGCTACCGGGTGGCGAACGGTGATGAACACACCACCTGGCTGACGAGCACGGTGCAGATCCCGGCCTTCCGTGACGCGAGGTGAAGAGTGGCCCCCTGTGCCCCGAACCTCCCCTCGGCCGCGACTCCGGCCCCGCGCCGACCGAGTGGATCACGGTCGCCGAGGCCCTCGGACGCTCACGCCGTCCCGTCGACGGCGGCGGCCGGCGATGTCGCGGCCGATGTCCCCGGCCGAGGTCCCCCTCCTGGTGGTCAGCATTTGTTTTGACCCAGGTCCGTGAGGTAGGTACGCTCAAGCCTTGTGCCTGGGGTGTGCCTGGGCTCGTGTGCGTGTCCTCAACCGCACGGCGAGTCCGTAAGTGGCCACCGCAATCGAGGTTTCTTCCGCCTTACCGCGGGGGCTTCCAGTATTCGACACACCCGACCGCGTGGGTCGGTGCGTGTTCCAGGTTAGTTTCACGAACGGCACACAGAAACCGGAGAAGTAGTGCCTACGATCCAGCAGCTGGTCCGGAAGGGCCGGCAGGACAAGGTCGAGAAGAACAAGACGCCCGCGCTCGAGGGTTCGCCCCAGCGTCGCGGTGTCTGCACGCGTGTGTTCACGACCACCCCGAAGAAGCCGAACTCGGCGCTCCGTAAGGTCGCGCGTGTGCGTCTGACCTCCGGTATCGAGGTCACGGCCTACATCCCGGGTGAGGGGCACAACCTGCAGGAGCACTCCATCGTGCTCGTGCGTGGTGGCCGTGTGAAGGACCTGCCTGGTGTTCGTTACAAGATCATCCGCGGTTCGCTCGACACCCAGGGTGTCAAGAACCGCAAGCAGGCCCGCAGCCGCTACGGCGCCAAGAAGGAGAAGTAAGAATGCCTCGTAAGGGCCCCGCCCCGAAGCGCCCGGTCATCATCGACCCGGTCTACAGCTCTCCTCTTGTCACCTCGCTGATCAACAAGATCCTCCTCGACGGCAAGCGTTCCACCGCCGAGCGGATCGTGTACGGCGCCATGGAAGGCCTCCGCGAGAAGACCGGCGCTGACCCGGTCATCACGCTGAAGCGCGCGCTTGAGAACGTCAAGCCCTCGCTCGAGGTCAAGTCCCGCCGTGTCGGTGGCGCCACCTACCAGGTGCCGATCGAGGTCAAGCCCGGTCGCGCCGCCACCCTCGCCCTGCGCTGGGTCGTCGGTTACTCCCGCGCCCGCCGCGAGAAGACCATGACCGAGCGCCTCATGAACGAGCTGCTCGACGCCTCCAACGGTCTTGGCGCTGCCGTCAAGAAGCGCGAGGACACCCACAAGATGGCCGAGTCCAACAAGGCCTTCGCGCACTACCGCTGGTAGTCGCTCACCCCATCGAGACCGAGAGAAGATTGAGCCTTATGGCCACCACTTCGCTTGACCTGGCCAAGGTCCGCAACATCGGGATCATGGCCCACATCGACGCGGGCAAGACGACCACCACTGAGCGGATCCTCTTCTACACCGGCGTCTCGTACAAGATCGGTGAAGTCCACGACGGCGCTGCCACGATGGACTGGATGGAGCAGGAGCAGGAGCGCGGCATCACGATCACGTCCGCCGCGACGACCTGTCACTGGCCGCTCAATGATGTTGACCACACCATCAACATCATCGACACCCCGGGTCACGTCGACTTCACCGTCGAGGTGGAGCGTTCGCTCCGCGTCCTCGACGGTGCCGTCACCGTGTTCGACGGTGTGGCCGGCGTCGAGCCGCAGTCGGAGACCGTCTGGCGTCAGGCGGACCGCTACGGCGTCCCGCGCATCTGCTTCGTCAACAAGCTCGACCGCACCGGTGCCGACTTCTTCCGTTGCGTCGACATGATCGTCCAGCGCCTCGGCGCGGTCCCGATCGTGATGCAGCTCCCCATCGGAGCGGAGGCCGACTTCCGTGGCGTCGTCGACCTCGTGACGATGAAGGCCTTCGTGTACCCCGAAGAGGCCGTCAAGGGCGAGATGTACAACATCGTCGAGATCCCCGACAACCTCAAGGAGGCCGCCGAGGAATGGCGCGGCAAGCTCCTCGAGGCCGTCGCGGAGAACGACGACCAGATGATGGAGCTGTACCTCGAGGGCAACGAGCCCTCCGAGGACCAGCTGTACGAGGCGATCCGCCGGATCACCCTCGCCTCGAAGGGCTCGGCCGACTCCGTCACCGTGACCCCCGTCTTCTGTGGCACCGCGTTCAAGAACAAGGGCGTCCAGCCCCTGCTCGACGCCGTCGTCCGCTACCTGCCTTCCCCCCTGGACGTCGAGGCCATCGAGGGCCACGACGTCAAGGACCCGGAGCTGGTCATCAAGCGCAAGCCTTCGGACGACGAGCCGTTCTCCGGCCTGGCGTTCAAGATCGCGAGTGACCCGCACCTCGGCAAGCTCACCTTCGTCCGGATCTACTCCGGTCGCCTCGAGGCCGGCACCGCGGTGCTGAACTCGGTCAAGGGCAAGAAGGAGCGCATCGGCAAGATCTACCGCATGCACGCGAACAAGCGTGAGGAGATCGCGTCGGTGGGCGCCGGTGACATCGTCGCCGTCATGGGCCTGAAGCAGACCACCACGGGTGAGACGCTGTCCGACGACAAGAACCCGGTGATCCTGGAGTCCATGGACTTCCCGGCGCCGGTCATCCAGGTCGCCATCGAGCCCAAGTCCAAGGGTGACCAGGAGAAGCTGGGTGTCGCCATCCAGCGCCTCTCGGAGGAGGACCCCTCCTTCCAGGTGCACTCGGACGAGGAGACCGGCCAGACCATCATCGGTGGTATGGGTGAGCTTCACCTCGAGGTGCTCGTCGACCGCATGAAGCGCGAGTTCCGCGTCGAGGCGAACGTCGGCAAGCCCCAGGTCGCCTACCGCGAGACGATCCGCAAGACCGTCGAGCGCATCGACTACACGCACAAGAAGCAGACTGGTGGTACCGGCCAGTTCGCGAAGGTGCAGATCGCCCTCGAGCCCATCGAGGGTGGCGACGCCTCCTACGAGTTCGTCAACAAGGTCACCGGTGGCCGCATCCCCCGTGAGTACATTCCCTCGGTGGACGCGGGTGCCCAGGAAGCCATGCAGTTCGGCATCCTGGCCGGCTACGAGATGGTGGGCGTCCGCGTCACCCTTCTCGACGGTGGTTACCACGAGGTCGACTCCTCGGAGCTCGCCTTCAAGATCGCCGGTTCGCAGGCGTTCAAGGAGGGTGCCCGCAAGGCGTCCCCCGTGCTCCTCGAGCCGATGATGGCCGTCGAGGTCACCACGCCCGAGGACTACATGGGCGATGTCATCGGCGACCTCAACTCCCGCCGTGGCCAGATCCAGGCCATGGAGGAGCGCAGCGGCGCTCGCGTCGTGAAGGGCCTCGTGCCCCTCTCGGAGATGTTCGGCTACGTCGGAGACCTCCGCAGCAAGACCTCGGGTCGCGCAAGCTACTCGATGCAGTTCGACTCCTACGCCGAGGTTCCGCGGAACGTCGCCGAGGAGATCATCGCGAAGGCCAAGGGCGAGTAACTCTTCCGAGCTCACGCTTTAGGCTTGTCACCGGAGCCCGGTCGGGCATTCACCGCGACGCGCGAGCGGCGCGGCGAATGCCCCCGGCACCGGCATTCCAGCAAAGATCACCTGGCGCCGATGAAGCAAGGCGTACAGAACCACTCAGGAGGACCCCAGTGGCGAAGGCCAAGTTCGAGCGGACTAAGCCGCACGTCAACATCGGCACCATCGGTCACATCGACCACGGTAAGACGACCCTCACGGCCGCCATTACCAAGGTGCTGCACGACGCGTACCCTGACCTGAACGAGGCCTCGGCCTTCGACCAGATCGACAAGGCTCCTGAGGAGCGCCAGCGCGGTATCACCATCTCCATCGCGCACGTCGAGTACCAGACGGAGTCGCGTCACTACGCGCACGTCGACTGCCCGGGTCACGCGGACTACATCAAGAACATGATCACGGGTGCGGCGCAGATGGACGGCGCCATCCTCGTGGTCGCGGCCACCGACGGCCCGATGCCGCAGACCAAGGAGCACGTGCTCCTGGCCCGCCAGGTAGGCGTGCCGTACATCGTCGTCGCGCTGAACAAGGCCGACATGGTGGACGACGAGGAGATCCTGGAGCTCGTCGAGCTCGAGGTCCGTGAGCTCCTCTCCGAGTACGAGTTCCCGGGCGACGACCTTCCGGTCGTCAAGGTCTCGGCGCTCAAGGCCCTTGAGGGCGACGCCGAGTGGGGCCAGACCGTTCTCGACCTGATGAAGGCCGTCGACGAGTCCATCCCGCAGCCCGAGCGTGACGTCGAGAAGCCGTTCCTCATGCCGATCGAGGACGTCTTCACGATCACCGGTCGCGGTACGGTCGTCACCGGCCGCATCGAGCGTGGTGTCCTGAAGGTCAACGAGACCGTCGACATCGTCGGTATCAAGACCGAGAAGACCACCACCACGGTCACCGGCATCGAGATGTTCCGCAAGCTGCTCGACGAGGGCCAGGCCGGTGAGAACGTCGGTCTGCTGCTTCGTGGCATCAAGCGCGAGGACGTCGAGCGCGGCCAGGTCATCATCAAGCCGGGTTCGGTCACGCCGCACACCGAGTTCCAGGCCCAGGCCTACATCCTGTCGAAGGACGAGGGTGGCCGTCACACCCCCTTCTTCAACAACTACCGCCCGCAGTTCTACTTCCGTACCACGGACGTGACGGGCGTTGTGACCCTTCCCGAGGGCACCGAGATGGTCATGCCGGGTGACAACACCCTCATGGACGTCGCGCTGATCCAGCCGGTCGCCATGGAAGAGGGCCTGAAGTTCGCCATCCGTGAGGGTGGCCGGACCGTGGGCGCCGGCCAGGTCACCAAGATCATCAAGTAGTCACTTGATCGTCTGACCTGGTTGCTCCGCACTGAGCGCCAAGAAGGGCCCCGTACCTCTCGCAGGAGAGGTGCGGGGCCCTTCGGCGTGTGCGGGACGGTGCGGCTGGTCACCACGGAACCCACGCGCGAGCGTCAGTGTTCCGCTACTTTGTTCGAAATCACACGGTCGGCATGACGCGGCCGGCATGAAGACGGCCCGAGAACGCGGCCGCGAGTGGGGGAGAACAGTGAGTACCAGCACGCCGTCGGAAGGACATTCCGACCACGGTGACGGACCGGCGCCCGTGTCCGAGGAACAATGGGCGCAGCTGGTAGGGCAGTTGGAGGAGGGTGGGGCTGACGCCCCGAAGGAACCGTCGGCGCGCGCCCGTATGGTCACCGCGAGGCTGCGCGCCCTGGACGAGGAGGCCGCCCGCACGCAGGGCGGGCGCCGCTGGGGCAGTAAGAGCAAGCCGGCCCAGCCGTGGCAGCCGGACGGCTGGCGCACCGGGCCGGCGTGGCAGGAGATGAACAGGCGCGGACGGAAGAGGCGGCGTGTCGCCGGCGCCCTCGGGTTCGTCGCGGTGGTCGGCATTCTCCTGGTCACCATGCGTCCGAGCCTGCTGACCGACCACCTGCCGGGGGGCGGCGACTCCGTCGACGCCGGGCCGCTGCCCGCGGAGACCGCACCGCCCACCGCCGCGCCCGCCGAGTCCGACCCGGACCGGCCGACGGTCGAGGAGCCGTTCCGCGGTTCGCCCGCGCTCCGCTGGGCGGACGGGGCGGAGGGGATAACCGTCCCGGAGGCCAGGGCGGTCGGAGGAATAAGCACGGCACAGGTCGAGGAGTTCCTCCGCACGACCCGGCAGTTCCTGATCGCCGCCAACCTCGACCCGGCCACCCTGCGGGGCGAGAAGCCGCGCGAGGCACTCGCGCTCCTCGATCCCCGGCAGAAGGACGTGCAGGACATGCTGGCCGGCGCATGGACCCGGCCGGACGAGGAACACGACCCGCTGGCGCTGTTCACCCGCATCGATCCGGACGACGCCCGCCTGTCGGGGAACGTGGTCAAGACCAGGGGACGGATGACCGTCGGGGCGGGGAGAGAGGGCTCCGTCGAGGCGCACGCCGACTACACCTTCGTGTACCCCGTGCTGAAGGCGGGCAGCCAGGACGAGGTGACGCGCACCATCGTGCGGCGGCGGCTGACGACCGTGCTGTACGACCCGGAGCGTTTCCGGACGACCCCGGGCACGCTGTCGTTCTCGCGGTACGAGCAGTACGCCGGCAACACCGCCTGTCGGGTGTACGACGGCTTCCTGCACCCGTCCTTCCCGAGCGACGCTCCGGAGACGGCTCCCACAGGCGCCGCGGTGGACCCGTACGACCGCAGCCGCGTGCCCACCGACGACGGCCAGTGCGGCACGGTCACGCGTACGTGAGCGGCCGTTCGACGTGAGTCCTCCACCGGGTCGTGCGTCTCCACGACCCGGCCGGGCCGTTCGGCCGCGCGGATGCCGGTTCCCGGCCGGTTCGGTGTCCGTCTGCGCGTCGCCGGTCGGCGGACGTGCCGGGGCCGCTAGCTTTCCGTGTGCCGCCGCCGCGCTGAGCGGCCGCTCCTTCCCCGGGGGTCCTGAGAAGAGGTCGATATGGTGTTCCGACGTGCCCGTCCGCTGGCGGTGGGGCTGGTCTGTGCGGCCGCCGGCGCAAGTCTCGTACTCGGCGGTGCCGAGGCGTCCCCGGCTGCCGGACGGGCCGCGACCGCGGTCACGGCTCCGGAGCCCGGTCCGCTCAACGCCCTCACCGATGTTCCCGGCATCCGTGTCGGTCAGGTGCAGTCGACACGCCCGCCCTACCTCACCGGAGCGACCGTCGTCCGCACGCCGGGCGAGCCACTGGCCGGCGTCGACGTACGCGGCGGCTCCCCCGGCACGTGGACGACCGACATCCTCGCCCCCGTCAATGCCAACCCCGGGGTCGACGGGATCGTCCTGACCGGTGGCAGTTCCTGGGGCCTGGACGTCGGTGTCGGTGCGATGCACTGGCTGGAAGACCATGAAGGGGTCTCCCTCCCCATCGTGCCGGGGGCGGTCATCTGGGACCTCGGGCGGGGAGGCAGCGAACGGGCACGGCCGACGGCCTCCTGGGGGTACCGGGCGATGCAGGCGGCCAAGGACGGTCCCGTGCGCCAGGGCACCGTCGGCGCCGGGACCGGAGCTCTCACGGGGGCCGGCACCTTCAAAGGAGGCGTGGGCACGGCAAGCGTCAGGCTGGACGACGGGACCGTCGTCGGGGCGCTCGTCGTGGTCAACGCGCTCGGGAGCACGGTGAACCCGAAGGACTGCACGCTGCTGGGAGCCGCGCTGGGCATCGGTGACGAGTTCGCCGGGCTGCGCAAGCCGTCACGCGCGGAGTGCCGGCCGGTCACGGGCACGCCGCAGGGCGGGGCGGATCCGGCCGCCCACACCACGATCGCGGTCGTCGCCACCAGTGCGGCCATGGAGAACGCGGCACTGACCCGGATGGCCGCGGCAGCCCAGGACGGACTCGCCCGGGCGATCCACCCGTCGCACACCCTCTCCGACGGCGACACCATCTTCTCCGTGGCCACAGGCACCGGCCGGGGTCTGTCCAACGCCGACCCGGCCGACGAGGGGGCGCTCACCCGGATCGGCTCCGCGGCGGCCGACACCCTCTCCAGGGCCGTCGCCCACGCCATGCTCGAAGCCACGTCCGTGCGGCAGTACAAGAGCTACTGCGACACCTATCCGTCGGCCTGCGCGGACCTGCGCCGATAACGGCCGCGGGGCAGCCGGCCGTTACCCGCACTGCTTCTCCGAGGCGGGCGACGGCCGGTCCAGGGTCGGCCCCCGGCCCACCGCTCGGCGGCCGACCGGGGACCCGTCTCACATCAGCCGGTGGCAGTGGCCGAGGTTCGGCATGCTGACCTGGGACGTCGCCCGCCGCAGCATGCCCACCTTCTGCTGAAGGGGCCGCTGCTGCTCGCCGTGCAGCGCGTTGAGCACCACCACGGCGCCGGTCAGGGCGGGCACCGCCCACTGGATGACCGCCATCTGCTGCCGGGCCTTCTGCAGGTCCACCGGGTGGTGGGCGGCCTTCTCGAGGTCCTCCGGAGCGCCGGAACTCGCCAGCTCCACCTTCTTGCCCAGGACCCGGCCGTAGGTGGAGGCCGCCAGGGCGGCACCGGTCAGCAGCGTCTTCGCCAGCGCCGAGGCCGCGACACCCTGCTGGGTCCTGACCCGGGCGGCGTTGGCGACGAGCAGACCGGTGCCGCCCATCAGGTGCAGTCCGATGGCCGCGGCGGCCACCGGCGTCCACTTCGCCCATCCTGCGCTGGCGATCCGGTCCGTCTCCGTCTCGCTCGCCCCCTCCGAGGCGGCTGCGCCGTTCAGTCCGACCGCACCCATCAGCGAGCCGCCGAACCAGGCGGCCAGACCGAGATCGTGGATGCTGCGGATCACCGTGTTGCGTTCCGACATCGTCGCTCCTCTGTACGCGGAGGACCTGCGGGTACCCACAGGTCCTCCTCCACGCTCGGTGGGATCGGAGCCGCCCACCACAGGTGTGGCGCATTCGGACGAAAGGCGCCGTGCGGCACGGCGGCCGCAGCCCTCAGGCGCGAACTCCTGCGTCCCGGGCAGCGGCGGCGGGCTGGTTGTACGAGACGGTACGGGTGACGATCCGGCCGTCCGGGAGGCGTACCCGGCCGCGGCGGAGGTAGCCGGTGGCCTCCAGTTCGCGCAGGGCGGCGGCGATGCGGGCCTCGCTCTCCGGGAAACGGCCCGTGAGCACCTTGATGCCGATCTACGCCCGGGCGGGCAGCGACTGGATGTGCAGGGCGAGCCCGATGGCGACGAGGGAGAGTCCCCTGTGGCGGCTGAGGTGGTTGCCGACGACGGTGAATCCCGCCGAGTGCCGGACGTAGCTGTGGATGACGCCGGACGACGGCGTGACGCCCCCGGATGCGGGGGACGGGGCGCACGGGGGCGCGCTAACCTGCTGGGTACCCATCGGGAAGCTCCTACTTCCTCGGTGGTCAGGCCCTCGGTCGGGATTCGCATTCCCAGCCGGGGGCCGTCGCATGTCTGTGAATGTCGCGCCGAGCATACGCCCGGCAACCCAGACCGAATCCAGCTCAGTTGCCCTATGTCACCCGCGCGAGTGACGTGGGCCGAGGTGGGGTCGGGTCGGGTGGGGAAGGTGATTTCCCTACGTTCTCAGGAGCTTTACTGGTTGTTCGTTTGCCACGCGGACCAGGGCCCGAAGGTTGTGCCCGCCACGATCTGCCACCGCACCCTGCTGCCGTAGCCTTCGTAGTAGTTCTTGCTGGTGTTCTCGTAGAAGTCCTTGTTGCAGACTCCCCACTGCCCATTGTTCAGTTGGTATGCGCTGCACGTGCCCAAACGGTAGGTCTGCCATCGCTGGCCGTCCCAGAGTTCGTTTTGCCACCGCACCTCGAGGCCCACCGTGGAGGAATCCCAATTCCGGACCCAGAATTGGTCACCATACTTCCTGAAACATCCGTTCCCACTCGTGACGGACGTGCAGATGGCGTCGGAAGGCAGAGACCCGGGTGTGGCGTAGTCGTAGTCAGCAGCATGCGCGGTGGGTCCCCCGATGGCCATCAGGGCAAGGGCGGCTGCGGCGACTAAGAGTGCGCGGAGCTTCCTCAACGTGTCATCTCCTCGGTGCGGTGGCGATCGATTCCGGATCGCTCTGACGGAGCCGTTCTGAAAGCGAGAGCCCATCCGTATGCCGGGAGCTCCGACGCGGAAGGCAATCGCTGGCCAGGGGAGCGTGCCAGACTGGCGTCCACGAGTCCATGAAGAGATGTGTTTTTGGTCAGACCTCGGTCGAGGCGGGCGCGGGTGAAGGCGATCAAGTAGAACTGCCGGCAAACACGCTTAAGGCTTTCCAGCGGCCAGACCGATAGTTGAAGCATGGGGCCTCCGGCCTGGCCCGGTGGGAAGTTCGGATCTAATATTGGCCACCTCTCGACTGTCAGCCCATCCGTCGGGCTTAGGTAAGAACCACCCATCCTGAAACTCTGGCCTCAACCTCACCATCGCAGATTGACGAAAAGGCGTTCAGGTACGTCAGTTCGTCGGAACCCTTGGACCATGTAGGACACGGTCCGGTGTCGTGGGGGACCAGGACGCGGTCCACCGGGTCGTGGGCCTCCACGACCCGGTGCGGCCGTCACGGTGCGAGGTCGATCTCCGCCCACACCGTCTTGCGCGGTACGGGTCCGGGGACGACACCCCAACGGTCGGCGAGCGCCGCGACGATCACCAGGCCGCGCCCCGACTCCTCCTCCGGACCGGGGACGGTCACGGCGCCGGGCGGCAGCCGTTCGCCCCTGGCGTCGGTCACCTCGATCCGCAGCACCGGGCCCCGGACGCTGAGGCCCAGCCGGAAGTCCCGCCCCGGTACGCGGCCGTGGAACACGGCGTTCCCGGCCAGTTCGGCGACGATGTGCGCGGCCGCCTCCGTGGGCAGCCCCCAGTCGCCGAGATGCGCCGTCGTGAGCAGGCGGGCGAGCCGGGCCGCCCGGCGGGTGGGGGAGAGCAGCACGGTGAACTGCCGGCTGGGAGCGGAATGTTCGGTTCGGGTGATTTCTGGATTCACGTCACTCACCGTGGTCGCTCCGTGCCTACTCTCGGAAGGAGTGACGCCCGTACGGGGAGCCCTTGTCCGGCCGTGGTCCCCCGTGGTCCGGCCTGTACGCCGTGACGTGCCGACACCGGGTGCCGTTGGACACGAGCACGACGGAGGTGGGCGCGCATGGGCGTGGACAGTGGTGGGACGGGACAGGCGGAGGGCACGACGGACGGTGCGGACGGTCCGCGCTGGGACGCCGGCCTGGAGGACGACTCCGGTGCGGTGATGAAGGCGGTCGGCCGGCAGATCAAGCTGTGGCGCGAGGCCGCCGGCCTGCGACAGGCGGAGCTGGGCGCGGCCATCGGGTACAGCGAGGAGATGGTCTCCTGCGTCGAGCGCGGCAGACGGGCCCCGAAGCCCGAGTTCCTGGACAACGCGGACCGGGTCCTGGGGGCGGACGGGAAGATCGCCGCGATGCAGGGGGACGTGGCGGAGGCCCGGTACCCGAAGAAGGTGCGGGATCTGGCCAAGCTGGAGGCCGGGGCGGGCGAGTTGGGCGCGTACAGCAATCACAACATGCATGGCCTGCTCCAGACGGAGGAGTACGCACGCGCTTTGTTCGCCATGCGTCGACCGGCGTACGGCGAGGACGAGATCGACAGGCACGTGGCCGCACGTATGGCCAGACAGGTCATCTACGACCGTCGACCTGCCCCTCTGCTCACCTTTGTCCTCGAAGAGGTGACGCTCCGGCGTCCGATCGGCGGCAGGATGGTGTTGCTACGTCAACTCGAACGCCTGTCGACAATCGGGCAGTTGCGGCATGTGGAGATCCAAGTGATGCCGACGGGCTGCGAAGAGCACGCCGGAATGGCCGGAGAGCTCCGGGTATTGAAGATCAACGACGGTACGACGGTGGGCTACTCGGAAGCGCAGCTCACCAGCCGTCTGATCTCCGATCCCCGGGAGGTCCACATTCTCGAAATGCGGTATGGAATGATCCGTGCCCCGGCGCTCACGCCGCGTGAGTCCCTGGCCTTCATCGAGAAAGTGCGGGGAGAGACATGACCCTCAAGTCCGCTGCCGGAGACGCTTCCGCGCTGATATGGCACAAGAGCAGCTACAGCAGCAACGACGGCCCCGACTGCGTCGAGGTCGCGACCACCCTCCGTACGGTCCACGTGCGCGACTCCAAGAACGTGCCGGGCCCGCAGCTGGGGTTCACCCCCGGCGCCTGGGCGGACTTCCTCTCGCACACAGCCGGAAGCTGACTCCGCTGGCCCGAACCGCAGAGGTCCCCCGCCCGAGCCCGGGCGGGGGACCTCTGCGGTTCGGGCCAGCGGCGTGTCTACGGCGCGTGCGGTTCTCGGCAGGTCCGTCCACCGCGTCGGATCGCTCTCGGATCAGACGGTCGAAGATGGGTCACGCCCCTCTCCGCGCCCAGGTCCCGATCCGACTGCGCAGCTCCTGCCCGGTGGGCCGGTCAGGCGGGGCGGCGCAGTCCCTCGATGAGGAGTGCGACCAGTCTGCGGGCGTCGTACTGCGCGTCGCTCTCCGCGCCGATGCAGAGGTTCCCGACGCCCCGCATGAGCTCGTAGGCCTTCAGGTCGGAGCGGATCTCGCCGGACTCGGCCGCCGCGTCGAGCAGTTGGGCGCACACCGGCAGAAGACGGTCGAGGAACGAGGAGTGGAGGGCCTCGAAGCCGGGGCTGTCGGACTGCAGGACGGCGGCGAGTCCGTGCTTGGTGACCAGGAAGTCGACGAAGAGGTCGACCCACTTCCCCAGTGCGGCGTGCGGAGTCGGGCCGGCCGCCAGCAGTGCGGGGCCGGCCTCGGCGCAGGCCTCGATCTGGTGCCGGTAGACGGCGACGATGAGATCCGCCCGTGTCGGAAAGTGGCGGTAGATCGTGCCCATTCCCACGCCGGCCCGGGCCGCGATGTCGCGTACCGGTGCTTCCACGCCGACCTCCACGAAGACCGCCGCGGCCGCGTCGAGCAGCGTCTCCTCGTTGCGCCGGGCGTCCGCCCGCTTGGATTTGGACCGGCCCGTGGCCTGCCCGGCGCCCTCGTCACTGTCGTTCACCGCGCCACTCCTTCCCCTGCTCGTCCCGCACTGGCCTTGCGAAGCGGAACGCTGCTCCGTATTGTTAACGGAGCAGCGTTCCGCTTGCTCATGATGTCAGAGCAGCGGCCCCGCGGCCAAGCCATGCGTTGTCACCACGCTCCCATCCGCAACGGAGGAACAAGGCCATGCAGTACCGCACTCTGGGCCGTACCGGCGTCCAGGTCAGCTCCCTCGCGCTCGGCGCGATGAACTTCGGCGCCATCGGGCGCACCACCCAGGCCGAGGCCACCGCCATCGTCGACGCCGCTATCGAAGGCGGCGTCAACCTCATCGACACCGCCGACATGTACAGCGCCGGCGAGTCGGAGGAGATGGTCGGCAAGGCCATCGCCGGCCGTCGCGACGACATCGTTCTGGCCACGAAGGCGGGCATGCCGATGGGTGGCGAGCGCAACCACCAGGGCGCCTCGCGCCGCTGGCTGGTCACCGAACTGGACAACAGCCTGCGCCGTCTCGGTGTCGACCACGTCGATCTCTACCAGATCCACCGGTGGGACCCCCGGACCAGCGACGAGGAGACCCTGTCGGCACTGACCGATCTCCAGCGCGCGGGAAAGATCCGCTACTTCGGTTCCTCCACCTTCCCCGCGTACCGCATCGTGCAGGGCCAGTGGGCCGCGCGCGAGCACCACCTCGGCCGGTACGTCACGGAGCAGCCCAGCTACTCGATCCTGCAGCGCGGCATCGAAGCCGACGTGCTGCCCGTGACAGAGGAGTACGGACTCGGTGTGCTCGCCTGGAGCCCGCTGGCCTCGGGCTGGCTGTCCGGCGCGGTCCGTGAGGGCCGGCCCGTCACCACCAGCCGATCCGCGCTCATGCCGGAACGGTTCGACACCTCCATCCCCGCCAACCGGGCCAGGCTCGACGCCGTCGAGAAGGTTGCCGCGGTCGCCGACGAGGCCGGCCTGACCATGATCCAGCTGGCGCTCGCGTTCGTGACCGGGCACCCCGCCGTGACCAGCGCGATCATCGGCCCTCGCACCCTGGAGCACCTGCACGCGCAGCTCGCCGCAGCCGACACCGTGCTCTCCGCCGACGTGCTCGATGCGTTGGACGGGATCGTCGCTCCCGGTGTGGACCTCGCCGCGCACGAGAAGTTCGACACCCCGCCGGCGCTGCTCGACCCGTCCCTGCGGCGCCGCTGACCGTGCGGGAGGCGGTCCGGGCAGGCGGGCGGCTCGGGCAGGCGGGCGGCCCGGAGCGCACCCGGTGGACGTCCACCGCGACCGCGTCGCGGTGAAGCCGTGGCGTTCGTACCGCTGACGTGCGCAGGCGCACTCGCAGGCGGAGCGGTACGCCTGCGGTCCGGTCCGGTCCGGTCCGGTGCGGGCCAGGAGCCGGGCGGGGACGGCGGTGGTCCTCGCCCGGCACAGCACCGGCCCTTACGGGGCTTGGGTGAACACGTCCTCGGCTGTCGCGGCGGTGAGCGCGCGCAGCAGCCAGCGGTCGAGCGTCTCGGTGTCGGTGCAGGCGTGCACACGGTCACGGATGGCACCGGAGACCGCGATCCCGCGGCGCTCGAGCACCTTCACCACAGCCTCCGCCAGCCCCTCCGCCTTGCCCTCTGCCTTGCCCTCCGCGATGCCCTCCGCGAGGCCCTTGGCCTTGCCCTCCGCGATGCCCTGGGCCAGGCCTTCGGCACGCAGTCGCTGGGAGGTCTCCGAGCGGAAGAATGAGAGGTCGATGGCCATGAGGTCCCTCCAGATCTGAGCGGCCGGGGTCGTGCCCAGCCCGAGTTCGGTGAGTTCGCCGAAGACGAGCGCGGTGTCTTCGTCGACTGTCTTCAGTGCGGTGGCCAGCGCTTCGAGTATGGCAGGCGCATTCACGTCCTTACCATGTGTAATCGCCGAAAAGGTGGCCAGTGGCAGATCGCGCGCCGCCACCGACGGATCGGTCACGGCCGGCACGTTGTGCGGGCCCAGGACCAGCGGCCGTGCGATGAGCGACGGCCATTCCGGCGGTCCGACACGGATGGGCCGCGCGGCCCAGCGCGCTGTGGGCTCGTCCTGGCAGACGACCAGCAGCACGGGATCGATGCCGTACTTGGCGTTGAGGTGGGCGAGGTAGTACGTCCAGCTGCTGGGCTTGGCCGGGTCCTTCCTGCCCTGCGCCTCGACGGCCAGGAGATAGGGCCTGCCGTCGGCCGTCTCCACCCGCAGCAAGGTGTCCAGGCGCCGTTCCAGGGGCTGGGTCTCGGTGAGATCAGTGGTGAGAACCGACACCGCGACCGTGTCGGGGAAAGGGATGCCCAGGGTCCTGAACGTCCTGGTGAAGATGCCCGGGTCTTCCTGGAAGATCCGGTGCATCGCCTCGTGCGATGAGTTGACCATGGTCCGGACCCTAGAGGGAGGATTCTCCTGGCATATGCCAGATTGCGATCTTTTCACCCGATTCGGGGATGCATCGCACGATCGCGCGATTACGAGGGAGAGGTCCGAGAAGGCTCCGGAAAGGTGCTTGCGTTTGAGTGCTCCCACGCAAGGGGTAGGATCCTGGGCCCGATTGGCCAGGCCGCCGACCCGTATGGCACACTAGCCAGGTTGCTCGGTTGAGTGTCAATGCTGCGCGCCTCCCGCCGGGAGGACCGGAAGCGAGTCCCACAGTACTCGTCGGCCCCCAGGGCCGGACGTACGGGAATCTTCCGGGAAGCGTCAGTGGGGCACCGACCAGGCGCCCGGTGGGGTTTCGCCCCCGGCAGCGCGGTTTCGGCCCGCACCCCCTTGGTTGGGAAATCCTTCGGGACTTCTACGTAGAGGGGATGCGACACGCCCGACCGCGTGGGTCGGAGGCGGAGTTACGAGAACTCCCGGGAGCCAGAGCGTGATCGAGAGACAGGACTACTAGTAGCCATGGCGGGACAGAAGATCCGCATCCGGCTCAAGGCCTACGACCACGAGGTCATCGACTCCTCGGCGAAGAAGATCGTCGAGACGGTGACCCGCACTGGTGCGTCGGTCGCAGGCCCGGTGCCGCTGCCCACTGAGAAGAACGTGTACTGCGTCATCAAGTCGCCGCACAAGTACAAGGACTCGCGCGAGCACTTCGAGATGCGCACGCACAAGCGCCTCATCGACATCCTCGACCCCACGCCGAAGACGGTTGACTCGCTCATGCGTCTCGACCTGCCGGCGGGCGTCGACATCGAGATCAAGCTCTGAGGTGACGCGCGAGATGGCAAAGAACATTAAGGGCGTCCTGGGCGAGAAGCTCGGCATGACCCAGGTCTGGGACGAGAACAACCGGGTCGTCCCGGTGACCGTCGTCAAGGCCGGGCCCTGTGTCGTCACCCAGGTCCGCACCAACGACAGCGACGGCTACGAGTCGGTCCAGATCGCCTTCGGCGAGATCGACCCGCGCAAGGTGAACAAGCCCCTCAAGGGTCACTTCGCCAAGGCCGACGTCACCCCGCGCCGCCACCTGGTGGAGCTCCGCACCCCTGACGCCAGCGAGTACACGCTGGGCCAGGAGGTCACTGCCGAGGTGTTCGAGTCCGGCGTCAAGGTCGACGTCACGGGCAACAGCAAGGGCAAGGGCTTCGCCGGTGTCATGAAGCGTCACAACTTCAAGGGCCTCGGCGCCGGACACGGCGTCCAGCGCAAGCACCGTTCCCCCGGTTCGATCGGTGGCTGCGCCACCCCTGGGCGTGTCTTCAAGGGCATGCGCATGGCCGGCCGGATGGGCAACGAGCGCGTCACCACCCAGAACCTGACCATCCACGCGGTTGACGCGGAGAAGGGTCTGCTCCTCATCAAGGGCGCGGTCCCCGGTCCGAACGGCGGCCTCGTCCTGGTCCGTACCGCGGCCAAGGGGGCTTGAGGTAATGAGCACCATTGACATCCTTTCGCCGGCAGGCGACAAGGCCGGTACCGTCGAGCTCCCCGCGGAGATCTTCGACGCGAAGACCAGCGTTCCGCTGATCCACCAGGTCGTCGTCGCACAGCTGGCAGCTGCCCGTCAGGGCACGCACAAGACCAAGACCCGCGGCGAGGTCCGTGGTGGTGGGCGCAAGCCGTACCGCCAGAAGGGCACCGGCCGCGCGCGCCAGGGTTCGACCCGCGCGCCGCAGTTCGCCGGCGGTGGCGTCGTCCACGGCCCGCAGCCGCGTGACTACTCCCAGCGCACCCCGAAGAAGATGAAGGCCGCCGCCCTGCGCGGTGCCCTCTCGGACCGGGCGCGTCACTCCCGCATCCACGTCGTCACCGGCGTGGTCGAGGGTGGGATCTCCACCAAGGCCGCCAAGACGCTGCTCGGCAAGATCTCGGAGCGCAGCAACCTGCTCCTGGTCGTCGAGCGTGCCGACGAGGCCGCGTGGCTGTCCGCGCGCAACCTGCCCCAGGTGCACATCCTGGAGCCGGGCCAGCTGAACACGTACGACGTGATCGTCTCTGACGACGTGGTCTTCACCCAGGCCGCTTTCGAGTCCTTCGTGTCTGGCCCCCAGACCGCTGAGACCGAAGGGAGTGCCGCCTGATGAGTGAGGCGACCGTCACCAGCTCGACCATTACGAGCAAGACCTACTCGGACCCGCGCGACGTTCTCGTCAAGCCGGTCGTTTCCGAGAAGAGCTACGCGCTGCTCGACGAGAACAAGTACACGTTCATCGTCGCGCCCGGCTCCAACAAGACCCAGATCAAGCAGGCCGTGGAAGCGGTCTTCTCGGTCAAGGTCACCGGGGTCAACACGATCAACCGGCAGGGCAAGCGCAAGCGCACCAAGACCGGCTTCGGCAAGCGCGCTGACACCAAGCGCGCCATCGTGACCCTCGCCGAGGGCGACCGTATCGACATCTTCGGCGGCCCGACCTCCTAGTGAGGTCGAGTCGTCCGGAATCGGACGAGGACTGAGAAATGGGTATCCGCAAGTACAAGCCGACGACCCCGGGCCGTCGTGGCTCCAGCGTCGCCGACTTTGTCGAGATCACGCGGTCCACGCCGGAGAAGTCGCTGGTCCGCCCCCTGCACAGCAAGGGCGGCCGTAACAACGCCGGTCGTGTGACCGTTCGCCACCAGGGTGGTGGCCACAAGCGCGCCTACCGTGTGATCGACTTCCGTCGTCACGACAAGGACGGCGTGCCGGCCAAGGTCGCGCACATCGAGTACGACCCGAACCGCACCGCGCGCATCGCGCTGCTGCACTACGCGGACGGCGAGAAGCGTTACATCGTCGCCCCCCGTGGTCTGTCGCAGGGTGACCGCGTCGAGAACGGGCCGACCGCAGACATCAAGCCGGGCAACAACCTGGCGCTGCGGAACATCCCGGTCGGTACGACCATCCACGCCATCGAGCTGCGGCCCGGCGGCGGTGCGAAGTTCGCCCGTTCCGCGGGTGCCTCCGTGCAGCTGCTGGCGAAGGAGGGCTCCATGGCCCACCTTCGTATGCCGTCCGGCGAGATCCGGCTGGTCGACGCCCGCTGCCGCGCCACCATCGGCGAGGTCGGCAACGCCGAGCAGTCGAACATCAACTGGGGCAAGGCCGGCCGCATGCGCTGGAAGGGCGTTCGCCCGACCGTCCGCGGTGTCGCGATGAACCCGGTTGACCACCCGCACGGTGGTGGTGAAGGCAAGACCTCCGGTGGACGTCACCCGGTCTCGCCGTGGGGTCAGAAGGAGGGTCGTACTCGCTCGCCGAAGAAGGCATCGAGCAAGTACATCGTCCGCCGCCGCAAGACGAACAAGAAGCGCTAGGAGCGGGTTTAGATGCCGCGCAGTCTCAAGAAGGGGCCCTTCGTCGACGGCCACCTCATCAAGAAGGTGGACGTACAGAACGAGGCAGGCACCAAGAACGTCATCAAGACCTGGTCCCGTCGCTCGATGATCGTCCCGGCCATGCTGGGTCACACCATCGCGGTGCACAACGGCAAGATCCACGTCCCGGTGTTCGTCACCGAGTCGATGGTCGGCCACAAGCTCGGCGAGTTCTCGCCGACTCGCACCTTCCGCGGCCACGTCAAGGACGACCGGAAGTCGAAGCGCCGCTAACCGCGGGGTGGAAACGACTATGACTTACACCGAAGGGACAACCATGGAAGCCAGGGCCCAGGCGCGGTACATCCGCGTCACGCCCATGAAGGCCCGCCGAGTGGTGGACCTCATCCGTGGCATGGACGCCACGGAGGCTCAGGCGGTCCTGCGTTTCGCCCCGCAGGCCGCGAGCGTGCCGGTTGGCAAGGTGCTGGACAGCGCCATCGCCAACGCCGCACACAACTACGACCACACCGACGCCTCTTCGCTGGTCATCAGCGAGGCGTACGTGGACGAGGGCCCGACCCTGAAGCGGTTCCGTCCGCGTGCTCAGGGCCGTGCCTACCGGATCCGTAAGCGGACCAGCCACATCACCGTGGTCGTCAGCAGCAAGGAAGGAACCCGGTAATGGGCCAGAAGGTTAACCCGCATGGGTTCCGACTCGGCATTACCACGGACTTCAAGTCCCGTTGGTACGCCGACAAGCTGTACAAGGACTACGTCAAGGAAGACGTTGCCATTCGTCGCATGATGACGAAGGGCATGGAGCGGGCCGGCATCTCCAAGGTGGAGATCGAGCGCACCCGTGACCGCGTCCGCGTGGACATCCACACCGCCCGCCCGGGCATCGTCATCGGCCGCCGCGGCGCCGAGGCCGACCGCATCCGTGGCGAGCTGGAGAAGCTGACCGGCAAGCAGGTCCAGCTGAACATCCTCGAGGTCAAGAACCCCGAGGTGGACGCTCAGCTGGTGGCCCAGGCCGTCGCCGAGCAGCTCTCCTCCCGCGTCTCCTTCCGTCGTGCCATGCGCAAGAGCATGCAGAGCACGATGAAGGCCGGCGCCAAGGGCATCAAGATCCAGTGCGGTGGCCGCCTCGGCGGCGCCGAGATGTCCCGCTCGGAGTTCTACCGCGAGGGCCGCGTGCCCCTGCACACGCTCCGCGCGAACGTCGACTACGGCTTCTTCGAGGCCAAGACGACCTTCGGCCGCATCGGCGTGAAGGTCTGGATCTACAAGGGCGACGTCAAGAACATCGCCGAGGTTCGCGCCGAGAACGCCGCGGCCCGCGCCGGCAACCGTCCGGCTCGTGGCGGCACCGACCGCCCGGCCGGCCGCGGTGGCCGTGGTGGCGAGCGTGGCGGCCGCGGCCGCAAGCCGCAGCAGTCCGCGCCGGCAGCGGAGGCCCCCAAGGCCGACGCTCCCGTCGCCGCTGCTCCGGCTGAGAGCACCGGAACGGAGGCCTGACCGACATGCTGATCCCCCGTAGGGTCAAGCACCGCAAGCAGCA
The DNA here is from genome assembly GCF_044334475.1 of Streptomyces sp. NPDC020780. Classification (NCBI taxonomy): domain Bacteria; kingdom Bacillati; phylum Actinomycetota; class Actinomycetes; order Kitasatosporales; family Streptomycetaceae; genus Streptomyces; species Streptomyces sp. NPDC020780. Next base: position 7,654 of record NZ_JBIRTB010000008.1, on the reverse strand, counting down.
CCACCCGAAGCGCAGCGGTATGTCCAAGGGTGGCACGCAGGTTGCGTTCGGCGAGTACGGCATCCAGGCGCTGACCCCGGCGTACGTGACGAACCGCCAGATCGAGGCAGCTCGTATCGCGATGACCCGCCACATCAAGCGTGGCGGCAAGGTCTGGATCAACATCTACCCGGACCGTCCCCTGACGAAGAAGCCCGCCGAGACCCGCATGGGTTCCGGTAAGGGTTCTCCCGAGTGGTGGATCGCGAACGTCAAGCCCGGTCGGGTGATGTTCGAGCTGTCCTACCCGAACGAGAAGATTGCTCGTGAGGCGCTCACCCGCGCTGCTCACAAGCTTCCGATGAAGTGCCGGATCGTTCGGCGCGAGGCAGGTGAGTCGTGATGTCGGCCGGTACCAAGGCGTCCGAGCTGCGCGAGCTGGGCAACGAGGAGCTCCTCAACAAGCTCCGCGAGGCCAAGGAAGAGCTGTTCAACCTCCGCTTCCAGGCGGCGACGGGACAGCTCGAGAACCACGGTCGGCTCAAGTCCGTCCGTAAGGACATCGCCCGGATCTACACCCTGATGCGCGAGCGCGAGCTGGGCATCGAGACGGTGGAGAGCGTCTGATGAGCGAGAAGACTGTGACTGAGACCAACACTGACCGCGGTTTCCGCAAGACCCGCGAGGGTCTGGTCGTCAGCGACAAGATGGACAAGACCGTCGTCGTCGCCGTCGAGGACCGCGTCAAGCACGCGCTGTACGGCAAGGTCATCCGCCGTACCAACAAGCTCAAGGCCCACGACGAGCAGAACGCTGCAGGCGTCGGCGACCGCGTTGTCATCATGGAGACGCGTCCGCTGTCCGCCACCAAGCGCTGGCGCATCGTCGAGATCCTCGAGAAGGCCAAGTAATCCCTGAGGGGGTCTCCCCTCAGGACAGTTCCGCCAGGCTCGGCAGGGGCTTCCTCACCGAAGCCCCTGCCGGGAACCGGCAGACGATCAGGAGATAGACGTGATCCAGCAGGAGTCGCGACTGCGCGTCGCCGACAACACGGGTGCGAAGGAAATTCTCACCATCCGTGTTCTCGGTGGCTCGGGTCGCCGCTACGCGGGTATCGGTGACGTCATCGTCGCCACCGTCAAGGACGCGATCCCCGGTGGCAACGTGAAGAAGGGTGACGTCGTCAAGGCCGTCATCGTTCGCACCGTCAAGGAGCGTCGTCGTCAGGATGGCTCGTACATCCGCTTCGACGAGAACGCCGCTGTCATTCTCAAGAACGACGGCGACCCCCGCGGCACCCGTATCTTCGGCCCCGTGGGCCGAGAGCTGCGCGAGAAGAAGTTCATGAAGATCATCTCGCTCGCGCCGGAGGTGCTGTAAGCATGAAGATCAAGAAGGGCGACCTGGTACAGGTCATCACCGGTAAGGACAAGGGCAAGCAGGGCAAGGTCATCGTCGCCTTCCCCGCCCAGGACCGTGTCCTCGTCGAGGGTGTCAACCGGGTCAAGAAGCACACCAAGGCCGGTCAGACGGCTCGCGGCTCGCAGACCGGTGGCATTGTCACCACCGAGGCCCCGATTCACGTCAGCAACGTTCAGCTGGTCGTGGAGAAGGACGGCAACAAGGTCGTCACCCGCGTCGGCTACCGCTTCGACGACGAGGGCAAGAAGATCCGCGTTGCCAAGCGGACCGGTGAGGACATCTGATGACGACCACCACTGCGCCGCGTCTCAAGACGCGCTACCGCGAGGAAATCGCCGGCAAGCTGCGTGAGGAGTTCTCGTACGAGAACGTCATGCAGATCCCCGGTCTGGTCAAGATCGTGGTCAACATGGGTGTGGGCGACGCCGCCCGCGACTCCAAGCTGATCGACGGTGCCGTCAGGGACCTCACCACGATCACCGGCCAGAAGCCCGCCGTCACCAAGGCCCGCAAGTCGATCGCGCAGTTCAAGCTGCGCGAGGGGCAGCCGATCGGCTGCCACGTCACCCTCCGCGGTGACCGCATGTGGGAGTTCCTGGACCGTACGCTGTCGCTCGCGCTGCCGCGTATCCGTGACTTCCGTGGCCTGTCGCCGAAGCAGTTCGACGGCCGTGGCAACTACACCTTCGGTCTCACGGAGCAGGTCATGTTCCACGAGATCGACCAGGACAAGATCGACCGGGTCCGGGGCATGGACATCACCGTGGTCACCACGGCGACCAACGACGACGAGGGTCGTGCCCTGCTTCGTCACCTCGGCTTCCCGTTCAAGGAGAACTGACCGTGGCGAAGAAGGCTCTGATCGCTAAGGCCGCCCGTAAGCCGAAGTTCGGCGTTCGCGGGTACACCCGCTGCCAGCGCTGCGGCCGGCCCCACTCCGTCTACCGCAAGTTCGGCCTGTGCCGCGTGTGCCTTCGTGAGATGGCTCACCGTGGCGAGCTGCCGGGCGTGACCAAGAGCTCCTGGTAACTCCCCTTCGCCCCTTGGGCGTAGGGAGTACCAGAAGCTCTCGGTAAGTATCCGGTCGGCAGGAGCCCCGCTCTTCATGCCGTAGGCTTGAAGGGTTGGGCGCCTGCCGCCCTGACCGACTTACTACGCCGTAGGTCCCCGCACCGCACCCGTCCCGCCACTGAGTGGGGAGAGGGATGGCGCATACAGGAAACCCCGGCGAGAGAGGCCGAAGGCCAACTCATGACCATGACTGATCCCATCGCAGACATGCTCACGCGTCTGCGCAACGCGAACTCGGCGTACCACGACGATGTCGCGATGCCGCACAGCAAGATCAAGTCGCACATCGCGGAGATCCTCCAGCAGGAGGGCTTCATCACCGGCTGGAAGGTCGAGGACGCCGAGGTCGGCAAGAGCCTCGTTCTCGAGCTGAAGTTCGGGCCGAACCGCGAGCGTTCGATCGCCGGCATCAAGCGCATTTCGAAGCCGGGTCTGCGTGTATACGCAAAGTCCACCAACCTGCCGAAGGTTCTCGGCGGCCTGGGCGTGGCGATCATCTCCACGTCCCACGGTCTCCTGACCGGCCAGCAGGCCAGCAAGAAGGGCGTAGGTGGGGAAGTCCTCGCCTACGTCTGGTAGTCGGGAACGGAGGAACAGCTCATGTCGCGAATCGGCAAGCTCCCCATCCAGGTTCCCGCCGGTGTGGACGTCACCATCGATGGCCGCACGGTCGCGGTGAAGGGCCCCAAGGGTTCCCTCTCGCACACCGTCGCAGCGCCGATCGAGGTCACCAAGGGTGAGGACGGCGTGCTCAACGTCGTCCGCCCGAACGACGAGCGTCAGAACAAGGCCCTCCACGGCCTGTCCCGCACGCTGGTGGCGAACATGATCACCGGCGTGACCGCGGGATACAGCAAGGCGCTCGAGATCAGCGGTGTCGGTTACCGCGTCCAGGCGAAGGGCTCCAACCTGGAGTTCGCCCTGGGCTACAGCCACCCGATCCTCATCGAGGCCCCCGAGGGCATCACCTTCAAGGTCGAGTCGCCCACGAAGTTCAGTGTCGAGGGCATCGACAAGCAGAAGGTCGGCGAGGTCTCGGCGAAGATCCGCAAGCTGCGGAAGCCCGACCCGTACAAGGCCAAGGGCGTCAAGTACGCCGGCGAGGTTATCCGCCGCAAGGTCGGAAAGGCGGGTAAGTAAGCCATGGCATACGGTGTAAAGATCGCCAAGGGCGATGCGTACAAGCGTGCCGCCCTCAAGCGCCGCCACATCCGCGTCCGCAAGCACATCTCCGGTTCGCCGGAGCGGCCGCGCCTGGTTGTGACGCGTTCCAACCGCCACATGGTGGCTCAGGTCATCGACGACATCGCGGGCCACACGCTCGCGTCGGCGTCGACCCTGGACGCTTCCATCCGCGGTGGCGAGGGTGACAAGAGCACTCTGGCCAAGCAGGTCGGCGCACTTGTCGCCGAGCGTGCCAAGGCCGCAGGCGTCGAGGCCGTCGTCTTTGACCGCGGTGGCAACCAGTACGCCGGGCGGATTGCCGCTCTGGCTGACGCCGCCCGTGAAGCCGGGCTGAAGTTCTAAGCCCCGGTTCCTACGCACAGCGGACGTAACAGAGAGAGGTAAATCCAATGGCTGGACCCCAGCGCCGCGGAAGCGGTGCCGGTGGCGGCGAGCGGCGGGACCGGAAGGGCCGTGACGGTGGCGCCAGCGCCGCCGAGAAGACCGCGTACGTCGAGCGCGTCGTCGCGATCAACCGCGTCGCCAAGGTTGTGAAGGGTGGTCGTCGCTTCAGCTTCACCGCGCTGGTCGTGGTGGGCGATGGTGACGGCACCGTCGGTGTCGGATACGGCAAGGCCAAGGAAGTTCCCGCGGCCATCGCCAAGGGCGTCGAGGAAGCCAAGAAGAGCTTCTTCAAGGTCCCGCGTATCCAGGGCACCATCCCTCACCCGATCCAGGGCGAGAAGGCTGCGGGCGTCGTCCTGCTCAAGCCTGCTTCCCCGGGTACCGGTGTGATCGCGGGTGGCCCGGTGCGCGCCGTTCTGGAGTGCGCCGGCGTTCACGACATCCTGTCGAAGTCGCTCGGTTCTTCGAACCCGATCAACATCGTGCACGCGACCGTGGCGGCCCTCCAGGGCCTGCAGCGTCCCGAGGAGATCGCGGCCCGCCGCGGTCTGCCCCTCGAGGACGTCGCCCCCGCGGCTCTGCTCCGTGCGCGTGCGGGAGCGGGTGCGTAATGGCTCGCCTCAAGATCACGCAGACGAAGTCGTACATCGGCAGCAAGCAGAACCACCGCGACACACTGCGTTCGCTCGGGCTCAAGCGCCTGAACGACGTGGTGGTCAAGGAGGACCGCCCCGAGTTCCGCGGAATGGCTCAGACCGTCCGCCACCTCGTGACGGTTGAGGAGGTTGACTGACATGGCGGAGAACAGCCCGCTGAAGGCCCACAACCTCCGGCCTGCCCCGGGCGCCAAGACCGCCAAGACCCGTGTGGGTCGTGGTGAGGCGTCCAAGGGTAAGACCGCAGGCCGTGGTACCAAGGGTACGAAGGCTCGTTACCAGGTTCCGGAGCGCTTCGAGGGTGGGCAGATGCCCCTCCACATGCGTCTCCCGAAGCTCAAGGGCTTCAAGAACCCGTTCCGCACCGAGTACCAGGTCGTGAACCTGGACAAGCTCGCGACGCTCTACCCCGAGGGTGGAGAGGTCACGGTGGCCGACCTGGTCGCCAAGGGCGCTGTGCGTAACAACCACCTCGTCAAGGTCCTCGGACAGGGCGAGATCTCCGTGGCGCTGCAGGTTTCGGTTGACGCCGTCTCCGGCTCCGCCAAGGAGAAGATTGCCGCCGCGGGCGGCACCGTCACCGAACTCGTCTGAGACAACTCGGACAGGACGATGGCCTGAACATCCGACCGGGGATGCCTCTCATATGGGGCATCCCCGGTTGGTCGTTCCTAGGGGGGCATGTCCGCCGGTAAGGTGGCGTGCACTTGCTGTGGTACGTCCTGGGCAAACGCCCGGGGATCCTTTGGCTGTTACGTAATCGTCGATCCTCAAGACCGTCACCTCACGCTTTTGCGCGGGGGTCGCAGGAGGCACCGTGCTCACCGCGTTCGCCCGGGCGTTCAAGACGCCCGACCTGCGCAAGAAGCTGCTCTTCACGCTCGGCATCATCGTGCTCTACCGTCTCGGTGCGCACATTCCCGTACCGGGGGTGAGCTACGAGAACGTCCAGATTTGTGTTGATCAGGCAAGCAAGGGCAACAACAGCCTCTTCGGCCTGGTGAACATGTTCAGCGGTGGTGCACTGCTGCAGATCACGATCTTCGCGCTCGGAATCATGCCGTACATCACGGCCAGCATCATCCTTCAGCTGCTGACCGTCGTCATCCCCCGTCTCGAGGCCCTCAAGAAGGAGGGGCAGTCGGGCACGGCCAAGATCACGCAGTACACGCGTTATCTGACCGTCGCGCTGGCCATCCTCCAGGGCACCGGGCTGGTGGCAACCGCCCGCAGCGGCGCGCTGTTCAGCGGCTGCCCGGTCGCCGACCAGATCGTCCCGAACCAGTCGATCTTCACCACCGTCGTCATGGTGATCACCATGACCGCCGGCACCGCCGCCGTCATGTGGCTCGGTGAGCTCATCACGGACCGCGGCATCGGCAACGGCATGTCGATCCTGATGTTCATCTCGATCGCGGCCAGCTTCCCCGGCGCCCTGTGGGCCATCAAGGAGAGCGGCAAGCTGGCTGACGGATGGATCGAGTTCATCACGGTCATCCTGATCGGCTTCGTGATGGTGGGTCTCGTCGTCTTCGTCGAGCAGGCCCAGCGCCGCGTCCCGGTGCAGTACGCGAAGCGGATGATCGGGCGCCGGTCGTACGGCGGTACGTCCACCTACATCCCGCTGAAGGTGAACCAGGCGGGTGTGATTCCCGTCATCTTCGCTTCTTCGCTGCTCTACATCCCTGCTCTAATCGTTCAGTTCTCCAATTCCACTGCGGGCTGGGCGACCTGGATCCAGAATCACTTCGTCAAGGGCGATCACCCCTACTACATCGCGACGTACTTCCTGTTGATCGTGTTCTTCGCCTTCTTCTACGTGGCGATCTCGTTCAACCCCGAGGAAGTCGCCGACAACATGAAGAAGTATGGTGGCTTCATCCCGGGTATCCGGGCTGGTCGACCTACTGCTGAGTACCTGAGCTACGTGCTCAACAGGATCACTTGGCCGGGATCGCTGTACCTGGGTCTGATCGCTCTTGTGCCGACGATGGCGTTGGCGGGCTTCGGTGGCGCGAACCAGAACTTCCCGTTCGGCGGGACGAGCATCCTGATCATCGTGGGTGTGGGTCTGGAAACCGTGAAGCAGATCGAGAGTCAGCTCCAGCAGCGCAATTACGAAGGGTTCCTCCGCTGATGCGAATCGTCCTCGTCGGGCCGCCCGGTGCCGGCAAGGGAACGCAGGCTGCGTACCTTGCCCGGAATCTATCGATTCCGCACATCTCCACGGGCGACCTCTTCCGCGCCAACATCAGCCAGGGCACCGACCTTGGCAAGCAGGCCCGCGCCTACATGGACGCGGGACAGCTGGTGCCGGACGAAGTCACCATCGGCATGGCCCGGGACCGCATGGCTCAGCCGGACGCCGCAGGCGGCTTCCTGCTGGACGGCTTCCCCCGCAACGTGGGGCAGGCCGAGGCGCTGGACGAGATGCTCCTGAGCGAGAGCCTCAAGCTGGACGCGGTCCTGGACCTCGAGGTCCCCGAGGACGAGGTGGTCAAGCGCATCGCCGGCCGCCGCATCTGCCGTAACGACAGTGCGCACGTGTTCCACGTGACGTACAACCCGCCGGAGGCCGAAGGCGTCTGCGACGCCTGCGGCGGTGAGCTGTACCAGCGCGACGACGACACCGAGGAGACGGTCCGTACCCGTCTCGAGGTCTACCACACGCAGACCGAGCCGATCATCGACTACTACCGGGCCCAGGGCCTGGTCGTGACGATCTCCGCGCTCGGCAAGGTCACCGACGTGACCGCGCGGGCCATGGAGGCCCTCGAGAAGTCCGACGAGGGCTGACCGACCCCGTTCCACATCACGGCCGGCCGCGGCGCCCGCGGGCGCCGCGGCCGCCGGTTTTCGCCGGATCGTGGGGTACGGCCGCCCGTCCCCCACCGCACCCCGAAAGGCGCCGCGCCAAGGTGCAGATCAAGACCCCCGAGCAGATAGCGACAAATGGC
>NZ_JBIRTB010000007.1:317183-399870 GCF_044334475.1 Streptomyces sp. NPDC020780 | reverse complement strand
GCGATCCACCAGCACGTCCTCAAGGTTCCCGCGTCCGCCTGGACGCCGGCCGTCGAGGCGGACGGCGAGGTCCGGGACGGGGCCTGGGTCGCCGAGCTCACCGGCGACGTCCTGGACGGCTGGCCGAAGGGCATGCGGCTGATCGTGAGGAAGGAACGGCCGCATCCCGGGGCCCAGTTGCGGCTCACGGACGCGGACGGCATGAGGCTGACCTGTTTCGCGACCAACACCACCGACCGGCCGATCGCCGAACTCGAGCTCCGTCACCGCCGGCGGGCGAGGGCCGAGGACCGGATCCGGGCCGCCCGGGCCACCGGCCTGCGCAACCTGCCTCTGCACCGCACGGCCCAGAACAAGGTCTGGCTGGAGATCGTGCAGATCGCTCTCGACCTGCTGGCCTGGATGCCGATGCTCGCGCTGACCGGCAAGGCCCGTCTCTGGGAGCCCCGCCGCCTGCGGCTCCGCCTCTTCACCACCGCAGGACAGCTGGTGACCACCGGCCGCCGGCGGATCCTCCGCCTCGCCCGGCACTGGCCCTGGACCCGCCACATCACCGCCGCCCTCGAACGGCTCGCACTCCTGCCGAACCCAGGCTGACCAGCAGATCCACCCGTCCCTACGACAGCCCTTCCCCAACCGGAGCAGTGGAACCCGGCGCCACCCCGAGACGACACTCGGGCCCTCGCCCTGCCCGCCCTCAGCCCACAGCACGAAAACGGTCCACCGACTCCGTCGGCGGACCGTCACGAAACTTCGAGGTTAGTGGGTGTTCGGGCAACTCGGCTCATTGTTGACCGGGGGCTTTCATGGTCCAACCGGGGCCCGTTCGATTCCAACAGCGGGGCGGCCACGAAAGCCCCTCGTCCCAAAAGCCGGGAGACGGGCTCACCGTCTGCGCCGTTGGCGCGACACGGGCCTGCTCTTCTGCCGCCGAGCCGGGTATCGGTGGTGACCACGACGCTTACGGCACGGTCGGCGACCTCCAGGGGCACCCGCCGGGGGGCAGCGCTCTTCTCCGACCCCTTCGCTTCCTCGACCGAGGCATGGCCCGGGCAGGCCCGGCGCTCGGGGCTCAGGCGTCGAGCTTCGAGCGTCGAGGGCGGATCGGTCACCCGTTGGAGGGACGTCCCCCGGGGGCCGAACCCGGCGCTTGAGCTTCGGGATTCGGGGGTCGGGATGCGAGCGCCGGGATTCGAGCGATGTTGTTCACCCGGTAGGTAAAAGAAGGGTTTGGGAAAACCTCCCCACCCTCCCTGACCCGTCACGGCCAGCTGATATGACTAAAGGTGATCAAGTTGCCGCGCAACGTCACGGCTGCTTACGGTGCCCCAGACGAATCGACCCCGACGCGGTGTAGCAAGCACCGGCCGGGGTCTCACCCCAAGATCGAAACGGACGATCTCGTGGCTACCGAGCACCTTAGCCCTGCCCTTCGCGCACCCGCATCCTCGCGCCCGTACGCGAAAGCCCGCCCCGGCTACGGCAAACGCACCGCCCCGGGCCAACACCCGCCCCGACCGGACGACTTCGCCCTGATGCCGGAGCGCGAGCGGTGCATCGCCGCCTACGTCGACCGGCTCCCCGACGGCGCCGCGATGGACATCAAGTCCCTGGCCAGACACCTGCCCCTGTACGGGCAGATGGCCGTCTCCAGCGCCCTCAAGGCCCTCGGCGTGGCCGGACATCTACGGCGCGTACGCTGCCTCGCCGGCGAACGGGACCAGGTCCGCTGGGTCTCCCGCACCTACTGGTCCCGCACCGCCCACGACAACGAATGGTGGGACACCTTCCTGACCACCGCGAACAGCACTCCCCCACGTGCAGCGGCACCCACTCCCCTGTCGACCGACGCCGGTCGACAGACCCCGGCCCCGGCCCCGGCCCCGGTCGCAGCGGTGCCTCTGACGGCGCCTTCACCGCCGGACGCCCCGCCCGAGCCCGTCCCGCAGCCGACCGCGATCGCCGCAGAGGCCGCCGCCGCGCACATGGCTAACCCCGCGCCCGCAGTACCCACCGTGCCCCCGCAGCGCGCCCCTGCGGGGGCCCCCGCCGCACGCTCCTCCCCCGCGTACCTCGCCCTGGCCCAACTCGGCCGCAGAGACGCGCGCCTGGCCCTCTCCGCAGGCGACTGCCGCGCCCTGGAGCCCCTGGCCGCCGCATGGTTCACACGCGGCGTAAACGCTGACTACCTCACCCAGGCCCTCACCGCGGGCCTCCCCGCACAGGTCGGCTCCCCCATCGGCTTCGTACGCCGCCGCCTCACCGACAAGCTCCCCCCGCACCAGCCCAGCAGCCCCGCCCGCACCACGGCTTCTGCTCCGGTACGCCGTCTCCTGGCCGAATGCACCGAGTGCGGCCGCCCCGGCGCACCCGAAGCACTCCCCGACGGCCTCTGCCACACCTGCCGCCCCACCGCCCCGGACTACCCTTCGGCGGCCCCCACCGAGCCACCTGCCGTACGCGACGTCCACGCACTGGTCGGCCAACTCCGCGACCTCACTCGACTGCCCTGACCACCGCGCCACCATCGAAGGCTCCGGAGCCTGAGGCTCCAGAGGGGCCCGACAGGCCCTTCCCGCCCGGCGGTGCCGGGCTGCGCACTGACACCGACAGGCCTGGTTGCGAGCCCACCAGGGCTCTGTGCTACTTCTCGTAGTTGGCCAACGCGAGGCCCAGGGCGAAGAACGTGGGTGCCCACTCTCCGACAAAAATGCCCCAACGGTCCGCGCGTTCCTCACCCTTCTTCTCCATGCGCATCGACGCGTTCCAGGAGACGACGCTCAGGCCGATGGAGACGAATCCGGCAGCGTAGGCGTGCTCGGAGCGGATTCCGGAATCGTGCAGCTTCTTGACGATCACAGCGGTACTCGCATTCTTCGACGGGAAGGGATTCGGGACCTGTGGTCTACTCGAACACCACGTCGTCCACTCAAACGCCACTGCAGCAGCCCCGCCAATCGGGAAGGCCGGTCGGGTCAGTGCTCGGCCCCCGCCACAGCGGCGTGGATGCCGCACGGGGCCTCCGCCCGGTGCCATCCCTGCCCGCCGACCGCGTCCCGGCCCAAGGTCTCCTTCTTTTCCGCGTCCACGGTGATGACCGGTTGACCGCTCGCCGGACAGCAACTGGCTCTCTGCCCGCCGCCTGCCCCTTTCGCGTACATGCCCTGTCCCTACCGCGTACAACGGTGCGGCGACAGCGCGTCACCCCTGGTCACACAGAGCCATGATGCGTCAGCTTCATGGCATGACCAGCAAGAAACCGCCCCTTCCCGTGCGCCCTGCACCTTCCGCTCGCACCTCTCACGCCCGTTTTCCGTGGCACCAGTTCACGATGCGTTTCAGTTCGACCCCGCGCGGCGCCCGACTCGCCCGGCGCCTGGCCGGCGAACGCCTCGACGCGTGGGGCATCCCGTACGGAAGCGATCCGCACGACGCGCTGACGCTGGCCGTCGCCGAACTGAGCAGCAACGCGGTGCGCCATGGTCACGTGTCCGGCCGCGACTTCCGCCTCCGGATCACGGCCGAGGGCACGGCCATTCGCATCGAGGTCACCGACACCCGGGGCGAACACCTCCCCGGTCCCGCCGCCGGACCCGCGTCGCCCGACCAGGACGGCGGCCGCGGCCTGCTCCTCGTCGCCGCCCTCACCGACCGCTGGGGCTGGTATCCCAGCCCGGACGGGCCGGGCAAGACGGTGTGGGCGGTCCTGGAGATCTCCCCGTGACGCATGCCGCGCAGCGGGAGCGAGCGACGTTTCGGGGGTGTCCTGACGGTCGGCGAGATGATCTGGCTGCCGGGCGGCCGGATGCCGGGGCGTCGTGGCGATCGAGGCGACCTGAGACGGGGTGGCGTTCCCGTCCGATGCCGACGGGCTGAGAGCCGACGACCATGGTCGGCAGGGTCAGCGGGGCCGCGGCGACGGCGTCCGGATCTGCCGGGCACTGGTGGGCCGAGCAGGTTCGTGTCCCATGCGGCGGGTTCCGGCCGGCGGCCGGGAACAGCCTTGCAGACGGAAATTCGTACATGTGGTGATCCTTCGCATGACCACGGGTGGGAACGGGATACCGGAGCAGCGGCCGAGACGCTCAAACCGGAGGACGTGGGGGTTCTCCCCGATCCGTCGCCGGAGAGCCTGCCGGTCGAGAAGCCGGCGCAGACGGAGTAGGCCCACCCTCCCGCATTTCCGCAGCAACTGGTTCACCCGAGTTCCTGGATGTATATGCGGACGTTCCGGCAACGCGGCGAGGTGCCGTAGCTGTCGTCGCGTACCCGCCGGGAAGTGCGGGACAGCCCTTTACCGATTCACGTGAAGCTTCGAGGGCTCAGCCGGGTGAACGGGATTGTCCACACCGGCTGCGCAGCCGTGATCACAGCAGTGACGTCCGGACGTCCCGGACATCGCCGGCGGACCACCGTCACACCCGGGTATCCGGGCAGACGCATGACCACCGGCTCCCGGACAGCCCTCTTCCGCGCTCCTCCGCGCTCCTCCGCGCTCCTCCGCCTCCGCCGGACGGCAGATCGCCGCCCGGAGGCACTCGCCGCACCCCGGCGGGGTCCGCGCACCTGCCCGTGCTCCTCGGTCACCGGCCCGTCGTCAGCTGTCGTACCCGCGCCGGGGCGGGACCGGTCGACTCGCGGGGGATGTAGGTGGTGCGCAGGGTGTGGCGGCGGGGCTTGGCCGTGGAGCCGTTGACACGGCGGACCAGGATGTCGGCCGCGAGCCGGCCCAGCTCCTGCACCGGCTGGCCGACCACGCTCAGCTGGGGCCTGACCAGCGTGGCCCAGTCGGCGTCGTCGAAACCGATGACGGAGACGTCAGCGGGGATACGGGCGTCGAGGTCGAGCAGGGCGTCGAGGGTACCGAGCGTGGCCACGTTGTCGGTGGTGAACAGCGCGGTGGGCCGGTCCTCGCCTGTCATCAGTTCCCGCACGGCGGAGCGCGCCCGGGCCCGGTCGTATCCGGTGTGCCGGATCAGCTCCGCCTGGCGTGGGATGCCCGCGGCGCGCAGGGCGTGCCGGTAGCCGGTGAGCCGCTCGGTGGTGGTCCAGATGTCCGCGCCCGGCGCCAGCATCGTCGCGTTCTCGTCGGGGGACGCGGAGGTGATCACCGCGATGCGGGTGTGACCCTCGCCGGTGAACCTCGACACCGCGGCCTTGGCGGCGCCGCGGTTGTCCACCACCACCGTGTCCAGTGCCGCACTGCTCACCACACGGTCCAGGAGGACCACGGGAACACCCGAGGCCACGGCCCTGTCGAGGTGCTCGTGATCGGCGCCGGCGGGCGCCACGACCAGCCCGTCCACGCGCCTCTCCATGAACAGTTGCACTGCGGACCGCTCGGTCTCGGCGCACTCGTCACTGTTGGCGAGGACGACCTGGAGGCCGGCTCTGGCCGCGATGTCGGTGACTCCGCGCACCGCACGGGCGAAGTAGGCGTTCTCCACGTCGGCGACGACCACGCCGAGGGTGTTGGTGCGCCCACTGATCATGCTGCGGGCCACGGCATTGGTGCTGTAACCGAGTTCGGCGGCGGCGGCCAGCACCCGCTCCCGGGTGGCCGCGCTCGCGGAGCCGTATCCACCCAGGGCCCGGGCGGCGGTGGCCTGTCCCACGCCGGCATGCCGGGCGACGTCGGGGATGGTGACGCGACGCGGCGGACGTGGGGGGCTCGGCATGGGCGGTCTCTTCACAGGTGACGGCTCGGCGGACGCCGAGGAACGGGTCGATGAAATCCGCCGCCATTCAACCATTGACGGACAGTGCCTTCCGATGGGTAAGGTACGAGCCGGTTGGTAACGTTATCAAAGTTCATCGGCCCCCGCCCCGCCTGCCTTCTCCCCGGCCGGCCACGGCAGCTCCTGCCCATGCCCGGCCCCGATTCTCCCGCCCCGAACACCGGAGGTACCACGGATGGCAACCGACACCCCCTCGCCGCCACCGGCCACAGGCCCGGCCATCACCCTCGTCGACGTGGTCAAGGGCTTCGGCGGCGCCCCGGACGCGGCAGCCGTCCGCGGCGTCAACCTCTCCATCCACGAGGGCGAGTTCTTCTCGCTACTGGGACCGTCGGGCTGTGGCAAGACCACCACCTTGCGCATGATCGCCGGGTTCGAGGAGCCGACCGGCGGACAGATCCTGCTGCACGGCCGCGACATGGTCGGCGTGCCGGCCAACAAGCGTGACATCAACATGGTCTTCCAGTCCTACGCCCTCTTCCCGCACCTGAGTGTCGCCGACAACGTGGCCTTCGGACTGCGCCGCAAACGCGTGCCCAAGGAGGAGATCCGCGACCGCGTGGAGAAGATCCTGCGCACCGTCGAGCTCACCGACAAGGCCGACCGCCGGCCACGCCAGCTCTCCGGCGGCCAGCAGCAACGCGTCGCCCTCGCTCGCGCGTTGGTCAACCGCCCGCGCGCACTGCTGCTGGACGAGCCGCTCGGCGCCCTCGACCTCAAGCTGCGGCAGTCCATGCAGTTGGAACTCAAGCGGATTCAGCGCGAGGTCGGCATCACCTTCATCTACGTCACGCACGACCAGGCCGAGGCGCTGACCATGTCCGACCGGATCGCGGTGATGAACCACGGCCTGGTCGAGCAGGTCGCCCCGCCCCAGGAGGTCTACGAACGGCCTGCCTCCGCGTTCGTCGCCGGGTTCATCGGCACCTCCAACCTGATCGGCGGGTGCCTGACCTCAGTCGGTACCGACACCGGGGTGCTGGACCTCGGCGACGGCCAGCGCGTCACCGTCCCTCTGCGCGGCTCGCACAGCGCCGGGACGATCGTCGAAGTCACGGTGCGCCCGGAGAAGATCACCCTGACCAGCGGGCCTGCCGACAGCGCCAGCCGTGTCCGGGGCACCGTCCGGGAGGTGGTCTACCTCGGCACCTCCACCAGTTACACGGTGGACACCGCCACCGGCGCGGAAATGACCGTCTTCCAGCCCAACGACGGCTCCGCCCCGGTCAACCCGGCCCGCGGCGACACCGTCTGGCTGTCGTGGGCCACCTCCCACTCCTACCTGCTCACCACCGCACCGGCCCCCGCGGCGACCGCCGCGGCCCCGGGTGCCCTCACTCCGCGCTGACGACAGGCAGACCACCATGCCCGAGCACTCCACATCCTCCGCGCCCCGGCTGCGCGGGCTGACCGAGCGCCGTCTCTCCCGGCGGGGTCTGCTGCGCGCCGCGCTCGGCGCCGCCGCACTCTCCCCGCTCGCCGCGTGCAGCGTTCCCGGCGCACGCGTTCACGTTCCCACCGGCAAGGCGGAGATCGCTGCGGCGGTCAGTGACTTCTGGACCGGCAAGAAGGGGTCCGGAAAGCTGGACTTCGTCAACTACACGCAGTACATCGACGTCGACCGCGCCGACCAGGGCAAGCACCCCACCCTCGACGCCTTCACCCGCGAGAGCGGCATCAAGGTCACCTACAGCGAGCTGATCGACGACAGCGCCTCCTGGTTCGGCAAGATCCAGCCCGAGTTCGCCTCAGGTCAGGGCATCGGCTACGACCTGATGGTCGTCGGCGGCGACAGCTACCTCACGAAGTACATCCAGCTCGGCTACCTCGCCCCGCTCGACCACAGCCGGCTGCCCACCTTCGCCGAGTACGGCGGATCCGCGTTCAGGAACTCCTCCTTCGACCCCGGCAACGTCTACACCGTGCCCTGGCAGTCCGGCATGACCGGCATCGGCTACGACCCGGCCAGACTCGGCCGGAAGATCACCAGCTGGCAGGACCTGCTCGACCCGAAGCTGCACGGCAAGGTCGGCATGTGGAACGACGCGGTCCAGATGGGCAACATCGCCCTGCTGGCCGTCGGCGTCGACCCGGAGACCTCCACCCACGGCGACTGGCGCAAGGCGGCGGCCTGGCTGCGCAAGCAGCGCGACGCCGGCATGGTCCGCTCCTACAGCACCGCCACGTACCAGTCCTCGTTGCAGCGCGGTGACCTGGTGGCCTCGCTGGTGTACTCCGGCGACGTCTTCCAGGCCAACCAGAGCGGCTCGGAACTGGAGTTCGTCATCCCCGACGAGGGCGGTCTGCTGTGGACCGACAACCTCTGTATCCCGTCGACGGCCTCCCACCCCGTCGACGCACTCACCTACATGGACTACGCCTACCGGCCCGAGGTCGCCGCCAGGATCAGCGAGACCGTGCAGTTCGTCTGCCCCGTCCCCGAAGCCCAGCGATTCGTCGCACGGGACGCGGCCGCCGCCACCGGCAAGCAGCGCACCGTACTCGACGCTCTGAGCACCAGTCCCCTGGTTTTCCCGACCGAGGCCGACAAAGCCAAACTGCGCCACCTGCGGGTGCTCGACGAAGAGGAGGAGAAGCAGTGGAACGCGCTGTTCGAACCGATCTACCAAGCGTGACCCGGCGCCGCCGCCGTCCCGGGGCCGCGTGGGCCCCTTACTGGATGATCCTCCCGGGCTGGCTGTGGCTGGCCGCGTTCTTCGTCACCCCGGTGATCGTCATGGTGTCGCTGTCGCTCCAGACCGGCGACTTCGTCAACGGCTTCCGCCAGACCTTCCATTTCCAGACCTACGCCGACGTGGTGCGCACTTACCACGTGCAGCTCGTCCGGTCCCTGGTCTACGGCGCTGCCGCCACCGTCGCCTGCGCTGCCATCGGCTACCCGGTGGCCTACTGGATCGCCTTCCGGGCCGGCCGCCACAAGTCGGTGTTCCTCTTCGTCCTCCTGCTGCCGTTCTTCGTCTCCTTCGTCATCCGCACCCAGTCGTGGAACGTCGTGCTCGCAGACAACGGCGTCCTGCTCGGGCCGCTCAAGGACTGGGGCCTGCTCCCCGCCGACTTCCACCTGCTGGCCACGCCCTACGCGGTGATCGGCGGACTGACGTACAACTTCCTGCCGTTCATGGTGCTGCCCGTGTACGTCGCCCTGGAACGAGTGGATCCCAAGGTGATCGAGGCCTCCACCGACCTGTACGCCTCCCGGGCAGGAACGTTTCTGCGCGTGGTGCTGCCGCTGTCGCTGCCCGGCGTCTTCGCCGGAGTGCTGCTGACCTTCGTGCCCGCCTCGGCCGACTACGTCAACGCCGGCATCCTCGGCGGCCCCTCCACCACCATGATCGGCAACATCATTCAGACCGAGTACTTCACCAACCTCGACTACCCGGGCGCCGCCGCCCTGTCGTTCGTCCTCATGGGCGCGCTGCTGCTGGCCGTGTTCACCTACGCCCGGGCGCTGGGTACCGATGACGTGTTCGAGGCGGCCGCGCGATGACCACACAGACCACCGCCCCCGCCTTCGACCTGCCCGCCGCGGCGAAACCCCGGCGGGCCGGGCGCCGCCGTCCGACCCTGACTCTGTACTCCGCGCTCGTACTGGCCTGGTTGCTGCTGCCGATCGCCGTCATGGTGCTGTTCGGCTTCAACGACACCGGCAGCAAGGTGAACTTCACCTGGCAGGGCTTCACCCTGAACTGGTACCGGCACCTGTTCGCCATTCCCAACCTGACCGCCGCACTGGTCAACAGTCTCACCGTCGCCCTGGTCGTCGCCGTGGTCGCCACCCTGCTGGGCACCCCGATCGGGCTGGCCCTCGGCCGCTACCGCTTCCGCGGCCGGGGCTCCGTGGATCTCCTGATCTTCGCCGCCATCGCGGCACCCGAGATCGCCCTCGGGGCCGCCCTGCTGTCGCTGTTCATCGTCATGGGTGTTCCGCGCGGCTACTGGACGGTCGTCATCGCGCACGTGGCGTTCTGCATCCCGTACGTCGCCATCACCGTACGGGCGCGCATGGCGGGGCACGACCCGACGCTGGAGGAAGCAGCCCGTGACCTGGGGGCGGGCCCCTGGACCGCGTTCCGGCTGGTAACCCTGCCGATGCTGCTGCCCGGCGTGGCCTCCGGTGCCCTGCTGTGCTTCGCCCTGTCCATCGACGACTACGTCATCACCAGCTTCAACGCCGGCCGGACGGTCACCTTCCCCCTGTGGGTCTACAGCGCGAGCCGTACGGGCGTGCCGCCGCAGGTCAATGTCATGGGGACGCTGATCTTCGTCGGCGGCCTCCTCATCGCCGGCGGGAACGTCCTGTTCTCCCGGCGCCGCGCGGCCTGACCCGGCCGGTTTCAGGACCCCGGCTCACGGCACACGCCGGCCGGTACGGAACAATCCCGAAGGAAAACATCACCGTGCTCTCTTTCAACGAAACCGAGTTCGTCTCCCAGACGGCAAGCCTCGTGGCGCTGCGCCCCCAGATCGAGAAGGTCGTCGACCGTCTCGTCGACGAGGGGTACGACAACATCCTGCTCGTGGGCGCGGGCGGGACCTACGCGCAGATGTGGCCCTACGAGCACCTCGCGCGGCGGTCCTCGCTGCTCCCCGTCCGTGCCGCCGTCGCCGCGGAGCTGGTCGTCTCCGGCGACGCTCGTATCGGTGAGCGCACCGCCGCCGTCTTCACCTCCGTCTCCGGCACCACCGAGGACAGCCTCCGCGCCGTCGAGTACTGCAAGTCCCGGGGCGCCCACACGATCGGCTTCACCGGCATCGCCGACTCACCCCTCGCGCAGAACGTCGACACCGCGCTGATCTCCGAACCCAAGGCATGGCCGTTCGACGTCCAGTTGCTGCTGTTCCTGGGCCGACTGCTCTCCCACCGTGGGGAGTTCGAGGGATACGAGCGCCTCGCCGACGAACTCGCGGGCCTGCCGCGCATCCTGGTGGACGTCGCCCGGCAGGCCGAGCCGGTCGCGGCGGCCTTCGCGGACGCCCACAAGGACGACGACTACCACTTCCTCATCGGTGGCGGGAACCTGTGGGGATACACCTACCTGTACTCCATGTGCATCCTCGAGGAGATGCAGTGGCTGCGCACCACCCGGGTGCACAGCGCGGAGTTCTTCCACGGTTCACTGGAGCTGCTGGAGGAGGACACCAGCGTGATCGTCTTCCAGGGTGAGGACGAGACGCGCGCGCTGACCGACCGGGCCGAGGCGTTCGCCAAGCGCGTCTCCAAGGACGTCACCGTGTTCGACACCCGTGACTACCCCCTGGAGGGCATCAGCCCCGAGTTCCGCGGGCTGCTCTCCCCGCTCGTGATGGACACCGTGATGGACCGGGTCAGCAAGCACCTGGAGCGGGCTCGCGACCACTCCCTCGATCTGCGCCGCTACTACCGCGTCATGGACTACTGACCGCCGGACCGATTCCCCTCGTCCGTCCACCCCGCGCGCCGGCGCCTCCTCGCCGGCGCGCCCACGGCGGGTGCGGCGTTCCTCCACGCCGCACCCGCGCCCTGGGAGACCCTGATGAACGTCCTCGGCTTCGGTGACAACACCGTCGACCGCTTCGTGGACCGCGGCACCGACTACCCCGGCGGCAACTGCGTCAACGTCGCCGTCTACTCCCACCGGCTCGGTATGGACGCCGCCTACCTGGGCGTATTCGGCGATGACGACCTCGGCGCCTTCCTGCGCACGGCAGTAGCGGCACAGGGCGTCGCCGTCGAGCGGAGCGTGGTGCGCCACGGAAGGACCTCGGTCTCCACCCTGGAGGTGCGGGACGGCGACCGGGTGTTCCTCGGCTACGACGGTGGCGGCGACGCGGTCCGCGAGCCACTCGCCCTGGACGCCGGTCTGCTGGCGTACGCGGCGTCGTTCGCCGTGGTGCACTCCAGCGTCTACTCCGGCACCGAGTCCGGACTCGCCGAACTCTCCGCCGCCGGCCCGCTGATCAGCTTCGACTTCTCCGACGAGGAGGAATACCGCACACCCGCCTACCTCGACCGCGTCTGCCCGCACATCGACCTGGCCCTGCTGTCCTGCTCGCACCTGGACGAGGCCACCACGCACGCCCTGCTCGCCGAGACCGTGCGACGGGGGGCGGGCATCGCGGTGGCCACTCGCGGCCTCGACGGGGCGATCGCTTACGACGGCACGGTCACGGCCACCACACCGGCTCACGCGGCGGACCCCGCCACCATGTGCGACACGATGGGCTGCGGGGACGCCTTCCTCGCCGGATTCCTCGTGTCACTCCTACGGGACGGATGGACTCGGCACACCTCTCCGGACCGCGAAGCGATGCACCGCGCCCTGCGGCACGGCGCGCTCGCGGCGTACAACCAGTGCTTCGTGGAGGCAGCCTTCGGCTGGGGCCGTCCGACGCCGACGGCCAGCACCGGCGAACGAAGCCCGACCGAGCACACCGGCCGCTGACACGACGATGCGGACGACGGGAGCCGAGCGGGCCGGAGCCGTCACCTCGGCCGACGGGCCCGGGGGTGCCCCAGCAGCCGGCCGAACGCCCCTGGCGCGTACGCTGCCTCGCCGGCGAACGGGACCAGGTCCGCTGGGTCTCCCGCACCTACTGGTCACGCACCGCCCACGACAACGAATGGTGGGACACCTTCCTGACCACCGAGAGCCACCAGCCCACCCCGCCGGAAGCGCCGCCCGCACCGAGGTCGGCCGACGCCTACGCCGGTCCACAAGCCCCGGTCATCACTGCGTCCTTGAGGGCAGCCCCCACACCCGCCACCCCGTCCGAGCCCGCACCGCAGCCGACCGGGACCGCTCCCGAGGCTGCCCCCAGGCCATCCCCGCAAGCGTGTCGCACCCCGAACCCGTAGCACCCGCCGTGCCCGCGCAGCGCACCCCGGCGACAACCACTCCCCCGCCTACCTCGCCCTGGCCCGACTCGGCCGCACGGACACGCGCCTGGCCCTCTCCGCAGCCGACTGCCGCGTCCTGGAACCCCTGGCCGCCGCATGGTTCGCACGCGGCGTAAACGCCGACTACCTCACCCAGGCCTTCACCGCGGGCCTCCCCGCACAGGTCGGCTCCCCCATCGGCTTCGTACGCCGCCGCCTCACCGACAAACTCCCCCCGCACCAGCCCAGCAACCCCGACCGCACCACAACCGCCACCCCAGCACGCCGCCTCCTGGCCGAATGCACCGAATGCGGCCGCCCCGGCCCACCCGAAGCACTCCCCGACGGCCTCTGCCACACCTGCCACCCCATCACCCCGGCACCCCTTGCCGAGCCACCAGCCGCACGCGACGTCCACACCCTGGTCGGCCAACTCCGCGACCTCACACGCCTGCCCTGACCACCGAAGCCCACGAGGCCCGGGCCCCGGGGGCCCGAAACACCCACTTCTGAACTGCGACCGCCTCCTATGCTCTGGCCGTGGACGGTTATCAGAGCCTGACAGCATTGATCGAATCGGCCTGGGAGAAGTTGGAGAACCGCGATGGGGACCGCCGGGACCTCTGCGTCGATGTCGTCAGCGATGTCCTGGAGACGGGCCGTCTGACGCAGGCCGACGCTGAGTGGGCTGTCGAACGCCTCGTCACCGTTGCGCTCTCCGATGAGGGCTACCCGGTGAAGGAGTCCGCGCTGCACGCAGTCTGCACCGCCTCCACGCACTACGAACTTCCCTACCGGCTGATCAAGCCGCTCGCAGCTGAGCTGGATGGCTTCGAGCCCTCGCTCCTCACCTATGTCCTGGCAGTCCTCGGCTGCACTCACGATCAGGCGGCACTGGCGGTCGTCGAGCGATTCCACCGACACCACCATCCCGAGGTGCGCAGGGAGGCGGCGGAGGCGGTGACAGAACTGCGCCGGCACCGGGAGCCCGCCAAGGACAAGACGGCTCAGAGCCGCGCGTCCGGCCCTGCCCGGCGGGTTTCCGGCCAACGGCCGGGAACAGCGTTGCAGACGGAAATTCGTACATGTGATGATCCTTCGCATGACCACGGGTGGGGATGAGATACCGGAGCAGCAGCCGAGGCGCTCAAAACTGGAGGACTTGGGGGTTCTCCCGGATCCGTCGCCGGAGAGTCTGCCGGTCGAGAAGCCGGCGCAGACGGCAAGGCCCGTGCGGGCAGCAAAGCCGCTGGAGTCCGAGGATGCCCGGATGCGAACGGCTCGCAGGGAGTTCGCTGTGCTGCTGGGCGAGTTCCGGCGTACGGCGGTGCTGGTGCCGCTGGATGGCAATGGAGACCTGTGGTCGGCCGATCAGAACGGGGTGCGGTGGATCTGCGCGTTCTCGGACGAGGAGGCGCTGGCCCGGTTCGCGCGGGCTCGGGGGGATGCCGGGCGGGAGTGGGCGTACCGGGCGGTGCTGGGGGCGCGGTTGCTGGATGTGATGGTGCCGTTGCTGCCGGGTCCGGCGGGGGTGGCGCTGGATGCCGGCAGCGAGGACGGCGGGATGTTGTTCCCGCCCGTGGCAGGCATCGTGCCGGACTCGGTCGCGGTGGATCTCGGGGGGACGCGATGAGTGGGGAGAGTTCTGATCTTCACGTGCCGCCGGCGGCCTTGGCGGAGATCGCTAAGGGCATCGATCTGGCGCACGCCGAGTTGAAGGAACTCGGCTTCGTCGGGCAGGCGTCCACCGGGCGGGGTTTCTCCGATCTCGCTTTGTCGGGACTGGAGTTGGGGCATGGCGGGCTGACGTCGGAGTTCGAGACGTTCTGCAACCGCTGGGAGTGGGGTGTCCGGGCCTTGACGCAGAGGGGGAACGGCTTCGCCCTCGGGGTCGGCCTGTCGGCGGGTTCGTTCGCGGAGCAGGAGCAGTACATCAAGGACTCGTTCAAGATCGGTGTGAACTCCGTGAACGGCAATCCGCACGCCTCCGAGGAGGAGGTCAAGGCCATGAGCTGGGACGCGGTCAGCGGGCAGTCCCCGTACGACGGGGCGGACTGGAGCCGGGAGTCGATGAGTGAGGCCCACGGCGAGGTGAAGCAGACCTGGCGGGACACCACCTACGACGTGGAGGACGCCGCCCTCGACTCCATGGAGCGTAACGGGCTGGTGGACCCGGCGGTGCGGGCAGCGGCGGATGAACGGCTGAGGGAACAGCTTGATCCGTCGCAGGAGACGATCGACCAGGCCGAACAGCCGCGATGGGGGCAGGGCGACTGATGCCGGACTGGGGGGAGTTCGCCGGGGACCTGTACGACGGAGCGGGGAACCTTGTCGACAAGGGCAAGGAGATCGTCGGCGAGGGGATCGACAAGGGCACCGATGTGCTCGGCGCCGGCCTGGAGAAGGTCGGTGCCGACGAGTGGGCGGACAAGGTCGAGGACTGGGGGGACGAGACCGCGTCCTCCCTGGGTGCGCAGGTCGGTGAGCAGCAACTCGGGCAGAGTGAGGAAGCGGACGAGCTGATCCACGGCAGGCCGGAGAAGATCGCCGCGGCGGTGAAGAACCTGCGTGACTTCCGACACGCCTTCGACCTCGTCGGCAGCGGGATGAAGAAGCTCGACTCGGGTCACTGGAAGGGTGTGGCCGCCGACACCTTCCGGGAGAAGTTCCAGACACTGCCGACCGACTGGGTGCGCGCGGCTGCGGCTTTCGAGGACGCGGCCGCGGCGTTGGAGACGTACGCGCACACAGTCACCAGCGCGCAGAGCAAAGCCGGCGAGGCGATCGCTCTCTACAAGGAGGGCAAGCAGGACTACGAGACGGCTGCTGCCGCGTTCAAGGAGAAGGCGGAGGCGTACAACGCGGTCCGCAACACCGACCATCCACTCCCGCACCCGGGGAAGTTCTCCGATCCGGGCATGGTCAAGCGGCAACAGGCGCAGGAGACCCTTCAGCGTGCACGGCGGGCACGCGACGAAGCCGCCGAAGCGGCGAAGAGCCTGATCACCGCGGCGATGGCCCACGCACCGAAGGAACCCACCGGCTTGGACCGGGCCAAGCAGGAACTCTTCGACTACGGGGTCGGCCAGGGCATCGAGCTGGCCCACGTCGGCGGTGGTGTCATCAAGGGCACCGCGGGTCTGGTGAACTTCGTCCGCTCGGTCCACCCACTGGACCCGTACACCATCACGCACCCGGCCGAGTACTACAAGGGCGTCAACATGACGCTCGCCGGCCTCGTCTCCAGCGCCGCCAACCCGGATCGGACACTCAAGAACGCCTGGGACGCGGCCAAGGGAGACCCCTCCGAATTCTTCGGGCGCCTCCTCCCCGAACTGGTCGGCACCAAGGGCGGTGGCCTGCTCAAGGGCGGCCTGCGGGCCGGAATGAAAGACCTCATCGAACGCCCCAAGGGCAAGAACCGGCAAGGGCACGAGAAGAACCCCGAGTCCAACGCCAAGAAGTGCAGCGAGGTCAAGTGCGCAGCAGACCCCGTCGACATCGCGACCGGGCGCATGCTGCTCCCCCAGACGGACATCGTGCTGCCGGGATCACTGCCCCTGGTCTTCGAGCGCGTCTTCGACTCCTCCTACCGTGCCGGCCGCTGGTTCGGTACCGGATGGTCGAGCACGGTCGACCAACGCCTGGAGATCGACGCGGAAGGCATCGTCTTCAGCTGCAACGAAGGCAGCCTCCTCGCCTACCCGCATCCCGCCCCCGGCGCCCCCGTCATGCCCACGCACGGCAGGCGCTGGCCCCTGGACCGGGTGGACGACGGCTACACCGTCACCGACCCCGAAACCGGCCACGTCCGCCACTTCGTCGACCAACCCACCGGGGAGCTGGCGCTCCTGGCCCAGATCGACGACCGCAACAGCAGATGGATCACCTTCGAGTACGACGAGACAGGTGCTCCGACCTCGATCGTGCACCACGGCGGCTACCACCTGAAAATCACCACCCACGAGGGCCGAATAACCGCCCTCCACCTGGCAGGCGCCGCCCCCGACGGCACCGACCAGGAAATCCTCCGCTACGGCTACACCGACGGCCACCTCACCGCAGTCACCAACTCCTCAGGCAAACCCCTGCGCTTCCACTGCGACGAACTCGGGCGCATCACCGCGTGGACGGACACCAACAACAGCCGGTACGAGTACGTCTACGACGACCAAGACCGCTGCGTCCATCAAGGCGGCACCAACGGCCACCTCGAAGCCCACTTCACCTGGGACGACACCGACCCCGCCACCGGCCTGCGCATGACGTCCATGACGGACAGCCTCGGCCACACCACCCGATACCTGATCAACGACCGCTCACAGGTCGTCGCTGAGATCGACCCCCTGGAGGCGGTCAACCGCTTCGAGTACGACCGCTTCCACCGCCTGCTCTCCGTCACAGACCCCCTCGGCCACACCACCCGCTCCACATACGACGAGCATGGTCGCCTCACCTCGGTGGTACGCCCGGACGGGCGAGAGTTGACCGCCGAATACAACGCCCTCGGCCTACCAGTGCGGGTCAAGGGCGCGGACGGAACAATCACCCGACAGACCTACGACGAGTGCGGCAACCGAACATCGGTGACCGATCCGGCTGGCATGACCACTCTCTTCGCGTACAACGAGGCCGGACACCTGACGGCCGTGACCGACCCACTCGGCCACACCACCCACACTGTCTTGGACCGGACCGGACTGCCGTCGGCGGTCACCGACCCGCTGGGCGCAGTGACCCGCTACAAACGCGACGCCTTCGGCCGCCCCGTCGCCATCACCGATCCGACCGGTGCCACGATCCATGTGGAATGGACGGTGGAGGGCCGGCTCTCCCGCCGTACAGCCCCGGACGGCGCGAGCGAGGCGTGGACATATGACGGTGAGGGCAACTGCACCGGTCACACTGATCCCATGGGTGGTGTCTCCCGGTTCGAGTACACCCACTTCGATCTGCTCGCTGCCAGCACCGGAGCGGACGGGATACGCCACGAGTTCGAGCACGACACCGAGCTGCGGCTGACGAGAGTTATCAACACTCAGGACTTGACGTGGAATTACAATTACGACGCGGCCGGGCGCCTGGCCTCCGAGACCGACTTCGACGGCCGCACTCTGACCTACACACGCGATGCCATGGGCAGGCTCGTCTCGCGTACCAACGCCCTGGGCCAGACGGTGCGGCTCGAACGCAACGAGCTGGGCCAGGTGCTCCGTAAGGACGCGGCTGGCGAGGTCACTACGTACATCTACGACCTGACCGATCAAGTAGCGCAGGCCACCGGACCGAGCGGCAGCACACTGACGGTACTGCGAGATCGATTCGGCCGGGTGCGCGAGGAGACAGTCGACGGCCGCCTGATGACCTACTCGTACGACGAGCTGGGGCGTCGTACGGGCCGTAGGACCCCGTCCGGCGCATCAACGACCTGGTCATACGACGCAGCCGGACGCCGCACCAGCATGCTGGCCTCCGGCTGGGCCATCGACTTCGCCTATGACGAGGCCGGCCGCGAGCTGACCCGCCTCATCGGTGAGACGCTGACTCTGGAGCACACCTTCGACACCCTGGGCCGCCTGACCACCCAGGCGATGGCGGGGGTGGACGGCAGCCTGGTCCAACAGCGCGCGTACACCTACCGCGCTGACGGCCATCTCCTCAGCACCCTCGACCATCTCTCAGGCGCCCGCCGCTTCGACCTCGACGCGATCGGTCGGGTGACGGCGGTCCACGCAGCCAACTGGACTGAGACCTATGCCTACGATGAGGCCAACAATCAAATCCAGGCAACCTGGCCGTCGGACCACCCCGACCAGGAGGCAGTAGGCGCTCGCACCTACGTTGGAACCCGCATCACCCGTGCAGGCGATATCCGCTACGAACACGACGCCCTCGGCCGGATCACCCTCAGGCAGAAAACCCGACTGTCTCGCAATCCGGACACCTGGCGCTACGAGTGGGACGCCGAGGACCACCTCACCTCGGTCGTCACCCCAGACGGCACCCGCTGGCGCTACACCTACGACCCGCTGGGACGCCGCACCGCGAAACTACGCCTGGCGGAAGACGGGGAAACGGTCGTCGAACGGGTGGTGTTCACCTGGGACGAAACGACCTTGTGCGAGCAGACCACCACGTCCACCGAGCTACCCCACCCGGTCACCCTCACCTGGGACCACCAGGGCCTGCAGCCCCTGGCTCAGAGAGAACGCATCACCGCCGCCGATGCCCCGCAGGAACAGATCGACGCGCGCTTCTTCGCCATCGTCACGGATCTTACGGGCGCACCCAGCGAACTCGTCGACGGCGAGGGCCGGATCGCGTGGCGCACACGGAGCACGCTCTGGGGCATGACCACCTGGGCCGCGAACAGCACCACCTACACGCCGCTACGCTTCCCAGGGCAGTACTACGACCCCGAAACGGGCTTGCATTACAACTACTTCCGCCACTACGACCCTGCGACAGCCCGGTACCTGACCTCGGACCCGCTCGGCTTGAAGGCCTCACCCAATCCCGTCGCGTACGTGCGCAACCCGCACGCTTGGGTAGACCCTCTCGGCCTCGCACCCTGCCCGTACATGGATGTCTACCCCAGCGGGAAGGGCATCGTGGCGGAGTTGGACTCCCGGGGCATCATGAGTCTGGTTATCGAGAAGGGGCCGGACACCCCGCGCGGTTCAGAGATGTTCGATAACGCCATAAGAAATTTCGGAGACGACGTACAGGGCGTCAAGGGTTACTGGCAGAACGGAGGGACTTTGCGAGATAATTTGGATTCCTTCAATTCCGCCGCACGAAGCTCCTCCCCGGGTGACATGCAAGCCCTTGAATCTGCTGCACGATCCACGTTCACCGGTAAAATGGCCGCGCGTCATGGCTTCACGGAAGTCGACATCGTCGAACTGAGAGGCCCACATGGAGATTACAGTCACGTCGGCGTAGTATTCAGACCACCTCTCCACTAGCCACCCAGAAGAAGGAGAAACGGAATATCCATGGGTAATAATTTTGTACAACAGGTTGCGATCACCCTGCGAACGGCCCACCACGAAGGCTCGAATGCAACCGAGCTTGCAACATTGGCAAAGGATACTCTTGGCCCGGCATTCGGCCCGGTTTCCTTCGTAGCCGTATTTAACAGCGCATTCGGAATTCCAATAGACATTCTCCAGCGAGCGCTCGCCTGGCGAGGGTTCAATTCTAGCACTAACACCATCTCGGATGAAGAGTTCACAAATCTCCTCACCAAATGGCTCAGCGAAGGTTCGTGAGGCTCGCGATATGCCACTCAGGGCCGGACGGTTCCCGGATCGCCCAGCAGGTCGCCGACGAGTTCAGAATAGCCGTGCGGGCCCCGATCGAGAAGGTGGGAACAACATCGATTATGGGTACCGGGCACATGTCACAGATCGACAGAGGTGGATACTGCAAGGCTTCCCCGATCTCAATTGGGTAACCGTGTGGAAATGATCGGATTTTTCCAGGAAATGCATTCCGGTGATTCGGAGGTGTTTCGCGAATCAATCAAAGGGAAGGCGCGAAGCCAGACTTCCTACCCTAAGTCAAAAATAGTGGGATATCTGCAGTCTGGATATCCGATTTTTGACATTATGGAAAAAACATCAGATGTCATCGAGGAGTCCTTCCAAGTTCCTGGCGGTTCGTCACTGATGTCAGATGGCCAGTTCGTGTGGCGTTTGGACCTGGCAGCATACGTCGAAACTTACAATATCGACCTGCCGTCACGTTTCCTCTCCTTCGTCATAGAAAATGAATTCTCCGTACCCTCCGTGAGCCGCCAAAGACTCCTGAAAATTTCCATCGCCGCAGGCAATGCATTGGGTTTTCGTGTAGACGGTGGGGCCGGACGGAACGCCGGTACATGATGGGCCGGTTCATGAGGCACTCCAAGACTGGTGCTTTCTCAAAAAGGGCCGTGCAGTAATCGGCCAGGGAAGCGGAAAGTGCGTCCAGTCTCATCGAAGCCTATGTTCATCCGGACCAGGGTTGGCGGGCACCGGAGGTGTTGTCGAACTCACCAGTCTTCGCGGCTCGTGCTGCCCCGTCTCGGGGCGAGTCTGCATCTCTGGGGTCCGGACTTGCAGTAACGAAACCGAGCGCCCCATTATTATTATTCGAGGAAGAGGACTGAGAATGCCCGAAGGTGAGGTCCGGAGTTGACGAGAAACTCTGCGTTCTTGCAGTTTGACGGCAATCGAGGGAGCAACGCCCACGTCAGCACCCTCTCCCGTAACAGCCATTCATTTCGTTACTAGAGTGGATGTAGAGGCGACAAAACTATCGCACGGCACCCCTCCGCACTTGACGAGGTCGACCACCAGTGGCAAATTCACGCTGCCGATCGACTCGCCCCGCCAGGGGGCCGGAGAATTCATTATTCTGCCGCCGGGAGGCGGGGGTTCCTCTATCGGCTGGGTCCGGGTGAGAGACACCGGCGGAGACGGCCTCCCCTCCCGCATTGCCGCAGCAACTGGTTCACCCGAGTTCCTCAGCTTGTCAGCAGACGGTAAAATCTTGTTCGCGGTTTCCGAGGAGGACGACGAGTACTGGATCGTCATCCGCCGGATAGCGGCGTGATCAAATTGAGGTTTCGGTACGCTCGGAAAAGGGAGAGCCGAGTGGGGGTTCAATCTCGGAGATATCACATGTGAGGAGAAAAAGGGGTGGGGGGCAGGCCACACTCCAGTCCATAAAATGATGACCTATCTTTCTGCTATCCTCCTCGGCTCCCTCAGGAAGCTCATAACCGGCGCGAAGAGGAAGGTAGAATTTGCGGGTTCCGGCACATCGTTTCGCCTCGACTCAGGTGCAATAACAAATAACAGGGGTTGCGTATTTGTGTCCGCGAAGGGTGAACTGCTGGGATGATCCATTCTCGAGGATCTTACATATGAATCCCTCGGCCCGGCTCAAGACCTTACTGATGGAGATCTTTCACGTCTCCCCGTGAGGGATACCGCAGAAAGCGATTACCTTTCCGCTGTGGCGAAAGTACGCCGCGACAATCACATTAAAGCGGAAAGCTAAATTCTGCAAAGAAAGCAAGGCAGCGTGCTCCGCCTCTACATCACCTGGCGGAACAAACTGACAGCCGATACTCGCATACCCACCACTCATCACCACGCGGGTCACCGTCGGCTGACACCTTGCCAAGGCGGAAGATAAGACCACGTAGACCCACCACGTCGATCACGAACTTATCCAGGCGCAGCCCCGTGCACTTGCTGCTGGGGCGACAGCCACGCCATTGCGGCCGCAGCCCGCGTCAAAGGACGGCCGGGTAAGCCCGCTCCCTCGCCCGCAGCTGTTGGGCCCCGCGCGCCTCGGTGTCCGGACCTGCTGTCAGGGCTTCGGCGTAGTCGGCTGACGTCCGCTCCCTGACGAATGACCAGGTTGAACGGGATTCGGCGCAGAACAGGCACGAACGCCCGTGGTCATGGAGTTTCTTCCCTCTGTAATCCTGGGAAGTCCGTCCTGCCGACTCGTCATCTCCGATCTCCCCTGTCCTTGACCAACTCGGTCCCCAGCCGCGAGCCGCACCCAGGTAGATTCCGGACCTCCTGGAACGCCGGAGTCGGGCCTCCATCTCATGCGAGACCCGACTCATCTGTGGTTATGACGTTTTCGACGAGATCACCACGGATCCTCCCCCTGAGGCTTGCTCAAGTGCTCACCCCGGCACATCCCGATCATGCAATGACCCCGCCGCTCTGCCGGGCCGGCCGGCGCTCAGTCCTCGTCCGCAGGGTTCAATACGATCACCCCGGAGTCGTTCGCCGGCCGGCCCTCGTTGGGCATCGTGTACGCGAAGAAGGCCCGGCCGGTGGCGTTCTTGATCACCTCGTCGACGTGGAGGCCGAAGGTGAAGGTGCGAGAGGCGTCCTCCAGGATCGGCGTGTCGAGGTAACAGAGGTAATCTCCCTCTGCGCCTTCCCATCCCGCCGGGCGGCAGCCCTCGGGAACCGTGGTGCCCGTGGTCCCCGGGGGCAGGTCGACCCAGAAGGTGACCGGTTCACCGCCTGAGCGGAGCAGGGCCAGCCAGGCGGGGCCGTGGTTCTCGAAACCGATGTCCACGGACACGGTGCTGCCCTTGCGGGCCCGCAGCCGCTCACCCGTCAGGTCGAGGTCGAAGGTGTTCGCCGTCGGGAAATCCATCTCCGCGTAGCGGGTGTAAGCGGGCTGGTCCGCGTCCGGCACGCGGACCAGATCCAGCGCCGATCCGTCACCCGGCTCGTAGTCGCCTTCGGTCAGCAACTCCCGCGCCTGGTCTGCGGGCACCGCGCTGAAGCTGTAGGACATCGTGTCGTAGAGCGCGAAGCCGGCCGTCGCGATCGGGAAGGGCTCGCTCAGCCCGTATGCCGCCTCACCGGCGAACTCGCTGTCGAAGATGCAGAGCGCCGTGGAGCGTCCGAACACATCGTCGGGGTCGCGCGGCTCGTACCAGCAGTTGCTGAAGGTACCGGGGAAGGACAGGCCCCGGCTGCCGGTGATCCGCAGCAGGACGCCGTCACCACCCAGCCCGCCGACGTTCCGGAAGCCCAGCGGTGCCTGGAAAGTGTCACCGGCCTGGAAGCCCGCGGGCTCGGTCAGCTGATGCATCAACAGTTCCGGGCCGCCCACCAGCACGTCCACCGTGTGCCCGGTGAAGGCCAGACCCTCGCCCACGGCCGTTATCTCGATGGCGCCGACATCGCCCGCGGTGCTTCCGTCGGTCACATCGAGGCGGATGCCGCCGAGGTCGTTGTAGTCCTGGCCCGCGTAGATCTCGTAGTTGTTGCAGGTGGCGACGAGCCCGTCGACGGAGCACCCCTGCCACCCGCCGAGCCGGGAGAAGTCTACTGCGGCGACGCCGGCCAGGGAGCTCGCGTCCACCGTGACCGTGTACTCGCCGGTGTGGATCGGCCAGGTGACGCCGTTTTCGTCCGGTACCGGCTCGCCGGGCGCCCGGAGGCCCAACTGGATCTGAGGCTCACCCGGCTCACCCGGCTCACCCGGCTCCGGGTGCAGCGAGAGGTTCACACTGTCAGGGCCGGTGATCGAGACCGGCAGCGGTTCCTCCTGGGCATGGGCAGGACCGGCCAGGGCCGTGCCGGCCAGGGCGGCCAGCACGAACGCGGAGAGGGTACGCCGCGCGACGACGAGAGGATTCATGAGACCTTCCGCAGATCGGACATCATGCGCCCCAGATCGGTGACGCGTACTCATGACCCGTAAACCTGCTGAAAGGTTGCCCAGAAACGCGACATGCCCATGTCGAAAGGGTGGCAGAGGGGATGACCCCTTCCCTGCGTGCCTGCACCTCTGCGAGGGCCCCGGAAGTCCGTGAGGGCCCCCGGGTTCGTCCGGGGTGAAGAGCGCCCCCTCATCCCCCCGGCGCGAACAGCGCGTCCTGGGCCGCCTCGCGGGCCGCGAGGACCGCGCCGCTCAGGACCGCTCCGCCGCCCAGGCGTCCGGCCCTCACCTCGGTCGGCAGCGGGGACAGCCGGGCGAGACGCTCCTCGACCCGGGACGCCAGGGCCTCGCCGCCCGCCCGGCCGACCTCGCCCGCCAGGACCACACAGCCCGGGTCGAGGACCGCGACGACGGAGGCCGCGCCGAGGGCGATCCGGTCGGCGAGCGCCGACAGGAACGCCTCGCCCCGGGGCCCACCGTCGGCGACCGCGGCCTCCACCGCGAACGCGGCGGCCGGGTGCTGCTCCCGTTCCCCGTCCGCCGCCCCGGCCGGGACCGTTACCCCGATTCCGTGGGACGCCGCCAGTTCGCAGACGGCGACCGAGCCGGCCAGGGAATGGAAGCCGCCCTCGCAGTTGACGGCCGAGGGCACGCCCCGCGTGCCGGGTACCGGCAGGAATCCGATCTCGCCCGCGCCTCCGGACGCGCCCCGCCGCAGCACCCCGTCCAGCATCACCGCGGCACCGATGCCGTGCCCCAGCCAGAGCAGGGCGAAGGTGTCCCGGTCCAGGGCCGCTCCGGTACGGTGTTCGGCCACGGCGGCCAAATTGGTCTCGTTCTCCACCACGACCGTGGCGGGCAGCCGCCGCTGGAGCTCCTTGACCAGGCCCCGGTGCCAGGCCGGCAGCCCGGCGGTGTCCCGGAGTTCGCCGGAGGCCGGGTCGATCAGCCCCGGCGCGCCGATGGCGACGCTGTGCAGCGGCGCCGTTCCGGCCGCGCGGGCGGTGCGCTCCACCATGGCCACGGCCTGCTCGACGGCCGGCCGGGTCCCGGCGTCGCCGACGATGGGCGAGGTGGCCTCCGCCAGGGTGGCGCCGAGCAGGTCGGCGACGACCACGGCGACGCTGTCGGTCCGTACGTCGAGTGCGGCCAGGTGCGCCCGGTCGGCGACGATCCCGTACAGGCGCGCGTTGGGGCCGCGCCGCTGGGAGCCGCTCTCCCCCACCACCCGGACGAGGCCGGCCTCCTGCAGCCGGTCCACCAGGTCGGCGACGGTGGGACGGGAGAGTCCGGTCAGGGTCTTCAGCTGCGTGGCCGTCAGCGGGCCGTCCTGCTGGAGCAGTCGCAGGGCGAGCCGGTCGTTGATGGCCCGGGCGGTGCTCGGGGATGCGGGCATGCGGGGATCCTTCCAGATCACTGCGGGTCCGCCCTCACGGGCTATTTATCAGGCAGGGTTCCTGATAGTTTACGGCCCGCACCGCACACTCGGACGCCCAGGGCGCCGGCGGTCGACACAGTCCAGGGGAGGGTACGGCGTATGACGACGGATTCAACGGTTCCGGTCTTCGGTACGGAGCAGGTCAGGCGGGCGAGGTACGCGGTGGCCGCGGTCTTCGCCGTGCACGGGGCGGTGACCGGGAGCTTCGCGACCCGCGTGCCGTGGATCCAGGACCACGCCTCGGTGAGCGCGGGCCAGCTCGGGCTCGCCCTCGCCTTCCCCGCCATCGGCGCCACCCTCGCGATGCCGCTGGCCGGCCGCATCAGTCACCGCTTCGGCGCCCGGACGGCCCTGCGGGGGCTGCTGGCGCTCTGGACGCTGTCGCTGGTCCTGCCGGCCGTCGCCCCGAACCTCCTGGCGCTCTGCGGCGCGCTCTTCGTGTACGGGGCGAGTGCCGGGATGTCGGACGTGGTGATGAACGCGCTCGGGGTCGAGGTGGAGAACCGGCTCGACCGGTCGATCATGTCCGGGCTCCACGGCATGTGGAGCGTGGGCGCCCTGATCGGTTCGGCGGCCGGTACCGTCGCCGCCCACGTCGGGGCGGACGCCCGGCTGCACCACGCGGTGGCCGCACTGGTGCTCACCGTGCTCGGACTGGCCGCCTGCGGGGGCGTACTCGACCTGCGCAGCGCACCCGACGAGGAGCCGCCGCCGCGGTTCACCCTGCCGCCGAAATCGGCCCTGCTCATCGGCGCGGTCGGCTTCTGCGCGGTGTTCGCCGAGGGTGCCAGCATGGACTGGTCGGCGGTCTACCTGAGGGACGTCATGGACAGTTCGGCCGGGCTCGCGGCGGCCTCGACCACGGCGTTCGCCCTGACGATGGCCGTGGCGCGGATCGCCGGCGACCGGGTCGTCGACCGGTTCGGCGCCGTACGGACCGTACGCGTCGCCGGACTCCTGGCCACGGCGGGCGGACTGCTGGTGGTCCTGTCGCCGAACACGGCGCTCGCGCTCTGCGGCTTCGGGCTGCTCGGACTGGGTGTCGCGGTCGTCGTGCCGCTGGCCTTCGCGGCTGCCGGGCGCAGCGGGCCGAACCCGAGCCGGGCCATCGCGGGTGTGGCCACCATCACGTACACCTCCGGGCTGATCGCCCCGTCCGCGATCGGATCGCTGGC
The DNA here is from genome assembly GCF_044334475.1 of Streptomyces sp. NPDC020780. NCBI lineage: Bacteria > Bacillati > Actinomycetota > Actinomycetes > Kitasatosporales > Streptomycetaceae > Streptomyces > Streptomyces sp. NPDC020780. The sequence goes on along the minus strand of NZ_JBIRTB010000007.1, from coordinate 373,446 downwards.
CGAGGCGACCTCGCTGCTCGTGTCCTTCGGTCTGGTGACGGTGCTGGCCTTCGGTCTGGTGCTGGGCGCCGGAGTGCTGCGCGCGGGCGACCGCAAGGTCGCCGAGGGCGGCGTACGGGCCGCCGCTCAGTCCCCGGCCGCGAGCACGACCGGGGACTGAGCGGCTGCCGGCCGGAGCACACGCGCTCCCGCCGGCAGCCGGGCACGGCCCGTTCCCGGCCGGGACCCGGTGGCGGCCCCACCCGACCCCGTAGCCCCGAAGCCGCCGCGTCCTCCGGAACCGGGACCGGGACCGGGGGACCGAACTCCGCCGAGAGGCCGGCCTGCGGGGGCCGAGGGCGAGGTCACGGGGTCGCGGCACTACCATGGCTCTGATTTTTCTCGCGGTGGAGACCAGGACGGGTACACCGCACACACCGACAGGAGTGACCATGGGCGGCCTCGGCGTGCGCTGGACCTTGCACGGCGACGGGAAGACCCCCGCGCCGGGGGCGGTGGTGCGCCCGGACGAGCGGCTCTCCTGGCCCCGTACCTTCGGGCTCGGCGCCCAGCACGTGGTCGCCATGTTCGGCGCGTCCTTCGTGGCGCCGGTCCTGATGGGCCTGGACCCCAACCTCGCCATCATGATGTCCGGCGTGGCGACCGCCATCTTCCTGCTGTCCACGCGGGGCCGGGTGCCCAGTTACCTCGGGTGCTCGCTCTCCTTCGTGGGCGTCGCCGCCACGATCCGGGCGAGCGGCGGCACCAGTGCCACCGTGACGGGCGCGGTGCTGGTGGTCGGTGCCGTGCTGTTCCTGGTGGGGCTCACCGTGCAGCGGTTCGGTGCGCGGATCATCCACGCGGCGATGCCGCCGGTGGTGACCGGCGCCGTCGTCATGCTGATCGGTTTCAACCTGGCCCCGGTGACCGCGTCGACGTACTGGCCCCAGGACCAGTGGACGGCGCTGCTGGTGATGCTGTTCACCGGGCTCGCCGTGGTCTGCCTGCGGGGTTTCTTCTCCCGTATCGCGATCTTCCTCGGGCTCGTCTTCGGATACGTGCTGTCCTGGGTTCTGGACCTCGTCTTCGGCAAGATCCACTCGCCGGCGGGCGGGGCCGAGGCCGTCGACCACTGGCGCCTCGATCTGTCCGCCGTGGCGAACGCCGACTGGATCGGGCTGCCGTCCTTCCACGCACCGAGCTTCGAGTGGTCGGCGATCCTGGTGGCGCTGCCGGTCGTGATCGCCCTGATCGCGGAGAACGCCGGGCATGTGAAGGCCGTCGGCGAGATGACCGGCGACTCGCTGGACGACGAGCTGGGCACCGCCATCGCGGCGGACGGCGCCGCCTCGATGCTGTCCACCGCCGTGGGCGGTCCGCCCAACACGACGTACTCCGAGAACATCGGCGTGATGGCGGCGACCCGCGTCTACTCCACCGCCGCCTACTGGGCAGCCGCCTTCTTCGCGCTGCTGTTCGGCCTGTGCCCCAAGTTCGGCGCGGTCGTCGCCGCGATCCCCGGCGGTGTGCTGGGCGGCATCACCGTCATCCTGTACGGGATGATCGGTCTGCTGGGTGCCCAGATCTGGCTGAACGCCAAGGTCGACCTGCGCAACCCGCTCAACCTCGTACCGGCCGCCGCGGGCATCATCATCGGCGTCGGCGGGGTCAGCCTGAAGATCACCGACAACTTCGAGCTGAGCGGCATCGCCCTCGGCACCCTCGTCGTGATCACGGGCTACCACGCCCTGCGCGCCTTCGCCCCCGCCCACCTCAAGACGCAGGAGCCCCTGCTCGACTCGGGCACCTCCACGTACGACGAGAAACCGCCGGCCGGATCGGTCTGACAGCCGCACGGGGAGTGCGGGAACGGCACGGCGTTCCCTCCCCCGGCGCGTGGCGTTCGCCCGTTCCGATGAACGCCACGGCCCGTCGGCTCCCTCGGGGGCCGACGGCTGGGACGCTGCGCGGATGAAGCAGTTCGAGCAGTTCGCGGATCCGGTCGGCATGGTCGGCCCGGTGGCCGATGGCAGCGGAGCGGCCGATGTCGGCACGGTGGTGGGCGTCGGCACGGTGATCGAACGGATGCGCGGACTGCGCTCCGGCTGGCCGCCCAGGGACGGCGTCGCGGTCTTCAACGAGGTCTACCTGAGGGTCACCGAGGCCCTCGGCGCGCGGATCGGGTACGGCGCCTTCGCCGACCGGGCGGCCGTGTCCGCGCTGGACGTCCGGTTCGCGGAGCGCTACCTGGCAGCGGTCGACACGGCCGAGGCGGGCGGGGACCCACCCGCCTGCTGGCGTCCCCTGTTCCAGTTCCGGGGGCACCCGGGGCTCCGGCCCCTCCAGTTCGCGCTGGCCGGGATCAACGCCCACATCGGCCACGACCTCGCCCTGGCCGTCGTGGACACCTGCCGCGCGCTCGACTGCGCTCCCCGGGATCTGGAGGAGGAGTTCGAGCGGGTGGGTGATCTCCTCGCGGTGCTGGAGGAGCAGATCCGCGACGGTCTGATGCCCGGCCCCGATCTGCTGGAGGTGGCCGACCCGCTCACCCACCTGGCGGGTGTCTGGAGCCTGGAGCGGGCCCGCGAGGCGGCCTGGACCGCGGCCGGCGTGCTCTGGCGGCTGCGCGGCCTGCCCCTGCTGGCCGAGGAGTTCAGGGCCCGTACGGACGCGGGAGTCGGCCTGGTGGGGCGCTTCCTGCTCACACCCTGCCGCTGACCTTCCCGTACGGCGCGGGGGCGGACCCGTACGGGTCCGCCCCCGCGCCCGCGGTGCTCAGTCCTCCGGCAGCTCGACCGGGGCGATCTCGTCGAAGACGTCGCCGGGGCCGGGGTTCGACGGGTCCGTGCCGCCGCCGAACTGGGTCATGACGCCCCAGACGGCGTTCAGCGCGGTCTGCACGGCGCCCTCCGCCCAGCCGGCCGTCCACGAGATGTCGTCGCCGGCCAGGAACAGGCCCCGCTTGTCGGCTGGCAGCCGGTCCTGCATGAAGTGGGTGAACAGCCGTCGCTGGTAGCGGTAGTGGCCGGGCAGGTTGGCCTTGAACGCGCCCATGAACCAGGGCTCGTTCTCCCAGGAGACGGTGACCGGGTTGCCGATGACGTGCTTCCGGATGTCGACGCCCGGATAGATCTCGCCCAGCGACTTGAGCATGACGTCCATGCGCTCGTTCGGGGAGAGCGGCAGCCACTTCAGGCTGTCGTCGCACCAGGTGTACGAGAGGCAGATGACGGCCGGCTTGTCCGGGCCGTCGTCCAGCAGGTACGTGCCCCGGGTCATCCGGTCCGTGAGCGTCATGGACATCGTGTCGCGGCCCGTCACCTCGTCCTTGTCCAGCCAGAACGGCCGGTCGACGGGGACGAACAGCTTGGACGACTCCATGTAGTGGGTGCGCTCCATCGCCGTCCAGTGGTCGATCGGGAAGAGCGCGTCGTCGCAGGCGATCTTGGACAGCAGCAGCCAGGACTGGCCGGTGAAGACCGCGGCCCGGTACGTACGGATGTCGCCGCTGGCATCGGTGACCGTGATCCGGTTCCCCGCGGTACGGTCGAGCCGGGTCACGGCGGGCCGCGGCTCTCCGCCGTGCAGCGAGGCCAGCGACGTACCCAGCGGCCAGTACACGATCTTCTCCGGCTCGCGGTCCCACAGCCGCAGCGGCAGTTGCTGGCTGCCGCCCACGATCCCGCGGTGGTGGTCGTCGGCCTCGGTGTAGACGACCCGGAGGATCTCCAGGATGGAGTTGGGGAAGTCCGTGTCCCAGCCTCCGGTACCGAACCCGACCTGGCCGAAGATCTCACGGTGCCGGAACGACCTGAAGGCCTCGGAGTCGCAGAGGAAGCCGTAGAAGGTCTGGTTGTCGAGCTTCTCGACGAGCTTCGCCCAGATCTCCCGGATACGGGGCACGTCGCGATCGCGCATCGCCCGGTTCATGTCGGAGAAGTCGGCCCCCTCCTCCAGGCAGGCGCTCCACGCGTCGGCGACGTCGCGGTAGACCTGCGGGAGGTCGTCGATCGTCCTCGCGTAGTGGGACTCGCCCTTGAGGTCGACGACGGTCGACGGGGTGGCCGGGGAGAGCGGGTTGGGGAACGGCTCGGTCCGCAGGCCCACGAGGTCGATGTAGTGCTGGAGCGCCGTGGAGGAGGGCGGGAAGCGCATGGCACCCATCTCGGCGGTCAGCGAGGGGTCGCAGCCCTCGAAACCGACCGTCCGCAGCCGGCCGCCGATCCGGTCCGCCTCGTAGACGACCGGCTTCAGGCCCATCTTCATCAGCTCGTAGGCGGCGATGACGCCCGAGAGCCCGCCGCCGATGACGGCGACCTCGGCCCCGTGTTCGGTCGCCGGTATCTGGCCGATGCCCGCGGGGTGGGCGAGGAAGTCGTCGTAGGCGTAGGGGAAGTCCGGCCCGAACATGGTGATCGGCGGCTGCGCGTCGGTGTGCTGGACGGCGTTGGGGACCGTGGACGTCATGGGGTACGGACTCCTTGCGAGGGAACGCGGGGAAGGGGGCAAGGCGGGGGCGCGGAGGGGCGGAGCCGGGCGCGGGACGCGCGGGCGGGGCGGGGAGCTCAGACGAGGGAGCGGTACAGCGCGGGGCGGCGGCCGTCGAGATAGGGGTTGGCCGCACGGGACGCCCGGAGGAGGCCGAGGTCCACGGCGCCGACCACGAGCTCCTCCTCACGGCCCGCGCGGGCGCGGACGGTGCCGTCGGGGCCGGCCAGGCAGCTGAGCCCGGTGAAGTCGAACTCACCCTCAGGGCCGGTCCTGTTGACGTAGGCGACGTACATCTGGCTCTCGAAGGCGCGGACGGGCACGACCGATTCGGCGACGAAGCCGAAGGGGTGCATCAGCGCGGTCGGCACCACCAGCAGGTCGGTCCCGGCCAGGGCGTGCGCCCGGACGTTCTCCGGGAACTCGACGTCGTAGCAGATCAGCAGCCCGATCCGGACACCGTCCAGCTCGGCCTGGACCACGGGCTGCTCCCCGGGGGCGAACCACTTCTGTTCGAAGTCACCGAAGAGGTGGGTCTTGCGGTAGTGGGCGAGCGCGGTGCCGTCCGGGCCGATGAGCTGGGCCGAGTTGAAGAGCAGCCCACCGGCGCGCTCCGGGTAGCCGTACAGGACGGCCAGCCCGTGGCGCGCGCAGATGTCGGCGACCGCACGGGCGCCGGGGCCGTCGGCGGGTTCGGCGAGTTCGGGGACGGCGTCGCCGACGGCGTATCCGGTGAGGAACATCTCCGGGCAGACCAGGAGCCGGGCGCCGGCCTCGGCCGCGCGTCCCGCGGCCTCGTCGAGCACCTCGGTGTTCCGTGCCACGGAGCCGGGTCGTCCGGAGCTCTGAAGCAGGGCGGTACGCAACGGCGGCATGGCTGACCTCGGGCGGTGCGGGAGGGGTGAGGAGACGTATCGACGGTACGGGGCGGTGATCAGGCGCGGCAAGGCGCGACTGTTGCGCGTGCACCGTCGATCTGTTGCGCCTTTCCCGGCCGGATCGGCGATTCGTTGCGTACCCTCTTCGCGCAGGTCAGGCGCGTGATCTGGGTCTCAGGCGGGCGGGCCCGAGGTGTACCGCCGCAGCAGGGGGGAGAGGACGAGCACCGACTTGGTCCGCTCGACGTACGGCTCGCCCGCGATCCGCTCGAGCACCTGCTCGAAGTGGCGCATGTCGGCGGCGAAGACCTGCACGATCGCGTCGGCGTCACCGGTGACGGTGGACGCGGACGCGATCTCCGGGTAGTGGGCCAGGCCCTTCCGGATGGCCTCGGGGGCAGTGTTGCGGCTGCAGTAGATCTCGATGTATCCCTCGGTCTCCCAGCCGAGCGCCGCCGGGTCGACGCGTACGGTGAAGCCCGTGATGGCGCCTTCGGCGCGCAGCCGGTCCACCCGGCGTTTCACGGCGGGCGCGGACAGGCCGATGAGCGCGCCGATGTCGGCGTAGGAGCGGCGGGCGTCTTCGGCGAGGGCGTGGACGATGCGTTCGTCGAGGTCGTTCAGGCGCACGTCAGGTGGATCACTTCTCTGCGGGAGGCCGGTCCGGGGGCGGCACGGGCCGCCCCCGAAGTAGACCACGGGCGCCGAGCGGGGGCGCGTCCGCCACGGGTACGGCCGGGCGCGCCTCGCAGAGAACGGCCTGGCGCGCGCCCGCGGAGAACGGACCGGTCAGAAGGGGAAGAGCGAGCGTCCGTGCTGGACCGAGATCCACTTCTGGGTGGTGAAGGCCTCGATCATCGCGTCGCCGTTGAGCCGCCCCAGGCCGGAGTTCTTCATCCCGCCGAAGGGAACGATGGGCTCGTCGTGGACCGTACCGTCGTTGATGTGGATCATGCCGGTGCGGATGCGCTTGCCCACCCGTACACCACGCTCGATGTCTGCGGTGTGGACCGCGCCGCTCAGTCCGTACGGGGTGTCGTTGGCGATGCGGACGGCCTCGTCCTCGCCGTCGAAGGGTATGAGGAGGGCGACGGGCCCGAAGATCTCCTGGTGCAGCACGGGAGAGCCGGCGGCGATGCCGGTCAGGACGGACGGGCTCACGAGATTGCCCTCGGCCGTGCCGTGCAGCAGGGCCGTGGCGCCGGCCTCCACCGTCCGGTCCACGAGGGCGGAAACGGCTTCGGCCTGCGAGGAGTTGATCAGCGGGCCGATGTGCGTCGCGGGGTCGGCCGGGTCCCCGACCCGCAGGGAGGTCACCTTCGCGACGAACTTCTCGGTGAACTCCCGCTCCACCGCGCGGTCGATAAGGATCCGGTTGGCCGCCATGCAGACCTGGCCCTGGTGGATGTAGCGGCTGAAGACGGCGGCGTCGACGGCGTAGTCCACGTCGGCGTCGTCGAGGACGATCAGCGCGCTGTTGCCGCCCAGTTCGAGGACGGCGTGCTTGAAGTTGGCCGCGCAGACGGTGGCGACGTGGCGGCCCACCTTGTCGGACCCGGTGAAGGAGATGACCTGCGGGACCGGGTGCTCCAGCAGCGTGTCGCCGATCTCCGCGATGTCGGTGACCACGACGTTCAGCAGCCCGGCGGGCAGTCCGGCCTCCTCGAACACCTTCGCCAGCAGCGTGCCGCCGCAGACCGGGGTGTTCTGGTGCGGCTTGAGGACCACTGCGTTGCCGAGGGCCAGCGCGGGTGCGACCGACTTGAGGGACAGCAGGAAGGGGAAGTTGAAGGGGCTGATGACGCCCACGACACCGACGGGGACCCGGTAGACCCGGTTCTCCTTGCCCTCGGTGGGCGACGGGAGGATCTGCCCGGCCGGCCGCAGCGCGAGGTGGACCGCCTCGCGCAGGAACTCCTTGGCCAGGTGCAGTTCGAAGCCCGCCTTCAGCCGGGTGCCGCCGAGCTCCGCGACGATCGCCTCGCTGATCTCGGGCTCGCGCTCCTCCACGATCCGCAGGGCCTTCTCCAGCACGGCGCGGCGGACGTACGGGTTGGTGTCCGCCCACTCCTGCTGCGCGCGCTCGGCCGCACGGTAGGCCTGGTCGACCTCGCCGACCGTGGCCACGGTGATCGACGCGAGCTTCTCCCCGTCGTACGGGTTGAAGTCGATGATGTCCCAGGACCCCTTGCCCGGCCTCCACTCGCCGTCGATGTACTGCTGGGCCAGGTCGGTGAAGAACGAGGACATGAAATCCCTTACCACAGAGGGGCGGATAGCTGACGGTTGTTCATATTACTGACAGGGCAACCGAGTTGAAGCGACAGAAGAGAGCTGCGGCCGAAAGCGAACGACCGTGCACGGTCATCCGGCCACACACGCCGGAGCCCTCCCGGACAGACGTCCGGGAGGGCTCCGATGTGCCGAGGAAGGCGTCAGTTCCAGCTGGCGTGCAGCGGCTTGCCCTCCGCGTAACCGGCGGCGCTCTGCACCCCGACGATCGCCTTCTCGGCGAACTCCTCGAGCGAGGCGGCGCCCGCGTACGTGCAGGAGGAGCGGACCCCGGCGATGATGGAGTCGATCAGGTCCTCCACACCGGGGCGGGCCGGGTCGAGGAACATCCGCGACGTGGAGATGCCCTCCTCGAACAGGCCCTTGCGGGCCCGGTCGTAGGCGGACTCCTCGGAGGTGCGGTTCTTCACCGCGCGCGCCGAGGCCATGCCGAAGGACTCCTTGTAGGAGCGGCCGTCGGCGGACTGCTGGAGGTCTCCGGGTGACTCGTACGTCCCCGCGAACCAGGAGCCGATCATGACGTTGGACGCCCCGGCGGCGAGCGCCATGGCGACGTCACGCGGGTGCCGGACACCGCCGTCGGCCCAGACGTGCTTGCCGTGCTTGCGTGCCTCGGCGGCGCACTCCAGAACGGCGGAGAACTGCGGCCTGCCCACACCGGTCATCATCCGGGTGGTGCACATCGCGCCCGGACCGACGCCCACCTTGACGATGTCGGCGCCGGCCTCGATCAGGTCGCGGACACCCTCGGCGGCCACGACGTTGCCCGCGACGAGCGGTACGCGCGGGTCGAGCGCCCGGACCGCGGCGACCGCGCTGATCATCGATTCCTGGTGGCCGTGCGCGGTGTCGACCACGAGGGTGTCGACGCCGGCGTCCAGGAGCTGCCGGGCCTTGCCGGCGACGTCACCGTTGATGCCGACGGCGGCGGCGATACGCAGCTTGCCGTCCGCGTCGGTGGCGGGGGTGTAGAGCGTCGCGCGCAGCGCCGCCTTGCGGGTGAGGATGCCGACGAGCCTGCCGTCGGCGTCGACCGCGGGGGCGAGCTTGCGGTTGGCGCCGTCGAGTGTGTGGAAGGCGTCGCGGGGGTCGATGCCGGCGTCCAGGACGACCAGGTCCCGGGACATGACCTCGGAGAGCTGGGTGAAGCGGTCCACACCGGCGAGGTCGTGGTCGGTGACGACACCGACGGGCCGGTGGTCGGCGTCGACGACGACCCCCGCGCCGTGGGCCCGCTTGTGCAGCAGGGAGAGGGCGTCGGCGACGGTCTGCCCCGGAGCCAGCACGATGGGTGTGTCGAGGACGAGGTGGCGCGTCTTGACCCAGCCGATGACCTCGGTGACGACCTCGATGGGGATGTCCTGCGGGATGACGACGAGACCGCCGCGGCGGGCGACGGTCTCCGCCATCCGGCGGCCTGCGATGGCGGTCATGTTGGCGACGACGAGGGGGATGGTCGTGCCGGAACCGTCGGGCGAGGAGAGGTCCACGGCCTGCCGGGAACCGACCGAGGAACGGCCGGGGACCATGAAGACGTCGTCGTACGTGAGGTCGTAGGGGACCGAGGGTGCGGCCGTGTGACGACCGGTGCCGGGCTCAAGAAAACGCATAACGCTCATGTTTTCATACGAAACGGTGCAGGTCGTCTCCACGAAGACACAGCAAAGCACCCCCGCGTTCATAGATTCCTCCGAAGAGGCCCCGGGGGCGCCGGGCAAGTGGAACCTGCCTTACCCAGGGACCCTACCCGAACACGATTCGCCCCTTCGTGATCACGATCCCTGGACCGGGTGACGGGGGGTCAGGTAGCTTCGCATCCGCAGGTCCCGGGTGACCGCAGCGCTGCGCGGGAGTGCCCGGACGCGCCTGCCCCGCGTATCACCGGAAAGGACTCGGATCCGCCTGTGGAGAGCGAACTGCCGGACATCTACTGCCCGTTCCCGCAACGGAGCAATCCGCACGTGGGGCACACCCGTGAGCATCTCGCGGCCTGGACGCGCCGCACCGGCCTGGTGCACCGCGAGTCCGCCAGGGAGCGCTTCGAGCAGGCCGACTTCGGTGCGTTCGTCGGCATGGTCTACCCGACGGCGGACAGAGAGGACCTGGACCTGGTCGCCGACTGGTTCGTCTGGCTCTTCCTCGTCGACGACCAGCTGGACGACGGACATCTCGGCCGCAGCCCCGAGCGGGTACGCGACGTGGTGGCCCGGATGCGGGCGGTCGTCGAGGGCGACGCCCCCGGTCCCCTCCTGGGCGAAGAGCTCCCCGCCGCCGTCGTCGCCCTCGCGGACCTGTGGGAACGTACGGTCGTACGGGCCGCCCCGCACTGGCGTGCCCGTTTCGCCTGGCACCTGATGACCTACCTGACGACCGCCACGACGTGGGAGGCCGGCAACCGCGCCGACGGCGTGGTGCCGTCCGAGGCGGCGTACATGACCAACCGCCGGCACACCGGCGCGATCCACGTGTGCATGGATCTGATCGAGATCGTGGCGGGCATAGAGGCACCCGAGTCGATCCACAACGACCCCCGGTTCATCACGGCCCTCGAGGCCTCCTGCAACGTCGTGTGCTGGGCCAACGACGTCTATTCCTACGAGAAGGAGCAGGTGCTCGGGGAGATCCACAACCTCGTGCACCTGGTACGCCACCACCGCGGCTACGGCGAGCAGCAGGCTCTCGACCACGTGTGCGCGGAGATAGCGGCCGAGACCGAGCGCTTCCTCACGGCCGAGGACGAGCTGATCGAGATGTACCCGCAGCTGTCGGGCACCCTCGTCCCGTACCTCGACGGGATGCGGAGCTGGATGCGCGGCAATCTCGACTGGTCGCGGCAGACCCCCCGCTACAACCCGGCGGACGTCAGCCAGTACGCGGAACCCGGCGCGTACCTGGAGGAGACCGTCCTCGGCGTGGCCGTGGACCGCGCCGGACACGCCGCGGCCGGCGGTGCCCGGAGCTGAGCACGCCGGTTCGCGGGTGCGTCCGTCATCCCGAACGCCGTTCGGTGAGCTGCGGCACGCCCCGAGGTGCCGCAGGTGTCGACGCGCACCCGCCGGAGAGCGCCGGCCGGAACGCGGGCGTCAGGCGTCGGGGTCGGTGCGCTCCAGCGCGGGGCGCTGGCCGGCCGCGGACTCCGTCAGCAGGTAGTCGGCGGCTGCCGTGTCCGTGACGAGGCTGGTGACCAGACCGGAGCGCAGCACGGCACCGATCGCCGCCGCCTTGCGCTGCCCACCCGCGATGGCGACCACTTCGGGGATCCGGCGCAGCCGGTCCGCCTCCACGGTGATGCACCGCTCCCCCAGGTCCCGGCCCACCCTGCGGCCCTCGGAGTCGAAGAGGTGTGCGGACATCTCCGCGGCCACACCCAGCGAGGCGTAGTGCGCGCGCTCCTCGTCCGAGAGCATGTCGTGGACGGTGGAGATGCCGGGCTCCCAGGAGCCGATGGAGACCGCCGCGACCGTCACCTTGTCGAAGTACTCGAAGGCGCGGGCGATTCCCGTCTGGTGGCGCAGGGCTGCCGCCGTCGCGGGGTCCGGCAGCAGCATGGGGGCGTAGATGGGGTGGGCCTCGCCACCCGAGACCTGGGCCGCGCGGCGGACCGCCTCGACCGAGCCGCGCTCGGCCGTCCCGGCGTCGTAGACCCCCGTGAGCTGGACCACCGTGCACGGCGGCAGCCGGTCGAGGGCCGCCGCCATGTGGATGGTGGAACGGCCCCAGGCAAGGCCCAGGACGTCACCCTCGTTCACCAGCTCGCCGAGGAGCTCGGCCGCCACCTCACCCAGGTTCTCCGGATCGGCGGCGTCGTCCTGCTCCTCCGCTGGGGACTCCACCACGACCGCGTGCCGCAGGCCGTAACGCGCGCGGAGTGCGTCGGAACGCTCCGCGTCCAGCTCCGCCGGAACCCGGATCTCGATCCGTACGAGATCACGTTCGAGAGCCGTCTCCAGGACCCGGGCCACCTTGAAGCGGCTGACGCCGAACTCCTCGGCGATCTGGATCTTCGACTTTCCCTCGAGGTAGAACCGGCGGGCCATGGCCGCCGCCTGCACCAGCTCCGCGGGTCCCATCCGCATGGCTGACCGACCCGCCGAGATGCCAGACACCGCGATCTCCTCACTGCTGTTCACGCGCTCGATACGCCGTTCATCCTGTCAGATCCTGCGATCTTCGATCCGGCCCGTCGGGCCGCGTTCATCTGCCCTTCGCTCAGTGTGCGCACGCCCAGGGCGCCGTCGCGGTGGCCGTGACCGCCTGGTCACGCAGTGCTCGCACCGCCTCGGCCGGGTCCTTCGCCCCGTACACCGCGGAACCGGCGACGAACACGTCCGCGCCCGCCTCCGCGCACCGCTCGATGGTGGTGGCGGAGACCCCGCCGTCGACCTGGAGCCACAGTTCGAGACCGTGCTTGGAGATCAGCTCCCGGGTGCGGCGGATCTTCGGCAGCATGATGTCCAGGAAGGCCTGGCCGCCGAAGCCGGGCTCCACCGTCATGATCAGCAGCATGTCGAGCTCGGGCAGCAGGTCCTCGTACGGCTCGACGGGGGTCGCGGGCTTGAGCGCCATGGACGCCCGCGCGCCCTTGGCCCTGATCTCCCGCGCCAGCCGCACGGGCGCCGCCGCGGCCTCGGCGTGGAAGGTGACGGAGCCGGCGCCTGCCTCGACGTACAGGGGGGCCCAGCGGTCGGCTTCCTCGATCATCAGGTGGCAGTCCAGCGGGGTGTCCGTGGCCTTGCTCAGCGCCTCCACGATGGGCACGCCCAGCGTGAGGTTGGGCACGAAGTGGTTGTCCATGACGTCGACGTGGAGCCAGTCGGCGCCTTCGACGGCCTTCGCCTCCTCGGCGAGGCGCGCGAAGTCGGCGGACAGGATGCTGGGGTTGATCTGGGCCATGCTCCAAGCCTGCCATGTTCCGCGCCACTTCCCCGCCTCGGTGCGCCCCAAAGCCTCACGGGATCATTACGGTTCGCGCATTCCCGGCTTTTCGCCCGGCCGGCGGCGCCGTCGGGGTGGTATGCACCCCACCGGCCGCCGCACCGGTACGCAGACGCGCCTCCCGTACCGGCCGCTGTACCGCCGCCGCTGCGGGTCAGGCCGTGCGGCGCAGCAGTGCCAGGTACATCGCGTCCGTACCGTGCAGGTGCGGCCACAGCTGGATGTCTGGCCCGTCACCCAGGGCGGGCACTCCCGGGAGCAGCGGGCGGGCGTCGACCCACTCCGCCTCCGCGGGCGCTCCCCCGCGTCCCTTCAGCACGTCCTCGACGACGACCCGGGTCTCCGCGAGGTGGGGCGAGCAGGTCGCGTAGCCGACGACCCCGCCGATCCGTACGGCCTTCAACGCCTCCCGGAGCAGGCCGCGTTGCAGAGGGGCGAAGCCCTCCAGGTCTTCGGGGCGGCGCCGCCAGCGGGACTCGGGCCGCCGGCGCAGCGCACCGAGGCCCGAGCAGGGCACGTCCATCAGGACCCGGTCGAAGGAGCCGGGCTGCCACGGCGGCCGGGTGCCGTCCGCGGTGATCACCTGATACGGGCCGGGGTTGCCGGCCAGGGTGCGCTCGACGAGCCGGGCCCGGTGCGGCTGCTTCTCGGCGGCGAGGAGGGTCGCTCCGCGTCCGGCGGCGAGGGCGGCGAGCAGGGCGGCCTTGCCGCCCGGTCCGGCGCAGCCGTCGAGCCAGCGGGTGTCGCGGCCGTCGACGGGCGCGGCCGCGAGGGCGGCGGCGACGAGCTGACTGCCCTCGTCCTGCACCCCGGCCCTGCCGTCCTGGACGGCGGTCAGGGCCCCGGGCTCGCCGCCCTCGGCCATCCGGACGGCGTAGGGCGACCAGCGGCCCGGCAGGCCGCTCTCCTCACCGAGGGCGTCCAGCAGCTCCTCGGTGGTGGAGCGGCCGGGGCGGGCGACCAGCGTCACCTCGGGCCGTTCGTTGTCGGCCTCCAGCAGGTCCTCGATGCCGGCACGGCCGCCGCCGAGGGCGTCCCAGAGGGCGGAGACGACCCACCGCGGGTGGGAGTGGACGAGGGAGAGGTGCTCCTCGGCGTCCTCGTCGTAGGGCGGGGCGACGCGCTCCACCCAGCTGTCGAGGTCGTGGGCGGCGACCTTGCGCAGCACCGCGTTGACGAACTTGGCGCGGCCCTCGCCGAGGACGACGCGGGCCAGCTCCACGCTGGCGGAGACGGCCGCGTGGGTGGGGATGCGGGTGCCGAGCAGCTGGTGCACGCCCATGTTCAGCACGTCGAGCACCGGCGGGTCGACCTCGCGCAGCGGCCGGTCGATGCAGGCGGCGACGATGGCGTCGTACGTGCCCTGGCGGCGCAGGGTCCCGTAGACCAGCTCGGTCGCCAGTGCCGCGTCCCGGCCGTCGAAGTCCCCCTTGGCGCGCGCCTTCTTCAGCAGCGGCGGCAGGACGAGGTTGGCGTAGGCGTCGCGTTCGTCGACCGCCCTGAGGGCTTCGAAGGCCAGGAACCGGACGGGGTCCTTCTGGGGGCGGCGGTGCTGCTTGGCGGGACGGCGGCGCTGCTGGTCGTTCACGTGAAAGGTGCTCCGCTGATGGTGAGAGGGCGAACCTCTCCAGCGTACGTCGGCGGAGCGGGCGGCCCGTGCCGGACCGCCCTGCCCTTCCCGAGGAGGGCTCAGCCCAGCACCTCACCCGGGGCGATGCGGACACCACGGGCCCAGTCGGCGGCCCGCATCGGCTTCTTGCCCTGCGGCTGGACCCAGAGGAGCTCCACGGCGTGCGAGCCGGTGCCCACGTGAACGGTGTTCTTGCCGGCGGACAGTTCGCCCGGTGCCAGCTCCGTGCGGTCGACGACTGGTGCGACCTGGACCAGCTTGAGGCGCTCCCCGCGGAACAGGGTCCAGGCCCCGGGTGCGGGGGTGCAGCCGCGCACCACGCGGTCGACCCGCAGCGCGGGCTCCGGCCACCGCACCTGGGCGTCCTCGACGGTCAGCTTGGGGGCGAGGGTGACGCCCTCGGCGGGCTGCGGGACGGCGTGCAGGGTGCCGTCCTCGATGCCGTCCATGGTGGCGGCGAGCAGCCCTGCGCCGGCGAAGGCCAGCCGCGTGAGCAGGTCGCCACTGGTGTCGGTGGGCCGGACCTCCTCGGTCAGGACGCCGTAGACCGGGCCGGAGTCCAGGCCCTCCTCGATGAGGAAGGTCGAGGCACCGGTGACCTCGTCCCCCGCCATCACCGCGTGCTGGACGGGGGCGGCCCCGCGCCAGGCGGGCAGCAGGGAGAAGTGCAGGTTGACCCATCCCCGGCGGGGTACGTCGAGTGCGACCTTGGGCAGCAGCGCGCCGTAGGCGACGACGGGGCAGCAGTCGGGCCCGATCTCGCGCAGCCGGGCCAGGAACTCCTCGTCCCGCGGCCTGGCCGGCTTCAGCACCTCGATCCCCGCCTCCTCGGCACGCTCGGCCACCGGGCTGGCGACCAGCCGACGCCCCCGCCCGGCGGGGGCGTCGGGACGGGTCACTACGGCTGCCACCTCGTGGCGGCCGGAGGCGATCAGGGCGTCCAGGGCGGGGACGGCGACCTCGGGGGTGCCTGCGAAGACGAGCTTCATGGGTGGCGGACTGCCTCTCGGGCCGGAACGTACGGTGGCGAGCAGCACACCAGTCTAGGGGTTGTCCCGTTCCGTACATCCCGGCGAGCGCGTGACGACCACCTCGCCGCATGGGTCGGAACGTCCGCACCCGTGCGGCACGCGGGCGTCCGCCCTGCGACGCCCCGCGGCCCCGCGTCCGACGCCGCGCGCTGATCCACCGGAAGGCGCGGGACAGCCCTACGGGCCTCTCGTCCAGGCGCTCCTCCCGGCGGTGCCCGGCCCTCGCCCCGGCACCGCGCCCGGCCGGGCTGATCAGGACAAACGGTTCCTCCGGTGCCGGCGGGAGCCGGCCTCCGGGGGCGTGCGCACGTCCACGCGCCCCGCGCATCGAGACATACGCCCCGACAGCGTGACCACTTCGGCGGGTGAGGCGTTGGTCAAGTGAGATTGACCGAAGTGGGCCGCCACCGTGCGGTCCGATCCCTTTCAACGCCGGTTCGAGAGGCTTCTTCATGGCCGACCACGCAACCCACGACGCTCAAGCGCGTGCCAGTCTGCACCTGTTGGTGCGGGACATCGAGCGGGTCCGGCGGCAGGTGGACGCGCTGCGCACCCTCACCGCGCAGCTGGGCAACGTCTACCGTCCGCGCCGCTCCGGACCCTCCGCCGGCTTCGTCGTCTACGGCAGGGCGCCGGCCCCCACGGTCCGGCTGGCCCAGGAACTCCGGGACAGCGTCGAGACGCTGGTCACGGCGGCGGTGGACTTCGACCGCTCGCTGGGATTCTCGTGGGACGCCGTGGGCTCGGCTCTCGGCGTCACCAAGCAGGCGGTGCACCGCCGTTACGGCGCCCGCCGCGCGACCCCGCAGCCGGGGGCGGCCGATGTCGCCGCCGCCGAGACGGCGGCCCGCCCGCCGGCCACGCCGGCCTCCCCGGCGCCGACCGTGCCCGCGGCCCGCTCCATGCCTCCGCAGCCCTCGGCCGACCGCCCCGCCCCAGCCCCAGCTCCAGCCCCAGCCCCAGCCCGCGAGGAGACGCGCCCGGGCGCCTTCCCCGGCCCGCGCAACGGCTGACCGCCTGCACCAGCCCTGCGCGGGCCGCGTGCGGTCCAGGCGAGCTCGGCCCCGTACCGTCCGGGCCAGCTCGGGCCCCGCACAGTCCAGGCCAGCTCGGGCCCCGCACAGTCCGGGCCGCCGTCCCGGTCCGGGCCGCGCTCCCGACGACCCGCGCCGGGACCGGCCGCCCGGGCGGTGCCGGCCGGCGTCCGGACCGTCAGCCGATGTCCGGTGGGTCGATCCTGATCCGTACGGGATCGCCGGTCCCCCGTGCGGTCCGCGCCGCCTGCGCCGTCTTCAGGGCGGCGGCGAGCGCCGCGCCCCGCCCCGGCGGCACCCTGACCAGGGCCCGGTCCCAGGTCTCACCCGGCGGGGCGTCCCCCTGCCGCCGGGGTCTGCCCGCCACCGCTCCCCTTATCTGGACGGGTCCCAGCACCTCCGCCTCGGGCGGCAGCTCCGCGGCGGCGAGGTACGCGGCGACCGCCTCCGGCGGCCCCGTCACCGAGGCCATCCGGGACACCGGGGGGAAGCCGAGCTCGGCCCGCTCCGCCAGCTCGCGCCGGGCGTGGCCGACCGGGTCCCAGCGCACCAGTGCCTGGACGGGCCGGAGTGTCGGCTCGGCCACGACCACGACCGTGCCTCCCTCCGGCTGCCCACGCACCAGCGCCGCCGCCGCCGTCCAGCGGCGCAGCGCCTCCTCGCCCGCCCGCAGGTCGGGCCGGCCCACCATCGCCCAGCCGTCCAGGAGCAGCGCGGCCGCGTAGCCGCCCTCGGCGACGGGCTCCGCCCCCGGGGTGCTGACCACCAGTGCGGGCTGGTCCGGTACGGATTCGAGCACATGGTCACGGCCGGAGGTCCGCACGGGAACGGCGGGGAACGCCCTCCCCAGCTCCTCGGCGGTCCGGCGCGCCCCGACGATCCGCGCCCGCAGTCGCCGTCCGCCGCAGGCGACGCAGTGCCAGGCGGTCTCCGCCCGCCCGCACCACGCGCAGTCGAGGTCCTGCTGGTCCGGGGCCTGCAGGGGACCCGCGCAGTGCCGACACCGGGCGGGCTCGCGGCAGCGCTCGCAGGACAGCCGGGGCGCGTAACCGCGGCGCGGCACCTGGACCAGCACCGGGCCGGCGCGCAGCCCGTCCCGCACGGTCTGCCAGGCCAGGCTGGGCAACCGCGCCGAACGGGCCGCGCCGTCCCGGGCGAGCTCGCTGTCCCCCACCGTGCGCACCAGGGGCGCCGCAGCGCGCAGCTGCTCCCGGTCGGCGCGCAGCGGCAGCGCCCAGCCGCTCTCGACCAGCTGCGCCGCCTCCACCGTGCAGCTCGTCCCGCCGAGCAGGAAGGCGCACCGGCCGTGGGCCGCGCGCAGCTCCAGTACCTCGCGGACGTGCGGGAACGGTGCGTTGTCGTCGCTGTGGCTGGAGTCCCCGTCGTCCCAGACGGCCACCAGACCCGGATCGGCGACGGGCGCGAACATCGCCGCCCTGGTGCCGACCACCGCCCGCACGGAACCGCGGCGGACAGCGAGCCACTGCCGGTAGCGCTTCTCGGGGCCGGATTCGGCGGTCAGCAGGGCGTGGTGGCCGGACCCGACGAGCGCGGTGAGCGCGGCGTCGACCCTCGCCGCGCTGCGCCCGTCCGGCAGGACGACGAGGGCGCCCCGCCCGGAGGCGAGGGTCGCGGCCATGGCCGCCGCCAGCTCGGCGGGCCAGTGCGGTCCGGGCAGCGCCGTCCAGACGGCCCTGGGAGCACCGCCCTCGGCAAGTGCCTTCAGGAAGGCCGGCCCCTGGGCATACCGCTCCCACGTCCCCGCCGGCGGGGTGGCGGGTGGTGGCAGGGGCGCAGGGGACGGCTTGGACTCGGCCCGGCCGTTCCTGGGCGGCACGGCGAGCTGCAGGACGTCGGCGAGGCTGCCCGCGTAGCGGTCGGCGACGGCGCGGGAGAGCGCGAGCAGTTCGGGCCCGAGCACCGGCTCGGGTGAGACGACGTAGGCGAGGGCCGCCAGGGCACCCTGGTAGTCCGACTCGGCCCGGCGCTCGATGAGGAACCCGTCGATCAGCCCGCCGCCCTCGCGCCGGCCGCCCCGGACCTGCCGTCCCCCCGCGCCGAACCGCACCCGCACCCGCACGCCCGGCTGCGCCTGCGCGTCGAGCTCCTCCGGGACCGCGTAGTCGAAGTACTGATCGAGATGGAGTGCGCCCTTGTTGACCAGGACCCGGGCCACGGGCAGTTCCGGGGCCAGCGCGGCGCCCCGCCAGGTCCGGGGCTTGGCGCGCGGCACCTTGGCCCTGCGCACGGTCTCCCGGATGAGCGCAAGCTGCTCCGGAGCCCCTGCCCCGGGCTCGTCGGGCCGCTCGTCGTCGCTGCTCACAGCTCATACCTACCAGACGGCACCGACAGCGGCTCCGGGCGGCTCCGGCCGGGACCGCCGCCCCGGCCGGTTGCCCACCCCACACACCGGGGCCCGGACACCTCGTACGGTGTCCGGGCCCCGGTGGGGTGCGTGAGGCGGTCCCGGCGATCCCTGGACCGGCACATGACTCCCGTACGCGACCGGCGGTCTGCGCGACAGGGCACACCTACCGCCCTAGGGCGTGTGTCGAAAGTAGCGCCGTCTGCCCGAAGGGCAGGCTCGGCGGTGCCCGGTGCGTGCGATCGCAAGGCGGAGGGTCGCCCCGATACTGGATGTATCGGGGCGATCCCGACAACGCGGCGAGTGTGCGTGCCGGGCGCCGCCGAGCAGGCGGGACTTTCGATACACGGCCTAGCGCCGTGACCGGCACTGTCTGCCCCATGATGTGCGACGCGACGGAGGCGGAGCTTGCCGGGAGGGGCCCTAGAGACCTGCGGCCGTGCGCAGCGCGTCCACGCGGTCGGTGCGCTCCCAGGTGAAGTCGGGGAGCTCACGGCCGAAGTGGCCGTAGGCCGCGGTCTGGGCGTAGATCGGGCGGAGCAGGTCGAGGTCGCGGATGATCGCGGCCGGGCGGAGGTCGAAGACCTCGCCGATGGCGTGCTCGATCTTCTCCGTCTCGACCGCGGCGGTGCCGAAGGTCTCGACGAACAGACCCACCGGCTCGGCCTTGCCGATCGCGTAGGCGACCTGGACCTCGCAGCGCGTCGCGAGTCCGGCCGCGACGACGTTCTTGGCCACCCAGCGCATCGCGTAAGCGGCCGAGCGGTCGACCTTGGACGGGTCCTTGCCGGAGAAGGCACCGCCACCGTGACGGGCCATGCCCCCGTACGTGTCGATGATGATCTTGCGGCCGGTGAGGCCGGCGTCGCCCATGGGGCCGCCGATCTCGAAGCGGCCGGTCGGGTTGACCAGGAGACGGTAGCCCTCGGTGTCGAGCTTGATGCCGTCCTCGACGAGCTGGCCGAGGACGTGCTCGACGACGAACTCACGGATGTCGGGAGCGAGCAGCGAGTCCAGGTCGATGTCGGAGGCGTGCTGCGAGGAGACGACGACCGTGTCGAGACGGACGGCCTTGTCGGCGTCGTACTCGATGGTGACCTGCGTCTTGCCGTCGGGGCGCAGGTACGGGATGGTGCCGTTCTTGCGGACCTCGGACAGCCGGCGCGAGAGCCGGTGCGCCAGGTAGATCGGGAGCGGCATCAGCTCGGGCGTCTCGTCGCAGGCGTAGCCGAACATCAGCCCCTGGTCGCCGGCGCCCTGCTTGTCGAGCTCGTCCTCGTCGCCCTCGACACGCTGCTCGTACGCCGTGTCGACACCCTGGGCGATGTCCGGGGACTGCGCGCCGATGGAGACCGAAACACCGCAGGACGCGCCGTCGAAGCCCTTCTTGGACGAGTCGTAGCCGATCTCCAGCACCTTGTTGCGCACGAGGTTGGGGATGTCGGCGTAGGCCTTGGTCGTGACCTCACCCGCGACATGCACCAGACCGGTGGTGATCAGGGTCTCGACGGCGACGCGCGAGGAAGGGTCCTCGCGCAGGAGCGCGTCGAGAATCGTGTCGCTGATCTGGTCAGCGATCTTGTCGGGGTGACCCTCGGTGACAGATTCCGAGGTGAAGAGGCGGCGGGACACATCGCTCCCTGGGGTTGCAGCGGCTGCTGGCTGATCATGGGTGGACTTCCGGGAGCTGCGCCCGGAACATTCCGTCGACCAGTTTATCGGTCGCTTCCGGCGGTTGGGCGCCGCGTCTCGCCCCTTGGGAGGTCTGTGAGCTGCGGCACGCTTGACTGCGGTACGACAATCCCTCCTCCGGAGTGCGCGGCGGACCGTTCACCTTGGCATTTCTTTCCCGCCGGAGCGGTAGTTACGCAATCTAGCGGAATCGTGCCGCCACGAGGTCCCAAACGGTGTCGGCGAGCACTTCCTTGGGCCCGAACGGCACAGCCGTCTCGCTGCCGTCGGCCCCGAGCACGACGGCTTCGTTCTCCTCGGAGCCGAAGGTCTTGCGCTCTCCGACCTCGTTGACGACAAGGAGGTCGCAGGCCTTGCGGCGCAGCTTCTCCCGGCCGTGGGCGAGGACGTCGTCGGTCTCGGCGGCGAAGCCGACGACGATCTGCCCGGGCCGTGCCCGGTCCGCGGCGACCTCGGCGAGGATGTCGGGGTTGCGGACCAGGGTGAGGGGTGCAGGTTCCTGCCCGTCCTTCTTCTTGATCTTCCCGGTGACGTACCGGGCGGGACGGAAGTCGGCGACCGCCGCCGCCATCACCACCACATCGGCGTCGGCGGCCGCCTTCAGCACGGCCTCGCGCAGCTGCACGGCGCTCCCGGCGCGCAGGACGTCGGCGCCCGCCGGGTCGGGCAGCCCGGTGTTCGCCTCGATCAGCGTGACCCGGGCGCCGCGGGCGACGGCGGTGCGGGCCAGCGCGTAGCCCTGCTTTCCGGAGGAGCGGTTGCCCAGGTAGCGGACGGGGTCGAGGGGCTCTCGGGTGCCGCCGGCGCTGATCACCACATGGCGGCCGGCCAGGTCGGGCACGGCGGGTCCGCGGGTCAGGACACGGCGGCAGACCTCGAAGATCTCCCCCGGATCCGGAAGCCGTCCCTTGCCGGTGTCCACCCCGGTGAGCCGGCCGACGGCGGGCTCGATGACGACGGCGCCGCGGCGGCGCAGCGCGGCGACGTTCTCCTGGGTGGCGGGGTGCTCCCACATCTCGGTGTGCATCGCCGGCGCGAAGACGACCGGGCAGCGGGCGGTCAGCAGGGTGTTGGTGAGGAGGTCGTCGGCCAGCCCGTGGGCGGCCTTGGCCAACATGTCCGCGGTGGCCGGAGCGACGACGACGAGGTCGGCCGACTGGCCGATCCGCACGTGCGGCACCTCGTGGACGCTCTCCCAGACCTCGGTCGAGGCGGGGTTCCCGGAGAGCGCCGACCAGGTGGCCGCGCCGACGAAGTTCAGCGACGCCTCGGTCGGGACGACCCGTACGTCGTGGCCCGACTCGGTCAGCCGGCGCAGCAGCTCGCAGGCCTTGTAGGCGGCGATGCCACCGCTGACCCCCAGGACGACCTTGGGCTTGTCCACTGCGTCTCCCCGCACTCGTGTTCTCTGCGCACTCGGCCCCGTGCGGCCTCGTGACGTACGCGTTCCATGCTGCCTCACCGCGTGGGGCGGCCTGCGGCGGGCTCGGTGCCGGGCACACCACAGGCCCGGCGGTACGGACCGCCGGGCCTGTGGTGAAGGTGCGTTCTCCTGCTTACTGCGCGGGGCCCTCGATGGCCTCGGAGGTCAGCAGGCCCGCGTTGATCTCGCGGAGTGCGATCGAGAGCGGCTTCTCGTGCACGTGGGTGTCGACGAGCGGACCGACGTACTCGAGGAGGCCTTCACCGAGCTGCGAGTAGTACGCGTTGATCTGGCGCGCGCGCTTGGCGGCGTAGATCACGAGGCTGTACTTCGAGTCGGTGGCCTCGAGGAGCTCATCAATCGGCGGGTTGATGATGCCCTCGGGCGTGGTGATGGAAGAGGACACTCTCTGCCTTCCGAAGGGGATAGAGATCAAAGAGATCTTTGACCGTGCTGGTTCCGCAGTGGTGCTGCTCTGCGTCCACGGCCGGTGAGCGGACCCTGAGGTCAGTCGTCGGTGCCGTGGAGGCCGGAAGCCTGCAGCATCAACGTTAGCAGCTCACGGGAGACGTCCTCGACGGAGGTGTTGACGAGCGTCGTGTCGAACTCGGCCTCGGCGGCCAGTTCCGTCCTCGCCGCGGCGAGCCTGCGCTCGATCACCTCCGCCGACTCCGTCCCGCGGCCGGTGAGCCTGCGCACGAGCTCGTCCCAGCTGGGCGGCGCCAGGAAGACCAGCTGCGCCTCGGGCATCGACTGGCGGACCAGCCGGGCGCCCTGCAGGTCGATCTCCAGCAGCACCGGCTCGCCCGCCTCCAGGCGGTCGAGCACGGCCCGGCGCGGGGTGCCGTACCGGTTGCCCGCGAACTCGGCCCACTCCAGCAGCTCGCCGTTGGCGATCAGCTTGTCGAACTCCTCGTCGTCCACGAAGAAGTAGTGGACACCGTTGCGTTCGCCGGGACGCGGCTTGCGGGTCGTGGCCGACACCGACAGCCACACCTCTGGGTGGACCTTGCGCATATGAGCGACGACCGTGCTCTTGCCGACCCCGGAGGGGCCGGAGAGCACGGTCAGCCGCGGACGTACGTCCGGGGGTACGGGGGACGTCCCCCGGGATGTTGCAGCCATGGGGCGATTATCCAGGTTCTCAGGAGTGCCTGAGAACGTCAGGCGGCGCTGCCGCCGAACTCCCGCTCCAGGGATGCGATCTGGTTGGAGCCGAGACCCCGGACCCGGCGGCTCTCGGAGATGCCGAGCCGCTCCATGATCTGCTTGGCGCGGACCTTGCCCACGCCCGGCAGGGACTCGAGAAGAGCGGAGACCTTCATCTTGCCGATGACGTCGTTCTCCTGGCCCTGCTTGATGACCTCATGGAGCGAGGCGCCGGAGTGCTTGAGTCGATTCTTGACCTCGGCCCGCTCCCGGCGAGCCGCGGCGGCCTTTTCGAGCGCGGCTGCGCGCTGTTCAGGGGTAAGGGGCGGAAGAGCCACGCCTACGTCACCTCGGATGTCGATCTGTCGGATACGGACCGGTGAGGAACTGGTAGCCCCACACCTGGTGAGCAACGAACACGGTGTACTCGTTGGCTCTCGACGGAGACTAGCCGCCATGGCCGCCTGAGTCAGCGAGAACAGACGAAAAGTCCTGGTCAGCATGAGCCGACCAGGACATTCCAGACAAAACAACCCGGTTTTTTGGTCAGGATTCCGTCAACACGCTGTCACGTGGCATCGTCAGCCCTCCGGGACGGCCGCGCGGATCTCCTCCGCGAGCCGTCCGGCGGCTTCGCGCAGCCCGGAAACATCCGGCCCGTGACGCAGGACACCCCGGCTCACGCTCGGCACGACGTTGCGGACCGAGGCACCGAACACGCGCGGCAGGTCCGCCGCGGTCGCCCCCTGGGCACCGATGCCCGGCGCGAGGAGCGGGCCGTTGACCGCCAGGTCCACGCCGGCGTCCCCGAGCGTGGCACCCACCACCGCGCCCACGGAGCCGAGCGGCGTGGCCCCCGCGTTCTCGGCGGCCATGTGGTCGAGCATCACCTGGGCCAGCGACCGCCCGTCGGCGGCCGTGGCCCGCTGCACCTCGGCACCCTCCGGATTCGAGGTGAGGGCGAGCACGAAGACCCCCGAGCCGGAGACCGCGGCCGCGTCGAGCGCGGGACGCAGCGAGCCGAAGCCGAGGTACGGCGAGACGGTGACCGCGTCGGAGTAGAGCGGCGAGTCCTTGTCGAGGTACGTGGCGGCGTACGCGCCCATCGTGGAGCCGATGTCCCCGCGCTTGGCGTCCATGAGCACCAGCGCCCCGGCCGCGCGGGCCTCCCCGACCGCCTTCTCCAGGACCGCGACACCGCGCGAGCCGAACCGCTCGAAGAAGGCGGACTGCGGCTTGAGTACGGCGACCCGGTCGGCCAGCGCCTCGACGACGGTACGGGTGAAGCGCTCCAGGCCCGCGACGTCGTCGCCCAGGCCCCAGGAGGTGAGCAGGGAGGCGTGCGGGTCGATGCCGACACAGAGCGGTCCACGGGTGTCCATGGCGTGGCGCAGGCGGGCGCCGAAGGGTGCGGGGGGCACGGTCACGGCATGGCCTTCCGGGTCTCGGCGCCGACGGCCTCGGCGAGGGTGGCGTACGGGGAGGCGGCCAGGCGGGCGGCCAGGCCCTTGTGGATCGCCCGGGCGTAGAAGGGGCCCTCGTAGACGAAGGCGCTGTAGCCCTGGACGAGGGTGGCGCCCGCCAGGATGCGCTGCCAGGCGTCCTCGGCGTTCTCGACGCCTCCGACACCCACCAGGGTGATCCTGGTGCCCACGCGGGCGTACAGGCGGCTCAGGACCTCCAGGGAGCGTTCCTTGAGGGGGGCTCCGGAGAGCCCGCCTGCCTCCTCGACCAGGGACGCCGCCGACTTCAGGCCCAGGCCGTCGCGGGCGATGGTGGTGTTGGTGGCGATGATGCCGTCCAGTCCGAGTTCGAGGGCGAGGTCGGCGACGGCGTCGACGTCCTCGTCCGCGAGGTCCGGGGCGATCTTGACGAGCAGCGGGACCCGCCGGTCCGTGACGGTACGGTCGGCGGCCTCGCGTACCGCGGTGAGCAGCGGGCGGAGCGCCTCGGTGGCCTGGAGGTCGCGCAGCCCGGGAGTGTTGGGCGAGGAGACGTTCACCACGAGGTAGTCGGCGTGGGCGGCGAGCCGCTCGGTGGACTTGACGTAGTCCCCCACCGCCTCGGCCTCGGGGACGGCCTTGGTCTTGCCGATGTTGACACCGACGGTCGTACGGAAGACCGGGGTGCGGGCGGCCAGGCGCTCGGCGACGGCCGCGGAGCCCTCGTTGTTGAAGCCCATGCGGTTGATCAGCGCCCGGTCCGCGACGAGGCGGAACAGCCGCTTCTTCGGGTTGCCGGGCTGGGGCTCGCCGGTGACCGTGCCGATCTCGACGTGGTCGAAGCCGAGCATCGCCATGCCGTCGATCGCGACGGCGTTCTTGTCGAAGCCGGCGGCGAGCCCGAAGGGGCCGTGCATCCGCAGGCCGAGGGCCTCGGTGCGCAGTTCCTCGAAGCGGGGGGCGAGCGCGGCGGCGGCGAAGGTGCGCAGGACCGGGATCCGGGCGGCGAGCCGGATCCAGCGGAAGGCCAGGTGGTGAGCCTGTTCCGGGTCCATCCGCGTGAAGAACAGCCGGAAGAAGAGTTTGTACATCACAGGTGTCCTCATGAGGAGGGGGACACCGTTTCCGGTGTCCCCCTGGGGGTGGCTCTGATCCGGACGGGAGGCCCTCAGTCGCGGGCCGCGGTCAGGTGCTCCGCGTGTTCCTGGAGGGAACGCACGCCGACGTCCCCGTGGTTGAGCGCGTCGATGCCCTGGACGGCGGCGGCGAGCGCCTGGACCGTGGTGAGGCAGGGCACGGACCGGGCGACGGCCGCGGTGCGGATCTCGTAGCCGTCGAGCCGGCCGCCCGTTCCGTACGGGGTGTTGACGATGAGGTCGACCTCGCCGTCGTGGATCAGCTGGACGATGGTCTTCTCACCGTTCGGGCCCTCGCCCTCGGACTGCTTGCGCACGACGGTGGCGTTGATGCCGTTGCGCTTGAGGACCTCGGCGGTACCGGAGGTGGCCATCAGCTCGAAGCCGTGGGCGACGAGCTCGCGGGCCGGGAAGATCATGGAGCGCTTGTCGCGGTTGGCGACGGAGATGAAGGCGCGGCCCTTGGTGGGCAGCGGGCCGTACGCGCCGGCCTGCGACTTGGCGTACGCCGTGCCGAAGACCGAGTCGATGCCCATGACCTCGCCGGTGGAGCGCATCTCCGGGCCGAGGACCGTGTCGACGCCGCGGCCGTGGATGTCGCGGAAGCGCGACCACGGCATGACGGCCTCCTTGACGGAGATCGGCGCGTCGAGCGGCAGGGTGCCGCCGTCGCCGTGCCTGGGCAGCAGGCCCTCGGCGCGCAGCTCGGCGACGGTCGCGCCCAGCGAGATGCGGGCGGCGGCCTTGGCGAGCGGGACGGCGGTCGCCTTCGAGGTGAAGGGGACGGTCCGCGAGGCGCGCGGGTTGGCCTCCAGGACGTAGAGGATGTCGCCGGAGAGTGCGAACTGGATGTTGATCAGCCCGCGCACGCCGACGCCCTTGGCGATGCCCTCGGTGGAGGCCCGCAGCCGCTTGATGTCGAAGCCGCCCAGCGTGATGGGGGGCAGCGCGCAGGCGGAGTCGCCGGAGTGGATACCGGCCTCCTCGATGTGCTCCATGACACCGCCGAGGTACAGCTCGGTGCCGTCGTAGAGCGCGTCGACGTCGATCTCGATCGCGTCGTCGAGGAAGCGGTCGACCAGGACCGGCCGGGTGGGGCTGATCTCGGTGGACTCGGCGATGTACGAGGAGAGGCGGGTCTCGTCGTAGACGATCTCCATGCCCCGGCCGCCGAGCACGTACGACGGGCGGACGAGGACGGGGTAGCCGATCTCGTCGGCGATGGCCTTCGCCTCGGAGAAGGTGGTGGCGGTGCCGTGCTTCGGGGCCGGCAGGCCGGCCTCGGCGAGGACCCGGCCGAAGGCGCCGCGGTCCTCGGCGGCGTGGATGGCCTCCGGCGAGGTGCCGACGACCGGTACGCCGTTGTCCTTGAGCGCCTGCGAGAGGCCGAGCGGGGTCTGGCCGCCGAGCTGGACGATCACACCGGCGATCGGGCCGGCCAGCGACTCGGCGTGCACGATCTCCAGCACGTCCTCGAGCGTGAGCGGCTCGAAGTACAGGCGGTCGGAGGTGTCGTAGTCCGTGGAGACGGTCTCCGGGTTGCAGTTGACCATCACGGTCTCGTAGCCCGCGTCGTGCAGGGCGAAGGAGGCGTGGACGCAGGAGTAGTCGAACTCGATGCCCTGGCCGATGCGGTTGGGACCCGAGCCGAGGATGATCACCGCGGGCCTGGTGCGGGGCGCGACCTCGCTCTCCTCGTCGTAACTGGAGTAGAAGTACGGCGTCTTCGCGGCGAACTCCGCGGCGCAGGTGTCGACCGTCTTGTAGACCGGGCGGATGCCGAGAGCGTGCCGGACCTCGCGGACGACGTCCTCGCGCAGGCCGCGGATCTCGCCGATCTGGACGTCGGAGAAGCCGTGCCGCTTCGCCTCGGCGAGCAGCTCGGTGTCCAGGCGCTCGGCGGCGGCGAGGTCGTCGGCGATCTCCTTGATCAGGAAGAGCTGGTCGACGAACCAGGGGTCGATCTTCGTGGCGTCGAAGACCTCCTCCTGGGTGGCGCCGGCCCGGATCGCCTGCATCACGGTGTTGATGCGGCCGTCGGTCGGACGGACCGCCTCGGCCAGCAGGGCGGCCTTGTCGCCGGGCTCGCCGGTGAAGGCGAACTGCGAGCCCTTCTTCTCCAGGGAGCGCAGGGCCTTCTGCAGCGCCTCGGTGAAGTTGCGGCCGATCGCCATGGCCTCGCCCACCGACTTCATGGTGGTGGTGAGGGTGGAGTCCGCCGACGGGAACTTCTCGAAGGCGAAGCGCGGGGCCTTGACGACGACGTAGTCGAGGGTCGGCTCGAAGGAGGCCGGGGTCTTCTCGGTGATGTCGTTGGGGATCTCGTCGAGCGTGTACCCGACGGCCAGCTTGGCGGCGATCTTGGCGATCGGGAAGCCGGTCGCCTTGGAGGCCAGCGCCGAGGAGCGTGAGACGCGCGGGTTCATCTCGATGACGATGATCCGGCCGTCGGCGGGGTCGATGGCGAACTGGATGTTGCAGCCGCCGGTGTCGACGCCGACCTCGCGGATGATGGCGATGCCGATGTCACGCAGCCGCTGGTACTCGCGGTCGGTGAGCGTCATCGCCGGGGCGACGGTGATGGAGTCACCGGTGTGGACGCCCATCGGGTCGAAGTTCTCGATGGAGCAGACGACCACGACGTTGTCGTTGCGGTCGCGCATCAGCTCCAGCTCGTACTCCTTCCAGCCGAGGATGGACTCCTCCAGGAGCACCTCGGTGGTCGGCGAGAGGGTGAGGCCCTGTCCGGCGATGCGGCGCAGCTCCTCCTCGTCGTGCGCGAAGCCGGAGCCGGCGCCGCCCATGGTGAAGGAGGGGCGGACGACGACGGGGTAGCCGCCGAGCGTGTCGACACCCTTGATGACGTCGTCCATGGAGTGGCAGATGACCGAGCGGGCGGACTCGCCGTACCCGATCTTCGCCTTGACGGCCTCGACGACGCCCTTGAAGAGGTCGCGGTCCTCGCCCTTGTTGATGGCCTCGACGTTGGCGCCGATGAGCTCGACGCCGTACTTCTCCAGGACACCGTTCTCGTGCATGGAGATCGCCGTGTTGAGCGCGGTCTGGCCGCCCAGGGTGGGCAGCAGGGCGTCGGGGCGCTCCTTGGCGATGATCTTCTCGACGAACTCGGGGGTGATCGGCTCGACGTACGTGGCGTCGGCGATCTCCGGGTCGGTCATGATCGTCGCGGGGTTGGAGTTCACCAGGATGACGCGCAGGCCCTCGGCCTTGAGGACGCGGCAGGCCTGGGTGCCGGAGTAGTCGAACTCGGCGGCCTGACCGATGACGATCGGGCCGGAGCCGATGACCAGGACGGACTGGATATCGGAGCGCTTAGGCACGCGGGCCCTCCATCAGGGAAACGAAGCGGTCGAAGAGGTAGGCGGCGTCGTGCGGGCCGGCTGCCGCTTCGGGGTGGTACTGGACGCTGAAGGCGGGCCGGTCCAGGAGCTGGAGTCCCTCGACGACCTGGTCGTTCAGGCAGACGTGGGAGACCTCGGCGCGGCCGTACTCGGTGTCGGAGACCCGGTCGAGGGGGGCGTCGACGGCGAAGCCGTGGTTGTGCGCGGTGACCTCGACCTTGCCGGTCGTGCGGTCCTGCACGGGCTGGTTGATGCCGCGGTGGCCGTACTTCAGCTTGTACGTGCCGAAGCCGAGGGCGCGGCCGAGGATCTGGTTGCCGAAGCAGATGCCGAAGAGGGGCGTACCGCGCTCCAGGACGCCCCGCATCAGGGAGACCGGGTGGTCGGCGGTGGAGGGGTCGCCGGGGCCGTTGGAGAAGAAGACTCCGTCGGGCGCGACCGCGTACACCTCGTCGAGGGTGGCGGTGGCGGGCAGGACGTGCACCTCTATGCCGCGCTCGGCCATGCGGTGCGGGGTCATGCCCTTGATGCCGAGGTCGATCGCGGCGACGGTGAACTTCTTCGTGCCGGCCGCGGGGACGACGTACGCCTCCTTGGTGGCGACCTCGGCGGCCAGGTCGGCGCCGCTCATCTCGGGGGCCTGGCGCACCTTGGCGAGCAGTACGCCCTCGTCCTGGACGGCGTTCCCGGAGAAGATGCCGACGCGCATGGCGCCGCGCTCGCGCAGGTGGCGGGTGAGCGCGCGGGTGTCGATGCCGCTGATGCCGACGACGCCCTGCGCGACGAGCTCCTCGTCCAGTGAGCGCCGGGAGCGCCAGTTGGAGGGGGTGCGGGCGGGGTCGCGTACGACGTAGCCGGAGACCCAGATGCGCTTCGACTCGGGGTCCTCGTCGTTCACGCCGGTGTTGCCGACGTGCGGGGCGGTCATCACGACGACCTGGCGGTGGTAGGAGGGGTCGGTCAGCGTTTCCTGGTAGCCGGTCATGCCGGTGGAGAACACCGCCTCGCCGAAGGTCTCCCCCACGGCCCCGTAGGCGCGGCCGCGGAAGGAGCGGCCGTCCTCCAGGACGAGTACGGCGGGAGCTTGGCCGGCTCCCCGGGTGGAGATCGTCATCGTGCGGTGCCTTCCGTAGTACTGGTGAGGTGGTTGACGGCGTCGACCCAGGCCGGGTGCTCGGCCGCGTGGTCGGAGCGGAAGCCGGAGTCGATCAGTTGGTCGCCGTGGGCCCAGGTGATGACGAGGAGGCCGCCCTCGGGCAGGACCTTCCCGGCGAGCGCCTTGTCGAGCCGGGCCTCGCGCAGGGCGGCGGCCGGCACGAAGAAGTCGGCGGCTCCGGGGCGTACGACGTCCAGGCCCTGCTCGGTGAGGGTCAGCTCGACCCGGCTGCGGGTGCCGAGGCCGTGGGCGACGATGCGGTCGAGCCACTGCCCCGCGGTGGTCGAGGCGTGGTAGCGGCCGGTCAGGGTCAGCAGCGGCGTGCCGTCCGCGTAGCCGGGCGGGGCGGTCGCGAGCTCGGGCAGGTCGGACTGGAGCCTCGCCCGCCACTTCCATCCCTGGCGCATCAGCCAGTAGACGAAGGCGATGAGGACGAGCAGTCCGACGACCCAGCTGATGCGGGCGGACCAGTCCGTCACATCGGCCGACCTCTGCTCGGCGGCCAGGTGGTACAGCTGGTGGCTGGGGGTGAGTGTTGTCACGCGAGCTTCCCGTCGACGACCGTGGCACGGCCCCGCAGGAAGGTGTGCGTCACTCGGCCCGGCAGCTCGCGGCCCTCGTAGGGAGAGTTGCGGCTGCGGGAGGCGAAGCCCGCGGGGTCCACGGTTCCACGGTATGCCGGATCGACCAGGGTGAGGTTGGCGGGCTCACCCGCCGAGACGGGCCGGCCGTGTCCGTCGAGCCTGCCGATGGCCGCGGGCCGTGCCGACATCCGGTCGGCGACGCCGGCCCAGTCGAGGAGGCCGGTGTCCACCATCGTCTGCTGGACCACGGAGAGCGCGGTCTCCAGGCCCACCATCCCCATGGCGGCGGCGGCCCACTCGCAGTCCTTGTCCTCGTGCGGGTGGGGGGCGTGGTCGGTGGCGACGCAGTCGATCGTGCCGTCGGCGAGCGCCTCGCGCAGGGCCATGACGTCGGCCTCGGTGCGCAGCGGCGGGTTCACCTTGTACACGGGGTTGTAGGACCGTACGAGCTCGTCCGTGAGCAGCAGGTGGTGCGGGGTGACCTCGGCGGTGACGTTCCAGCCCTTGGACTTCGCCCAGCGGACGATCTCCACGGAGCCGGCGGTCGACAGGTGGCAGATGTGCACCCGGGAGCCGACGTGGGCGGCGAGCAGCACATCGCGGGCGATGATCGACTCCTCGGCGACGGCGGGCCAGCCGCCGAGGCCGAGTTCCGCCGAGACGACGCCCTCGTTCATCTGTGCGCCCTCGGTGAGGCGGGGCTCCTGGGCGTGCTGCGCGACGACGCCGTCGAAGGCCTTCACGTACTCCAGCGCCCGGCGCATGATCACGGCGTCGTCGACGCACTTGCCGTCGTCGGAGAAGACCTTCACCCCGGCGGCGGAGTCGTGCATGGCGCCGAGCTCGGCGAGCTGCTTGCCCTCCAGGCCGACGGTGACGGCGCCGACGGGCTGCACGTCGCAGTAGCCGGACTCCCTGCCGAGCCGCCAGACCTGCTCGACGACGCCGGCGGTGTCCGCGACGGGGAAGGTGTTGGCCATGGCGTGCACGGCGGTGAAGCCGCCGATCGCCGCGGCCCTGGTGCCGGTGAGGACGGTCTCGGAGTCCTCGCGGCCGGGCTCGCGCAGGTGGGTGTGGAGGTCGACGAGGCCGGGCAGCAGGATCCGGCCCTGCGCCTCGATCACGGTGGCGTCGCCGGCGTCGACGGACGGCGCGACGCGCGCGATGGTCTCGCCGTCGACGAGGACGTCCTGCGGCTCGCCGCCGAGGACCTTCGCGCCGCGGATCAGGGTCTTGCTCATGCGTTGTTCTCCTCGGTACGGGCGGCGGCGGACGGCAGGGCGGTCTCGGAGCCGCCCAGCAGCAGGTACAGGACGGCCATGCGGGTGGAGACGCCGTTGGCCACCTGCTCGACGGCGGTGCAGCGGTCGGAGTCGGCGACCTGGGCCGTGATCTCCATGCCGCGGACCATGGGCCCGGGGTGCATCACGATGGCGTGCCCGGGCATCTTCGCCATGCGCTCACCGTCCAGGCCGTAGCGGCGGGAGTACTCGCGCTCGGTCGGGAAGTAGGCGGCGTTCATCCGCTCACGCTGCACCCGGAGCATCATCACGGCGTCGGACGTCGGGAGCACGGCGTCGAGGCTGTAGCTGACCTCGCAGGGCCACCGCTCGACGCCGACGGGCACGAGGGTCGGCGGGGCCACCAGGGTGACCTGCGCGCCGAGCGTGGCCAGCAGGTGGACGTTGGAGCGGGCCACCCGGCTGTGCAGGATGTCGCCGACGATCGTGATGCGGCGGCCCTCGAGGTCCCGGCCGAGCCCGGCGTCGGCGCCGACGAGCCTGCGGCGCATGGTGAACGCGTCCAGCAGGGCCTGGGTCGGGTGCTCGTGCGTGCCGTCACCGGCGTTGACGACCGCGCTGTCGATCCATCCCGAGGTCGCCAGGCGGTAGGGGGCTCCGGAGGCGCCGTGGCGGATGACGACGGCGTCGGCACCCATCGCCTCCAGGGTGAGGGCGGTGTCCTTGAGCGACTCGCCCTTGGAGACGGAGGAGCCCTTCGCCGAGAAGTTGATGACGTCGGCGGAAAGGCGCTTGGCGGCGGCCTCGAAGGAGATACGGGTCCGGGTCGAGTCCTCGAAGAAGAGGTTGACGACGGTGCGGCCGCGCAGGGTGGGAAGCTTCTTGATCGGCCGGTCCGCGACCCGGGCCATCTCCTCGGCGGTGTCGAGGATCAGGACGGCGTCGTCGCGGGTGAGGTCTGCGGCCGAGATGAGGTGACGGGGGGGCCGGGGGTTGCCCCCGGGAGGACACAGCATCTGGGGTCTCCGTGGATGGTGGAGGAATCAGGCGTACGGGCGTGCGGAAGCTGCCGTACGGCCGGTGCGGCGTACGGGGCGGCAGCTACCGCTCGCCGGCCGGGACGGTCTGCTCGACACCGAGCAGCACGGCGTCGCGGCCGTCCTCCTCGGCGAGCTGGACCTTGACCGTCTCCCGCAGCGACGTGGGGAGGTTCTTGCCGACGTAGTCGGCGCGGATCGGGAGTTCGCGGTGGCCGCGGTCGACGAGGACCGCGAGCTGCACGGCACGGGGCCGGCCGATGTCGCCGAGCGCGTCGAGTGCGGCGCGGATCGTGCGGCCGGAGAAGAGGACGTCGTCGACCAGGACGACGAGACGGCCCTCGATCCCCTCGCCGGGGATCTCCGTGCGGGCCAGGGCGCGAGCCGGGCGCATCCGCAGGTCGTCGCGGTACATGGTGATGTCGAGCGAGCCGACCGGCGTACCGCGGCCGGTGATCTCCTCGAGCTTTCCGGCCAGCCGGCGGGCGAGGTGGACCCCGCGGGTGGGGATGCCGAGGAGCACCACGTCGTCGGCGCCCTTGGCGCGTTCGACGATCTCGTGGGCGATACGGGTCAGGACCCGGGCGATGTCGGGAGCCTCGAGAACGGGGCGTGCCGCGTTGCCGGTGCGGTGGTGCTGTGCGTCCATAAGAAACGGACCTCCTTCTCCGCCTCACTGGACGGACGTTAAAGGACGTCGGATGTGCGTCATCCAAGGTACCAGGGCGTGTGCGGGCTCATGACGGAGCCCCTGGGAGGTGCAGTCCGGACCTTTCGGCTTGACGCAGACAGGTAACGCTGCGTAACCTCACAGTGAGTTACCAGCCACGCGGCTGAGCCGCAAGAACTGTTCCAGCGTCCGGGGAGCCTTATGTCCAGCGAATACGCAAAGCAGCTCGGGGCCAAGCTCCGCGCCATCCGCACCCAGCAGGGCCTTTCCCTCCACGGCGTGGAGGAGAAGTCCCAGGGCCGCTGGAAGGCCGTCGTGGTCGGTTCGTACGAGCGCGGCGACCGCGCCGTGACCGTGCAGCGCCTTGCCGAGCTGGCTGACTTCTACGGCGTCCCGGTGCAGGAGCTCCTGCCCGGCACGACACCCGGCGGTGCCGCCGAGCCCCCGCCGAAGCTCGTCCTGGACCTGGAGCGCCTCGCCCAC
Source organism: Streptomyces sp. NPDC020780 (assembly GCF_044334475.1). Classification (NCBI taxonomy): domain Bacteria; kingdom Bacillati; phylum Actinomycetota; class Actinomycetes; order Kitasatosporales; family Streptomycetaceae; genus Streptomyces; species Streptomyces sp. NPDC020780. The sequence goes on along the minus strand of NZ_JBIRTB010000007.1, from coordinate 339,439 downwards.
GTCCCGCCGGAGAAGGCCGGACCGCTGCAGCGTTACGCGGCGACGATCCAGAGCCAGCGCGGCGACTACAACGGCAAGGTGCTGTCGATCCGCCAGGACGACCTGCGCACCCTGGCCGTGATCTACGACCAGTCGCCGTCCGTTCTCACCGAGCAGCTGATCAGCTGGGGTGTGCTGGACGCCGACGCGCGTCGCGCGGTGGCCCACGACGAGGGCTGATCCGCCCCCGCAGAAACGTACCGCCGGGTGGGCGGGGCCGCGAAGGCCCCGCCCACCCGGCGTTTCGCCTTCCGGGCCCGGCCCCGCTTCCCCCCGCCGGGCACCGTGTCCCGGCCGGCAGACCGAAGGGTCCACGGTCATGGCGACCGTGGACCCTTCCTTCGGCTGAACCGCGCCGCCGCTACTGCTCCCGGCGGAGATTCGGCTTGAGGTCCTTGAAACGGGCCAGCAGGCCGTTCACGAAGGACGGGGAGTCGTCCGTGGAGAACTCCTTGGCGAGCTGGACCGCCTCGTCGATCACCACAGCGTCCGGCGTGGAGTCCGCCCAGATCAGCTCGTACGCCCCGAGCCGCAGGATGCTCCGGTCGACGACCGGCATGCGGTCGATCTCCCAGTCCACGGCGTAGGTGACGATGAGGTCGTCGATGCGGTCCGCGTACTGCGCGTACCCCTCGACGAGCTCCATGGTGAATTCGCCGACCGGCGGCTGGCGGTCGTCGGTCCGCGAGAGCCGTACCCAGTCAGCGAGGACCGTCTGCACGGACTCACCGCGCTGGTCGGCCTCGAAGAGAATCTGGAAGGCGCGTTTGCGGGCCTTGTTCCGGGCAGCCACGGTTAGCTGTTCACCCGGCCGAGGTAGTCGCCCGTGCGGGTGTCGACCTTGATCTTCTCGCCGGTGGTGATGAAGAGCGGGACACCGATCTCGTAGCCGGTCTCCAGGGTCGCGGGCTTGGTGCCACCGGTGGAGCGGTCGCCCTGGACGCCCGGGTCCGTGTGCTGGATCGTCAGCTCGACAGCGGCGGGCAGCTCGACGTAGAGCACCTCGCCCTCGTGCTGGGCGACAGAGGCCGTGAAGCCCTCGATCAGGAAGTTGGCAGCGTCGCCGACGGCCTTGCGGTCGACCATGAGCTGGTCGTACGTGTCCATGTCCATGAAGACGAAGTACTCGCCGTCCATGTACGAGAACTGCATGTCCCGGCGGTCGATCGTGGCCGTTTCGACCTTCACGCCGGCGTTGAACGTCTTGTCGACGACCTTGCCGGAGAGCACGTTCTTGAGCTTGGTGCGCACGAAGGCGGGGCCCTTGCCGGGCTTGACGTGCTGGAACTCGACGACGGACCAGAGCTGGCCTCCGTCGAGCTTGAGCACCAGGCCGTTCTTGAGGTCGTTCGTGGAAGCCACGGTTGCGGAATCTCCTGGACTGAAGCTGGTGGACGACCGAGGATGCGCGCCGGAGTCTCCGCGAAGGGGTTCTCCTAGAGCGCGAGCAGCTCCTTGGTCGTAATGGTGAGTAGCTCGGGTCCGCCGTCCGCCTCGGGGCGTACGACGAGCGTGTCATCGATCCGGACACCGCCCCGGCCCGGGAGGTGGACCCCCGGTTCGACGGTGACCGGCACGCAAGCGTCCAGTTTACCCATGGCTGCCGGTGCCAACTGCGGGTCCTCGTCGATTTCCAGTCCGACACCGTGCCCGGTGCAGAGCGGGAGGCCGTCCGCGTGGCCCGCGGAGTCCAGGAGGTGGCGGACGGCGCGGTCCACGTCACGGTAGGCCGCACCCGGCACGAGAGCTTCCCGTCCGGCCCGCTGAGCGGCGAAAACGAGGTCGTAGAGCTCGATCTGCCAGTCGGCGGGAGCGGTGCCGATGACGAACGTCCGACCGATCTCGCACCGGTAGCCGTGGTAGTTCGCGCCCAGGCAGACGGAGAGGAAATCCCCTTCCTCCACCCTCCGGTCCGAGGGCCTGTGACGGCCCTGGCCCGAGTTCGGGCCCGTCCCCACGGAGGTGGGGAAGGCGGGGCCGTCGGCGCCGTGGTCCACCAGGCGGCGCTCCAGCTCCAGAGCGAGATGGCGTTCGGTACGGCCCACGAGGATCGATTCCAGGAGCTCGCCGAGGGCCTGGTCGGTGATCTCCGCGGCGATCCGCAGACAGGCGATCTCCTCTTCGTCCTTGACGATCCGCAGCTGCTCCACCGAGAAGCCGAGATCGGCCAGGCGCAGCTGGGGCGCGACGGAGTGCATCGCGCGGTGGCGGGAGACCGTCAGGTCGTGCTCCTCGACGGCGAGGGAGCCCACGTCCAGCGAGGCGGCCAGTCCGGCGGCGGCGACGACGGGGTCGCCGCCGGGCTCCGGCAGGACGGTCAGCCGGAGCTGCTCGTCGGGGCGCCCGGGAGCGGGGTCACCGCCCGGCACCCGGGGGCAGAGCAGGACGTCCTCGCCGGGGCCGAGCAGCAGCACGGCGCCGGGCGGGGCCCCGCCCGCGAGATAGCGGACGTTGGCGGGGCGGGAGACCAGGGCGGCCGCGGAACCGGCGGCGGCGTACCGGTCACGCAGCAGCCCGCGTCGTACGGCGTACACCTCTGACATGTTCTCGAGCCTACGAGCGGGGGCGGCGGCCCGCCCGGTCAGCGCATCCGACCGGGGGCCGGCGCCCCCTGCCGCTACCAGGCCGGGGGGCTCGCTATGGAGCGGGCCAGCACGTCGTCGAGGACCCGGGCGGTCGTCTCCACGTCGTAGGAGGAGTTGTCGATGATCGGGAGCCCGGAGCCGTACCAGCCGGCCATCCGGCCGTGGATCCGTGCGACCTCCTCGTCGGAGAGGCGGCGGTTGCCGCTGCGGGCGGCGTTGCGCTCCAGGACGACCTCCAGGCCGGGCAGCAGGACGACGGGCAGCAGCCCGGGACCCACGTGGCGCTTCCAGCCGCCGAGGCCGACGACGGGACGGTCCGGGAAGACCGCGTCGTCGAGGATGCAGGAGATGCCGTTGGCCAGGAAGTTGCGGGCGGCGAATCCGCAGGTGCGCCGGGCCAGGCGGTACTGGGCCTCGGAGTGGTCGTTCCACCCCGCCTGCGGGTCGGCGAAGCCGGAGCAGACCCATTCGCGGACGTCGTCGAGGGAGACGTGCGCGGTGGGGACACGGCGGCGGCCGGCCCAGAGCTTGGCGACCGTGGTCTTCCCTGCTCCCGCGGGGCCGATCAGGAGCACGGCCAGGGTGGCGGCGCCGGTGCCCGCCCCGGCGGGCGGCGCCGGCAGCGGTACGGGACCGCCGGGAGGGAGCTGGATGTGCCCGGTCGTCTCCCGCGACGGCGGAACGGGCGCGTGCAGGGGCGCCGGGCCGGGGCCCTGAGGTCCGTGCGGGACCGGCGGCGGACCGGACGGGGGCCGGTCCTGGGGCGCGGGCGGTATCGGGGGCGGCGGCCCCGGTGGACCGGGGTGGCCGGGGTGCTGGGCCTGGTGCGTCCACGGCCCGTTACCGGGACCGTTCGGCGGCGGCAGCGGGGCCCCCACTGCGTGCTGCATCCGGTGCCACTCCGTCTCGTACAGGCAACTGGCGCTGGTCGACGGCAACCGTACCCTCCCAGGCCGCCACGCGGTGAACGGCCGGGGAGGGCACGACGTGCCTGGTTTCAGTCCGTCAGTTCACCGGCGAGAGCCCTCAGGGCGAGCCGGTAGGAGCCGATGCCGAATCCTGCCACGGTGCCGGTGGCCACGGGGGCGACGACGGAAGTGTGGCGGAATTCCTCCCGTGCGTACGGGTTGGAGATGTGCACCTCGATCAGCGGGGCGGTGCGCTGGGCGGCGGCGTCCCGCATGCCGTACGAGTAGTGGGTGAACGCGCCGGGGTTGAGGACGACGGGAATCGCGCCGTCCGCGGCCTCGTGGAGCCAGCGGATCAGCTCCCCCTCGTCGTTGGTCTCCCGCACGTCGACGTCGAAGCCGAGTTCCTTGCCGAGGGCCCGGCAGGTGTCGACGAGACCGGCGTAGGACGTCGCCCCGTACACGTCGGGCTCGCGGGAGCCGAGCCGGCCGAGGTTGGGACCGTTGAGCACGAAGACCCTGCGGGTGCTCACGCGGAGACCTCCCCGTAGGCCGCGAGCAGGACGGCCGGGTCGGGGCCCTCGAGCACGGTGGGCTTCCCGATGCCGTCCAGGACGATGAAGCGCAGCAGGTCGCCGCGGGACTTCTTGTCGACCTTCATGTTCTCCAGCAGCTTGGGCCACTGGTCGCCGCGGTAGGTGAGCGGCAGGCCGACGGACTCCAGGACGGCGCGGTGCCGGTCGGCGGTGGCGTCGTCGAGGCGTCCGGCGAGCCGGCCGAGCTCGGCGGCGAAGACCATGCCGACCGAGACGGCGGCGCCGTGGCGCCACTTGTAGCGCTCGTTCTTCTCGATGGCGTGGGCCAGGGTGTGCCCGTAGTTGAGGATCTCCCGGAGCCCGGACTCCTTGAGGTCGCTGGAGACGACCTCGGCCTTGACCCGGATGGAACGCTCGATCAGCTCCGCGGTGTGCGGTCCGGCGGGCGTACGGGCACCCTGCGGGTCGGCCTCGACGAGGTCCAGGATGACCGGGTCGGCGATGAAGCCGGCCTTGATGATCTCGGCCATGCCGGAGACGTAGTCGTGGACCGGCAGCGAGTCGAGCGCGGCGAGGTCGCAGAGCACCCCTGCGGGCGGGTGGAAGGCGCCGACGAGGTTCTTGCCCTCGGCGGTGTTGATGCCCGTCTTGCCTCCGACCGCCGCGTCGACCATGGCGAGCACGGTCGTCGGTACGGCGATCCAGCGCACCCCGCGCAGCCACGACGCGGCCACGAAGCCGGCGACGTCGGTGGTGGCGCCGCCGCCCACGCCGACGATGACGTCGGTGCGGGTGAAGCCGGTCTGGCCGAGCGCCTTCCAGCAGTAGGCGGCGACCTCGACGGTCTTGGCCTCCTCCGCGTTGGGCAGCTGGATCGCGATGACCTCGTAGCCCTGGCCGGCCAGATCCTGGCGGACCGCTTCACCGGTCTCGGCGAGCGCCTCGGGGTGCAGGACGGCGACCCGCTTGGCGCGGTCGCCGATGAGGTGCGGCAGCTCGCCCAGGAGTTGGTGGCCGACGAGCACCTCGTACGGGTCGGTGCCCGCCGTGCCGGCGATCTGGATGCGCGTGGTGCCCTGCTCGGTCATGCGTGTGTTCTCCTGGTCGGACGGTACGGGCCCGTCTGTACGCTCCGGAAGGTCCAGTGCCTCGGTGATCGCCCGGGCGACCTCTTCGGGAGTGCGGGCGTCGGTGGCGACGGTGACGGCGGCCACCTCCTCGTAGAGAGGACGCCGGGCGTCCATGAGCTCGCGCCACTGCCGTCGCGGGTTGACGGCGAGCAGGGGGCGGGCGGTGTTCAGGCCGACCCTGCGGACGGCCTCGTCCACGTCCATGGACAGATAGACGACCGGGCGGCCCGCGAGCAGGGCACGGGTCTCCCCGTCGAGCACGGCGCCGCCACCGAGGGCGAGGACGCCGGTGTGCCGGGCGACCGCGTCCTGTACCGCCTGCCGCTCCAGGGCCCGGAAGTGGTCCTCGCCCTCGTCGAAGAAGATCTCGGAGATCGGCTTGCCCGCCCTGGCCACGACGTCCGCGTCGGTGTCGCGGTACGTGGTGCCGAGGCGTTCGGCGAGCAGCTCGCCCACCGTGGACTTGCCGACCCCCATGGGGCCGACGAGGACGATCAGCGGGCCGCTCACCGGATCTGGAGGTGGGAGAGGTAGGACTGCACGTTGCGGTGCGTCTCGGTGACGCTGTCGCCGCCGAACTTCTCGGCGACCGCGTCGGCCAGCACCAGGGCGACCATCGCCTCCGCGACGATCCCGGCGGCCGGGACGGCGCACACGTCGGAGCGCTGGTGGTGTGCCTTGGCCGCCTCGCCGGTGACGACGTCGACCGTGGCGAGCGCGCGCGGCACCGTGGCGATGGGCTTCATCGCGGCGCGGACGCGGAGCAGTTCGCCGGTGGTGAGCCCGCCCTCGGTGCCGCCGGAACGGCCCGAGGTGCGCTTGATGCCGTTCTCGGTGGCCACGATCTCGTCGTGCGCCTTGGATCCCGGTACGCGGGCCAGATCGAAGCCGTCACCGACCTCGACGCCCTTGATGGCCTGGATGCCCATCAGGGCGGCGGCGAGGCGGGCGTCGAGCCGGCGGTCCCAGTGCACGTGTGAACCGAGGCCGACGGGCACACCGTAGGCGAGGACCTCGACGACCCCGCCCAGGGTGTCGCCGTCCTTGTGCGCCTGGTCGATCTCCGCGACCATCGCCTTGGACGCGTCGGCGTCCAGACAGCGCACGGGGTCGGCGTCGAGCCGCTCGACGTCGGAGGGCTTGGGGTGGACGCCGTAGGGCGCCTTGGCCTTGGCCAGCTCGACGACGTGGGAGACGATCTCGATGCCCGCGGTCTCCTTGAGGTAGGAGCGGGCGACGGCGCCGAGGGCGACGCGGGCCGCGGTCTCCCGGGCGCTGGCGCGCTCCAGGATGGGCCGGGCCTCGTCGAAGCCGTACTTCTGCATCCCGGCGAGGTCGGCGTGACCGGGCCGGGGACGGGTCAGCGGGGCGTTACGGGCCTGCGCGGCCAGCACCTCGGGGTCGACCGGGTCGGCCGACATGACCTGCTCCCACTTGGGCCACTCGGTGTTGCCCACCATGACGGCGACGGGCGAGCCCATGGTGCGCCCGTGCCGGACGCCGCCGAGGAAGGTGACCTCGTCCCGCTCGAACTTCATCCGCGCGCCGCGCCCGTAACCGAGCCGTCGCCGGGCGAGCGCGTCCGCCACCATCTCCGTGGTGACGGGGATACCGGCGGGAAGACCCTCCAGCGTCGCCACCAGTGCGGGGCCGTGCGACTCCCCCGCGGTCAGCCAGCGCAACCTGCTCAACGGTGCTCCTCATGCTCGCGCCTGAAAATCCAACGGCGCGACCGGGTGCGCGGCCCTGGCCCGCCACCTCCGATCCTCCCACGCCCGGGGGGACGAACCGGCCGCCGGTCCAGCAGACGGACGGTTCGGCGTGCCCCGGGACCCGGTGCCGGTGGACGACCTCAGCGGGCCCGTGCGGACAAGGCGCGCTCGCCGGCGGCCCGCATGGCGGCGAGCGGTGCGCCGCGCCCGGTCATCTGTTCCACCTGGAAGACGGCCTGGTGGACCAGGAGGTCGAGTCCTCCGACGACGCTCGCGCCGGTCGCCGACCAGCGCGAGGCGAGGACCGTGGGCCACGGCTCGTACAGCACGTCGAACAGCGTGCCGGGGGACGCCGGTACGGCGTCCGCCAGGGCGTCCGTGGCGCCGGCCGGAGTCGTCGCGATCACCAGGGGAGCGTGCAGCGCCCGGTCCGCCGTCGCCCAGTCGGCGGTCACGACGTCGACGCCGAGGCGTTCGCCCCAGCCGCGCATCTCGTCGGCGCGCTCCGGGCTGCGCACGTACGCGGTCACGGGTCCGGTGCATACCCGGGCGAGGGCGGCGAGCGCGGAGGAGGCCGTGGCGCCGGCGCCGAGGACGGCCGCGGACTCGACCTTCTCGACCCCGCGTTCACGCAGGGCCGCGACCATGCCGGGGATGTCGGTGTTGTCGCCGGTCCGGCGGCCGTCCCGCGTGAACACCACGGTGTTGACGGCCTCGACCGATGCCGCCGCCTCGCTGATCCCGTCGAGCAGGGGGATGACCGCCCGCTTGAGCGGCATGGTGAGGGAGAGGCCTGCCCAGGAGGAGTCCAGCCGCTCGAGGAAGCCGGGGAGCGCCGCCTCGTCCACCTCGAAGCGGTCGTACGACCAGCCCTCCAAGCCGAGCTCCGCGTAGGCGGCGCGGTGGAGGGCCGGGGAGAGGGAATGGGCGATGGGCGAGCCCAGTACGGCCGCCCGGTGAGCCTCAGTCGAGGGCATCGAACTTTTCCTTGAGCTTCAGGAAGTCGTCGTAGTTCTTGGCGAATTCCGTCCGGTGCTGCCCGTCGGTGGCGACGAAGTACAGCCAGCCGTCCGTGGTCGGGTTCAGCGCGGCGGCCAGCGCCTCGGACCCCGGGTTGCTGATGGGGCCGGGCGTGAGTCCTCGCTGCGTGTAGGTGTTGTACGGGTCCATGTTCTTATGGATCTCGGAGACACCAATGTTGATCTTGCTCTGCTTCTTCAGGTAATTGAACGTCGAGTCGAATTGGAGCTTCTGGTTCGTCTCGGTGTTGCTGGGCTTGAGACGGTTGTAGATGACTTCGCTCATCTTGCGGAAGTCGTCGTGGGTCTTCCCCTCCGCCTGGACGAGGCTCGCCACGGTCAGCACCTGCCAGGGGCCGTCCAGGTCGTACTTCTTGGCAGCGGCCTCGAGGTCCAGTTTTCCGTACTCCGCGTTGGCCCGGGCCACCATCTTCCCGAGGACGGCCTCCGGCTTCGCACCCTTGGCCACCGCGTATGTGGCCGGGTAGAGGAAGCCTTCGAGCGGATCCTTTATGGCCGGGTCGTTGTCGGCCCAGTCGGGCAGGCCCAGGCTTTCGGCCTTGGTCCTGGCGATCTGCTCGGTCGTCCCCTTCTTGAGATCCAGTCTCGCGTCGATGTCCTCGTACACTTTGGCGTTGCGTGTGCCCGGGGGAACGACGTAACCGTTCTGACTCGCCGGGTTCAGCATCATTTCCACGGCGTTCTTCGCCGACATCTCCTTCTTCAGGAGATAGACGCCCGCCTGGAGGGACTTGCCTTTGGGATTTCCGTTCTGGGCCGAGATGAACGCGTCCGCCGACTTCACGACGCCGGCCTTCTTGAGGATGTTCGCGATCTCGTTCCCGAGAGCACCCTGCGGGATCTCCACCTCGACCGTCTCCGTGCCGCTGCCCGCGTAGTCGGGCGCCGCGCCGAACTGGTTCTGGTAATAGGAGTAGCCCAGGTAGGTCACCCCGCCGAGGCCGCCGACGAGGACCACCGCCACGCCCAGGCAGGCACAGCCGTTACGGCTCTTCTTCTTGCCTTTGCCCCGGCGCTCGCCGCCGCCCCGGCGGGACGCGCGCGGGTCGTCGTCGTACGCGTCCTCTTCGTCCTCGTCCCGCCTCGTGTCGCGGCGCGTGTCCCGGCCGGTCGCCGGTTCGTCCGCGCCCGTGAAGAAGGGGTGCGTCTCCTCCTGCGGCACGTCCGGGTCCCAGTCGGGGTTCTGCTGCCGGGGCTGCCGGGGTTGCTGAAGCGGCTGGGGCTGCTGGCCCTGGTGCTGCTCGTTGTGGTCTTGGTGCTGGTCGTGGTTCTGGTGGGCCTGCTCGCGGTGGCCGGGGGGCTGCGGCGGGGGGTAGGCCTCGGGCGTGCCGTAGTAGTCGACCTGCTCGCCGTAGCCACCCTGGGTGTCGCCGTACGGGAGCTGCGGATCGTACGGCACGGTCTGCTGCGGGCCCGTGTCCCAGCCGCCGTTGTACTGCTGCGGCTGCTCGGGCGACTGCTGCGCGTACGGGTCGTGCGGGGTGCCGTACTGCTGCTGGTGCTGGTGCTGGGACTGCTGGACGGCGTACGGGTCCTGCTGGTATTGCTGGGCGTATGCGTCCTGCTGCTGGTGCTGCTGCGCGTACGGGTCCTGCTGCTGATGCTGCGCGTACGGGTCCTGCTGCTGATGCTGCGCGTACGGGTCCTGCTGGTAGCCCTGCTGGGCGTACGGGTCCTGCGCGTAGGGCGGCTGCTGCTGGCCTTCGTACTGGCCCGGGCCCTGGCCGTGGGCGGCCCATCCCTGGTCCCCGTAGAGCGGGTCCTCGGGATGCCACGGTTCGGAGCCGGGGCCCCGGCCATACTCAGTCATCGATCCCCTAGAGCCGCGAGACGCGTTCCGTCTCTTCGCTTGGCTGTGCGGTGTCTGTTCGAACACCGGCGCATCGCGCGGAACGTTACCGTATCGCGATCAGACAACCACTTCGACGCCCTCGCCCGGCGCGCTACCTGACGCCCGTTCGGACTCCAGAGCGTTCTGGAGGATCACCACAGCGGCAGCCTGGTCGATGACAGAACGGCCCTTCTTGGACTTCACGCCCGAGGCCCGCAGCCCGTGGGTCGCCGTCACTGTGGTCATCCTCTCGTCCACCAGGCGCACGGGGACCGGCGCGATCGCCCGTGCGAAGACCTGGGCGAAGGCGCGGACCTTGGCGGCGGCGGGGCCCTCGCCACCGCCCAGGGAGCGGGGCAGACCGACGATGACCTCGATCGGCTCGTACTCCTCGACGATCAGGCCGAGCCGCCGGTGGGCGGCCGGGACGTCACGTCCCGGCACGGTCTCCACCGGCGTGGCGAGGATCCCGTCGGGGTCGCACGAGGCGACCCCGATACGGGCGTCCCCGACGTCGATGGCGAGTCGGCGTCCACGGCGCATCTGCGGCATGCCCGGCGTCACGCCGTCTCGGTGACGAGGCGTTCGACAGCGGCGACGGCATCGCCGATGGCGTCCGGGTTCTGACCGCCGCCCTGCGCGACGTCCGGCTTGCCGCCTCCACCGCCGCCGAGGGTCTTGGCGGCCGTGCGGACCAGGTCGCCGGCCTTGAGGCCACGCTCGCGGGCGGCCTCGTTGGTGGCGATGACGGTCAGCGGGCGTCCGTTGGCCGTGGTGAACAGGGCCACGACGGCCGGCCGGCCGCCCTGGATGCGCCCGCGCACGTCGAGGACCAGCTTGCGCAGGTCGTCGGCCGACGTGCCGTCGGGCACCTGCCCGGTGACCAGGGCGACACCTCGGACGTCCTTGGCCGAGTCCACGAGCCCGGCGGCGGCCTGGAGGACCTTCTCCGCGCGGAACTTCTCGATCTCCTTCTCGGCGTCCTTCAGCTTGCCGAGCATGCCGGAGATCTTCTCGGGGAGCTCCTCGGGGCGGCCCTTGAGCAGTTCCTGGAGCTGGGCGACGACCGTGTGCTCCCTGGCCAGGAAGTTGTACGCGTCGACGCCGACCAGCGCCTCGATACGGCGCACACCCGACCCGATGGACGACTCGCCGAGCAGCTTCACCAGGCCCAGCTGAGCGGTGTTGCGGACGTGCGTACCGCCGCACAGCTCCTTGGAGAAGTCGCCGATGGTCACGACCCGGACGCGCTCGCCGTACTTCTCGCCGAACTCGGCGATGGCGCCCTGCTTCTTGGCCTCTTCGATGGACATGACCTCGGCCTGGACGTCGAGCTCCCGGGCGAGGACCTCGTTGATCTTCTGCTCGACGTCGGTGAGGACCGTGCCGGGTACGGCGGCGGGCGAGCCGAAGTCGAAGCGGAAGCGGCCGGGCGAGTTCTCCGAACCGGCCTGGGCGGCCGTCGGGCCGAGCGCGTCGCGCAGTGCCTGGTGCGTGAGGTGTGTGGCGCTGTGGGCGCGGGCGATGGCACGGCGACGGGTGCCGTCGATGGCGGCGTAGGCCGAGGCGCCGACGGTCACCTCGCCGACCTGCACCGAACCCTTGTGGACCGAGACGCCGGGGACCGGCTGCTGGACGTCGCGGACCTGGATGACGGCACCGGTGTCGAGCCTGATCCGGCCCTGGTCGGCGAGCTGGCCGCCGCCCTCGGCGTAGAACGGGGTGCGGTCCAGGACGACCTCGACCTCGTCGCCCTCGGTGGCGGCGGGTGAGGGGACGCCGTCGACGAGCAGGCCGACGATCTTCGACTCGCCCTCGTTGCTGGTGTAGCCGGTGAACTCGGTGACGCCCGAGTTGTCGGCGACCTCGCGGTAGGCGGACAGGTCGGCGTGACCGGTCTTCTTGGCCTTGGCGTCGGCCTTGGCGCGCTCCCGCTGCTCCTTCATCAGGCGGCGGAACCCGTCCTCGTCGACCGAGAGGCCCTGTTCGGCGGCCATCTCCAGCGTGAGGTCGATCGGGAAGCCCCAGGTGTCGTGGAGCAGGAAGGCCTTGTCGCCGGCCAGGACCTTGCCACCGGCGGCCTTGGTCTCGCTCACGGCGGTGTCGAGGATGTTCGTGCCGCCCTTGAGCGCCTTCAGGAAGGCGGCTTCCTCGGCCAGGGCGACGGTCTCGATGCGCTTGCGGTCGGTGATCAGCTCGGGGTACTGCTGCCCCATCGTGTCGACGACGACCTCGACCAGGTCCCGGACGACCGGTCCGGTGGCGCCCAGCAGCCGCATATTGCGGATGGCACGGCGCATGATGCGGCGCAGGACGTAGCCGCGGCCCTCGTTGCCGGGGGTGACGCCGTCGCCGATGAGCATCACCGACGTACGGATGTGGTCGGCGACGACGCGCAGGGAGACGTCGGAACCGTGCTCGGCTCCGTAGCGGACGCCGGTCAGCTCGGTGGCCTTGTCCATCACGACGCGCAGGGTGTCGGTCTCGTACATGTTCTGTACGTCCTGCAGGATCATGGCGAGGCGTTCGAGGCCGAGACCGGTGTCGATGTTCTTCGACGGGAGGTCCCCCAGGATCGGGAAGTCCTCCTTGCCGTCGCCGGCGCCGCGCTCGTACTGCATGAAGACCAGGTTCCAGATCTCCACGTACCGCTCGTCGTTGACGGCGGGGCCGCCCTCGACGCCGAACTCGGGGCCGCGGTCGTAGTTGATCTCCGAGCACGGGCCGCACGGGCCGGGAACGCCCATGGACCAGAAGTTGTCCTTCTTGCCCAGGCGCTGGATGCGCTCGGCCGGCACGCCGATCTTCTCGCGCCAGATGGCCTCGGCTTCGTCGTCGTCGAGGTAGACGGTGATCCACAGGCGCTCGGGGTCGAGGCCGAAGCCGCCCTCCGCCACGGAGGTCGTGAGAGCCTCCCAGGCGTAGCGGATGGCGCCTTCCTTGAAGTAGTCGCCGAAGGAGAAGTTGCCGCACATCTGGAAGAACGTGCCGTGCCGGGTGGTCTTGCCGACCTCTTCGATGTCCGGCGTGCGCACGCACTTCTGCACGCTGGTGACGCGAGGGGCGGGCGGCTTGACCTCGCCGAGGAAGTACGGCTTGAAGGGCACCATGCCCGCGGGGACCAGCAGCAGAGTCGGGTCGTCCGCGATGAGCGACGCCGAAGGCACGACGGTGTGGCCGCGCTCCTCGAAGAAGCTCAGCCAGCGGCGGCGAATTTCAGCCGACTCCATTAGTGGTCCTCATTCCGGTTGTCCGAGTTGTAGGGAAGTGTGCGGTAGGTGGGGGCGCGGCGCGCCTCGGCCGCTTCGACGGCCGCCCGTGAGGGGGCCGGGAGTTCGGGATCGACCGGAGCCCGCAGGCCCAGCGCGCCGCCCAGTTCGGCCTCCCGCCTGACCATGCCCTCGCGCACGTCGAGCGCGAAGTCCTTGAGCCGGTGCCCCGCTTCGAGGGCCTTGTCGGCGGCCTGCGCCGCGAGGCTCTCGGGGGTCAGCTGCCTGATCTTGCGGTTGACCTTGGTGGTGGCCCATACACCGGCGGCTGCGCCGGCGGTGAACCAGAACGTACGGCGGAACATCGCTGCGTCAGTCCTTCTGTCCGCGGGAGCTACGGCCGTTCCGCTTCCTGCGTGCGGACGGCACGGTACGGCCGACGATCACCGTGCGGCGGAGGCGGCGTTCCGGCTCCGGCTCGGCCGCGGTCCGGCGGCCGAGCGCCTCGCGCACTCCGTAGCCGAAGGCGGCCACCTTCACGAGCGGGCCGCCGAAGGTGGAGGCGACGGTGGTCGACAGCGCGGAGGCGTTGGAGGTGACCTCCTGCACGTCGCTCGCGATGGCGTCGACCTTGTCGAGCTGCGTCTGCGCGGAACGCAGCGTCGCGGAGGCGTCGGCGAGCAGCGGCACGGCCTGCTCGGTCACGTCCGCCACCAGCGCGGTGGTCGCCCTGAGCGTCTGGGCCAGCCTCACCAGCACCACGGCCAGGAAGGAGACCAGGATCGCCCAGAAGACGGCCACCAGGATCCCGGCCACCTCTCCACCGGACACAGTGCACCGCTCTCTTCTCGTCGCTCGCTCGGGCCGGGGCCTGTCCCGGCCTGCCCGACCGGCCGTGCGCGTCCCGCCGCCCCGGCCGATCGTCGTCCCTCGAGCCTATCGCGCCGGGCGTCACCCGCCGTACCGCATTCCTGCCCTGCCGAACCCGGGGTGGAGCAGGACGTACCTGCCGGCGTACCCGGCACCGGATGCCGGGCGGACCGGCCCGGCTCGCCGGATGCCCGCGAGGCCCTGTCCCTCGCGTACGCCCTTCACGGCCTTGGTCACCCCGGTCGGGGGCGAGCACGAAAGAGGCCGGGTCCTGCGGGGGTGGCAGCCCTCGGCGGCCCTGCCCGCGTGCGGCTCCGCCCCCTGCGGCGGGCTCCCGGATGCGGGGCTCGGAGCCCGCCCGGGCTGAAAGCGCCGACGGGCGGTACGAGGCGGAGTGGCGCTCGGGCGCCCGGCCGGACGGGCGGGGCCGCGGTAGCGCGGGCGGCCTGGATCCCGGCGGTCCGGCCCGGAGGGCGTACGCGGCCGGACGGGCGGGAAAGACGAAGGCCCGCGCCTCCCGGATGACAGGGAGGGGCGGGCCCGAGCTCGGAGAGCCGCTACGCCTGGATCAGCGGGCGTAGTACTCGACGACGAGCTGCTCGTCGCAGATGACCGGGATTTCCTTGCGGTTCGGGTCCCGGTCCAGGCGGAAGGCCAGGGCCTTCAGGTTCACCTGGAGGTAGCGCGGGGTCTCGCCGTCGGTGTCGTAACCACCCTCGCGGGCCACCTGGAAGGGGACCTTGGAGCGGCTGCGCTCGCGGACCTGGACGATGTCGTCGGGGCGCACGCGGAAGGACGGCTTGTCGACCTTGCCACCGTTGACCTCGATGTGGCCGTGGACGACCATCTGGCGGGCCTGGTAGATGGTCCGGGCGATGCCCGAACGCAGGACCAGGGCGTCGAGACGGCGCTCGAGCTCGACGACCAGCGCCTCGCCCGTCTTGCCCTCGGCCTTACGGGCGCGGTCGTAGGCGCGCGCCATCTGGCGCTCGCTGATGTCGTACTGCGCACGCAGACGCTGCTTCTCGAGCAGACGGACCTTGTAGTCCGAGTTCTGCTTGCGGCCACGGCCGTGCTCGCCCGGCGGGTAGGGGCGGGCTTCGAAGTACTTGACAGCCTTCGGCGTCAGGGCGATGCCGAGGGCACGCGACTTCTTGACCTTGGGACGCGACTGGTTAGGCACGTTCTCCAGACCTCCGTTGTAGGTTAGGTTTACCTTACTCAAGGAGATCGCATGTCTCGCCCTGGGAACACCACACACGTCACGGACAGCACAGACAGCGGCGGCGCGTCTGAAAAGCGCCGCTACGACGGAAGGCCGATCTGATCGTGGTCAGCCGCGTCCCAGCGGGCTTGAAAACATTCGGTTGCCGTCAGCAGCCGAACGCACACGAACTCTCGTACAGAGTACCTGCTCCGTCGTACTGCTCGTACCCGGGCCTGTGACCCCGGGCACCGGCCGGCGTCGGAGGGCCGGAGGCACGGGTCCCCGGGCGAGCTGGCAGGCGACCCGCGCCCCGCTGGTCGGGGGCGGGTCAGGACGGCGCCGGGCCGCCCGCCTCGCTGCGGCCGAGCCGTTCGCGCACCCGGTCCGCCACCTCGGCGTACCGCGCCTCCGCGCCGTAGCGCGTGGGTTCGTAGTACCGCCTGCCGCGGACCGCGTCCGGGGCGTACTCCTGGGCTGCGATGCCGCCGGGCACGTCGTGCGGGTAGATGTAACCCTGGGCGTGGCCCAGCTTGGCGGCGCCCTTGTAGTGGCCGTCGCGCAGATGCGCCGGGACCGGGCCCGCGAGTCCTCTGCGCACATCGTCCTGCGCGGCCGAGATCGCCAGGGTCGCGGCGTTGGACTTCGGAGCCAGGGCCAGCGCGATGGTGGCGTGGCTGAGGGTGAGAGCCGCCTCCGGGAAACCGATCATGGCGACGGCCTGGGCCGCCGCCACCGCCGTGGGCAGCGCCGTCGGGTCGGCGAGGCCGATGTCCTCGCTGGCGGAGATCATCAGCCGGCGGGCGATGAAGCGCGGGTCCTCCCCCGCCTCGATCATCCGGGCCAGGTAGTGCAGGGCGGCGTCCACGTCCGATCCGCGGATCGACTTGATGAGGGCGCTCGCCACGTCGTAGTGCTGGTCGCCGTCACGGTCGTACTTCACCGCGGCGCGGTCGACGGTCTCCTCGAGCGTCTCCAGCGTGATCTCCGGTTCGCGCTTGGCGAGGGCCGCTCCGGCCGCCGCCTCCAGCGCGGTCAGCGCACGCCGGGCGTCGCCGCCCGCGATCCGCAGCAGGTGCGCCTCGGCGGCCTCGGACAGCGTGACCGCGCCGCCCAGGCCGCGCTCGTCGGTCAGGGCGCGGCGCAGCAGGGCCCGCAGGTCCTCGTCGGTGAGGGGCTCCAGGGTGAGGAGCAGGGAGCGCGAGAGCAGCGGCGAGATGATGGAGAAGTACGGGTTCTCCGTGGTGGCCGCGATGAGGGTCACCCAGCGGTTCTCCACGGCGGGCAGCAGGGAGTCCTGCTGGGCCTTGGAGAAGCGGTGGATCTCGTCGAGGAAAAGGACCGTCTCCTTGCCGAAGCCCCCGGTGGCGCGGCGGGCGCCCTCGATGACGGCCCTGACCTCCTTGACACCCGCCGTGATCGCGGAGAGCTCCACGAAACGCTTGTTGGTGGCCTTGCTGACCACGTACGCCAGAGTCGTCTTGCCGGTGCCGGGCGGTCCCCAGAGGATGACGGACGAGGGACCCGCAGGACCTCCGCCGGCTTCACCGACGAGCCGGCGCAGCGGCGAGCCCGGCTTGAGCAGATGCTGCTGGCCGACGACCTCGTCCAGCGTGCGAGGACGCATCCGGACAGCCAGAGGGCTGCTGGACGGGTCCTTCTCCTGGCGGTCTTCGGCGGCTGCGGTAAAGAGGTCGGGCTCCACGCTTCGAAGCCTATGTCACCCCACCGACAGGACCGCGGGCGTCAGCTGGTCCAGAAGTCCCACCAGCGCGTGAGGATCAGCATGCCGATGATGCCGATCCAGAGCACCGGCGGCACCCAGTGGAACTCGGTGAGGCCGTTCCTGAGCCAGGCGGGGGCGGGGAGGATGCGGTGCTTGATGTTGTGCGTGGTGACGTAGCAGAACATGACGATCGTGGCGACCCAGGCCAGGCAGCACCACAGGCAGAGCGAGTTGATGTTGTACAGCGACTGGTACTGCAGCCACGTGCAGAAGCCGACGCCGAACAGCGTGCCCGCGTTGAGGCCGAGCCAGTACCAGGAGCGGAAGCGCGCTCCCGCCAGGAGCGCCATGCCGATGCCGATGACCACCGAGTAGGTCGCGATGCCGAGCATCGGGTTGGGGAACCCGAAGGCGGACGCCTGCTCGCTCTTCATGATGTTGCCGCACGCGACCACGGGGTTGAGGCTGCACCCCGGGGTGAAGCTCGGGTCCTCGAGCAGCTTGAACTTGTCGATGGTGATCACCCAGGCGGCGAGCAGTCCGGCCGCTCCCGTGATCACCAGCAGCAGCGCGAGCGCGCGGCTGCCCCCGACGGTCCTCTTCCCGCTGTCCTCACCCTGCTCCGGGTCACGCTCGGAGGAGGAGTGGTCTACCGCTGCCATCGTCATATCGCCGTTCCATCACTGAGTAGCCGGCCGGGCACGGTCATTCTGCCGCACCGCCGATGCGCCCATCCGTTCGATGGAGATAAAGATGTGCGCACGGACGGGGCCGGAGCCGGGAATCGTCCGGGGTGCGCGCCGCCGGGGCGGGGCCGCCACTCCCCCCCGAAACCTCCCACGGGGTGAACCAGCGAGCGCCGCGTTGACGGCGTCCGGCCGGGACCGGACCCCGGCCCCTTCCGCGTTCACGTCGGTTCACGTCCCGTGCAACACGCTGTGCCCGCCCGGACGGACCGGGCGGGCACAGGCGGGGCGTGCGCGGGCGTCGGGCGGACGGCGCAGGGGTCAGGCGAGCCGGGCCTGGACGACGGCCACCAGGTCGCCGAGCGCGACCGGCTCCTGTTCCCCGGACTCCATGTCCTTGAGCTGGACGCTGCCCTCGGCGAGATCACGCTCGCCGGCCACGACGGTGTAGCGGGCCCCGGAGCGGTTGGCGCTCTTCATCGCACCCTTGAGCCCACGGCCACCGAACGCGAAGTCCGTGGCGACCCCGGCCTTCCGCAACTCCGTGACCAGGCCGAAGAGCACGCGCCGGGCCTCCTCGCCGAGCGGGACCGCGTAGACGCTGGTGGGGGCGGGGATGTCGAGTTCGATGCCCTCCGCCTCCAGCGCGAGCACCGTGCGGTCCACGCCGAGCGCCCAGCCGACGGACGGCAGCGCGGGACCGCCGATCATCTCGGAGAGGCCGTCGTAGCGGCCGCCGCCGCCCACCGCGGACTGGGATCCCAGACCGTCGTGGACGAACTCGAAGGTGGTGCGGGTGTAGTAGTCGAGGCCCCGGACCAGCTTCTCGTCGTCCTCGTACACCACCCCGGCCGCCGTCAGCAGTTCGCGGACCTCCTCGTGGTACGCCTTGCAGGCGTCACAGAGGAAGTCGCGCAGCATCGGCGCGCCCGTCAGCTGCTTCTGGACGTCGGGCCGCTTGTCGTCGAGCACCCGCAGGGGGTTGATCTCGACGCGGCGGCGGGTGTCCTCGTCCAGATCGAGGTCGCGCAGGAAGGCCTGGAGCGCCTCGCGGTAGACCGGGCGGCACTCCTTGTCGCCCAGTGAGTTCAGCAGGATGCGGAACCGCGCGAGGCCCAGCGAACGGTAGGCCTGGTCCGCGAGGATGATCAGCTCGGCGTCGAGCGCCGGGTCCTCGGTGCCGATGGCCTCGGCACCGACCTGCGAGAAGTGGCGGTAACGGCCCTTCTGCGGCCGCTCGTAGCGGTAGTACGAGCCGGAGTACCAGAGCTTGACGGGGAGGTTGCCCGCCTTGTGGAGGTTGGCCTCCAGCGCGGCACGCAGCACCGAGGCGGTTCCCTCGGGCCGCAGGGCCAGCTTGTCGCCGCCCTTGGTCTCGAAGGCGTACATCTCCTTGGACACGATGTCGGTCGACTCGCCGACTCCCCGCGCGAACAGGGCGACGTCCTCGAAGCCGGGCGTCTCGACGTAGCCGTAACCGGAGTTGCGCAGGGGCGCGGAGATGGCCTCGCGCACTGCCAGGAACGTCGCGGAGTCCGGCGGGATCAGGTCGTACGTGCCCTTGGGGGCCTGGAAGGTGCTCACGTTTTTTCTCTCGTCACATTCCTCGGCGGGGCGCGTCCAGGCCGTGCAGGTACGGATTGGAGGCGCGCTCGCGGCCGATGGTCGTCTGGGGTCCGTGGCCGGACAGCACCACGGTCGAGTCGTCGAGCGGCAGGCACACGCGGGCCAGCGACTCGAGCAGCTCGGCGTGGTCACCGCCGGGCAGGTCGGTGCGTCCGACGGAGCCGGCGAAGAGCAGGTCGCCCGAGAAGAGGACCTGCGGTACGTCCGCGGCCTCGGGCATCCTGAACGTCACCGACCCCTTGGTATGCCCCGGTGCGTGCGCGACGCCGAACTCCATGCCGGCCAGTTCCAGCCTGGACCCGTCGGCCAGTTCCCTGACGTCGTCGGGCTCGCCCACGGCGAGCTCCCCCATGAGCGGCATCCCGATGGAACGGCCGAGGGCCTTCTCCGGGTCGCTCATCATGTACCGGTCCTCGGGGTGGATCCACGCGGGAACGTCGTGGGCGCCGCAGACGGGGACGACCGAGGCGACGTGGTCGATGTGGCCGTGGGTGAGCACGACGGCGACGGGCTTGAGCCGATGCTTCCTCAGCGCTTCCTCGACGCCCTGGGCGGCCTGGTGGCCGGGGTCGATGATCACGCACTCCTCGCCTGCGGCAGGGGCGACCAGATAGCAGTTGGTCTCCCAGGCCCCGGCGGGGAACCCGGCAATGAGCACGATCGTCCTTAGTGTTCGTCCGTAGCGGGAGGGCCGCGGAGAGGAATGCGGCAGATCAGAGACTACCGGCGCTCCTCATTCCACAGCTAACCCATATACCGTACGGGGCAACCGAGGCCCGATCACACGACGTACAAGGAGACCAACCGGTGGTCAGCAGCGATCAGCGGCGGCGGCAGCTCGCCCGGGAGAAGTTCGAGCGGCAGCAGCAGCGCCGGGAGGAGGCGCGCCGGAGAACCAGGCGCCTCGCGGTGATCATCGCGTCCTCGGTGGCCGTGGTGGCGGTCATCGGCGCGGGCGCGTACGTCTCCCTCGACGGGGACGACGACGGCAAGAAGGCCGACGAAGCGGCCGCGAGCCCTTCCGCGTCGCCGTCGGCGAGCGAGAGCAGTGTGCCCGAGCCGGCGATGAAGATCGACAAGAAGGCGACGTACGCGATGTCGCTGAAGACCAGCCAGGGCGACATAGCGATCACGATGGACGCGGCGAAGACCCCGCACACCACGAACTCGTTCAAGTCGCTCGCGGACAAGGGGTACTTCGACGGCACGAAGTGCCACCGGCTGACCACGCAGGGCATCTTCGTCCTGCAGTGCGGCGACCCGAAGGGCGATGGGACGGGCGGTCCGGGCTACACGATCCCCGACGAGAACCTCACCGCGCTGGGCAAGCCGGGCGGCGACGGCTCGGTGACGTATCGGGCGGGCACGGTCGCGATGGCGAACACCGGCCAGCCGGGCACCGGCGGCAGCCAGTTCTTCCTGGTCTACAAGGACACCAAACTGCCGCCCACCTACACGCCGTTCGGCACGATGGACGAAGCCGGCCTGAAGGCGGTCAAGAAGATCGCCGAGGCCGGTGTCACCGGTGGGGCGGCCGACGGCGCTCCGAAGAAGACCGTCACGGTCGAGAAGGCGGCTGTCGAGAAGGCCTGAACGGCCGGGCGGCCGGGCGGCCCCGGCGGACCGGCGCGGACGGGATAATTTCGGCCGCGCGGAGTGCGGACAGCCGGGCGGCCGGTCGCCTAGATTGGCGTTGTGCAGGGCGGGCGCTGCCCGCCCCAGGAAACTGTGGACGATGCACGGGGGGCGAACCCCCTCGCTGGCATCAGGTGGAGGAGGCGCTGTGAGCAGCGACCCGTGGGGCCGTGTCGACGAGACGGGCACCGTGTACGTGCGTACGGCCGAGGGCGAGCAGGTCGTCGGATCGTGGCAGGCCGGTTCCCCCGAGGAGGCCCTGGCCTATTTCGAGCGCAAGTACGAGGGCCTGGTGGTCGAGATCGGCCTCCTCGAGCGGCGGGTGAAGACCACCGACCTGTCGGCGAAGGACGCCACCGCTGCGATCGAGCACCTGCGTCAGCAGGTCGACGAGCACCACGCCGTCGGCGACCTCGCCGCGCTGGGCAAGCGGCTGGACGCGCTCGTCGCGACGGTCGACTCCCGGCGCGAGGAACGCAAAGCCCAGAAGGCGAAGCAGGCCGACGAGGCGCGCGGCGCCAAGGAGGCGCTCGTCGTCGAGGCCGAGGAGCTGGCGCAGAGCGAGCAGTGGCGGTCCGCCGGTGAGCGGCTGCGGGCGCTCGTCGACACGTGGAAGGGGCTGCCGCGTCTCGACCGCAAGTCGGACGACGAGCTGTGGCACCGCTTCTCGCACGCCCGGTCCGCGTTCTCCAAGCGCCGCAAGGCGCACTTCGCCGCGCTGGACGCCCAGCGCGAGGAAGCCCGCAAGGTCAAGGAGAAGCTGGCCGCCGAGGCGGAGTCGCTCTCCGGCTCGACCGACTGGGGTGCCACGGCCGCCCGCTACCGCGACCTGATGACCGAGTGGAAGGCGGCGGGACGAGCCCAGCGCGAGGCCGAGGACGAGCTGTGGAACCGCTTCCGGGGTGCGCAGGACGTGTTCTTCGCGGCCCGCAGCGGTGTCTTCGCCGAGCGGGACGCGGAGCAGGGCGAGAACCTCCAGCTCAAGGAGGAGCTCGCTGCCGAGGCCGAGAAACTGGTGCCCGTGACGGACCTGAAGGCGGCCAGGGCCGCGTTCCGTGCCCTGAACGAGCGCTGGGAGGCCGTCGGCCATGTGCCGCGTGACGCCCGCCCGAAGGTCGAGGGGCGGATGCACGCGGTGGAGCGGGCGCTCCAGGAGGCCGAGGAGTCCGAGTGGCGCCGGACGAACCCGGAGGCGCGGGCCCGCGCCGAGGGCCTGACCGGTCAGCTCCAGGCCGCCGTCGACAAGCTGCGCACGCAGATCGACGCGGCGCGCGCCTCGGGCAACAACGCGCGTGCCGACAAGCTCTCGCGTGAGCTCGAAGGCCGGCAGGCGCTGCTGGACCAGGCGCTCAAGGGCCTGGAGGAGTTCGGCGGCTGAAGCCGGTCACGGCGGACGCACGGAAGGGGGGGCCCCCCCCCCCCCCCGGGGGCCCCCCCCGGGGGCCCGGGGGGGGCCCCCCCCCGGGGGCCCCCCCCCCCCCCGCCCCCGGCCGGGCCCCCCCCCGCCGGAGAAAAGGTT
>NZ_JBIRTB010000007.1:1745-317173 GCF_044334475.1 Streptomyces sp. NPDC020780 | reverse complement strand
GCTCCGGGTTGCCTTCTTGGGCGGGCTGGGGGGGGGGCCCCCGGCGCTATTGGGGGTGTTGTGGGGGGGGGGGGGGGGCGGGGGCGGGGGGGGGCGGGGGGGGGCCCCCCCCCCCCCCGGGGGGGGGGCCCCCCTTCCGTGCGTCCGCGTCCTACGGCCTGCGGGCCGACGTGACCCGGTAGACGTCGTAGACGCCCTCCACACCCCGTACGGCCTTCAGGACGTGGCCCAGGTGCTTGGGGTCGCCCATCTCGAAGGTGAAGCGGGAGGTGGCCACGCGGTCGCGGGAGGTCTGTACGGCCGCCGACAGGATGTTGACGTGCTGGTCGGACAGGACGCGGGTGACGTCGGAGAGCAGCCTGGAACGGTCCAGCGCCTCGACCTGGATGGCCACGAGGAAGACCGACGACTGGGTGGGTGCCCATGCGACGTCGAGGATCCGCTCCGGCTGCTGCGAGAGCGAGTCGACGTTGACGCAGTCCGCGCGGTGTACGGAGACCCCGCTGCCCCGGGTCACGAACCCGATGATCGGGTCGCCGGGCACGGGCGTGCAGCAGCGGGCCAGCTTGACCCACACGTCCTCGACACCCTTGACGACGACACCCGGGTCCGCCTTCGCCCGGCGCTTGTTCCGGCCGTGCGAGGGCGGCGAGCTCTCCGCCAGGTCCTCGTTGGCCGCGTCCTCGCCGCCGAGCGCCTGGACGAGCTTCTGGACGACGCCGGCCGCGGTGACATGGCCCTCGCCGATCGCCGCGTACAGCGACGAGATGTCGGGATAGCGCATCTCGTGGGCGAGGGTGACCAGGGAGTCGCCGGTCAGGATCCGCTGGATCGGCAGGTTCTGCTTGCGCATGGCCCGCGCGATGGCGTCCTTGCCCTGTTCGATCGCCTCGTCGCGCCGCTCCTTGGAGAACCAGGCACGGATCTTGTTGCGGGCCCGGGGCGACTTGACGAACTGCAGCCAGTCCCGGGAGGGCCCGGCTCCGGCCGCCTTGGAGGTGAACACCTCCACGAGGTCGCCGTTGTCGAGCGTCGACTCCAGCGGTACGAGCCGTCCGTTGACCCGTGCCCCTATGGTCCGGTGGCCGACCTCCGTGTGGACGGCGTAGGCGAAGTCGACCGGCGTGGCCCCGGCGGGCAGCGCTATGACGTCGCCCTTCGGCGTGAAGACGAAGACCTCGTTGCGTGACAGATCGAAGCGCAGCGACTCCAGGAACTCGCTGGGGTCCTCGGTCTCCTTCTGCCAGTCCAGGAGCTGGCGCAGCCACGCCATGTCGTTGACCGTGTCCTGACCCCGGCCGCCGGTGTTCCTGGGCACGTCGGTGCGCACCTTGGAGGCGCCCGCCACGGCATCCTGCTTGTACTTCCAGTGCGCCGCGATGCCGTACTCGGCGCGGCGGTGCATGTCGAACGTACGGATCTGCAGCTCGACGGGCTTGCCGCTGGGGCCGATCACCGTGGTGTGCAGCGACTGGTACATGTTGAACTTGGGCATCGCGATGTAGTCCTTGAACCGCCCGGGCACCGGATTCCACCGGGCGTGGACGGTGCCGAGCGCCGCGTAGCAGTCGCGGACCGTGTCGACAAGTACCCGAATTCCCACCAGGTCGTAGATCTCGGCGAAGTCCCGGCCCCGCACGATCATCTTCTGGTAGACGCTGTAGTAGTGCTTGGGCCTCCCGGTGACGGTGGCCTTGATGCGGGCGGCGCGCAGGTCGGACTGGACCTCGTCGGTCACTATGGCGAGGTACTCGTCGCGCTTGGGTGCGCGCTCGGCGACGAGGCGGACGATCTCGTCGTACATCTTGGGGTAGAGGATCGCGAAGGCCAGGTCCTCCAGCTCCCACTTGATGGTGTTCATGCCCAGGCGGTGGGCGAGCGGCGCGTAGATCTCCAGGGTTTCGCGGGCCTTCTTCTCCTGCTTCTCCCGCTTGAGGTAGCGCATGGTGCGCATGTTGTGCAGCCGGTCGGCCAGCTTGATGACCAGGACCCGGGGGTCCTTGGCCATGGCGACGACCATCTTGCGCACGGTCTCCGCCTGGGCGGCCTCGCCGAACTTGACCTTGTCGAGCTTGGTGACGCCGTCGACCAGCAGCGCGACCTGGTCGCCGAAGTCCTTGCGCAGCGTGTCCAGGCCGTACTCGGTGTCCTCGACCGTGTCGTGCAGCAGGCCGGCCATCAGCGTCGCCGGGTCCATGCCGAGCTCGGCGAGGATCGTGGTGACGGCGAGCGGATGGGTGATGTAGGGGTCGCCGCTCTTGCGCTTCTGCCCGCGGTGCCAGCGTTCGGCCACCTGGTAGGCGCGCTCGATCTGGCGCAGGGTCGCGGACTCGATCTTGGGGTCGTTGCCGCGGACGGTACGCAGGAGGGGTTCGAGGACCGGGTTGTACGGGCTGGAGCGCTGGACGCCGAGGCGGGCGAGGCGGGCCCGGACCCGGTTGGAGGAACCGCCTGAGCGCACGGGCGGCGCGGGAGCCGGGGGCTTCGGGGCGGGCGGCTTCGGAGGCGCGGCCGCCGGCACCGCGGGCTGGGCGGCGGGTGCGGGTGCCGCGGGCTGCACGGCGGGGTCGGGTGCCGGAGGCTTCGGTGTAGCGCCGCCGGAGGTGGGGGCCGCCGGTGCGGGCCCCGGCTCGGTGGGTGAAGCCTGCTCGGCTGAACCGGTTGCCGCCCCACGGCTCCGGTCCCGGCCGTCCGAGGGTTCGCGCGCCCCGGCATCGCCCGCCGGGGCGGGCTGCGCCTTCGCGGGCGTGGCGGGGGCCGTCGCGGGCTTGTCGGGCTGCGCGGCGGCGACTGGACGGACCTCGTCTGGCAAGAGCGCTCCTCGTGCGGATCCGGGCTCCCCGGAAATCCCATGGTATCGACCCCCCGGCCGGTCCTCGCCCGGGGAGGCGGAACCCTCACAACGCGGACGGGCACCCGGGTGTTCCCGGGTGCCCGTCCTGTGCGGTGCTGTGCCGGCGCCCTGGGGCGCACGGCTCGGAGCCTGTCGGGTGACCTCTGACCGAGCGGCCGCGCCCTGGCACGCACGCTTCCCGCGTTGCCGGAAGGCCCACGTAGCTCCACTACGTCGGCCTTCCGGCGCCTTGGAATCGCATGCACCGGACCGCGTCCGCTTTTCGATCCCAGGTCACCCGTCAGGCTCTCAGAGCGTGATCAGTGCCTCGACCGGGGCGCCCCGCAGCCCCGCCCCGAGCCTGGCCCGGCCGCCGAGGAAGCCGAGTTCCATGAGGACGGACACCCCCGCCACCTGGGCGCCGGCCTGCCGGATCAGCTCCAGCGAGGCCTCCGCGGTGCCGCCGGTGGCCAGGACGTCGTCGATGACCATGATCCGGTCGTCGACGGACAGGTCCTCGGCGTGGACCTCGATCTCCGCCGTGCCGTACTCGAGCTCGTAGGTCCGCGCGAGCGTCGCCCCGGGCAGCTTCCCGGCCTTGCGGACGGGTACGAAGCCGAGCCCGGCCCGGACGGCGACCGGAGCCGCCAGGATGAACCCGCGTGCCTCCAGGCCCACGATCTTGGTGGCCCCGTGGCGCACGCAGAGCTCCGCGAGGTGATCGGTGAGCGCGGTGAAGGCGACGGGGTCCGCGAGGAGCGGGGTGATGTCCTTGAACAGCACTCCCGGCTTCGGGTAGTCCGGCACGTCACGGATCCGGCTGAGCAGCAGATCCCGGATCGGCGCCGCTGTGCTGGTCATCGGCGGTTCCCCGGGGTCCGGCCGTGGCCGCCGTGCTGGCGGCGCTGACCGATGACGGCCCCCGCGGTCTCGGCCTCCGGGCCGAGGTCCTGCGCCCGGTCGTCACCGTCGTCCTCGGGTGACTCGCCCTTGGCGGAGGCGGCGGCCCGCTTGGCGAGGATCCGCTTCTTCAGGGCCTTCATCTGCGGCTCGCGTTCCTTGAGGTCGGCGACCAGCGGCGTGGCGATGAAGATCGAGGAGTACGCACCGGCGGCGAGGCCGACGAAGAGCGACAGCGAGATGTCGTTCAGCATGCCGGCGCCGAGGACACCGCCCCCGATGAACAGCAGACCGGCGACGGGCAGCAGCGCGACGACGGTGGTGTTGATGGAGCGCACCAGCGTGCCGTTGATGGAGCGGTTGGCGATCTCGCTGTAGGTCCAGCGGGTCTGCTTGGTGATCCCCTTCGTGCCCTCCTTGAGGCTGTCGAAGACGACGACCGTGTCGTAGAGGGAGTAACCGAGGATGGTCAGCAGACCGATCACGGTGCCCGGGGTGACCTCGAAGCCGACCAGGGCGTAGACGCCGACCGTGATGGTGATGTCGTGGATCAGTGCCACGAGGGCCGCGATGGCCATCCGCCACTCGAAGGCGATGGCGAGGTAGACCACCACGAGGACCATGAAGATGCCGAGGCCGGTCCAGGCCTTGTTGGCGATCTGCTCACCCCAGCTGGGGCCGACGAGGTCCGCGTTGATCTTCGACTCGGGGATGCCGAGGTCGTCGGAGAGCTGCGTCTTGATCTGGTCGGCCTTGGCCGTGTCGACCTCGGTGATCTGGATCCGGAGGCCGCCGTTGCCGAGCTCCTGGACGATCGCCTCGTGGCCGGAGGCCGCCACCGCGTCCTCGTGGGCCTGGCTGACCGAGACCTTCGCCTTGCTGTCGGTCGTGAAGACCGCGCCGCCCTTGAACTCGATCCCCATGTTGAGGCCGCTGACGGCCAGGCCGACGATGGCCGTGATGGTGATCAGGATCGAGACGCCGTACCAGATCTTGCGCTTGCCGATGAAGTCGTAGCCGACCTCGCCTCGGTAGAGCCGGGCGCCGAGATTGCCGAGTCGCGACATCTCACGCCTCCTTCGGGTGGTCGGTGCGGGCGTTGACACGGCGTGTGCGGCGCAGCGGCGGCTTGGCGCCCAGCCGCTTGGGGTCCAGACCGGACCACGCGTTGCCGCCGGCGAAGAACTTCGTGCGGGCCATGAGCGTCATGACCGGCTTGGTGAAGAGGAACACCACGACGACGTCGAGGAGGGTCGTGAGACCCAGCGTGAACGCGAAGCCCTGGACCTTGCCGACCGTGACGAGGAAGAGCACCGCGGCGGCGAGGAACGACACGAAGTCGGAGACGAGGATGGTGCGCCGGGCCCGGGGCCAGGCGCGCTCGACGGCCGGACGGAGCGTACGGCCTTCGCGGATCTCGTCGCGGATGCGTTCGAAGTAGACGATGAACGAGTCCGCCGTGATACCGATCGCCACGATGGCACCGCAGACGGCGGGGAGGTTCAGTGCGAAGCCGATGGCCGGGCCGAGCAGCGCCATGATCGTGTAGGTCAGGATGCCGGAGGCCAGGAGGCTGAGGAGCGCGATGAACGCCAGGCCGCGGTAGTAGGCCACCAGGTAGATGACGACCAGGGCCAGCCCGATGGCACCGGCGATGAGGCCGGCCTCGAGCTGCTCGCCGCCGAGGGCGGCGGTGACGGTGGTGACCGTGTCCTCGCTGAAGGACAGCGGGAGCGCGCCGTAGGACAGGACGTTGGCCAGGTCCTCGGCCGACTGCTGGGTGAAGCTGCCGGAGATCTCGGCGCTGCCGCTGAGCGTCTCGTTCACCTGGGGCGCCGAGACGACCTCGCCGTCGAGGGAGATCGCGAACTGGTTCTGCGGCGACTGCTGGGCGGAGAGCTTCTTGGTGATCGTCTGGAACTTCTTGGAGCCCTTGTCGGTGAACTCCATCGAGACGAGCCAGATGCCGCGCTGCTGGTCGAACTGCGCCTTGGCGTCGTTGACGTCCGTACCGGAGACCTCGGCCGGGCCCAAGAGGTACTTGGCGTCGCCCTCGGAACTGCACGCGACCGTGGGGTCCTCGGGCTTGACGTTGTCGCCGGCCTTGGCGCGGGCCGCGGCGTTGCCGCAGTCCAGCTCGGTGAACTTCTTCTGCAGGGCCGCGGTGGCCGGGTCGGGCTTCTCGGTCCCGGCCGGGGTCTCGCTGGGCTTGCCACTGCCGGAGGCGGTCGGTGTCGCGTCCTGCTTCAGGGCGCCGGTGACGGCGCGGCCCTGGGTGGTGGCGGTCGCCGAGGGCGTGCCCTTGCCGCCGGACGCGGTCTCCGGGTCGCTCGCCTTCGCACTGGGCGTGGCGTTCGGCTTCCCGGAACCGCTCTCGGACGGGCTCGCCGAACCGGTGGGCGTCGGCGAGCCCCCGGCGACGGTGAGCACGGGGCGGAAGTAGAGCTGGGCGGTCGTACCGACCTGTTCCCGGGCCTGCTTCGAATTCGTCCCCTTGGGGATGTTGACGATGATGTTCGACTTGCCCTGGGTCTGAACCTCGGCCTCGGAGACACCCAGACCATTGACACGGCGTTCGATGATGCTGACCGCGGTGTTCATGTTGGTCTCGTTGATCGCGTCCGGCTTGCCCGGCTGGCTCTTCGCCTTGAGCGTGATCGAGGTGCCGCCCGCCAGGTCGATACCAAGCCGGGGCGTGGTGTGACCGGACAGGAACATCCCGCCGGTGAGCGCGACCATGGCGATGAGGATCAGAGCCAGGGCACGGCCCGGCTTGCCCTGTCCACCGGTTGATCCCCGGCCCTTCTTCGGTGCTGCCACCTTTTCGTTTCTCCCTGTCCAACCGCCCCGCGCCGGGTACGCGCCCGAGCGGCCACTGAGTGATGTGGGGACCCGCCCCCGCAGAAGGCCCCACGGCCCGCGGGACGCCGGACACCCGCAGGTGTCCGGCGTCCCGGAATCGTGGAGCTACTTCGCGTCGCCCTCGCCGTCGGCCTTGGCGTCCTTGAGCTCGGAGTCCTCGTCGGAGTCCTTCGGCCCGGCGGTGGCGCCGTCGGCCTTCTTGGTCAGGTCCGCCTTCGCGCCGGTCGCCTCGTCCTCCGTGTCCGCCTGTCCGGCGGTGAGCGAGGAGGCGTCGTCCGGAACGACGGCGCCGTCGACCTTCAGGTCGTCGTCGTCACCGTGGACGATGCGGTTGTACTCCGCGTCGTCCAGGACGGCGCCGATGGCGTTCTTCGCGTAGACGGCGTGGACGCCGGGCGCGACCTCGAGGAGGACCGTGTCGTCCAGGATCTCCTTGACGGTGGCGTACATGCCCCCGATCGTCCGGACGCCGGTACCGGGCTGCATGTCGTTGCGCATCTGCGCAGCCGCCTGCTGCTTCTTCTTGGCGGACCGGGTCATCAGGAACATGGCCCCGATGAGCACGATGAAGGGGAGGAGGGTCACGAGACTCACGGGACGGACTTCCTTCGCACGACCGCGCTGCGAGGCGGCCTTGTCTACGGGGGTGGGTACACCGACCCTGTACGGGCGGCATCGGCGGAGTCTAAGCGAGTCCGCATCATTGGAACAACGCCCAGCATGGCACCGTGGTTCCCCCCTGCGGAAACCTGTGACGCATCACGCCCCGAACAGGCCCTGTTGTCCCTTTGCGCCGTGCTGCGGCGGTACGAGTCCGAGGTGGGCCCATGCGGCGGGTGTGGCGACCCGGCCGCGCGGGGTCCTGGCGAGCAGCCCCTCGCGTACGAGGAAGGGCTCGGCGACCTCCTCGACCGTCTCGCGCTCCTCCCCCACCGCGACCGCGAGGGTGGACAGCCCGACGGGCCCGCCGCCGAAGAGTTTCAGCAGGACGCCGAGCACGGCGCGGTCCAGCCGGTCGAGGCCGCGGGCGTCGACCTCGTAGACCCGCAGGGCGGCGGCGGCGATGTCGCGGTCGATCCGCCCCTCGGCCTTGACCTGGGCGTAGTCCCGGACGCGGCGCAGCAGCCGGTTGGCGATGCGGGGCGTGCCGCGGGAGCGTCCGGCGATCTCCGCGGCCCCCGCCGTGTCTATGGCTACGTCCAGGAGGCCGGCGGAGCGGTGGATGACGCGCTCCAGTTCCGTCGGCTCGTAGAACTCCATGTGGCCGGTGAAGCCGAAGCGGTCGCGCAGGGGCGGCGGCAGGAGTCCTGCCCGGGTGGTGGCGCCGACGAGGGTGAAGGGCGGCAGCTCGAGCGGGATGGCCGTGGCGCCGGGGCCCTTGCCGACGATGACGTCGACGCGGAAGTCCTCCATCGCCATGTAGAGCATCTCCTCCGCGGGCCTGGACATGCGGTGGATCTCGTCGAGGAAGAGGACCTCGCCCTCCTGGAGGGAGGAGAGGATCGCCGCGAGGTCGCCGGCGTGCTGGATGGCGGGGCCGGAGGTGATCCGGATCGGGGCGTTCATCTCGGCTGCGATGATCATGGAGAGGGTGGTCTTGCCGAGACCGGGGGCGCCGGAGAGCAGCACGTGGTCGGCCGTGGCACCGCGGGCCCGGGCGGCCTTGAGGACCAGATCGAGCTGTTCGCGCACCTTCTCCTGGCCGACGAACTCGTCGAGATCCTTCGGGCGCAGAGCGGCCTCGACCGCGGTGTCCTCGCCGTCCGCTCCGGCGGCGACCAGCCGGTCCTCCGGCCGCTCGTCCGTCATCTCGCCGGTGTCGGGCCCGGTCTCGTCCCAGTTCATCGTCAGTTCCGCCTCGGGTGGTTCGGTGCCGGGCCGTGCGGTGTCCCGGCCGGCCTGCGGGGCGTCGGCGCCCCTGCGGTCAGCGTGCGCGGTTGAGCGTCTGCAGGGCGGCCCGCAGCAGCTGGGGCACAGGGGCCTGGCCGCCCCCGGCGATCGCTGCCTCGGCCTGCGGAGCCACGGCCGTCACGGCGTCGTCGGCCTCGCGGGCGGCGTAGCCCAGGCCGATCAGGGCGGCCTGCAGCTGGTCGCGCCAGGAGGAGCTGACGGCGGTGCCCGCACCCTGCCGTCCGACGGGTGCCCCGACCGGCTCGCCGAGCCGGTCCTTCAGCTCCAGCAGGAGCTTCTGGGCGCCCTTCTTCCCGATCCCGGACACGGCGGTGAGCGCCTTCTCGTCGCCGGTGGCGACGGCGGTGCGCAGGGCGTCCGGGCTGTGGGTGGCGAGCATGGCCTGGGCGAGCCGCGGGCCGACGCCGCTGGCGGTCTGGAGAAGTTCGAAGACCTGCCGTTCGTCGTCGTCGGCGAAGCCGTACAGCGTGAGGGAGTCCTCCCGGACGACGAGGGAGGTGGCCAGCCTGGCCTCCTGGCCGATGCGCAGGCCGGCGAGCGTGCCGGGCGCGCACTGGACGGCCATGCCGATGCCGCCGACCTCGACCACGGCTGTCGAGGGGGTGAGGGCGGCCACCGGGCCGGAGACGAAGGCGATCATGCGGTACGGCCTTTCAGCGTGCGGTGGGCGGCGACGGCCTGCTGCAGTCGGTTCTGCGCGGGTGCGCGCCAGATGTGGCAGATGGCGAGGGCGAGCGCGTCGGCGGCGTCGGCGGGCTTGGGAGGCGCGTCGAGCCGCAGCAGCCTGGTCACCATGGCCCCGACCTGCGCCTTGTCCGCGCGGCCCGATCCCGTGACGGCGGCCTTGACCTCGCTGGGGGTGTGCAGGGCCACGGGGATGCCCCGGCGGGACGCGCACAGCATGGCGACGGCGCTGGCCTGGGCGGTGCCCATCACCGTACGGACGTTGTGCTGGCTGAACACGCGCTCCACGGCCACGAACTGGGGACGGTACTCGTCGAGCCACTGCTCGATGCCCTGTTCGATGGCGACCAGCCGGTGGCCGAGCTCCGCGTCCGCCGGGGTGCGCACCACGCCGACGCCGGCCATCGTCAGCGGCCGGCCGGCGACCCCGTCGACCACCCCGACACCGCACCGGGTCAGCCCCGGGTCCACGCCCAGCACCCGCATGAAGGAGCCCCCTCCGCCGCTCGGTCATCTGTTCCCGCAGGCTATCGGCTGCCACTGACAGGACGACGGGCCGACGGGGTGTGTCCCGTCGGCCCGTGGCAGGGTGGCCGCCGCCCTCAGCGCCTGCCGGGCGACCTCTGACCGAGCGGTCACCCGACAGGCT
The DNA here is from genome assembly GCF_044334475.1 of Streptomyces sp. NPDC020780. Taxonomy (NCBI): domain Bacteria; kingdom Bacillati; phylum Actinomycetota; class Actinomycetes; order Kitasatosporales; family Streptomycetaceae; genus Streptomyces; species Streptomyces sp. NPDC020780. Next base: position 307,334 of record NZ_JBIRTB010000007.1, on the reverse strand, counting down.
CTCAGGCGTCGACCTTCTCCATGACCTCGTCGGAGACGTCGAAGTTGGCGAAGACGTTCTGCACGTCGTCGCTGTCCTCCAGCGCGTCGATCAGCTTGAAGATCTTGCGCGCGCCCTCTTCGTCGAGCTCGACCTGCATGGTCGGGACGAAGTTGGCCTCGGCCGAGTCGTAGTCGATGCCGGCCTCCTGCAGCGCGGTGCGGACCGCGACCATGTCGGTGGCCTCGCTGAGCACCTCGAAGGTGTCGCCGAGGTCGTTGACCTCCTCGGCGCCCGCGTCGAGCACCGCTCCGAGCACGTCGTCCTCGGACAGCTCACCCTTGGGGACGATCACGACGCCCTTGCGGTTGAACAGGTACGAGACCGAGCCCGGGTCCGCCATGGAGCCGCCGTTGCGGGTCATGGCGACACGGACGTCGGACGCGGCACGGTTGCGGTTGTCGGTGAGGCACTCGATGAGCACCGCGACGCCGTTCGGGCCGTAGCCCTCGTACATGATCGTCTCGTAGTCGGCGCCACCGGCCTCGAGGCCGGCGCCGCGCTTGACCGCCGAGTCGATGTTCTTGTTCGGGACCGAGCTCTTCTTGGCCTTCTGAATGGCGTCGAAAAGGGTCGGGTTACCGGACACGTCGGCGCCGCCCGTGCGGGCCGCGACCTCGATGTTCTTGATCATCTTCGCGAAGAGCTTGCCGCGCTTGGCGTCGATCACGGCCTTCTTGTGCTTCGTCGTAGCCCATTTAGAGTGGCCGGACATCTGCCTTCTCCTTCGCGTCACCAAAATCGATCCGAACCCGAGAGATCCTACCGGGATCGGATCAGCCCACGGCGCGCACCATGTCGGTGAAGAAGGCGTGCACGCGGTGGTCCCCGGTCAGTTCCGGGTGGAACGACGTCGCCAGGACGTTTGCCTGGCGTACGGCCACGATATGGCCGCCGTGCACCGCGAGGACCTCCGCCCGGGCGCCGACGGACTCCACCCAGGGCGCCCGGATGAAGACGCCCTCGACGGGTCCGCCGGGTACGCCGTCGACGTCGACGGCCGCCTCGAAGGACTCGTTCTGCCGCCCGAAGGCGTTACGCCGCACGATCATGTCGATGCCGCCGACGGTCTCCTGGCCCGAACGCGGGTCCAGGATCTTGTCGGCGAGCAGGATCATCCCCGCACAGGTGCCGTAGACCGGCAGGCCGGCGGCGACCCTCTCGCGCAGCGGTTCCATCATGCCGAAGAGGACGGCCAGCTTGGACATCGTGGTGGACTCGCCGCCGGGTATGACCAGTCCGTCGACCTCGGCGAGCTCCTCGGGACGCCGGACCGGCCTGGCCAGGGCGTCCGCCGAGGCCAGGGCGATCAGATGTTCCCGTACGTCGCCCTGGAGCGCCAGGACGCCGATGACAGGGGTGTCGGTCATCGGTGCTTACCAGCCGCGGTTGGCGTAGCGCTCGGCCTCGGGCAGCGTGTCGCAGTTGATGCCGACCATGGCCTCACCGAGGTTGCGCGAGGCGTCCGCGATGATCTTCGGGTCGTCGTAGAAGGTGGTGGCCTTGACGATGGCGGCGGCGCGCTTGGCGGGGTCGCCGGACTTGAAGATGCCGGACCCCACGAAGACGCCCTCGGCGCCGAGCTGGCGCATCAGGGCCGCGTCCGCCGGCGTGGCGACGCCACCGGCCGAGAACAGGACGACGGGCAGCTTGCCCAGCTCGGCGACCTCCTTGACCAGCTCGTAGGGGGCACGGAGGTCCTTGGCCGCGGCGTACAGCTCGTTGTTGTCGTAGCCGCGCAGCCGGGCGATCTCGTTCTTGATCTGGCGCAGGTGGCGGACCGCCTCGACGACGTTGCCGGTGCCGGCCTCGCCCTTCGAGCGGATCATCGCGGCACCCTCGGCGATGCGGCGCAGCGCCTCGCCCAGGTTGGTGGCACCGCAGACGAACGGCGTGGTGAAGGCGAACTTGTCGCTGTGGTTGACCTCGTCGGCCGGGGTGAGGACCTCGGACTCGTCGATGTAGTCGACACCGAGCGACTGCAGTACCTGGGCCTCGACGAAGTGGCCGATGCGGGACTTGGCCATGACGGGGATGGAGACGGCCTCGATGATCTCCTCGATCATGTTGGGGTCGGACATCCGGGCCACGCCGCCGTCCTTGCGGATGTCGGCCGGGACCCGCTCCAGGGCCATGACGGCCACGGCGCCCGCGTCCTCGGCGATCTTCGCCTGCTCGGCGTTGACGACGTCCATGATCACGCCGCCCTTGAGCTGCTCGGCCATTCCGCGCTTGACGCGGGCGGTGCCGGTGGCCGGGGTCTCGGGGGACTGCGGGGTACGGGGAAGCGTGGACACGGATCGACCTCACTGGGGATGAAAGGGCTGACTGCTGCTCTGAGCAAACGCCCCGCGACCAGTCCACTGCAAGGGCCAATGGGCACCCCGTGGACCGTTTTCGCCCGATGCGGTCCTCTCCCTGCGCCGAGCCCGCTGCGGCCCTCCACGCGCCGAGCGTGCCTCAGGTGCCGGGCCGGTCCGCGAGGGCGACCGGCGGCTCGTCGTCCATCTCGAACGCCAGCGGGAAGGGCGCGTGCCCGGCGAGCCGGAAGAGCCGCACCGTGCGGTGGGTACGCAGGGCCCGGGCGGCCCGCACCGCGTCGTTGTGGAAGCGCCGTGCCATGGGTACGCGGCGCACGGCGGCGGCCAGCTCCCGCGCGGCCTCCTGCCCGCCGGGGACCTCCTTCACCGCCTCGACCTGCACCGTCTCGCCGAACACGGCCCGCAGGGCGGCGCTCAGCTCGCTCTCGGCGACCTCGCGCTGCTCCTCCTCGGCCTGCCGGGCCGCGTGCGCCGACTCGTACAGCACGATCGACGCCGCGGGGTCCAGGACACCGGAGGTGGCCAGTTCCTGGGTGACCGAGGCCCGGCGCAGCAACTGGGCGTCCAGGGCCGCGCGGGCCGCGTCCATACGGGAGTGAAGCCGGTCGAGCCGCCCGGCGGTCCAGCTGAGGTACAGGCCGACCGCGAAGAGCGCGACGGCGATCCAGATGAGGGTTTCGATCACGGCCCGAGGCTACCGGCGGTGTCCGGGGCGGTCGCACGGCCCCACCCGGCCCGCCGCCGGAGCCCCTCAGTCCCGGGCGGCCAGCCCGAACCGTGCGCGCAGTCCCGTGCGCTCGTCCGTGTCCACGGCCGCCGCCCCGTCCGTCACCGTCTCGTACACCGCGAGGATGTCCGCCCCCACGGTCGACCAGTCGAAGCGGCGTACGTGCGCGCTGCCGCGCTCCCGCAGCCCCGCCCGCCGCTCCGGGTCGGCGAGCAGCCGGATCGCCGCCGAGGCCAGCGCCTGCGCGTCCTCGTTGGCGAAGAGGTCTCCGGCGGCACCCTGGCCGAGCACCTGCGCGAACGCGTCCAGGTCGCTGGCGAGGACGGGCGCGCCCGCCGACAGCGCCTCGACCAGGATGATGCCGAAGCTCTCGCCACCGGTGTTCGGCGCGACGTACACGTCGACGCTGCGCAGCAGCCGTGCCTTGTCCTCGTCGCTCACCATGCCCAGGAACTCGACCCGTCCGCGTATCGCCTCCGGGAGCGAGGCGACCGCCTCCTCCTCGTCACCGCGGCCCGCGACGAGCAGCCGGGTCTCCGGGCGGGCGGCGAGGATCGCGGGGAGCGCCTTCATCAGGACGGGCAGCCCCTTGCGCGGTTCGTCGATGCGCCCGATGAACCCGAGCGTGCCGCCCTGCCACTCGGCCTTCGGTTCGGCCCGGGCGAAGAAGCCGACGTCCACCCCGTTGGGGATGACCACGGCGTCCCCGCCGAGGTGCTCGACCAGGGTGCGGCGCGCGTACTCGCTGACCGCGATGCGCGCACTGATCTTCTCCAGGGCCGGCTGGAGGATCGGGTAGGCCGCGATCATGGCCCGGGAGCGTGGGTTGGAGGTGTGGAAGGTGGCGACGATCGGCCCCTGCGCCGCCCAGCAGGTGAGCAGTCCCAGCGACGGCGAGGTCGGCTCGTGGATGTGGATGACGTCGAAGGTGCCGTCGTGCAGCCAGCGCCGTACCCGTGCAGCGGACAGGAAGCCGAAGTTCAGGCGGGCCACGGAGCCGTTGTACGGGACGGGCACGGCACGGCCCGCCGACACGACGAACGGGGGCAGGGGCGTCTCGTCGTCGGCGGGGGCCAGCACGGAGACGTGGTGGCCCTGGCGGATCAGGTGGTCGGCCAGGTCGCGGATGTGGAACTGCACGCCGCCCGGGACGTCCCAGGAGTACGGGCAGACGATGCCGATCTTCACGAGGTCCCTTCCCGGGGTTCCAGATCGGAGAGCCAGAGCCGCTGCAGCATGTGCCAGTCCTCCGGATGCTCGGCGATCCCGGTGGCGAAGGCGTCGGCCAGCGCCTGTGTCATGGAGGACGTCTTCTCGGCGCGGGTGCCCGTCTCCGGCTCGGCGACCGGCGGATGGACGCGGGCCTGCATCACGGGCGTGCCGTCGTACCAGAGGGTGACGGGCAGCAGCAGCGCCCCGGTCTGCTGGGCCAGCAGGGCCGGTCCCGCGGGCATCCGCGCGGTGTCGCCGAAGAAGCTGACCTCGACGCCGGAGGCCGACAGGTCGCGGTCGGCGACCAGGCAGACCAGCCCGCCGGAGCGCAGCCGCCGCGCCAGGGTGCCGAAGGCGGCTCCGCCGCTGTGCGGCAGCACCTCCATGCCGAGGCCCTGGCGGTAGGCCACGAACCGGTCGTAGAGGCTCTCCGGGTCGAGCCGCTCGGCGACGGTCGTGAACGGCACCTTGAGGTCCGTGGTGACCCAGGCGCCCGCCAGGTCCCAGTTGCCCAGGTGCGGCAGCGCGAGGACGACCCCGCGCCCGGCGTCCAGCCCCTCCGTGAGCCGGTGGGCGTCGCGGACGTGGATGCTGTCCTTGATCCGCCGGTCGCTCCAGGTGGGCAGCCGGAAGGACTCCATCCAGTAGCGCATGTACGAGCGCATGCCCGCCCTGGACAGTTCGGCCAGGCGGGCCGCGTCCGCTCCGGGCACCACCCGGGCGAGGTTGGACTCCAGGCGCAGGACGGACTTCCCCCGCCGCTTCCACACCTGGTCGGCCAGGGTGCGGAAGAGCGCGGCGGCCACCGGCTCGGGGAGCTTCTTGACGGCGCCCCAGCCGAGCCCGTAGAGCCCGTCGGTCAGCCGCCCCTTCAGGTCGGGTCCCGTGCCGCTCACCGCGCGGCCTCGCTCCCCTGCTCCGGGGTTCCGCTCCTGGCCGCGGCGTCGGCCTCGGCCGACTCCCTGCGCACGGTCACCACCCGCTGGACCAGGGTGACCAGGCTGCCCGCGGCGACGATCCACAGCGCGATCGGCAGCAGTACCTGGATGCCCGGTACGCCGAAGGCGTGGAGCCCGGCGAGCCCGGCCGCGACCAGGGAGATCACCAGCCGCTCGGCGCGTTCCACCAGTCCGTTCACCGCGACCGGCAGGCCGATCGACTCGCCGCGTGCCTTCGTGTACGAGACCACCTGGCCGCTGGCCAGACAGAAGATCGCGACCGCGCACAGCGTGTTGTCGTCACCGCTGCCCGCGTACCAGAGCGCGAACCCGGCGAAGATCGCCCCGTCCGCGACCCGGTCCAGCGTCGAGTCGAGGAACGCGCCCCACCGGCTGGAGATCCCCGCCTGGCGGGCCATGTTGCCGTCGACGAGGTCCGAGAAGACGAAGGCGGTGATGACGATGGTGCCCCAGAAGAACTCCCCCATCGGGAAGAAGACCAGTGCACCCGCCATCACTCCGGCCGTGCCGACGAGCGTGACCGCGTCGGGGCTGACCCCGAGGCGGAGCAGCAGAGCGGCGAACGGTGTGAGGACACGCGTGAAAAATGCACGCGCGTACTTGTTCAGCATGGCCTTCCCGAGGTTCGGCGGGCCGTGCGGCCCCTTCGGCCACCGGCGGGCCCATCGTAGTCACGAGCCGGGCCGGCCCACGGCGGGGCACCCCGTCCCGGCGGATCTCCCGGCCTCCGGGGACCCGCCGGGCCCCGGCCCGTATGGACGCGGCACGGAGTCGGTGGAAAGCTCGAAGTACCGCGGGCGTCGCCGAAGCCGCCGGGACGGCTCCCCTCGCCCGTGCGGCTTCTCCCCCCTCCGCGACGGTGCCCTCCGCACCGCGCCACCCACCGGGAGGCACGCATCATGGGCGACAGGACACACACGCACACCGGAGCCGCCGGCAGGGCGGTGACGGCCGACGGGCCCGCGTCCGTACGGAACGTGGCGCTGGTCGGCCACAGCGGCTCCGGCAAGACCACCCTCGTCGAAGCACTCGCGCTGACGGCCGGAGCGCTCAACCGGGCGGGCCGGGTCGAGGACGGGGCGACCGTCTCGGACCACGACGACATCGAGCGGCGCCGCCACCGCTCCGTGCAGCTCTCGCTCGTCCCCGTCGCATGGGACGGCTACAAGATCAATCTGCTGGACACCCCGGGTTACGCGGACTTCGTCGGGGAACTCAGGGCCGGTCTGCGGGCGGCGGACGCGGCCCTCTTCGTCGTGTCGGCGGCGCAGGAGGCCGACGCCGTGGCGGCCACCGCCCGCGCCGTCTGGGAGGAGTGCGCGGCCGTGGGCATGCCACGCGCCATCGTCGTCACCCACCTGGACACCGCGCGCACGTCGTTCGACGAGATGACCCGGGTCTGCGGCCGGATCTTCGGCGGCGAGGACCCCGACGCCGTGCTCCCGCTCTACCTGCCCGTACAGGGGCCGGAGGGCCCGGACGGGCACGCCCCGCTCACCGGGCTCACCGGACTGCTCACCCGGCAGGTCCTCGACTACTCCTGCGGGGAGCGCCGCGAGACGGCCCCCGACGGGGACCGGCGCGAGCCGCTCTCTCAGGCCCGCGACCGGCTGATCGAGGGGATCATCGCCGAGAGCGAGGACGAGACCCTGATGGACCGCTACCTCGGTGGCGGGACCGTCGACGTCGCAACACTCGTGGACGACCTGGAACGTGCCGTCGCACGCGGCTCCTTCCACCCCGTCCTCACGGCCGCCCCGGCCGCCGACGGGGCCCGTCAGGGCGTCGGCACGGTCGAGCTGCTGGAGCTGATCACCCGGGGCTTCCCCTCCCCCCTGGAGCGGACCCCGCCCGCCGTCACCACCCCCGGCGGTTCCCCGCGCCCCGCCCCGGTCTGCGACCCCGGAGGGCCATTGGTCGCCGAGGTCGTGCAGACGTCGTCCGACCCCTACGTCGGGCGGGTCTCCCTCGTCCGCGTCTTCTCCGGCACGCTGCGCCCCGACGACCCCGTCCACGTGTGCGGCCACGGCCTCACCGACCCGGGGCACGGGACGCGCGCCCGCCACGACTCCGATGTGCGCGCCGGCGCGCTCCTCGCCCCCTTCGGCCGGCAGCAGCACCCTCTGGACCACTGTGCGGCCGGTGACCTGGCGTGCGTGTCGAAGCTCGGGGAGGCGGAGACCGGGGACACCCTGTCGGACCCCGGCGACCCCCTGCTGGTGGAACCGTGGACGACGCCGGACCCCTTGCTGCCGCTTGCCGTGCGCGCGCACGGCAAGGCGGACGAGGACAAGCTCTCCCAGGGGCTGGCCCGGCTGGTCGCCGAGGACCCCACCCTGCGGCTGGAGCAGAACGAGGACACGCATCAGGTGGTCCTGTGGTGCATGGGGGAGGCACACGCGGAGGTGGCACTGGAGCGCCTGCGCAGCCGGTACGGCGTGCAGGTGGACGCCGTGCCCCACCGGGTCCCCCTGCGGGAGACCTTCGCCTCCCGGACCGTCGGCCGCGGCCGACACGTCAAGCAGTCCGGCGGCCACGGCCAGTACGCCGTCTGCGAGATCGAGGTGGAGCCGCTGCCACCCGGTACGGGTGTCGAATTCGTGGACAAGGTGGTCGGCGGTTCGGTGCCCCGGCAGTTCGTCCCCTCCGTCGAGAAGGGCGTGCGCGCCCAGGCGGCCCGCGGGCTGGCGACGGGCCACCCGCTCGTCGACGTGCGCGTCACGCTGCTCGACGGCAAGTCGCACGCCGTGGACTCCTCCGACGCCGCCTTCCAGACGGCGGGCGCGCTGGCTCTGCGCGAGGCGGCGGTCGGCACCCGGATCCGGCTCCTCGAACCCGTCGCGGACGTACGGGTACTGGTCCCCGACGACTACGTGGGGGCGGTCATGAGCGACTTCGCGGGACGGCGGGGCCGGGTGGTCGGCACCGAACAGGCGCCCGGGGAACGCACCCTCGTACGCGCCGAGGTACCGGAGATGGAGATCGGCAGGTACGCCGTCGACCTGCGCTCACTGACGCACGGCACCGGCCGGTTCGACCGGGCGTACGCCCGGCACGAGGCCATGCCCGCACCCCTCGCCGAACGCCTGCGCGAAACGCGGGAGAACACCGCCGGCTGACCGGATATGGTGCCTGCCGCCCGCATCCGGTCAGGTCCGCGGGCGGCGGCACGTTCCGGACGCTACGCTGTGGGCCCAGCTCAGAAGGTGTGCGACGTACCGTAGTTGGGAAGGGCCGCAGGAGCAGACCGTGCGGCGAGTGGGGGCGGCAGTGGCCAACGACGGATTCGATTTCTCTCCCGGAGCTCAGATCCCGCTCCAGGGCTCGGCCGGGCAGGCGGTGGCGACCAACGCCCTCGCCTCCGCCGCGTACCGTGACAGCGATGTGACGGAGATCCTCAAGGCCAACAGCGAGTGGCACAAGTCCGAGGTGAAGACGGGCGATTCCAAGCTCTTCAAGTCCGACTACTTCAAGCCGAATCTGGGCGAGGCCTTCTCACGGGCCGTTCAGGAGCGCATGCTCGGCGGCGCCCGCAAGGCACTCATCCAGTCCTTCGGCACCGACCCCCAGACCGTCGTCGAGCACTGCCTGTCCGCGACCCGGCTGCGCAAGGCACGTGACACCCGGCTGACCCTGGTCACCGCCGTCTTCGGCTTCGCCTTCCTCCCCGGGCTGCTCTTCTGGGTCCTCGCGTTCAGGCTGCGCGACTCGCTCAACAAGTCCAAGGACAAGGCGTTCCAGGCGCTCGGCGGCATCCTGCTCCTCGTGCTCGGCGCCGCCGCCGCCGTGGCCCTCATCGCCATGCCCCTCACCGGCTTCCTCGCCCTCTACCTCCGCCTCATGGCGATCGCCCCCCTCATCGGCTGGGTGCTCGCCAAGCGCATCGCCGAGGCCTCGGCCAAGGACATGCGGGCCCGCTGGGAGGGGCTGCTGTCCGGCGCCGCCGTGAGCGCCAAGATCCCCGAGGCCGTACCGAAGAACCCCAGCGAGACCGCCCGCGAGGCGCTGCGCCAGGGCCTGGAGAAGCTCTCCGCGGAGCAGCAGTCCAACGCCGTGTTCTACGCGGGACCCAAGGGCATCCTCGGCATGGGCACCCGCTGGGGCAGCTGGCAGCTCGCCGAGGAACTCACCCCCGCGGACCCGGCCAAGGAGATCCACCAGTTCCGCAGCTGGGACGTCGTCCGGGCCATCCACGACCAGCTGAAGATGCTCGAACGCGGCCCCCTGAACACCGGCGGCTTCCCCACCCCGTCGGTCAAGCACTGGATCGTCTCCCCCATCGGCGAGAACGCCGACTCCGTCACCCGCCCCGAGGGCGAGGACGTCGCCACCTTCCAGATCAAACCCCACGAGATACAGCGCATCTGCAACCACCAGCAGTTCGGCAGCGGCGACCGGCACTACCTCGGCGTCCAGTTCACCCTCTGGGACGGCCAGTTGGTGATCACCATGCTGATCACCGTCACCGTGCTCCACGAGACCCTGCGCATCGAGGTCACGGGCCACGCCCTGGGCCCCGTCCACTCGCTGTTCCTCACCAAGCCGGCCGCCGAGACGAAGACCGTCAAGAAGGCCGTCCGGTTCTGGGAGACCCGGACCATCACCCTGCCCCTCGTCAAGGCGAACGAGGTCGTCAGGCTCGCCCTGCGCGCGCCCTTCACCTGGTATCCGCCGCTGCTGGACTACCTCGGCGGCAAGATCGTCCTGCCGGAGCCCTTCGGACTGCGCCACGCCTGGGCCGCCAAGCCCTGGGGCCACCGCTTCATGGCCGACGACGCCATGCGGGCGGCCACCCCCGTCCTGCGCGTCGTGCACTCGGCGGCGATGCGGGTCCTCAAGGAGCACGGCGTCGACACCGAACGCTTCGACAACCGCTCCATGGTCCTCAGCGGCGCGATCCAGGACCCCGCGCCGAAGAAGGCCGACGTCTACGACGCGTGACACGCCTGCGGGGGTGTTCCCGGCCGGAACACCCCCGTCCCACCTGACCGCGTCCGGCGACCCGCGGCGCGAGCCGCTCAGTCCGCCGGCGCCTCGGTGGGCCACACCCCGGCCAGCATCGTCCGGGTGTCGCCGAGCAACTGCGGCAGCACCTTGGTGTTCCCCACGACCGGCATGAAGTTCGTGTCCCCGCCCCAGCGCGGAACGACGTGCTGGTGCAGATGGGCGGCGATACCCGCGCCGGCCGCCGCACCCTGGTTGAGCCCGATGTTGAACCCGTGCGCCCCCGAGGCCGCCCGCAGCGCGACCATGGCCCGCTTGGTGAAGTCCGCCAGCTCGGCCGTCTCCGGCAGGGTCAGCTCCGTGTAGTCGGCGACGTGCCGGTACGGCACCACCATCAGGTGACCACCGTTGTACGGGTACAGGTTCAGGACGGCGTAGACCCGCTCGCCCCGCGCGACGATCAGCCCGTCCTCGTCCGACTTCGACGGGATCACGCAGAAAGGACAGCCGTCCCCCGACCCCGGTCCGCTGGGCTTGTTCTCGCCCTGGATGTACGCCATACGGTGAGGCGTCCACAGGCGCTGGAACGCGTCGGGCGACCCCACTCCGATCTGCTGCTCCGGCTCACTCGTCATGCCGGCCAGCATATTGCGTCACTCCCGCCGCGCGTGTCGCCGGGGGCGACCCGGCCGGCCCACGGCGATGCTGGCGCCATGAGCGACCGCCCCACCGCCCCCGTCCCGCCCCGGCTCGCGGAGTGGGAGCGCCGCACGGAGATGCCGCTCCTCGTCGCGTCCGTCGTCTATCTCGCCGGCTACACGATCCACGTCCTGATGCCTCTTTCGACCCGGCCGTGGCACGACGCCGCCCTCATCCTGGTGGCCGTCGCCTGGCTCCTGTTCGTCGTGGACTACAGCGCCCGGCTCCACCTCAGCGGCCAAGGGCCGCGCTTCGCCCGCACCCACTGGCTGGACACCCTCACCCTCCTCCTGCCGCCGCTGCGCCCGCTGCGGGTGGTCCAGCTCTACACCCGTTTCCAGCTGCGCCGGAAGGAGCCCCGGCTCAGCCTGCACGCCCGGGTGATGGCCTACGCGGGCACATCCGCGCTCCTGCTGGGCTACACCGCCTCGCTGGCCGTGTACCAGCAGGAGCGCGGCGCCCCGGACTCCACGATCCGTACGTTCGGCGACTCCGTCTGGTGGGCCTGCGCGACGCTGACGACCGTGGGATACGGCGACGCGGTTCCGGTGACGGCGCTGGGCCGGGTTATCGCGGCGGGGCTGATGGCGTGTGGGCTGGCGCTGCTGGGGGCGGTGACGGGATCGTTCTCGTCGTGGCTGGTGCAGCTGTTCTCCCGGCAGGACGAGAAGGGGCCCCCGGGGAGCGGGTAGCTCCCCAGGGGCCTCACCGGCCTCATGGCGCGGGCATCACACCTGTACGCGGCGCTCCACCACGTCGACGAGCTTGGCGATCGCTTCGTCACGGGCGATGCCGTTCTCCTGCGACCCGTCGCGGTAGCGGAAGGACACGGTGCCCGCGTTCATGTCGTCGTCGCCGACGATGATCATGAAGGGGACCTTGGCCTTCTGGTGGTTGCGGATCTTCTTCTGCATCCGGTCCGAGGAGGCGTCCACCTCGACCCGCAGCCCCTTCCTGCGCGCCTCGGCGGCGAACTCCTGGAGGTAGGGGATGTGGGTGTCGCCGATCGGGATGCCGACCGCCTGGACCGGGGCCAGCCAGACCGGGAACGCGCCCGCGTAGTGCTCCAGCAGCACCGCGAAGAAGCGCTCGATGGAGCCGAACAGCGCGCGGTGGATCATGACCGGGCGCTGCTTGGTGCCGTCCGGGCCGGTGTACTCGAGGTCGAAGCGCTCGGGCAGGTTGAAGTCGAGCTGCACGGTCGACATCTGCCAGGTGCGGCCGATCGCGTCCTTGCACTGCACCGAGATCTTCGGGCCGTAGAAGGCGGCGCCGCCCGGGTCCGGGACCAGCGGCAGGCCCTGCTTCTCGGCGACCTGGCGCAGCGTCTCGGTGGCCTCGTCCCAGGCCTCGTCCGAGCCGACGAACTTCTCCGGGTCCTTGGTGGACAGCTCCAGGTAGAAGTCGGTCAGACCGTAGTCGCGGAGCAGGTTCAGGACGAAGGTGAGCGTCCGGTCCAGCTCCTCGGCCATCTGCTCCCGGGTGCAGTAGATGTGCGCGTCGTCCTGCGTGAAACCGCGCGAGCGGGTCAGGCCGTGCACGACTCCCGACTTCTCGTACCGGTACACCGTGCCGAACTCGAAGAGGCGCAGCGGCAGTTCGCGGTAGGAACGGCCGCGCGCGTCGAAGATCAGGTTGTGCATCGGGCAGTTCATCGGCTTGAGGTAGTAGTCCACCCCGTCGTCGAGCTGCATGGGCGGGTACATGCCGTCGGCGTACCAGTCCAGGTGGCCGGACTTCTCGAAGAGCTTGCCCTTGGTGGCGTGGGGGCTGTAGACGAACTCGTAGCCCTCCTCCTCGTGACGGCGCCGGGAGTAGTCCTCCATGGCCCGGCGGATGACGCCGCCCTTGGGGTGGAAGACGGCGAGGCCGGGGCCGATCTCGTCGGGGAAGGAGAAGAGGTCCAGCTCGTTGCCGAGCTTGCGGTGGTCGCGCTTGGCGGCCTCCTCCAGGAACGTGAGGTGCGCCTTGAGCTCGTCCTTGGTGGGCCAGGCGGTGCCGTAGATGCGCTGGAGCATCGGGTTCTTCTCGCTGCCCCGCCAGTACGCCGCCGCGTTCCGCATCAGCTTGAACGCGGGGATGAACCGGGTGGTGGGCAGGTGCGGGCCCCGGCAGAGGTCCTTCCAGCAGAGCTCGCCGGTCTTGGCGTCCAGGTTGTCGTAGATGGTCAGCTCGCCGCCGCCCACCTCGACGTCCGCGCCGTCGCCCGCGCTCCCGACGGAGTCGGAGCCCTTGATGCCGATGAGCTCCAGCTTGTACGGCTCGCCGGCGAGCTCCTCACGGGCCGCCTCGTCCGTCACGACCCGGCGGGAGAACCTCTGGCCCCGCTTCTGGATCTCCTGCATCCGCTTCTCGATGGCCTTGAGGTCCTCGGGCGTGAACGGCTTCTCGACGTCGAAGTCGTAGTAGAAGCCGTCCTTGACCGGCGGGCCGATGCCCAGCTTGGCGTCAGGGTGCAGCTCCTGCACGGCCTGCGCCATCACGTGCGCGGTGGAGTGCCGCAGGATGTTCAGACCGTCCTCGGAGGAGATCTCGACGGGCTCGACGACCTCGCCGTCCTTGAGCTCGTACGCGAGGTCCCGGAGCTCGCCACCGACCCGGGCGGCGACGACGGTGCGCTGCCCGGGGAAGAGCTCGGCGGCCGTCGTGCCCGTCGTCACCACGTGCTCTTCCCGCTCGGAATCGCGTTGGATGATCACACGGACGTCTGACACCGGTCTCTCCTGACTGAGGGGGCGCGCCGCTTCGTCGTGCGTACGCTAGGCGAATCGTACCGAGCCGGGGCCTCCCGACGCCAAAAGGATTCCGGCCCCCGCCCCGTCCTACGCAGTCGGCCGGTGCGCGCGAGGGGTCGGAGGTACTCCGCGGGCCTGGAACGGCTCAGCCCTGCGGCCCCGTACGCGCTGCGGGCGGTCCGGCAACCCGGCGCGGGCGCGGGTGCGCGCACGTGGTTCCGCCTCCGGAGCTGCCGGCCGCCGCCTGACCTGAGGGGCGCGAAAGGGCCCGGGCACGCGAGAGCCGGTCCGTCGATGGTGCTGACGGACCGGCTCTTCCCGGGTGGGCGATACTGGTTTCGAACCAGTGACCTCTTCGGTGTGAACGAAGCGCTCTCCCACTGAGCTAATCGCCCGGGAACGGGTTGAACCATACAGGGCCCGGCGGCCCGGGTTCAAACCGCTTCGAGCCACGCCCGCAGTCCGCGGCGTCCCGCACGCATCATCAGCGTGTGGTTGACGCGGAAGAGGAGGCGTCCGGGCACGGCCAGCCGGCGCAGCAGCGCCTTGCGGACGTCGACCTCCTGCTCGTAGAGGACCCGGCTGCCGCCCTCGTGCGGGGCGACGGTCCAGCGGGCCCAGCCCTCCAGGTCGCCGCTCATCGTGGCTTCGAGGGTCCGCGACGCGGGGTCGCCGCGGTGCTGCCGGAGCGTCACGACGAGGTCGTAGGGGAGCGAGGAGCGGAAGCGCGCCGTGGCCGTGGTGTCGTCGATCCGGCCGATCCCGCGGACCTGCGGCCACCAGCGGGGGTAGTCCTCGGGGCGTTCGAGGACGGCGTACACGGTGTCGGGCGGGGCGGGGAGCTCCCAGACGCTCGTGAAGCGGTAGTGGTTCCAGTCCATGGCCCCAGTCTGGCGTGCGGGGGGCGTACTCAGCACCGGAAGTGAGTACCCGAGCGCATGTACGAGCATGTGGGCGGCGCCACACTCCCATGCATGGAACATCTGCCGCCGCCCGCCGAGGAGTTGGCGCTCCTCGACCGCGAACTGGTCCGACTGGACGCCCGCCGCCTGCAGTTGCTGAACCGTCGTGCCTGGCTGCTGGGTGTACTGCGGGCACCGGCCGGGGCTCCGGGCTCCGCCCCGCCTCCCCCTCCCTCCGCCGCCGGACCGCGCCCCTGGGGCCCCGCCGCGCCGGGCGGGCCCGCCGAAGCCTCGCGGGGGACGCGGAACGTGCTGCTGGCCCTCGGCGGTCTGCTGCTGACCGTCGCCGCGATCGCGTTCACCCTGTTCAGCTGGGGTGCGATGGGCATCGCCGGCCGTTCCCTCGTACTGGCGGCGGTGACGGCGGGTGCGCTCGTGGCGCCCGCCCTGCTGCTGCGCCGCGGGCTGACCGCGACCGCGGAGTCGCTGGCCGCGGTCGCGGTGGTGCTGACGGTGCTGGACGCGTACGCCCTGCACGCGGTGGCGGCACCCGGCACGGACGGGCTCCGGTTCTCGGCGGTCGCCTCGGCGGTACTCGCCGCGGTGTGGACGGCGTACGGGCTGTGGCTGGGGCGGCTGCGGCTCCCGCTGCCCACGGCGGTGGTGGCGGGGCAGCTGCCGCTGGTCCTGTGGGCCTGGGCGGCGGACGCCTCCGCGTCGGTATTCGGCTGGGCACTCCTGGTGACGGCCGCCGCGGACGTGGCGGTGGCCGTGCGGGGACGGGGGTTCGCCCTACGGGTCACGGCGTGCGCCGGGGCGTCGGTGACCGGACTGGCCGCGCTGGGCGTCGGGCTGGGGCAGTCCCTGACGGCGGCCGGTCCTACCGCGGCCGTCGGCCCGGGCGCCCTGCTGCTGGCGGGCGCCTCGGTGGCGCTGCTCGGTGCGTGGCACGCCCCGAGGGAGACGGCGTCTGCCGCGGGCGCGGTGGCCGGTCTGGCCGCGGTGGCCGCGGTGGGCGGGGTGGCGCGTGCCGGGCTGCCGTGGGGATGGTCGGTCGTGGGGTATCTGCTGTGCGGTGCGGCACTGACCGCGGTGGCGGGGCTCCGGGTCCCGGAGCCGGTCGGCCGCGGTGTACGGGGCGCGTCGGCCGCCGTCGTGGCGGGCGCGCTGCTGTGGGCGCTGCCCGTGGTGGCCGCCGTGCTCCTGGGGCCGCTGTCCCTGGTGCCCGAGGTGTGGGCGGGGGCGCCGGAGGGGTTCCGGGACGCGCTCGGAGTGCCGGTGCCGGGTGCGGGATCCGCCGCGTCGCCGGTGGTGCTGGGGGTGGTGGCCGCTCTGCTCATGGCGCTGTACGCCGGGCGGCTGCGGTGGGGTGCGTCGCCGCTCGCGCCGGAATCTGCGGGGCGGGGTGCGGCAGGGGCCGGTGCGCTGGGCCTGCTCTGGGCTGCCGTCCTCGCGCTGCTCGCCGTGGCGGACGTACCGTACGTGCTCGCGGTGGGCGGGGAACTGTCGCTGGTGGCTGGGCTGCTGCTGGTGTCCGTGCGGCGCGGCGCCGACGGCGTCGGGCAGGCCGGGCTGATGTACGCCGTCGTCGGGTCGGTGAGCGCGGGGCTGCTGGCGCTGGCCACCGAGCCCGCCACGCTCGCGGTGTCCGGGGCGCTCGTGGCGCTGTTCGCCGGTGCGGCCGTCCGGTCGCGGGTGCCGGTGGTGCGGGCTGTCCTGGCGTGCGGATCGGTGCTGTGGGCGGTGGCTGCGGTGGTGGCCGCCGGGGCGGCCCTCGGCCTGGACCCGGCCGGCACGGCTCCGCTGGTGCTGGTCGTGCCGGTGACAGTGGTGCTCGGTGCGCGGCTGCGGGCCGCCGCCGTGGCGGTGCCGGTGGAGGCCGCAGGGGTGTGCGGCGCGGTGGTGGCCGTGGTGCTGGCCGCGTCCGACGCCCCGTACCTCTCGCTGGTGCTGGGGCTGTGCGGGGTACTGGCGGCGGGCAGCGCGCTGCGCCAGGAACGCCGGCGGGTGGCGGGGGCCGCGGCGGCGGCGCTGTTCGTGGCGGCGGTGTGGGTGCGCCTGGGCGCCTTCGGGGTGACGGCCCCGGAGGCGTACACCCTGCCGGTCTCGGTGGCCGCGTTCGGTGTGGGGTTCCTGCGGCGCCGCCGGGACGCGGAGGCGTCCTCCTGGGTGGCGTACGGGCCGGCGCTCTCGGTCACGATGGTGCCGAGTCTCGTCGCGGCCTGGGGTGACGCGCACTGGCTGCGGCCCCTGCTGCTGGGGGTCGCGGCGCTGGCGGTCACGCTGGCCGGCGCCCGCTTCCGCCTGCGGGCGCCGCTGGTTCTGGGCGCCTCGGTACTGGCCCTGGACGGACTGCACGAACTGGCGCCGCACGTGGTCCAGGTCTTCGACGCACTCCCCCGCTGGGCACCTCCCGCCCTCGCCGGGCTGGTGCTGCTCGCGGTCGGGGCGACGTACGAGCAGCGACTGCGTGACGCGCGCCGGCTGAAGGACGCCGTGGGCCGGATGCGGTGACGACCCGCGGGGGCCCGCCCTGGGCGTCCTGCGGGGGCGGGCAAGCACGCGGTCCCCGGTACGACCGCGCCGAGGAGGCGATCAGGGCGAGCATGCCGACGCGAGGGCGAGCGGCCTGCCGCGCAGCCCGCCCGGGCCGAACGGCCGTTCGAGGAATCCGACGGCCGGAGCGGTGCGGTCGGTGGGAGCGGGACCATGGACGGAACGGGTAAACACCGATGGCCGGAAGCTTCGGCGAAGCTTCCGGCCATCGGTACGGGGTGGGCGATACTGGGTTCGAACCAGTGACCTCTTCGGTGTGAACGAAGCGCTCTCCCACTGAGCTAATCGCCCCGGCGCACCGCACACATTACCCCATGTCAGCAGCGCTCCCGGACCGTCTCCGGGTCACCGCTCGATCTCCCACGGCATGGTGATCCCGAACTTCCAGACGTAGATCCCGACGAGCACGGCGATGATCACCAGCCCGAGGGTCGTGAGGATGATGTTGCGCCGCCGGACCTTGGGGTCGAGGGCCCGCTGGGCCGCCTCGGTGACCTTGCGCCTGGTCCACCGCAGGACGAGCTGCGCCCAGACGAACTCGGTCGCCCAGATCGCCATGCCGCCGAAGATGACCAGCCAGCCGGGACCGGGCAGCGGCAGCATCACGATGCCTGCCCCGACCACGGCGAGACCCACGACGAAGATGCCCACCTGCCAGCTCAGGTGCAGCACCTTGGACGTCCGGATGAACGCGGGCGCCCGCGATCCCAGCTCACGTTCCGCCTGCCGCCCGTCCCCCGTGGCGGACTCCGGGGCCGCCGGTGCGGCGACCTCGCTCCGCTCGTCACTCTCCGCGTTCATGGAGCACAACCTACCGGAAGCGCGTTCGTCACCGGAATGGACGCATGACCCAAAGTTACACACCGCTGTACGAGCCACCCGAAGCACCACAAATAGGTCAGAGGGGTTTACAACGGCACCGTAGGTGGCATGTCGATTTCGCCGACGTGCGAATCCCCGAGCGCACACTGAGCGAAAGGCCCTGGCGCTTATGAACACCACGGTCAGCTGCGAGCTGCACCTGCGCCTCGTTGTGTCGAGCGAGTCCTCACTGCCTGTACCCGCGGGCCTGCGGTATGACACGGCCGATCCCTATGCCGTGCACGCCACCTTCCACACCGGAGCGGAGGAAACGGTCGAGTGGGTTTTCGCCCGTGACCTCCTTGCCGAGGGGCTGCACCGGCCCACCGGCACCGGAGACGTCCGCGTCTGGCCATCCCGTAGTCACGGCCAAGGCGTCGTCTGCATCGCCCTGAGCTCCCCGGAGGGAGAAGCCCTGCTGGAGGCCCCGGCGAGGGCCCTGGAGTCATTCCTGAAGCGGACCGACGCCGCGGTCCCGCCCGGCACCGAGCATCGTCACTTCGACCTCGATACGGAGCTCTCACACATCCTGGCCGAGAGCTGAGCCAGGCCGAGAGCTGCGGGACGCCGTCCGACTCGGGGAGACGGCGTCGCGCGGACAACCTCATACGGCGGACACCGGCGCCGTCGCCGCGGAACCCACCGCGGCGACGGCGCCGTCGCGTGCCGGACACCCTGTACGGGGACAGCGGAGGAGGCGGATTCGGGGTGTCGTGCGGGGGTCCCGGGGCAGGCGGGCTCCGGGGCGGCAGGCGGCGTCGGGGGAGTCGGCGGGGGCGCGCACGCGGGGGCGGGTCGCGCACGTAGAGGCCGGTCGCGGATGTACCGCACACCACCCGCAGGCCCGCACACACGCCTCAGCCCCCACTCCCCCGCCGGGACGGGCACCGCGGCCGCCGGGCGGTCGTCAGTGGCTCCGGCGGGGCACCCGGGCGCTGCGGGCGTGCGGGCGCCCACTCCCACCGCACACGCCCCCACCGGGCCCCGAGTGCCCTCGCGGAGCCAGTAGAGTCAGCCCGCATCGGCGGGCGCCCGTCCGCCGGAGCAGGGAGCGAAGCGTGCTGATCCCACACGACACCCGGATCGCCCTCGAGACGGTGGTCGATCTGGTGAACACCGCACCGGAGACCGAGCCGGCCGACGGACTCGCCGACGTCGCCGCGCTCTACGGCTTCGCCGAGCGCCACCACATCAGCGGCGTCGGCACCCTCGGCGAGAAGGACCTCGGCGCCGTCCGGGAGGTACGGAGCCGCTTCGCGGACATCTTCGCGGCGCCCGACGCCCGTACCGCCGCCGATCTCGTCAACGCGCTGGTGGCCGCCGCGGGCACGACCCCCCAGCTCACGAACCACGACGGCTACGACTGGCACGTGCACTACTTCGCGCCGGACGCCTCCCTGGCCGATCACCTCGCGGCCGACTGCGGCATGGCCCTGGCCTTCTTCGTCGTAGCGGGCGAGCAGGAGCGGCTGCGGCGGTGCGAGGCACCGGACTGCCGACGCGCCTTCGCCGACCTGTCGCGCAACCGCTCCCGCCGATACTGCTCCAGCCGCACCTGCGGCAACCGGCTCCACGTCGCCGCGTACCGGGCACGACGCCGGGAAGCCGCCGGCTGACGGCCGGCCGCCGTGCGGAACCCCGCGCGGTGCGGCGCCGGCCCGGAAACCGGCTCACAGGAGGAAGAGATCATGCAGCGCGGCCATCAGCAGCAGGCCGCCGATCACCGTCAGGAAGATCATCAGGGGCGGCTGCGACAGGGCGAAGAGGCAGCCGCGCGGCTCTTCGGCAGGGGGTGCGGGGGACTCGCCCCGGGATGTGTCCACCATCTCGTAGTGATCATGACGCACCGGGAGCAGTGCCGGTGATCAATACGCCTTCCCCCGCGGTGGGTTCACCCACTTCAGGCCGCGCAATATCGCTCCGGCGTCCGACCGTCCCTCACCCGTTCGACCGCACGCCCGGGAGGGCTCGGCCGGGCCGGTTCAGCGGGGGGCAGCGCTGGAGGCGCGTACGACCAGTTCCGGCTGGAGGACCACACTGCGGTGCTGGTGGCTGCCGTTCTCGTCATCCGCCTCCTCCAGGAGGAGTTCGGCCGCCATCCTGCCCATCACCACGGCGGGCTGCCGGACCGAGGTGAGCGGCACGGCCGCCGCTGCGGCGAACTCGATGTCGTCGTACCCGACGATGGCCACGTCCTGCGGCACCCGGACACCGGCGGCGTACAGCGATTGCAGGACACCGAGGGCCAGCAGGTCGTTGGCGCAGAAGACGGCGGTCGGCCGGGGCACGAGGCCGAGCAGACGGGCCCCGGCGTCACGGCCCGCCGCCACGTCCAGGCGGTCGGAGGGGATCTCGACCAGGGCCTCCGGCCCGAGCCCGGCCTCGGCCAGGGCCGCCAGGGCTCCCTCGCGGCGGTCCCTGATCTGGTGCAGGTCGCCGGGTCCGCTCACGTAGGCGACCGAGGTGTGGCCGGCGGACACGAGGTGCCCGACGGCGAGCATGCCGCCCCGCACGTCGTCCACGGAGACCGCGCAGTTCTCGGTGGAGGCCGCGACCCGGTCCACCAGCACGTAGGGGATGCGGTGGCGGGCGAACGCCTCCAGGTTCCCGCCGGTGGCGTCGGCCGGGGTGACCAGCACCCCGCAGACCCGCTGCTCGGCGAAGAGCCCGAGGTATTCGGACTCCTCCTCCTGACTCTGGCCGCTGTTGCAGACCATGACGCCTAGTCCCGCCTCCCGGGCAGCGCGCTCGGCGCCACGGGCGATGTCCACGAAGAAGGGGTTGCCCATGTCCAGGACGAGCAGCGCCATGATGCGGCTGCGGCCGGCCCTGAGCTGCCTCGCCGACTCGCTGCGCACGTAACCCAGTTCGTCGATCGCCGCCTGCACCCGGGCGCGCGTGTCGGGCAGCACCGCCTCGGGGCGGTTGATCACGTTGGAGACCGTGCCCACCGAGACGCCCGCCTGCCGGGCCACGTCCTTGATCCCTGCCACACGCGCCACTTACCCTGCCCCACTGATGCACTCGGCCGCCGCGCCCGGGCGCGGCGTCTCACTGTCGTACGGACAGACGTCCCGGCGCGGTCCGCCATCTCGTCGCCCGTGGCCGCGCCACCTGGAATGAATTGTTTCAATCCGGTCGGGACGCTAAACCTGCCCCCGGCGCACCGTCAAGATTGCTGCGCCGTACGGCGAATATACCGAGGACGGGCAGGGCCCGTGCGTACCGGGGTCTCACGATCGGGTGTGAATCGATTCACACTCTCTGCGGCGCCCCGTACCGCGAACGACCCGGCCGCTCGACGGGGGTGCTTCGTCAGATGCCGTGCTTCTTCAGGATCGCCTCGATGTCGCTGAAATCGTCCCCCGCCCCTGCGGACCGCTGCGGCTTCTTCCCACGGCCGTGCCGCGAGGCCGGGGGCGCCGCCGCACCGTCGCCGGACCCGATCGAGGGCGCCGACGCGCCCGGTGCGACCGCCTCGCCCCGAGACGCGGCCCGTGCGGCCCTGCGCTCCCTGCGGGTGGCGCCGCCCCGGCGCTCCACGGCACGCGTGATCACGAAGAGCAGCCAGGCGACGCCCAGCAGCCCGAAGCCGAGCCAGATGCTCGGCTTGAAGGCGATGCCGGACACCCACTCCACGAGCCCGGTGAGCACCAGCCCTACCGGAACCAGCGAGTAGGCGGCGATCCGGGTGGCCGCGAGGAACCGCTTGCGGTAAGCGGTGACCGCGGCGATACCCAGCCCGGCCGCCGACACCGCGGAACAGATGGTCTCGGCAAGCATCAGGGCCTCCAGCGATCGGGAAACGTCCCTTCCATCCTGCACCGGTCACCCGCGGCGGGGCCACGCCCCCGAGCCGCATCAGGGACATTTCAGGGCCGCGGTCCTCCCCAGGTCCCGTTTGGGACGCGCGGGTCCGGCCTGGAAGACTGACTCCATGAGCGATTCCACCCTCGCGGCGCCGGTCGTCCTCGACCTCTGGTGCGAGCTCGAGTGCCCCGACTGCCATCAGGCCCTCTCCGACGTCCACGCCCTGCGCGCCCGCTACGGCGACCGGCTCGACGTGCGGCTGCGCCATTTCCCGCTGGAGAAGCACAAGCACGCCTACGCCGCGGCCCAGGCGGCCGAGGAGGCCGCCGACCAGGGCAAGGGGTGGGAGTACGTCGAGGCCGTCCTGGGGCGGACGGCCGACCTCTCCCGCGCCGGTGAGCCACTGCTGCTCGAGGTGGCGCGCGAACTGGGTCTGGACGCCGAGGAGTTCGACACCGCCCTGATCGACGGCCGGCATCTGCTGATCGTCGACGCGGACCAGGCGGAAGGCAAGGCGATCGGCGTCACCGGTACCCCGACCTATGTGATCGGCGACGAGCGGCTGGACGGCGGGAAGAGCCAGGAGGGGCTGCGCGCGAGGGTCGAGAAGATCGCCGACCGCCTGCTCGCGGAACAGGGCTGACACCGCCGTACGGCGGTGCGGGGACGCCGGCCGCCTACAGGGCTTTGGCCAGGTTGTACTGGGTCACCTCGTAGCCCAGTGACTCGTACAGCCGCAGGGCGGGCGTGTTGGAGGCGAAGACGTGCAGGCCCAGCCGGGCGAGTCCGCCCTCGATGGTGAGCTGCTCCGCCAGGTTCATCAGCGCCCGCCCGTAGCCGTGGCCCCGGTGCTCCTCGCCCACCTCGACGTCGAAGACGTAGCCGATCTCGTCGCCCTCGGGCGCGGGGAGCCGGGCCAGCCAGAGGTGCCCGAGTGTCTCGTCGCCCCGGACGAGGACGTGGAAGCGCATGCCCGGCGTCGCGAGTCCGTCCGGCAGTTTCGTGGCGTGGTCGGTCTCGGACTTGCGCCGGGCCTGCTCCTCGGGAACGCCCCGCTCGATCCAGCTCCGCGCGTACGTCTCGGCGCTGGTGCTCGCCCACACGGCGAACTCCGGCTCGGTCATCGGGCGGCCGGTCAGCCCCTCCGGCAGCACGGGGGCGGTCCGCGCCAGGGTCTTCAGCATGTTCCGGCTGCGCTCGGTGTAGCCGAGTACGGCGCCGAGGCGACCGGCGGCCTCGGCGTCCGCCGGCACCACCGCGCGTACCTGGGTGCAGCCCCAGCCGCGCAGCACCTCCTCCGCGGCGAGGACGGCGATGGTGCCGCGACCGCGCCGGCGCTGCGGTTCCTCGATGCGAAGGTCCCGCAGGATGCCGGCGCTCGGGCCGAACGCCGGGTCGGTGCTGATGCGGAGGGTACCGACGGGACGCCCGTTGTCGCAGACGTCGTACGCACGTGAGCGGGCACCGTCGGCGCCGTGCTGGATCGGCCCGGTGGGCCGCAGGGTCGTTGTCATCAGGGGATTTCTATCCGCCGGGCGGCCGTCCGTCACCCGCTTTTCCGCATCCGGTTCACGGATCGAGGTCGTCGCCCGCGCGCTCGTCGAAGAGCCGCACGGCCTTCGCCGTCACCGGCCCGGGGGCACCCGGCAGGTCCCGTCCGTCGACCCGGTGAACGGCCTGGATGTCGCGGAGGGTCGAGGTCAGGAAGATCTCCTCGGCGTGTTCCAGGACGTCCATCGGGAGGTCGGTCTCCTGGGCGCCCGTCCACTCCACGGCCAGGGCCCGCGTGATTCCCGCGAGGCAGCCGGAGGTGACGGGCGGCGTGTGGATCCGGCCGTCCAGGACGACGAAGACGTTGGAGCCGGTGCCCTCGCAGAGCCTGCCGACCGTGTTGGGGAACAGCGCTTCGGACGCGCCCCGCTCGTGGGCGCGCGCCAGCGCGACCACGTTCTCGGCGTACGAGGTGGTCTTGAGCCCGGCGAGCGCACCGCGTTCGTTGCGCGTCCAGGGCACGGTGATCACCGCCGTGCTGTCGGGGCGCCGGCCGGCCTCGCCCAGGGCGACCACCAGGCTGGGCCCGTCGTCACCGCGGTCGGAGCCGAGCGGGGACAGACCGCCGGTGTACGTGATCCGGAGCCGGCCGAGCGCCGTCGGGTTGGCGTCGATCACCGCCGCGCAGGCGCCGCGCACCTCGTCGAGGTCGGGGTCGGGCAGGCCGAGCCCCCTGGCCGAGCGGGTCAGCCGGTCGAGGTGCCGGGTGAGCGCGAAGGGACGCCCCGCGGCGACCTTGACCGTCTCGAAGATGCCGTCCCCCACGGTCAGCCCGTGGTCCAGGACCGACACCCGTGCGTCATCGGCGTCCCGCAGTCCCCCGTTGACCCAGATCCTCATGCCGCGGTCCCTCCTGTCTCGTCGTGGACGCCCGACGCTACAGCGAGCAGCCGCGACGCCTTCAGCTCGGTCTCCGCCCACTCGCGCCGCGGGTCGGAACCCCAGGTGATCCCCGCTCCCGTACCGAAGCGCAGCAGGGGCGCCTGGCCGGTGCGGTCGATCCAGAAAGTCCGTATCCCCACGGCGAGCCCGGCGGTGGCGCGGTCGGCGTCCACCCAGCCGACCGCGCCGCAGTACGGGCCCCGAGGTGACGTCTCCAGGGCCTCGATGATCCCCAGCGCACTGGACTTGGGTGCACCGGTGACGGATCCGGGCGGGAACGCCGCGGTGAGCAGCTCGGGCCAGCCGGCGCCGTCGGTGAGCCGCCCGCGCACGGTGGAGACGAGGTGGACGAGGCCGGGGTGTTTCTCGACCACGCAGAGTTCGGGCACGCCCACGCTGCCGGTCGCGCAGACCCGGCCCAGATCGTTGCGGACCAGGTCCACGATCATGACGTTCTCCGCGTGGTCCTTCTCCAGCAGGTCGTCCTCGGTGCGCCCGGTGCCCTTGATGGGACCCGACTCCACGGTCCGGCCGTCGCGCCTCAGGAAGAGTTCCGGGGAGGCGGTGGCGATCTCCACCCCGTGGGAGGGGAGCCGGATCGTCCCCGCGTAGGGCGCCGGGTTGCCCCGGGCGAGCAGCGCGGTGAGGGCGTCGACGTCGGCGGCGGGGTCGGGCAGGGGCGCGGACAGCACCCGGCAGAGGTTCGCCTGGTAGACCTCGCCCGCCGCGATGTGTTCACGGATCCGTCGCACGCCGGCCAGGTAGGCGTCCTCGTCCAGTGACGAGGTCCAGTCACGCGGCGCGGGTCCGCGCCAGGCCCCGGGCACGGGGAAGGGCACCTGCTCCGCGCGTACGGTGGCGAAGCGGGCGCAGGTCAGACGGCCTTCGAAGTCGGCACATACGGCCCAGAAACCGGACGATTCGAGAGCCGCAGGATCGCTGGTCACGTCCTGCAGGCCGGAGGCGACGAGGCCGCCGAAGCGGGCCATGGGGGCGAGGGCGTGCACGCCGACGAGTGTAGGACGGTCCGGGCTGACCTGCGGCGGGGCGGAGGCAGCGCAGCACGCTGCGCAAACGCGTTTTTGTACTGGACCGGGAATCCGCTAGAGTTCAACACGTCGCCGGGACGCGCAAGCGGGCCGGGAAAGACAAGCGGACGTAGCTCAGTTGGTAGAGCGCAACCTTGCCAAGGTTGAGGTCGCCAGTTCGAACCTGGTCGTCCGCTCGCAGAAGGTGGGGGATCTTCCCGAACTCCCACCCCTGGTGGAGTGGCCGAGAGGCGAGGCAACGGCCTGCAAAGCCGTCTACACGGGTTCAAATCCCGTCTCCACCTCCAAGGACGATTAGCTCAGCGGGAGAGCACTTCCCTGACACGGAAGGGGTCACTGGTTCAATCCCAGTATCGTCCACCGGTCCGCACGGACCCCCGCGCGATTAGCTCAGCGGGAGAGCGCTTCCCTGACACGGAAGAGGTCACTGGTTCAATCCCAGTATCGCGCACGCAGTACACACAGGTTCGCCCTGCGCGATTAGCTCAGCGGGAGAGCGCTTCCCTGACACGGAAGAGGTCACTGGTTCAATCCCAGTATCGCGCACCGCACGAAACCCCCGGTCGTCTCCACGACCGGGGGTTTTGCCGTGCGTGGGGGGATCAGTCGATGAGGAGCTGGGTGGCCGGCCCCGCGGACAAGGTCCGTGGAAGCGGGGACCGCTGTATCCGGTCCGCTCCCCCGGATCCGCGAGCCGGTTAGACGATCAGCTGGCCGAGCACGCCTGCCGGGGACCACACGGTCAGCAGCCGTCCGTGGACGGCACCCGAGCCGAGAACGACGAGCCACCACCGGCGGTGGCCGCTCCGGCAGCGGGCGGCGGGCGGCGAGGAAGCCGGACGAGAAGCAGGCGGGGAAGACGACCTTCTTCCGTCAGGGTCCGTCGCGTTCGGCCGGGGTGCCGCCCGAGGCGGCAGAGAGGCCCAGCATGACGGTGCTCGGAGGGAAGGGCAGGGCCCCGGCGGTACCCGAGAGGCCGGTGCGGATGCGGGCGGGGAGGTGAACACGCTCCAGCCGCAGGTCCGGCCGGTGGTGGGGTGCACGGCGAGCGCGGCGGGTGGCACGAGCCGGCTGCTCCGGCCCGGGGCGCGCCTGTTCGGTAGCTGTCGAGGAAGCTCGTGACTCCTCCCCCTCGGGCACGAGGGCTTCTCGTCATGCCGGTCGGGGTTCGCGACGGACCCGCCCGGCCCATGGCCGTGCACTCCCCGCGTCGGCCATGGGCATGATCAGAGGCGCGGGATCATGGAGGCAGCGCGTCGACCGTACGTCACGGGCCGGTGCGTCAGGCGCCCGGCCCGTGGCGCGGTGGCCGGGGTCAGGAGGAGAAGAGCATCCGGCCGAAGCTCTTCTGGCGGTGGTGGCCGCCGTAGTGCCCGCCCTGGTGCGGTGCGCCCCAGGCGGGAGCGGGCGCGGCGGGGTAGGCCTGCGGGGCGGGCGGCGCGGGCGGGGCCTGCTGCGCCCACTGCGACTCCAGGCGGGTCAGGGACTCCAGCTCGCCGTAGTCGAGGAATATCCCGCGACAGCCGCTGCACTGCTCGATCTGGACGCCGTTGCGGTTGTACGTGTGCATCTGGGCGTGGCACTTGGGGCACTGGATCATCGGGTCGGCTCCTCGCCGTCGTCGCTTCGTCACCGGAATGGATGCCCGGCGGCGGTCGGTTCACCCTACGACGCGTGTCCGGCCGCCAACCGGGGCGGGAGGGAGGCGATTCGGGCGCAGGCGTCGATCATCAGCTGCTCGACCTCGTCAGGTCCGCGCCGTTGCGCCGCGGACCTGGCCAGCGCGAGCGCCGCCGTCTGCACCGTCAGGGCGCGTGCCGGAACGTCGAGTTCGGGCCAGGGGTCACCCTCCGGCCGCACGGCGGGGCCTCCTTGAGCCCGGTAGGCGTCCAGGAAGCGCAGCCAGCCCTCGGGGGGCAGCAGGCCGGCCGCGTACCAGGCGGCGGGGCGGGCCAGGTCCCAGGCGGGGTCGCCGAGTCCGCTGTCGTCGATGTCTATCAACAGCCAGGACCCGTGCGGTGCGGGGTACCGGACGAGCTGGCCGAGGTGCACGTCTCCGTGGCAGAGGAAACCGGCCCGGCCGGCGGGCGCGGGACCCTCGTCGCGCGCCCAGGCGGGCAGTCCGCGCCAGGCGGCGAGCACGGCCGCGGTGTCCGGCTCTCCGGGCCGGACCGCGCACATCCGGGTGACGGCCAGGGCTGCCTTGGCCGGGCCGCGCATCGGCGGCAGCGGACAGGGCGGCCGGGTGCGGTGCAACGCGGCCAGGAGGGTGGCCGCTTCTTCCCAGGGGGCGGCGTCGGGGGCCGAGGGGTCGACGGGTTCACCGAACGGCCAGAGGCTCACGGGACGGCCGTCCACGACCGGGAGGCCGACCGCCGGGTCCGGCGGTCCGGGGCGGGCCGGGCTGCGCACCGGCGGGACCGGTACGGAGGGGGTTGCGCCGTCGAGCGGGGGGAGCAGGATGCCCGCCAGGTGTGGGGAGGCGGCCAGGGAGAGCCGGGCCGCCAGGGCGGCGGTGCCCGTACCGGGGGCGTGGGCCTTGGCGACCACGGGACCGCTGCGCACCACCGTGCCGTCGGGGCGGTCCGCGAGCACCCGCGGCGCCGCGCACCCGCACGCGGCGGTAGGGGCGTGGGCACGGTCGTGCGCGAGGTCGCCCAGCGCCCGTACGACAGGGGTGGTGGTCATCGGAGCGGCTCCCTGGGGCGGTCCCGGCCGGCCCTGCGGCCGGTCCGGCGCCGAGCCTACGCGGCGCTCCGCGGCGGCCCCGGACAGCGCGATGTCCGGCCAGCTCCCCAGCTGGCCGGACAAACGCTGCCGTCCGCCGCACCCCCGTCCCCACGGGGCTGTTGGCCGGATGTCCGGTCCGGACCGCTCTTCCGGACCCGGGGCGCCGCTCAGCGCCCCAGCATCACGCCCACGGACGACGCCTGTGTGACCACTGCCTCCCAGCCGCCGAAGACGACGACGAGCAGGGCCGCCAGAGGAAGGACCATCGCGGTCGCCACCAACGGGTGGCGACGGCCGGACGGCCGGACACCGAACGAGGCGTTCGCCTTGCGTCCCTGCGTGCGGATCATGGTCCGCGCTGCCGTGTCCGCCATGGTTCCTCTCCTGACCTGTGCCGGAGCGGCGGGCGTGTGCCCTCGGGGGACGAGTTCCTCGCCCGCCGCTTGATCTCAACACTAGGGAGAGGCAAGCCGTGCGGCGTCATGCCCGCGTACCGATTGCCGGGCCTCCCGGAGGATGAGCCGGCCGCCCCTCGTGTACTCCCCTGGGTGGAGATGGGGCGGCAGGGCGTGCTGCGGAAGCGGCGTCCTCCCGGGGGGCGTCATGCGCCCGAAGACGTGTTCCGCAGGGAGCGCCGGGGGCCCGGAGGTGGGCCCAGCAGCGGGCGATGCCTGCGATCGTACGGCGGAGGGTCGAACGAAGACGCGACGTATCGGGGCGACCCGGACCACGTGGCGCGTGCACGCGCCGGATGCCGCCGTCGGGCGGACGGGACTCTCGAGACCACTCCCCGGGGCAGGCCCGGCGTCCGGCGCGTGCGATCGCACGGCGGAGTGCCGCCCCGGCACCGGATGTACCGGGGGGATCCCGACCACGCGGTTCGCGTGTGTGACGGGCGTCGCCGGGCAGGCGGGACGCGCAGACGGGACCCCCGGGACACGCCCTCCAGGCCAGGGCCCTCGCCCAGACCGGCGAGCCCAGCAACAAGATCAGGACGACGTGCTGATGATCTGCAAGCCCTTAGGGGCGCTCGGAGGCGTCCTCCCGGGGAACCGGCTGCTCGACCAGGGCGAGCACCCTGGTCGCCATGAAGCGGGCGGTACGGACAACTGATCCACTTCTGGTGACTTCACTCACTTCGACCACCCCTCTGCGGACCGCTGTCTCCACCCGGCGGCCTGCCCGGGAGGCCACCACCTCGTACGTGCGTGTCGTGTCCCCGGCGTCCACGACTATTTCCACACGATCGCCCTTCACTGATCCAATCCCCCTTCTGCGACGCTCCTTTGAGATCTCGCACGGGCCGGAGAACCTGGATCCGCGGCTCCCTGACCACCCTTCAATTCTCCCACCGGGCACTGACAATCGATGGGACGGCGAGGGCGCGGCCTCTGAGCGCGCCGCGCCACGGGTACGTAAGCTGTGCCTCGTCAGGCGGACGGCGGACCAGGCAGCGGGGATGGGCAGACGATGGCGATGATGCGGCTCCGGCGCGAGGACCCGCGTGTCGTCGGCTCGTTCAGGCTCCACCGGCGGCTCGGCGCGGGTGGCATGGGCGTCGTCTACCTGGGTTCCGACCGGCGGGGCCAGCGGGTGGCGCTGAAGGTGATCCGGCCGGACCTGGCGGAGGACCAGGAGTTCCGTTCGCGTTTCGCGCGCGAGGTGTCCGCCGCCCGGCGGATCCGCGGCGGCTGCACGGCGCGTCTGGTGGCCGCCGACCTGGAGGCGGACCGTCCGTGGTTCGCGACGCAGTACGTGCCCGGGCCCTCGCTCCACGACAAGGTCGCCGAGGAGGGGCCGCTGTCGGCCGCCGAGGTCGCGTCGATCGGGGCGGCGCTGTCGGAGGGGCTGGTGGCGGTGCACGAGGCCGGGGTCGTCCACCGCGACCTGAAGCCGTCGAACATCCTCCTCTCCCCCAAGGGCCCGCGGATCATCGACTTCGGCATCGCCTGGGCGACCGGGGCCAGCACGCTCACCCATGTCGGCACCGCAGTTGGCTCGCCGGGGTTCCTGGCGCCGGAGCAGGTGCGCGGGGCGGCGGTGACCCCGGCCACGGACGTGTTCTCGCTGGGCGCCACGCTGGCGTACGCGGCGATGGCCGACTCACCCTTCGGGCACGGCAGTTCCGAGGTGATGCTCTACCGCGTGGTGCACGAGGAACCGCATCTTCTCGACGTGCACGACGCGCTGGCCCCCTTGGTGCGGGCTTGTCTGGCGAAGGACCCCGAGGAGCGGCCCAGCACCCTGCAGCTCTCCATGCGCCTCAAGGAGATCGCCGCCCGTGAGGCGCAGGGGCTGCACGAGCGTCGGCCGCCGGTGCCCCGTGACGAGAGGGAGCTGGACCGCCCGACCGGCCGGCTGCCGGGCTCGTACACCGAGCAGCACACCCGACGCGCGCCGGGGCCGGGACCGGAGACGCGTTCCCCGGTCCGGCGGCCCTCGCCGGGGCGCCCGGCGCCGGCCCGGACCGGCGGCTCGCGCCCTCAGGCCTCCCGGGGCGGTACGCCCTTCGGTCAGCGCCCGCACGGGACGCACGGTACGAACGGCCGTCCCGGCACCCGCTCCGGGGTGCGGACGACCTCGGCGGGGAAGAACGGCAAGCGCCGGCCGGCCAATCCGCGGCTGCTGCGTCAGCGGCTCGTCGTCTTCGTCGTGGTGACGCTGCTGGTGGCACTGGGCATCGCGGCGGCCCAGGGCTGCCAGGGCCCGGCGCGCGGGCTGGGCGGTACGCCGTCGCAGACGCAGGACCGGGCCGTGGGGCATCCCCACGGAAGCGACGGGCGCTGACACCCGCCCCCACGGTCAAGGGCCTGCGCACGTCCGAAGCGGTCCCGCCGGACCGGCCGGGCGGGACACGGGTGGGCCTGGGACTACCTGACCCGCGTCGCGTAGAAGGCGACGGCGGAGGCCGCGGCGACGTTCAGGGAGTCCACGCCGGCGTCCATCGGGATACGCACATGGCGGTCGGCGGCGCCGAGTGCCTGGGGCGTGAGCCCGTCGCCCTCCGTACCGAAGACCAGGGCCAGCTTCTCGTATCCGTGGGCCACGAGTTCGTCCAGGGTGATCGACCGCTCGCTCAGGCAGAGCGCGGCGGTCGTGAAGCCCGCCGCCCGCAGCAGGCCGAGATCTCCGGGCCACGACTCCAGCCGGGTCCACGGCACGTGGAAGACGGACCCCATCGAGACCTTGACCGCCCGGCGGTAGAGCGGATCGGCGCAGCGTGGGGTGAGCAGGACCGCGTCGACGCCGAGTGCGGCCGCGTTGCGGAAGGCGGCTCCGAGGTTGGCGTGGTCGACGATGTCCTCGAAGACCGCCACCCGGCGGACGTCCCCCGACTCCGGGCCCAGGAGCGCGCTGACGGCCGGCAGGGGCGCGCGCTGCATGGAGGCGAGGGCGCCGCGGTGCACGTGGTAGCCGGTGACGCGCTCGGCGAGTTCGGGTGCGACCGCGTAGACGGGTGCCGGCGTCGCGTCGATCACGTCGCGCATGACGTCGAACCACTTGGCGGACAGCAGCATGGACCGCATCGCGTACCCGGCGTCGACGGCGCGTCGGATGACCTTCTCGCCTTCGGCGATGAAGAGGCCCTCGGCGGGTTCCCGCCGGCGCCGCAGTTCGACGTCGGTCAGACCGGTGTAGTCGCTCAGGCGCGGGTCGTCGGGATCGGTGACGGTGATGAGTTCAGCCACGGGGGTGATGCTGCCTTGTCGGGTGTGGGTGCCGGGGGCCGGGCCGGAGCCGGGCCCCCGGACGCGTAGGGCGGGTGTGCCGCTCAGTGGGTGGAGGGCCCGGTCACGTCCGTGCCGACGGCGACGACGTCGCCGATGACGATGACGGCCGGGGGGCGCACCTCCTCGGCGGCCACCCGCTCCCCCACGGTCTCGAGCGTCGCGTCCACCCTGCGCTGCGCGGCCGTGGTGCCTTCCTGGATCAGTGCCACGGGCGTCCGCGGGGACTTCCCGTGGGCGACGAGCGCGCGGGCGATGGCGCCTATCTTGTCGACGGCCATCAGCAGGACGAGCGTGCCGCGCAGCTGTGCGAGGGCCGCCCAGTCGACCAGCGAACGCGGGTCGTCGGGGCCCACATGTCCGCTGACCACGGTGAACTCGTGGGCGACACCGCGGTGGGTGACGGGGATCCCGGCCGCGCCCGGCACGGAGATGGAGCTGGAGATCCCGGGGACGACCGTGCAGGCGATGCCCTCGGCGGCCAGCGCCTGGGCCTCCTCCATGCCGCGCCCGAAGACGAAGGGGTCGCCGCCCTTGAGGCGCACGACGGACTTGCCGGCCTTCGCGTGGTCGATCAGCGCCTGGTTGATCGCCTCCTGGGCCATGTAGCGGCCGTACGGGATCTTCGCGGCGTCGATCACCTCGACGTGCGGCGGGAGTTCGTCGAGCAGGTCGCGGGGGCCGAGCCGGTCGGCGATGACCACGTCGGCCTCCGCGAGGAGCCGGCGGCCGCGGACGGTGATCAGGTCGGGGTCGCCGGGGCCGCCGCCCACCAGGGACACCCCCGGGGCGCGGGTGCGGTGGTGCGGGGCGGCGAGGGTTCCGTCGCGCAGGCCCTCCACGATGGCGTCGCGGACGGCGGCGGAGTGCCGGGGGTCGCGGCCCTCGGAGGTGGTGCTGAGGACGGCCACCGTGATGCCCTCGCTGCGACCGGTGGCCGGGGTCCAGGCGGTCGCCGCCTCCGCGTCGTCACTGCGGACGCACCAGGTGCGGGTGCGCTCCGCCTCGGCGGACGCGGCGTCGTTGGCCACGGGGTCCGAGGAGGCGATGAGCGCGTACCAGGTGTCGGCGAGGTCCCCGTCCTCGTACCTGCGGCGCTCCCAGCGGATCTCCCCGGTGTCGGCCATCGCCTCGACGGACGCGGTCGCGGAGGGGGAGACCAGGGTGATGTCCGCTCCTGCGGCGATCAGGGCGGGCAGCCTGCGCTGCGCTACCTGGCCGCCGCCGATGACGACGACGCGGCGCCCGTTGAGGCGCAGTCCGACGGGGTAGGCGGGGTGCTCGTCGTACTCGGCCATGGTCGTGCGGGCTCCTCGTGCAGGGTGCGGTGTGCTGCGGGCCGCTGCGGCGGTGGAGCGGCGGGGACTGCGCTGGCCCGGGCCGGCGGGGACGGCACCGGGGCGGTACGGGTGGGACCACGATACGGGGTGGTGCCGGGGGCCCGTCCGGCCGTGGGGCCAGGGACCCGCGGCCCCCCCGGGACGGGGAAGGGTGCTCCGGACGTCGTACCCGCCCGCCCGGAGCCTTCCGCCCCGGCTACTTCTCCGTGACTCCCGCCGAGTCGAACGTCGCCACCTCGTGCATCGCCCGCGCCGCGCTCTGCACGATGGGGAGTGCGAGCAGGGCACCGGTGCCCTCACCGAGGCGGAGGTCGAGGTCGACCAGCGGCCGCAGGCCCAGCTTGTTGAGCGCGGCCACGTGGCCGGGTTCCGCGCTGCGGTGGCCCGCGATGCAGGCGGCCAGAGCCTCGGGGGCGATCGCCCGGGCGACCAGGGCCGCGGCTCCGGCGCTCACCCCGTCCAGGATCACGGGCGTACGCAGCGAGGCGCCGCCGAGCAGGAAGCCAGCCATCGCGGCGTGCTCCAGTCCGCCGACCGCGGCCAGTACCCCGATCGGGTCGGCGGGGTCGGGCTGGTGCAGTTCCAGGCCCCGGCGGACGACGTCGACCTTGCGGGCGTGCATCTCGTCGTTGATGCCGGTGCCGCGACCGGTCACCTCCGCCGGGTCCATGCCGGTGTACACGCAGATCAGCGCCGCCGACGCCGTGGTGTTGGCGATACCCATCTCGCCGGTGAGCAGGCCCTTGTTGCCCGCGGCGACCAGATCGCGGGCGGTCTCGATGCCGACCTCGATCGCGGCGAGGACCTCGTCGCGGGTGAGCGCGGGACCGGTGGTGAAGTCGGCCGTTCCCGGCCGGACCTTGCGCGGCAGCAGGCCGGGTGTGGCGGGCAGTTCGGCGGCGACGCCCACGTCGACCACGCAGACCTCGGCACCGACCTGGGCGGCGAAGGCGTTGCAGACCGCGCCGCCGCCGAGGAAGTTGGCGACCATCTGCGCGGTGACCTCCTGCGGCCACGCGGTGACACCCTGGGCGTGCACCCCGTGGTCACCGGCGAAGATCGCGACCGCCGCCGGCTCCGGGATCGGCGGCGGGCACTTCCGGGAGAGTCCGGACAGCTGCGCCGAGATGATCTCCAGCATGCCGAGCGCGCCGGCGGGCTTCGTCATCCGCTTCTGGCGCTCCCAGGCCTCGCCCAGCGCCTTGGCGTCCAGCGGGCGGATGGTGGCGATGGTCTCCTGGAGCAGGTCGTGCGGCTCCTCGCCGGGCAGGGCGCGCCGGCCGTACGTCTCCTCGTGGACGACCCAGGACAGCGGGCGGCGCTTGGACCAGCCCGCCTGCATCAGCTCGGGCTCCGCGGGGAACTCGTCGACGTAACCGACACACAGGTAGGCGACGACCTCCAGGTGCTCGGGCAGGCCCAGGGCGCGGACCATCTCGCGCTCGTCGAAGAAGCTGACCCAGCCGACGCCGAGGCCCTCGGCGCGGGCGGCGAGCCAGAGGTTCTCGACGGCGAGCGCGGAGGAGTACGGGGCCATCTGGGGCTGGGTGTGCCGGCCGAGGGTGTGGCGGCCGCCGCGGGTGGGGTCGGCGGTGACGACGATGTTGACCGGGGTGTCGAGGATGGCCTCGATCTTCAGTTCCTTGAACTGCTTGGCCCGGGCCTTGGGAAGCGACTTGGCGTAGGCGTCACGCTGGCGCTGGGCGAGTTCGTGCATCGACCGGCGCGTCTCCGCGGACCGGATGACGACGAAGTCCCACGGCTGCGAGTGGCCGACGCTCGGTGCGGTGTGCGCGGCCTCGAGGACGCGCAGCAGGACCTCGTGCGGGATGGGGTCGCTGCGGAAGCCGTTGCGGATGTCGCGACGCTCGCGCATGACCCGCAGGACGGCCTCGCGCTCGACGTCGTCGTATCCGGGGGCGGGCGCGGTGGCGGGCGCCTCGTCGGCCGTGCCGTGGGAGTCCTCGGCCTCGGGGGCCTGGGGTTCCGGGGTACCGGCCTCCGAGGCTTCCAGGGCGAGCGCCACGGTTGCCGGTGCCCCGGCCTCGGACGGCACGGACTGCGGGGCTCCGGCTTCCTGGGACGCGGCCCCCCGCACCTCGGCCTCCGGCGTCTCGACGGTCTCGGGGCCGGTTCCCGCCCCGGGCTCCGCGGGCGCCGGGAGATCCGCCTGCGGTACGGGTACGGGCTCGGGCTCCGCGACGGGCTCGGCCGGGACCACGGGGGCGGCCTCGGCCACGGGCTCCGGCGCGGCGGGCGACGTCGGCTCGGGATCCACCGCGGGCTCGGGCTCGGGCTCGGGGGCCGCGACGGGGGCGGCGGGCTCCTGCCCCACGGGCGCCTCCGGCTCCGGCTCCGGAGCGGCGGAGGGCTCCACGGCGACCGGGGCCTGCGGGGTGTCCTCGGCGACCGGCACTGATTCGGCTACCGGCGCTGCCTCGGCGACCGCGTCCGCCTGAGGGGCCGGGAGATCGGCAGACTCCGGTGCGGCGTCGGCCACGGGCTGGGCCTGCACCGGTGCAGCCCCGGCCTCCGGCAGCACGGGCTCGGCGGGTGCCGACGGCGGGAGGGGCACGGTGGTCGGGGCGAGGTTCTCCGCCGTCGGGACGGGAACCTCCACGGGCGCGAGGGGGCCTTCGTCCCCGGTCGCGACGGCTGCCTCCGTGGGCATCTCGGCCGGGAGGGCGGCCGGGACCCCCGCCACTGCGGGCGCGACCGGCTCCGCCGCGGACTCATCGACCGCCTCGGGCTCCACCGGGGCCACCGGGGCCACCGGCTCAGGGACGACCGTTTCTGCGGGCGCGGCCGGCGCGGGAGTGGGGGCGGGAGCGGGCACAGCCTCGGCAGCGGGGGCAGGTTCGGCGGCGGGAGCCGGTTCGGCGGCAGCCACCGGCTGGGCGACGGCCACCGGTTCGGCGGACGCGACGGCCTCGGGCTGGGCCGGGACGGCCGACTCGCCGGACGTCACGGACTCGGCCACGAACGCGGGCTCAGGCTGGACGGCCGGCTGGGCAGCCACCGCGGGCTCGGCCACGACCTCGGGCTCGGCGTGGACCGCCGGCTCGGCGGGCGCCATGAACCCGGACTCGGCCGGGACGGCCGGCTCCGGCTGTGCTCCGGCCTCGGGCCCGGCCGGGGCAGCCGGTCCGGCCTGGGCGGCCGCCTCCGGCGGCTGGGCACCCCACGGCGTCCCGCCCTGCGGCGGGATCTCCCCGAGCTGGGGGCCGGGCAGCTGGGAAGCGTCGTCGGCCGGGAGGCCGAAGTGCTCGGGCCCTGTCGTCGGCGGTCCCGCGTGCCGTACGGGCGTGGGGCTCTGCGGTGCGCCGGCGGGGCCGCGGTCCGCGAGGGAACGCACCACTCCGCCGCTCGGCGTGCCGCCGTAGGAGGGTGCCTCGGGAGAGGCGGGGCCCCGGTGCTGGCGGCGCCGGGCCCCCGGAGCCGCGTGGGCGGCAACGGGCACCTGGGCGGGCGTCTGCGCGGGAGCCGGGATGTGCACCGCGCCGACGTCGGTGGTGCCCGAACCGTGGGCGCCGCCCGCGGTCCGGTCCGCCGGGGGCCGCGCGTGGGCCCGCGGCTGCGGCTCGGGCTGGCCCGCCGGCGCGTCGCTCCACGCGCCCTGGGGTGCCGGCATCAGGAGGAGGTCGTCGTCCTCGGGCGTCTGCTCGGAGGGTTCGAGGAAGGTGTGCGCGTCCGGGGCGGGGACGCCCGGCTGCTCCACCATGCCTGCGTTCTCCGGCAGCCCCTCGCCCGGGATCTGGCCGGTGTCAGTCATGCGTACCCCTCGCCCATCGTCAGTGCTCCTTCGGCCCTTCGCCGGGATGCCCGAACCATGGCACGCCGGTGCTCGTCGACTAGAACGAGCGGGCTCGCCGCGCGGCACGAAACGCGCGCGGCGGTATACATTCTCGCGGCCGTTCGCCGCCGCGACAGACAGATCCGCCACGGCTCGCTGTGGACTGCGCCACGTTGCGCGTCCCCCGGTGATGCCGTACCACATCGCGGACCAAAAGGGTCCCCTTTTCCGGACATTGACGAACGAACCGTCGAACGGCCGGGTGCGGTACAACAATCGGTCAGCCTACCTCGCGCCCGGCCGGGACACCTCAGGGGGCGAGGTCGGAACGCACTGCGGAGAGCAGGAAGACGACGGAACGTTCGCGCTCGGTCCAGGCGGAGGTGTCGAGTTCGACGGACTGGAGCAGCGAGCACTCGACGGTGTAACCGTTCTCCGCGAGCGCCGCGCCGAGGGCCTCGGCCTCGTCCCGGTTCGACGCGTGGGTGACCACGCGTTCCGGCCGCCGGTCCGCGACCGCGGTGACGACGGGGACACCCCCGCCGCCGATGCGCACGACGTCCGGTTCCGGCAGGCGCTCCAGTACGTGCGGTGCCTGGCCCCGGACCACCTGGACGGGCACCTGGAAGGCCCGGGCCGCCGCCGCCGTACGCGCGCAGGCGTCCGGGTCGCTGTCGACAGCCAGTACGGCGGCGCCGAAGCGGGCCGCCTCGACCGCGAGGGCGCCGCCGCCCGACCCGATGTCCCAGAGCAGGTCGCCGGTGCGGGGGCCGAGGCGGGCCAACTGGGCGGCGCGCAGACCCGGCGACTCGCCCTCGCCGTGCTCCTCGGAGCCGCGGGGCGCGCCGGGTGCGCCGAAGGCGGCCTCGGGCAGCGCCCAACCGCGCACGCCCCGGGCGCAGTCGGGCCGGCGTCCGCCGATCCAGGCTCCGCCGGACGTCTCGGGGCCGCTGCCGATGACGATGACGACGTTGGGGTCGCGCCAGGTGTGGTCGGCGACCTTGTCGGAGGTGAGTACGGTGACGCGTTCGCGCTCGGTGCCCAGTTCCTCGCAGATCACGAAGGTGCGGTGAACACCGTCGAGGAGCAGGGCGAGTTCGGCGGGTCCGGCCCCCGGGGAGGTGAGCACGGCGACCTTGTGGTGGGCCCGGCAGACGTTGACCGCGCGGCGCAGCGTGCGCGGGTGGGCGACGACTGTCTGGGCGTCGTCCCACGGCATGCCGGCGCGGGCGAAGGCGGTGGCGACGGAGGAGACGGCGGGGACCACCTCGACCTCGAGGCCGTGTTCGGGTGCGCGCAGGGTCCGTACGACACCGAAGAAGCCGGGGTCGCCGTCGGCGAGGACCACGGGGCTGCCGCGGTGGCCGGCGATCCTGCGTGCGGCCAGGTCGACGCTGCCGAGGCGGATGCGTTCGGCGCGCTCCGGGACTTCGGGGAGTGCGAGGTGGTGGGCGGCTCCGGCGACGAGTGTGGCGGCCGAGAGCGCGGCCGTTGCCGCTCTGGTCAGAGGCGAGCCGTCCCAGCCGATCACCGTGACCCGGTCGGCCATCGTCGTGTGTCTCCAGAGGTCTTCTCGGGCGGGAGCTCTGCGCGGTCGTGGCGGAGCAAGGTGAGCGTATCCGGTCCGTACCCGTGTCCGACCGGCGGCTGCCCGGAGAGCGGGGTGCGGGTCAGCGCCAGTCGTCGTAGGTGTAACCGCCCGCGTCGGCGAGCTGCTCGGCGACGCCCTCCAGGTCCTCGGGCAGCAGTCCCCAGACGATGAGGTCGGTCCTGATGTCGGTCCAGCCGCCGTCGGTGCCGTTCTCGGTCCGGGTCCGCGCTATCCGGGCGTTGCGCAGGACTCCCTCACTGATGCAGCCCAGCTTCTGGGCGACCTGCTGGGAAGCGGTGTTGTCCGCGGGGGTGCGCAGTTCGATGCGTTCGAAGGCCTGGTCGCGGAAGAGCCACTCGGCGAGGGCCAGCACGGACTCGGTGGCGTACCCCTCGCCGCGCGCCCAGGGTGCCGTGATGTAGCGGACCTCCGCCGCCAGGGTGCGCCAGTCGGTGTTCAGGAGCCGGACGGATCCGACGAGGCGCTGGGTGAGGAACTCGGTGACGGCGAAGACGATGCCGTGGCCCTGGGTGCGCTCGGCGGGGGCGATCCGGCGGACCCACCGTTCGGCGTCGACCTGGGTGTAGGGGTGCGGTGCGTCGACCCAGGCGGTGACGAGGTCGTCGTTCATCATCTCGATGTACGCGGGGACGTCGGCCATGTCGAAGGGGCGCAGCACCAACCTGTCCGTGCTGATGGAGATGGACGGGAAGGTGGTAGTCATGCGCAGCTCCATGCCTGAAGACCGTGTAAAGGCACAGCATGCAGCATCGGGGCCGTCCCGCGCATGGCCGGGTCGGGGACGGCGGAGCCCCGCGCACCGTGTGCGGGTGGCGGGGCTCGGCCGGCGGGGTGCCGTGAGGTGTCAGGATGCGGCGGGGGGCCCGAAGGCCGGGATGACCGAGCCCTGGTAGGTGTCCTCGATGAACTTCTTGACCTCGTCCGAGTTGAGGAGTTTCGCGAGCTTCTGGACGCGGGCGTCCTTCTCGTTCCCCTCCTTGACGGCGAGGAAGTTGGCGTACGGGTTGTTGTCGGCGCTCTCCAGCGCCAGCGAGTCCTTGCCCGGCTTCAGGCCGGCCTCGATGGCGTAGTTGCCGTTGACGACTGCGGCGTCGACGTCGTTCAGGGCGCGGGGCACGGTCGCGGCCTCCAGCTCCTTGAGCTCCAGGCCCTTCTTGTCCGTGATGTCGCTGAGCTTGGCACTGGTGCCGACGCCCGCCTTGAGGGTGATCAGGCCGTTCTGGGCGAGGAGCTGGAGCGCGCGGCCCTCGTTGGTGGTGTCGTTGGGCACGGCGACGGTCTGCCCGGCCTTGATGTCCTTGATGTTCTTGGCCTTCTTGGAGTAGAGGCCGAGCGGCTCCAGGTGCACGTTGACCACCGGCACGATGTGGGTGCCGTTCTTCTTGTTGAAGTCGTCGAGGTAGGGCTTGTGCTGGAAGAAGTTGGCGTCGACCTGGCCGTTCTCGGTGGCGGTGTTCGGCAGGACGTAGTCCGTGAACTCCTTGATCTCCAGCTTGAGACCGGCCTTCTGCGCCAGGTTCTTCTTGACGTACTCGAGGATGTCGGCGTGGGGCGTCGGGGACGCGGCGACGACGAGGGCCTTGGAGGTGTCGGCGTCCGCGCCGGTCCCGCTCTTGGCGGCGGGGTCGGAGTCCGTACCGCAGGCGCTGAGGCCCAGGGCGAGGGCGGCGGTCGCTGCGGCCGCAGCGGTGATCTTGATGTTCCTACGCACGAAGAGTGCCTCTTTCGATGGTGAAGGTGACGCGCCCGGACAAGGAGTTCGGGCTTCTGGGGGGGTGGGTTCAGGAGGTGGTGCGGCCCCGGCGGGCCAGCAGGCGTACGGCTCCGTCGCCGATCAGCTGGATCACGGTCACGATGAGGATCAGGAGCGCGACGGTGACGAGCATGAACTGGTTGTCGAAGCGCTGGAATCCGTACGTCACGGCCTTGGAGCCGAGCCCTTCGCCGCCGACCGCACCGGCCATCGCCGAGTAGCCGATGAGCACGATGACGGTGGTGGTGACACCGGAGACGAGCGAGGGCAGGGCCTGGGGCAGGAGGACCTTGCGGACGATCGTGGGGATGGATCCGCCCATCGACTGGACCGCCTCGACCAGGCCGTGGTCGACCTCGCGCACCGCCGTCTCGACGAGCCGCGCGAAGAAGGGGATGGCGCCGACGGCGAGCGGAACGATCATGGCGGACGGGCCGATGAAGGTGCCGACGACCCAGGTGGTGAAGGGGATCAGGGCGATCAGCAGGATGATGAACGGCAACGAGCGGCCGATGTTCACGATCACGCCGACGACCTTGTTCACCACGGTGTTCTGCAGCAGTCCTCCCTTGTCGGTGAGGACGAGCAGAATGCCGAGCGGCAGCCCGCCGGCGACGGTGACGAGGGTGGACCAGAGCACCATGTAGAGGGTGTCGACGGTTCCCTGCGTGAGCAGTGGCTGCATTTCGGACCAGGTCACTTCGCCACCTCCTTGGTGAGCGGTGCGGATGCCGGGGTGGGGATGCCGGTGGCGCCGGCGGGCTCGCCGTCGACGATCTCGGCCTGCAGGCCCTGCTCGCGCAGGAAGCCGATGGGCACGACGTTCTCCTCGAAGCGGCCGGGCAGCTCGATGCGCATCCGGCCGATCTGCCTGCCGCCGACGGTGTCCATCGCGGCACCCAGGATCGAGATGTCGATGTTGTACGTGCGGGAGAGCTGGGAGATCACCGGGCGGGCGGCCGCCTCGCCGTGGAAGGTGACGTCGACGACGGTGCGGTCGGGTCCGGAGGCCGTGCCGCCGACGGGGAACAGCTCGTGGGCCAGTTCGGAGCCGGGGGTGGCCAGAAGTGTGCCGACCGTGCCCGACTCGACGACGCGTCCCTGCTTCATGAGGGCGGCAGAGTCGCAGACGGTCTTGACGACGTCCATCTCGTGCGTGATGAGCAGGACGGTCAGGCCGAGTTCCTGGTTGAGGTCGCGCAGGAGCTGCAGGACGGAGCGGGTGGTCTCGGGGTCGAGGGCGGAGGTCGCCTCGTCGGAGAGGAGCACCTTGGGGTCGCCGGCCAGGGCGCGGGCGATGCCGACGCGCTGCTTCTGACCGCCGGAGAGCTGCCCGGGGTAGGCCTTCGCCTTGTCGGCCAGGCCCACGAGGTCCAGCAGTTCGAGGGCCTTGCGGGTGCGGGCCTGTCCGGAGACGCCGAGGATCTCCAGGGGCAGTTCGACGTTGCCGCGGACGGTCCGCGAGTCGAGCAGGTTGAAGTGCTGGAAGACCATGCCGATGCGGCTGCGCGCCTGCCGGAGCTCCCTGCCGGCGCGCCGGCCGCGGCCGGCGAGGGCGGTGAGGTCCTGGCCGGCCACCGTCACGGTGCCGGAGGTGGGGCGTTCCAGCAGGTTGACGCAGCGGATGAGGGAGGACTTGCCGGCGCCGCTCTGTCCGATGACGCCGAAGACCTCTCCCTCGCGGACGTGCAGGTCCACGCCGTCCAGGGCGGTGACCTCGCGGCCGCGTGACTGGTAGACCTTCGTGAGGCCCGAAGTGGTGATCACAGGGTTTCCGTCACTGTCGAGTGCGCGGCGCGGTGTCCGCCGGGCACGGGGCATTCGTCTGCTGAGACTGTTCTCAGGGGTCGGCCGGTGGGAGGCTCGGCACGGCCGGGCGGCCGGGCGCGGCATGCCGGGGCGCGCTCGTTCCGCCGGTGTGCGGACGGCACGTGGCTCAATCTCGCTTCGGGGCGCGAGGATCGGCGGGGGCCCTCAGAGGGCGCGCATTCGACACATACAACGAGCACCGGGCGCGGTGATCGCCTCGGTCGCAGGGCTGCGGTAGCTCGTCGTGGTCATGGGCCAAGTAAAACAGACGTAACGTTCCGCCACGCCCCGCTGTCCGTATAGCGGACAGCCGTGGACTTCCGGGCCGCCGCGCCACGGGCAGCCACCTCACCCGTGTGACCTGCGGTGATACGAAACGGAGCGCTCCGCCCGCCCGGTGCTCCCCGGTGCCCCGCTCAGGGCGGCTGTGGCCAAGGCCACGATCCCCCGTGCGCCCGCCGTCCGGCCCTCCGCCAGGGGCGCACGCGGCGGTACCCGCGGTACGTAATACCCTCGGGTCATGCTTGACGCCCTGACGGTCGCGGTCGCCGTGACCGCGCTCGCCCTCGCCGCCTGGTGCGGACTGGCCGCCTACCGGGACCAGCCCACCAAGGACTGGCACTTCATCGGGATGGCGGTCGTCTCCGTGCTGGCACTGGCCCAGCTCGTGGTGGGGATCGTGCAACTCGCCCGGGGCGAGCGGCCGGACCAGGGCATGACGATCTTCATCGCCTATCTGATCGGCTCCTTCGCGGCCGTGCCCGCGGCGGGCTTCCTGTCACTGACGGAGCGGACCCGCTGGGGGTCGGTGACCGTGGCGGCGGGCGCGGTGGTGCTGGCCGTCCTCGAAGTGCGGCTCTACGACATCTGGGGAAGCTGACCGTGACCGACACCGACCGCACCGGGACGGCCGCGGGCCCTCGGACCCGGCCGAAGCAGCAGTTCGAACTCGGCACGGGGCCGGGGCGCGTACTGGTCTGGTTCTACGGGGTGTTCACCGTGGCGGCCGCCTCCCGCGCGGTCGTCCAGATGATCCTGGACTTCGGCCGCGCGCCCCTGGCGTACGTGCTCTCGGCCGTCGCCGCCGTCGTGTACGGCTTCATCACGTACTCGCTGGTGCGGGGCGGCGAGAAGGCGCGCAGGGCGGCACTGGTGTGCTGCGCCGCCGAGCTCGCGGGGGTGCTGGTCGTCGGGACGTGGACGCTGGCGGAGCCGTCCGCGTTCCAGGACGCCACCGTCTGGTCGGACTTCGGCATGGGCTACCTGTTCATCCCGGTGATCCTGCCGGTCACCGGGATGATGTGGCTCCGCCGCGCGCGGACCGCCTGAGTCCCCCGGCCCTTCGCCCGCCGTCGGGAGGCCACCCTCCGGCGGCGGGCCACCCGGCGGGCGTTCAGGCGCTGGCGATGTACGCCGGTGCGGTGGCGTCCTTCTCGAGCAGGACCAGCCGGACGCCGTCCTCGCCGGTGGTGTTGCCCACCCGGGCGTATCCGGCCTTGCGGTAGAGCCGCAGATTGCCCTCGCTGCGCTCCCCCGTGTGCAGCCGGAAGCGGGTGGCCGAACGGCCGTCCGTCAGACCGGACTCCGCGGCGCGCAGCAGACGGGTACCGAGTCCGTGGCCCCGGAGGCGGGGATGGACGCAGAGCTTGCCGATCCTGCCGGTGCCGTCCTTGTCGGTGAAGCCGCGTACCGAGCCGACGACTTCGTCGCCGAGCCGGGCCACATAGACCAGATCGGTGGCGACTTCGTCGCGGACCGAGTCGAAGCTCTGGACGAGCGGGTCGATCCGGTAGTTGCCGTAGAGCTCCGCCTCGCTCTGGAAACAGAGGTACTGGAGCCTGAAGATCTGCTCGGCGTCCTGCGCTGTCGCCGCCGAGATGGTCACGCTCATGCCCATGTGTGCATGCCTCCCGCTCACCCGCTCCGCCGGTTGTCTACCGCTCCATTCCCCTCGGGTCAGGAGCTACAACCTCCGCCGCGAGCATTCTGCGCAGACATCCAAGGCATCGGGAACGCATCGGTCCCAAACTCCCCTGTGACATACCCAACTCCCCTGCGATTTGCCGGTAGGTCGGGTCGTGGGGGGCGAGCATCGCCTCCAACAGCCGGGGGCATCTGCCGGGCAGCCGTCCCACCGCGGCGCGCAGCGCCCGGCGTTCGTCGGCGCCCAGGGTGATCCGCTCGGGGCAGCCGCTCCAGTCGCCCGGGGCGTCACCGGCGGGGTAGGCGTGCTCGTGACGGGAGCTGCGGCGGGCCTCACGCGCCGCCGCCCGGACGGCGGCGCGGACCCAGCGGGCGGGGTCCTGGGGCGTCCCCCGGCCGGCCGGGCGCTCCAGGAAGCGCACCCAGACGGTCTGTTCGAGGTCGGCGGCCTCGATCCCGGCGGCCGCGGCCTCGGCC
The DNA here is from genome assembly GCF_044334475.1 of Streptomyces sp. NPDC020780. Taxonomy (NCBI): domain Bacteria; kingdom Bacillati; phylum Actinomycetota; class Actinomycetes; order Kitasatosporales; family Streptomycetaceae; genus Streptomyces; species Streptomyces sp. NPDC020780. The sequence goes on along the minus strand of NZ_JBIRTB010000007.1, from coordinate 262,922 downwards.
TCCGCCTCCGCGCGCACCAGGGGGCGCAGGGCGTGGACGGTGGCCCGGCGGGAGGTGTCCGGGGGCTGGGAAGCACGTTCGGGAAGCGTCATGCCCGGTCAACGCTCCCCGTACGGGGCCGGTTGCCGTGCGCGGGGAGCTCCACCCGACCGGGGCACGGGGGCCGGGCGGCTGACGCGTGGGCCTGGCGCCTGTCCGACAATTCCCGTCTGCCTCGCGACACCGTGCACGCACTCTCGCCGCACCGGGCGCCGAGCCGAGTACATCCAGTACGAGGCTCGACGCCCGGCACGCCGGGAGCACGCACCTGACGCCGCGAGGCCGCCCTCCGGGCGACGACGCGCACGGTCAGACAGGCTCAGCCCTCGGCGAAGTCCGACGCCGCGAGCAGGGCGGTGTCCGGGTTGTCGGCGAAGATGCCGTCGATGCCCGTCCCGAAGTAGGTGCGCAGGGCGCCGAACGCGTCGCCGTACGCGGTGGGGTCCGTACCGCGCCGGAAGTCCACCGGCAGGAAGGTGTTCTCGTTGCGCATGGTGTACGGGTGCAGGATCAGGCCCCGCGCGTGCGCGTCGTGCACCAGGGTGGTGGGCGTGGTCAGCCGGCCGGACCCGTCCCGGGGGATGACCAGGTCGAGCGTCGGGCCGATGCCCTGGGCGAAGGACGCGATCCACGTCAGCCCGGCGGGCGTCACCAGGTCGGCGACGGTGCGCGGGTCACCGGCCTCGACGAAGTCCCAGGGCCGCTCCCCCGCTCCGGACAGCAGGACGACACGCGGGGTGGCGACGAGCCCGGCCAGGCGCTGTATCGAGCTGGGTTCGAAGGACTGAAGGATCAGCGGGGAGTGCGCCCGGTGCCGGTTGTGGCGGCGCAGCAGCCGGGCGAGCGGCTCCTCCAGTGCGAGCCCGATGCCGCGGAAGTAGGAGGGGTGCTTGGTCTCGACGTACAGCCAGACGGGCCTGCCGCGCCTGCGGCCCTCCTCGTCGGCCCAGCGCAGGACCTCCTCGAAGGTGGGGATCTCCCAGCGTCCGTCGTAGAGCGTGTTCTCCTGGCGGGTGCCGGGGATGCGTTCCTTCGCCCGGAGCGTCTTCAGTTCGGCGAGGGTGAAGTCCTCGGTGAACCAGCCGGTGAGCGACACACCGTCGATCTTCTTCGTGGTCCTGCGGCTCGCGAACTCGGGGTGCGCCGCGACGTCCGTGGTACCGGTGATGTCGTTCTCGTGGCGGCAGACGAGGTGGCCGTCCTTGGTCGGCACCAGGTCCTGCTCGACGATGTGCGCGCCCATGTCCAGGGCCAGCCGGTACGAGCCGAGGGTGTGTTCGGGGCGGTAGCCGCTGGCTCCCCGGTGGCCGATGACGGTCGGCACGGGCAGGTCCCGGTACGAACCGTGACCGCCGGACCGTCCGTCCGCGCCCCGCTCGGCGGCGCCGGCCGTGGCGGGCAGTCCGAGGGCCGCCGTGCCGAGGACTGCGGCCCCCAGAAGGCTCCGTCGGCCGGGACTCGTCCGCGCGCGCTCTGTCATGAATGCTCCTCGGGTGGGATGTCTGGCATCGTGTCGAGCGAGGCCCGATCGTAGGCAGCCGTGCCGTCGGTGGGGCAGCCCCTGGGCGAACATGGCGGAAACGCGCGTCAACACCGGGTATCCGCTCCGTGAACCCGATGTGCGATCGGGCAGTACCCGCGAGTATCGTCCTCACCTGCACATACCCTTACGAAACCCGACCCGGCCGGCCCGGCCACGACACCGGAGGATGCGTTGTCCCGACTCACGGTCATCAAGGCAGTGCTCGGACCGATCCTGCGTCTGATGTTCCGCCCGCAGGTGGAAGGCGCCGAGAACATCCCGGGGACGGGGCCGGTGATTCTCGCGGGCAACCATCTGACCTTCATCGACTCGATGATCATGCCGATCTGCTGCGACCGTCCGGTGTTCTACATCGGCAAGGACGAGTACGTCACCGGCAAGGGACTCAAGGGCCGTCTGATGGCGTGGTTCTTCACGGGCTGCGGAATGATCCCGGTGGACCGGGACGGCGGCCGCGGCGGTGTCGCGGCGCTGATGACGGGCCGCCGGGTGCTGGACGAGGGCAACGCCTTCGCGATCTACCCGGAGGGCACCCGCTCCCCCGACGGCCGGCTCTACCGGGGCCGTACGGGCATCGCGCGGCTGACGCTGATGACGGGCGCACCGGTCGTGCCGTTCGCGATGATCGGCACGGACAAGCTGCAGCCGGGCGGCGCGGGGCTGCCCCGCCCCGGCAAGGTCACGGTCCGCTTCGGTGAGCCGATGGAGTTCTCGCGCTACGAGGGCATGGACCGCGACCGCTACGTACTGCGGGCGGTGACGGACTCGGTGATGGCCGAGGTGATGCGGCTGTCCGGCCAGGAGTACGTCGACATCTACGCCACGAAGGCCAAGGCCGCCTGAACGGTGCGAGGAGGGGCCCGTATCCGCCGTGCGAGGCGGGTACGGGCCCTTCCTCGTACCGCGGCCCGGGCACGGGGCGGGGGACGCCCTGTCACTCGTCGGGGATGATGCCCTCCTCCAGCTTCTGCCCCCGCAGCAGGTGCCACGCGGCCGTGGCGGTGGCCAGGAGCACCACGGCGCCGACGGCCGCCGACACCCGAAGTCCGTTGACGAACGCCTCCTGGGCCGCGAGGACCAGTTCGCCGCCCTGGGGAGCGGGGAGGCGCTGGGCCGCCTCGACGGCGCCGCCGAGCGATTCGTGGGCCGCCTTCTCGACGGCCGCCGAGACGCCCTCGGGGGTGCCGAAGCCCCGGTAGACGCCCGTGACGATGGAGCCGAGCAGGGCGATCCCGAGGGCGGCCCCGAGTTCGTACGCCGTCTCGGAGACGGCGGAGGCGGACCCGGCCTGTTCCTTGGGGACGCTGGAGAGGATCACGTCCGAGGTGACGGTGAAGGCGAATCCCGCGCCGACCCCCACGACGAGGAGCAGCGTCCCGATCAGCGGGTAGCCGGTCTCCTTGTGGATCACGGTGACCACGGCGAGCGCCGCACCGATCGCCGCGAGACCGCCGGAGACGACCGAGCGCACCGAGTAGCGGCGCGCGACCGTCCCCGCCGAGAGGCCCGCGGTCACCGCGCCGACGGCCGCCGGGAGCTCGGCGAGACCGGCCTCCAGCGGTCCGCGTCCCTGGACCAGCTGGAGGAACTGGGAGAGGAAGAAGACGAGCCCGGACAGCCCCAGGATGGTCAGCAGATCGGCGAGCACGGCGCCGGAGAAGCCCCGGTGGTGGAAGAGCCGCATGTCCAGGAGCGGGGCGGGCAGCTTGAGCTGACGGCGTACGAACCAGACGAGGGCCGCCGCACCGCAGACGGCCGAGACGGCGACCTCCCAGCCGATGCCGTGTGCGGCGGCCTCCTTGACGGCGTAGACGATGCCGAACATGCCGACGAGGGAGAGCCCCACGCTGGGCAGGTCCCAGGGGCCGGGTGCCGGGTTCTTCGATTCGGGGATCATCTTGATGCCGACGGCGACGAGCACCGCCATCACCGGCAGGTTGATCAGGAAGACCGAGCCCCACCAGAAGTGCTCCAGCAGCAGGCCGCCGACGACCGGCCCGACGGCGGCGCCCGCCGCGGCCATCGCGCCCCAGATGCCGACGGCGAGGCTGCGCTCGCGGGGGTCGTGGAAGAGGTTGCGGATCAGGGCGAGCGTGGACGGCATCAGGGTGGCGCCCGCCACGCCGAGCAGCGCGCGGGCCAGGATCATCATCTCCGGCGTGCTCGCGTACGCGTTGAGCACCGAGACCGCGCCGAAGGCGGTCGCCCCGGTCAGCAGCAGCTTCTTTCGGCCGATGCGGTCACCGAGGCTGCCCATCGAGACGAGGAGTCCGGCGATCACGAAGGAGTAGACGTCGCCGATCCAGAGCAGCTGGGTGCCGGTCGGCTCGAGGTCCTCGCTGAGGAAGGGGGTCGCCAGACCGAGGACGGTGGCGTCGACGGCCACCAGGAGCACGGCGAGGACGAGGACCGCCAGGGCGATCCACCGCCCGGGATGGTGGAGGCCGTCCGGTGTCTTCGGGTGCTGGGGGGTGCTCGTCACTTCTCCACGCTCCGGCGTGCTCCGCCGAGCAGCAACTCGACGATCATGTACGGGAAGTCCTGCGCGGCGACCCGCCCGGCCTGGACGGCCCACGCCCCCGTCCCGATCAGGCCGTACAGCGCCTCGGTCAGCCAGGCGGGGGTGAGGTCGATGCGGAACTCGCCGCGTTCCTGGCCGCGCCGGAAGAAGGCGGAGACGCGGGCGTCGAGCCGGTTCCACCCCTCGTTGACCTGGTCGCCCTCGAAGAGCTGGTTCTCGGTGACGAGGAAGGCCAGCAGTCCGGCGCCGGGCTCGACGGCGGCGACGAGCCGCCGCAGCCCCTCCTCGGCGCTGCCCTCGTCGAGGGCGGCGGCGTCCAGCGCGGCTTCGAACTCCCGGATACCGAGGTCCTCCAACGCCCTGACCAGGGCGTCCCGGCCGGCGAAGTGCCGGTGCAGGGTGGCGCGGCCGATGCCCGCGGCCTTGGCGACCTCGTCCATGGTCGCGGTGGATCTGCGGGACAGCAGGGCGGCTGCGCTGCGCAGCACCTGCTCGCGGTCGAGAGTCATGAGACGAGATTAACCCAGATGAGACATGCGTGTCTCATCGCCATGGCGTCGCCTCACGTGCCGCCCCGGGGCACCATGACGCCATGAAGCCGCTGCTGCTGCTCGACGTCGACGGCCCGCTCAACCCGTACGCGGCGCTGCCCTGCCGCAGGACACCCCAGGGGTACCGGCGGCACCTCGTGCGGCCGACGGGGTGGACGGCGGGGCCGCCGCTGCCGGTCCTGCTGAATCCGGAGCACGGCGACGAACTGCTGACGCTGACCGACCGGTACGAACTCGTCTGGGCGACCACCTGGAAGGCCGAGGCGAACAAGTGGATCGGCCCGCACCTCGGTCTGCCACCGCTGCCGTACATCGACTGGCCCGAGATAGCCGCCGTCAGCGCGGACGGAACGTCATGGAAGACGCGGCACGTCGTCGCGTACGCGGCCGGGCGGCCGTTCGCCTGGGTCGACGACGAGATCACCGGCCCGGACAGGGCGTGGGTCGCCGCGCACCACCCGGGGCGTGCCCTGCTGCGGCGGATCGATCCCCGGGTGGGGCTGGTGCGGCCGGACTTCGACGTGCTCGCCGGCTGGGTGTGAGGCGGATCAGCTCCAGGGCAGCGAGGAACGGTGGCGCCAGTACGCCTCCGGCTCCTCGACCAGGGCGTCCAGACGGTCCAGCCGGCCCTCGTCGAGGTCGAGGACGGGGGCGTGCAGATTACCGGCGAGCTGGGTGACCGTGGCCGCTCCTGACAGGACGACGCCCGCCCAGGGCTGGTGGAGCACGAACGCCAGGGCGACGGCGTCCGCGTCCAGTCCGGCCTCGGCGCCGATCTCCCGTACGACGGCCGGGGCCTCCGCGCCGGCGAGCCGGCCGTTGGCCATGGCCTCCTTGACGATGACGGTGACCCCCGCCTGGTGCGCCTCGGCGAGGGCCGGTCCGGCGGAGGTCTCCAGGACGTTGTAGGTGGCCTGCACGGTACGGAAGAGGGGCTCACCGTCCACCGTCACGGCGAGGGCGGCCCGGATGGCGTCCGCCTGGCCGGGGCCGCTCGTGGAGACGCCGACGGTGGTGCCCTCGGCGGCCAGCGCGGCCAGCCGGGCGTGCAGCTCCTTGTCGCCCAGCGCGGGACTGTCGGCCGTCACCGAGTGGATCTGGTAGAGGTCGAGCCGGTCGCCGAGCAGCGCGGCGGTCTCGGCGCGCTGGCGCTCGAACATGGCGAGGCTGTGGTCCTTCACCTCGTGCGCCTCGGCGTCGACACGCCAGTCGGCCGTGTAGGCGTATCCCCACTTGCTGCCGATCACGACGTCCGTCACGTCCGGCCGGGCGGTCAGCCAGTCGGCGAGGAATTCCTCCGAACGGCCGTAGGAGCGGGCCGCGTCGAAGTAGCGCACCCCCTGCGCGTAGGCCGCTTCCAGCAGTTCGTGGGTGCGGGCCCGCAGCACGTCCACGCTGCGGTCGGCGGGCAGGTCCCGGTCACGGTGAAGGTTGATGTAGCCGGGCCTGCCGACGGCTGCCAGGCCCAGCCCGATGTGGGCGGTCGGGGTGGTCGCTCGGTTCAGGCGGGCGAAGGGCATCGCGGGCTCCTCTGGGTCGGTTTCCGACGCCTTCCCGAAAAGGCGGCCCGCGATGCCTCCCGGTCACCCGCGCGCGGTAGCCCAGGCGTGCTGTGCCGCCAGGCCGGCCTTCACCTCGGCGAGCTGGACGGCGACGGCCGAGGGAGCCGTGCCGCCGCGGCCGTCACGCGAGGCGAGGGCGCCCCGCACGTCGAGGACCGTACGGACCTCCGGGGTGAGGTGCTCGGAGATCTTCGTGAACTGCTCGTCCGTCAGTTCGTCGAGCTCGATCCCCTGCTGCTCGCACACCTGTACGCACTCGCCGGCGACCTCGTGCGCGACACGGAACGGGACGCCCTGCTTGACCAGCCACTCGGCGATGTCCGTGGCGAGCGAGAAGCCCGCCGGGGCCAGCTCCTCCATGCGCTCCCGGTTGACGGTGAGCGTGGCCATCATTCCGGTGAAGGCGGGCAGCAGGACCTCGAGCTGGTCGCAGGAGTCGAAGACCGGCTCCTTGTCCTCCTGCAGGTCACGGTTGTACGCGAGCGGAAGTGCCTTCAGCGTCGCCATCAGGCCGGTCAGGTTGCCGATGAGGCGGCCGGACTTGCCGCGCGCCAGCTCGGCGATGTCCGGGTTCTTCTTCTGCGGCATGATCGACGACCCGGTGGAGAAGGCGTCGTGGAGGGTGACGAAGGAGAACTCCTTCGTGTTCCAGATGATGACCTCCTCGGCGATCCGCGAGAGGTTGACGCCGATCATCGCGGTGACGAACGCGAACTCGGCGGCGAAGTCGCGGGAGGCGGTGCCGTCGATGGAGTTGGCGGCGGAGCCGTTCTCGAAGCCGAGCTCGGCCGCGACCGCCTCGGGGTCGAGCCCGAGGGACGATCCGGCCAGCGCGCCGGAGCCGTACGGGGAGACCGCCGTCCGCTCGTCCCACTGGCGCAGCCGCTCGGCGTCCCGGCCCAGTGCCTGGGCGTGCGCCAGGACGTGGTGGGCGAAGAGGACGGGCTGGGCGTGCTGGAGGTGGGTGCGGCCGGGCATGGCCACGTCCGGGTGCGCCTCGGCGAGGCCGACCAGCGCGTCCTGGAGTTCGGCGATCAGCCCGCCGATGGTCCGGGCGTGGTCGCGCAGGTACATCCGGAAGAGCGTGGCGATCTGGTCGTTGCGGGAGCGGCCGGCCCGCAGTTTGCCGCCGAGGTCCGGGCCGAGGCGGTCCAGCAGGCCGCGCTCCAGGGCGGTGTGGACGTCCTCGTCCTCGACGGTGCCGGTGAACGAGCCGTCGGCGACATCGGCCTCGAGCGCGTCCAGTCCGGCGATCATGCGGGTCAGCTCGTCCCCGGTGAGCAGACCCGCCGCGCGCAGCGCACGGGCGTGGGCACGGGAGCCCGCGATGTCGTAGGGGGCGAGCCGCCAGTCGAAGTGGACGGAGGCGGACAGCTTGGCCAGGGCCTCGGCCGGGCCGTCGGCGAAGCGGCCACCCCAGAGGCGTACGTCGCTCTTACCGGTGCCGTTGCTCACTGCGGTGCTCCTCGGGGGTGCAAGGGATGTGCGTCCGCCTCACGGCGCGATCACGAATAGCATAACTATGCGGCGCACCGTATGTTTTGTCAAAGCTGCCGGCCGGGGCCGCGCAGAGGTCGGCCGGAAACAGGAGGCTCGTGCGAGCGGCGCCCGGCGCACACCCCCAGCGCGCCCACGCGCGAGAACCGGTCCAGGAGTGCCGAACGCCCGGCCGCGACCGGCCGGCCAGGGGACAATGCGCCCATGGGAAAGACATACGAACGCATCGACGGACGGCTCAGGGCCTTCATCGAGGAGCAGCCCCTGTTCTTCACCGCGACGGCGCCCCTGGACGGCGACGGCACCGTCAATCTCTCCCCGAAGGGGATCAGGGGTTCGTTCGCCGTCCTCGACGAACGGACCGTGGCCTACCTCGACTTCGCCGGCAGTAACGCCGAGACCGTCGCGCACCTCCGCGAGAACGGGCGCATCACGCTGATGTGGTGCGCCTTCCAGGGCCCGCCGAACATCGTCCGGGTGCACGGGCGCGGTGAGCCCGTCTTCCGTGACGACCCCCGGTTCCCCGGGCTGCTCGCCCACTTCCCGACGGCCGACCCGGCCGCGCACGGGCTTCGTGCGGTGATCCTGGTGACGGCCGAACTGGTCCGGGACACCTGTGGGTACGCGGTGCCGTTCATGACCTACGACGAGGAGCGCACCCTGCACGCGGACCGCTTCCGGCGCGAGGACGACGACAGCCTGGGCGCCTACTTCCGGAAGAAGGACCACATCGCGACCAGCATCGACGGGCTGCCGGGTCTGCCCCTGCCGCTGCCCGCGATGCCCGCCCCACCGGCCGCCGGATGAAGCACTGGGCCGTCCGGAGCAGACGCGGGGGTCTTCCGCCGCCGCCCGCCGTACGGTCCGGAGCATGCGCAGACACCTGGTGACCGCGGTCGTCCTGCTGGCGCTGGCCGGTTCCCTGGCGGCGCGGCCCGCCGGCCCGCCACCCCTGCCCGCCCGGCTGGCCGACACGGGCGGCGGAACGCAGCTGATCACCGCCGAGGCACCCGCCACGGGCTCCACCACCGGCACGCTCACCTGGTGGGACCGCCGTCGGGGCGGGTGGGTGGCGGCCGGTTCGGCCCCCGCACGCTTCGGCGCGAACGGCCTGGCCGAGGGGGACACCCGCACGCAGGGCACGAACACCACCCCCACCGGCCTGTACGACCTGCCGTTCGCCTTCGGCACCGAGCCCGCCCGGCCGGGTACCCGCTATCCGTACCGCCGGGTCGGAGACCTGTCGTGGTGGTGCCAGGACAACGCCTCGCGCGCGTACAACCGCTGGGTGGAACCGCGGCCGGACGACTGCCGGGCCGAGGAGTCCGAACACCTCGCCTCGTACGGGACGCAGTACGCCCGCGCCCTCGTGATCGGCTTCAACTACCGGCGGCCGGTACGCGGCCGGGGCGCCGGGATCTTCCTCCACGTCGACGGCCGGGGGGCGACGGCCGGCTGCGTGTCGGTGCCCGGGGCCGCCATGGAGCGGATCCTGGCCTGGGCCGACCCGGCCCGCCGGCCGCACATCGCGGTCGGGACCCGGTCGGGCCCGACCGCGATCACCCGGTACTGACCGGCGCCGGGCGGCTCAGAGCCTGTCGGGCGACCTGAGTCGAATAGCGGACGCGGTCCGGTGCGTGCGGTTCAAGGCGCCGGAATTCCCTCGTAGCGGAGCTACGTGGGCGTTTCGGCAACGCGGGAAGCGTGCGTGCCGGGGCGTGGCCGCTCGAGCAGAGGTCACCCGACAGGCTCTCAGGCGTCGTTCTGCGCCAGCCGCAGCAGATGGTCGGCCAGCGCCTGCCCGCCGGCCGGGTCGCGGCTGATGAGCATCAGCGTGTCGTCGCCCGCGATCGTGCCGAGGATCGCCTGGAGTTCGGCCTGGTCGATGGCCGAGGCGAGGAACTGCGCGGCGCCCGGCGGGGTGCGCAGCACCACGAGGTTGGCCGAGGCCTCCGCGGAGATCAGCAGCTCCGCGGAGAGCCGGCGCATCCGCTCCTCCTTGGCCGAGCCGCCGAGCGGCGCCTGCGGGGTGCGGAAGCCGCCCTCGCTGGGCACCGCGTAGATCAGCTCGCCGCCGGTGTTGCGGATCTTCACCGCGCCCAGTTCGTCCAGGTCGCGGGAGAGGGTCGCCTGGGTGACGCTCAGCCCGTCGTCGGCGAGGAGCCTGGCGAGCTGGCTCTGCGACCGCACCGGCTGCCGGTTCAGGATGTCCACGATCCTGCGGTGGCGCGCCGTGCGGGTCTGCGGCACCGACGGCCCGCCGTGGTCGGTCTCGTGCGCCTCGGTCATCGTCGTGGCCTCATTCTCCGGTTCGTCCGTCCCCGTAAGCCGCGTCGAGGGCTCCCGGAAGAATCCGCAGGAACGCGTCCGCCTCCGAGTCACCGATGATCAGCGGCGGCATGAGCCGTACGACATCGGGGGCGGGCGCGTTCACCAGGAGTCCGGCTCCCTGAGCCGCCTGCTGCACCTGTGGTGCGAGGGGCCCGGTGAGCACGATACCCAGCAGCAGTCCGGAGCCGCGGACGTGGGAGACCAGCGGGTGCCCGAGGCCCTCGACGCCGTTCCTGATCTTCTCGCCGAGCCGCTTCACCCGGTCCAGGGCGCCGTCGGCGGCGAGGGTGTCCAGGACGGCGAGCCCGGCGGCGCAGGCGACGGGGTTGCCGCCGAACGTCGTACCGTGCCGCCCCGGCTTCAGCAGGTCGGCCGCCGCGCCGAACGCGACGGTGGCGCCGATGGGCAGTCCGCCGCCGAGGCCCTTGGCCAGCGTGACGACGTCCGGCTCGACCCCTTGGTGGGCCTGGTGCTCGAACCAGTGGCCGCAGCGCCCGATCCCGGTCTGGACCTCGTCCAGGACGAGGAGGGTGCCGGTGGCCCGGGTGATCTCCCGGGCTGCCTCCAGGTAGCCCTTCGGCGGGACGACGACGCCGTTCTCGCCCTGCACGGGCTCGATGACCAGGAGGGCGGTGTCGGTCGTGACCGCGGCCCGCAGGGCCTCGGCGTCGCCGTACGGCACGTGCGTGACGTCGCCGGGCAGCGGCAGGAACGGCTCCCGCTTCGCGGGCTGGCCCGTCAGGGCGAGGGCTCCCATGGTGCGGCCGTGGAAACCGCCGTCCGTGGCGACCATGTGCATACGCCCGGTCAGCCGGCCGATCTTGAACGCGGCTTCGTTGGCCTCGGCGCCGGAGTTGCAGAAGTAGACCCTGCCCTTCCGGCCGAAGAGCTGGAGGAGCCGTTCGGCGAGCGCGACGGGCGGCTCGGCGGTGAAGAGGTTGGAGACATGGCCGAGGGAGGCGATCTGCGTGGCGACGGCCTCGACCACGGCGGGGTGGGCGTGGCCGAGCGCGTTGACCGCGATACCGCCGACGAAGTCGAGGTACTCGGTGCCCTCCGCGTCCCACACGCGGGCGCCCGCGCCGCGCACCAGGGGCAGCTGCGGGGTGCCGTAGTTGTCCATCAGCGCGCCCTGCCAGCGCCGGGTGAGCTCCTCGTTGCTCATGACTCCCCCTCGGCGTCGTCCTCTGCGGCGGGTGCCGGGTCGGGCACCACCATGGTGCCGATCCCCTCGTCGGTGAAGATCTCCAGCAGGATCGAGTGCTGGACCCGGCCGTCGATGACGCGGGCGGTCTCGACCCCGTTGCGTACGGCGTGGAGGCATCCCTGCATCTTGGGCACCATGCCGCTGGAGAGGTCGGGCAGCAGCTTCTCCAGCTCGGTGGCGGTGAGGCGGCTGATCACGTCGTCGCTGTTCGGCCAGTCCTCGTAGAGGCCCTCGACATCGGTGAGGACCATCAGCGTCTCGGCGTTCAGCGCGGCGGCGAGGGCGGCGGCCGCGGTGTCGGCGTTCACGTTGTAGACGTGGTTGTCCTCCGCGGAGCGGGCGATGGAGGAGACGACCGGGATCCGGCCGTCGTCCAGCAGCGCCTGGATGGCTCCGGTGTCGATGGAGGTGATCTCCCCGACCCGCCCGATGTCGACGGACTCGCCGTCGATCACCGGGCGGTGCTGGGTCGCGGTGATGGTGTGGGCGTCCTCGCCGGTCATACCGACGGCGAGCGGGCCGTGCTGGTTGAGCAGGCCGACGAGTTCCCGCTGCACCTGGCCCGCCAGCACCATGCGGACGACGTCCATCGCCTCCGGCGTGGTGACGCGCAGCCCCGCCTTGAACTCGCTGACGAGGCCCTGCTTGTCGAGCTGGGCGCTGATCTGCGGGCCTCCGCCGTGCACCACGACCGGCTTGAGGCCGGCGTGCCGCAGGAAGACGACGTCCTGGGCGAAGGCGGCCTTCAGCTCCTCGTCGATCATGGCGTTGCCGCCGAACTTGATGACGACGGTCCTGCCGTTGTGCCGGGTCAGCCAGGGCAGCGCCTCGATGAGGATCTGGGCCTTGGGCAGCGCAGTGTGCTTCCTCGCGGCGCTCATGAGCTGTACGCGCTGTTCTCGTGGACGTACTCGGCGGTGAGGTCGTTGGCCCAGATGACGGCCGACTCCGTCCCCGCGGCGAGGTCGGCGGTGATCCTGACCTCGCGGTAGCGCATGTCGACCAGGTCGCGGTCCTCGCCGACGCTGCCGTTCCTGCACACCCAGACGTCGTTGATGGCGACGTTGAGCCGGTCCGGTTCGAAGGCGGCCTTCGTGGTGCCGATCGCGGAGAGCACGCGCCCCCAGTTGGGGTCCTCGCCGTGGATGGCGCACTTGAGGAGGTTGTTGCGCGCGATGCTCCGGCCGACCTCGACGGCGTCGTCCTCGGTCGCGGCGTTGACGACCTCGATCCGGATGTCCTTGGAGGCCCCCTCGGCGTCACCGATCAGCTGCCGGGCCAGGTCGGCGCAGACGCTCTGCACGGCCCGGCCGAACTCGGCCTCGCCGGGGGTGATCCCGCTGGCCCCGGAGGCGAGCAGCAGCACGGTGTCGTTGGTCGACATGCAGCCGTCGGAGTCGACCCGGTCGAAGGTGGTGCGGGTGGCGGCGCGCAGCGCGGTGTCGAGGGCGGGCGCGTCCACGTCGGCGTCGGTGGTGAGGACGACCAGCATCGTGGCGAGGCCGGGGGCGAGCATGCCGGCGCCCTTGGCCATGCCGCCGACGGTCCATCCCCCACCGTCAACCACGGCCGTCTTGTGAACCGTGTCGGTGGTCTTGATCGCGAGGGCGGCCTTCTCGCCGCCGTGCTCGCTCAGGGCCGCGGCGGCCTTCTCGATGCCGGGCAGCAGCTTGTCCATGGGCAGGAGCACGCCGATCAGCCCGGTGGAGGCGACCGCGATCTCGCCGGCGCTGTGGCCGGTGAGGACCTCGGCGGCCTTCTCGGCCGTGGCGTGGGTGTCCTGGAAGCCCTGGGGGCCCGTACAGGCGTTGGCGCCACCGGAGTTGAGGACCACGGCGGTGACCTCGCCGCCCTTGAGCACCTGCTCCGTCCACAGGACGGGTGCGGCCTTGACGCGGTTGGAGGTGAAGACGCCCGCGGCGGCGCGGCGGGGCCCGTCGTTGACCACGAGGGCCAGGTCCGGGTTACCGCTCTCCTTGATTCCTGCGGCGATGCCCGCCGCCGTGAATCCCTTGGCTGCCGTGACACTCACGGTGCGACTCCGATCGTGGAAAGACCTGTGTCCTCGGGAAACCCGAGGGCGATGTTCATGCTCTGCAGGGCGCCTCCGGCGGTGCCCTTGGCGAGGTTGTCGATGGCGCTGATGACGACGATCCGGCCGGCCGCCTCGTCGTACGCGACCTGGACCTGGACGGCGTTGGACCCGTACACGGCCGCGGTCGCGGGCCACTGCCCCTCGGGCAGCAGGTCGACGAACGGCTCGTCCGCGAACGCCTTCTCGTAGACCGCGCGCAGCGCCCCGGCGTCCACTCCGGGCCTCGCCTTCACGTTGCAGGTGGCGAGGATGCCGCGGGGCATGGGCGCCAGGGTCGGTGTGAAGGAGACGGTGACGGGCTCACCGGCCGCGGCGCTGAGGTTCTGGACCATCTCGGGGGTGTGCCGGTGCACTCCCCCGACGCCGTACGGGGACATGTTGCCCATCACCTCGGAGCCGAGCAGGTGCGGCTTGGCCGCCTTGCCGGCGCCGGACGTACCGGAGGCGGCGACGACGACGGCGTCGGGTTCGGCGAGGCCGGCGGCGTACGCCGGGAACAGCGCGAGGGAGACGGCGGTCGGGTAGCAGCCGGGCACGGCGATGCGCTTGGAGCCCTCCAGGGCCGCGCGGGCCCCGGGCAGTTCGGGCAGGCCGTAGGGCCAGGTGCCGGCGTGCGGCGAACCGTAGAACTTCTCCCAGCCGGCGGCGTCCGCCAGCCGGAAGTCGGCGCCCATGTCGACGACGAGCACCTCGTCGCCGAGCTGCGCGGCGACGGCGGCGGACCGGCCGTGCGGCAGGGCGAGGAAGACGACGTCGTGCCCGGCGAGCACCTCGGCCGTGGTCGGCAGCAGCACCCGGTCCGCGAGCGGCCTCAGGTGCGGCTGAACCGCGCCGAGTGTCTGGCCCGCGTGGGAGTGGGCGGTGAGCGCGCCGATCTCGACGAGGGGGTGGGTCAGCAGCAGACGCAGCAGCTCCCCGCCCGCGTATCCGCTCGCTCCGGCCACGGCCGCTCGTACCACCATCGAAACCTCCTCATTGATGGCATGACTATACGCAGCGACGCACTTTTATGCAAAGACTTGGAGTGCCCGGGCATCCGGGTGCGACTGCGGGCCAGGTCGGCCCGCGAGCGCTCGACGGGCTCGGACGAGTGCCGCGACCTGCCCGCCGGGCGGAGGCCGCCCTGCACACCCGCGCGGACCCCGCGCGACCCGGACGGCGGCGCCGTCCGGCGTCCGGCCCACTGTCGGTGGGCGGGGCTACCGTGCGTGGGAACGGCCCGGCACGAGCAGGAGATGATCATGACCACATTGGACAACCGGCCGAACACCGCCCTCCTGGTCGTCGACGTGCAGAAGGGCGTCGTCGAAGAGGGCCACCGGCGCGAGGCGGTCGTCTCGAACATCGCCGGCCTCGTCGGGCGGGCGCGGCAAGAAGGAGTACCGGTCGTCTGGGTCCAGCACTCCGACGAGGAGCTCACGCGAGGGAGCGACGCCTGGCGGATCGTCCCGGAGCTCACTCCCGGGGAGGCCGAGCCGCTCGTCGAGAAGAGCTACGGCGACTCCTTCGAGGACACCACTCTGGAGAGCGTGCTGTCGGGACTCGGCGTCGGACGGCTCGTCGTCGTCGGCGCGGAGACCGACGCGTGCATCCGCTCGACCCTGCACGGCGCGTTCGCGAGGGGGTACGACGCGACCCTGGTCAGCGACGCCCACACGACGGGCGACAAAACGGCATGGGGCGCGCCGCCGCCGGACCAGGTCGTCGCGCACACGAACCTGTACTGGACGTACCAGACGGCGCCGGGACGGACGGCTGGGGCGGTCGCGAGCGCGGACGTCGTCTTCGGCGGCACGTCCTGACGTCGTGAGTCGCGCCCCGCGGCCCGGCCACGACACGTGCCCGGGCCGGCCCGGCCGCTCGGTCCGGCGGTTCGGTGCCGCACCCGTACGCGTCACCGGTGGCACAGTGGGTGTCGTGACGACTCGGATCTCAGGACCGTACCGGGCACAGCGCGGCCCAGCACCCGGCCCCATGCGGCACGGAGCTCGCGCGGGGCGGACGCGAGCACAGGCCCCAAAAGGGGTGAGCGGCGATGAGTGACATCGCGGACGAGATCTACCGCGTCCACCGGGAGACCGGCGAGCGGCGTGGGGCCGCCGGGCCGGTCCGCACCGTGCTGTCGCGGCGCGTCTTCGACGCTGAGGTCGCCGAGGTCTGGGACGCGGTGACCTCTCCCGGGCGGCTGCGCACGTGGTTCCTCCCGGTGGACGGCGATCTCCGGGCCGGTGGGCGGTATCGGATCGAGGGCAGCGCCGAGGGCGAGATCCTTGCCTGCGTGGCGCCGGAACGGCTGCGGGTCAGCTGGCTGGCCGGACCGGACCCGCGGTTCAGCGAGGTGGAACTGCGGCTCGCACCGGACGGCGCGGGCCGCACGGTCCTCGAACTCGAACATGCCGCCGAGGTGCCGGAGGAGTTCTGGCGGCGGTTCGGCCCTGGGGCGGCCGGAGTCGGCTGGGACCTGATGCTCCTGGGGCTCAGCAGGCACCTCTCCGGCGCCGGAAGCGACGTGGAGGCGGGGGCGGACTGGCCGGCCTCCCCCGAGGCCAAGGACTTCGTGACGCTCTCGGGCGAGGCGTGGGGTGCCGCGTACGCGGCGGCGGGTGCGGACGCGGAGGTCGTGGCGGCCACCACAGCGGCGACGATCGGCTTCTACACGCAGACGTAGACTCCCCCGCCCCCGTCCCCGGGTCCGTGACCGCGTCGCACACCGTCGTGCCGCCGGCAGGAGGGACGCTGGGTACGACGGTGCGCGTCGCCGCGACGTGTGTGTCGTACCGCTCGTTCGGCAGGCCCTACCCGATCGCACCGGCGAGGAGGCGCCGTACATGATCTCCTGTTGTCAGTGCGGCACGGCCGGCGAACCGCCCAGTTCGTCGATGAGGCGCCGGTATGTGTCGAAGGCCGGCTTGGGGGTGTAGTCGTCGCACAGAAGCCCGAAGTGGTGGAAGAGCCCCTCGGCGGCGCTGTCGGCGTCCCGGAGGGCAAAGAACGAGTATGCGTCGATGTTCAGGTCGTCGGCGAGGGCGGCCACGGTCCGCACAACGGTTTCGAGGACCGCGGCCTGCTGTCGCTCGCTGCGGCCGGGACCGGTGGGCCAGCCGTTCTCGCAGACACGGATCGCGGTGCTGCTGGAAATACCGGCCTTTCGCAGGTCGGTGCGCCGGAACGCGGTGAGGACCGCGGTGACCGCTTCCGCCAACCGGTCGGTGGCGATGGGTCGGAACACGTCCGGGAAGAAGTCCAGGCCGACGTAGTCCAGGCTCTGCCGGAAGCGGTCGTCTGCCAGGGCACCGAGCTCGGACCAGAAGGTGTCGGCCGGGTTGAAGGTCGGCACGGCGTTGAACCCGACCGCCAGACTGCGCCCCACGGCCCGGGCCTCCTGCTTGGCCGCGACGACCCCCTCGACGAGCGCGTTCAGAACGTTGGGAGTGCTGCCGTCGACCACGGGCAAGTCGGCGTTGGGCTCTTCGCAGATCTGGACGGATTCCAGATGCGGCCCACCGGTGCGGACGGCCTCGCGGACGAACTCCAGCCACCCCTCCAACTCGCCGGACGGCTCACGGAACTGCAGTACGAGGTCCAGCTTGCGGCCCCGCTGGAGATACGTCGCGGGATCGGTGGGCGTGGGCGGTTCCGGCGGTGTGCCGGTGGCGGCGAACGACCGGTAGGCGCGCACCCACAGGGTGGCCGTGTCGCCCTGGAGAGCGTCGAGGGCCTCGGTGATGCGGTCCGGCAGGTCAGGGCGGACCGGGTGGACGATTCCCTGGTCGTCGCCCAGGATCCCGCCGGGATAGATACCGAAGTGCAAAGCCATACGTGCCCCGTCCGAAAACTTGGTGTCACTACAAATTTATGGTGACACTATCATCCGAGCATGGGCCTTCGTGAGATCAAGAAGCATCAGACCCGCACGGCGATCGCCGACGCCGCTCTGCCCCTCTTCCTGGAGCGCGGCTTCGACCAGGTCACGGTCGCCGAGGTGGCGCGGCACGCAGGCGTCTCCACCAACACCGTCTTCAACTACTTCTCCACCAAGGAAGACCTCTTCTTCGATCGCCAGGCAGAAGTGGAGGGCCATCTCGCCACCCTGGTGAGCGACCGCGCTCCCGGCACCTGTCCGGTGGAGGCCATCCGCGACGACCTGCTGCACGCCCTGCGGCACGACGACCCGGCACTGGGGCTCCACTCCGATGCGCCCCGGTTCTGGGAGGTCATCCACGACAGTTCCGCACTGCGCGCACGCGAACGCGAGATCAGTGAACGCGCCGAGGCGGCACTGGGGACCGCCCTGGCCGACCACCCGCCGAACACCGCCACCGGTCCGAGCCAGGCCGACCACCCGATGCCCGCGCTCCTCGCAGGCGCCATCGCCGGCACCCACCGGGCCGCCCTGCGCGAACTGCGACGACGCATCCTGTCCGGCGAACCACCCGCGGACACCCGCGACAGCGTCGTGGCAGCGGCGGCCCAGGCATTCAACCTGCTCTGCTGCGGACTCCACACCGACGACGGCCCGGCGCCGCGCTCGACACCGGCCAACACTCCGGCGGCCTCGGTACGGTCACCATGACGGGTGCGATGTCCCGCCACATCGTCGAGACCAGTACGGCAGTCGTCCTCGGCCTCGCGCTCCCGTCGGCCGTGCCGGCCCCCTACCGGCAGGCGATGAAGGACGGACACGGCAGCGCCAACTGCATTTCTGTCATCGACAGCATCCGAGGACCCACCGGCCGAACACGCGGCCGGTGAACCCGCCCAGCCGTGGCTCCGCCCACACAGCACCCGTCTGCGTGCGCCCTCGGGCGACTGGGCATCGGTTCCGGCCGCCGGTCGAGCGCCCACACCGCCCGGGCCCTTGAAGGACCTGTTCGGCCGACTACCGCGACGGGCGGGGCTTGCCGGGCGTCCGGCATCCTGCATCCGCCGCACATCGTCCCCGTGAGCTGCCACGTGACGGGAAACAGTGCTCGGTGGTGGTCAAGCCGCAGAGGGAGGGTATGACCCGTACCGACCACGGCTGGCATAGGGGCGGAGGGGACGCATGGAAGCGGCTGACCTGGCATCGATGGTCATGCAGATGATCAGCGGTCTGGCAACCGGCGCAGGCACCGGTGCGGGAGCGGCAGCCGGTGAGGAGGTGTCCCGGCTGGTCAGGGACCGGCTCGGCGGATCTCGAGAAGGACGCGCGGCTCTGGCGCAGCTCGATCAGGAGCAGGGATCGCCCGAAGCGGAGGACCAGGTGCGGACGGTCCTGACGAGGGCTCTCGCCGACGATCCGGTCTATGCGGCGCGGCTGGAAGCCGCTGCGACGCAGCGCACGCTCCACGCGGGCAGGGATATGACCGTGCAGACGGTCAGCGTCAGCGGCAGCACCGTGAAGGGGACCATCAACATCGGTCCGCTGACGATCTCGAAGTCACCTGGCGCGTACCTCGCTCTTGTCTTCGCCGTCATCGTGCTGGCCGTGTTACTCGTCCTGGGTACGTACGGCACAGTCCAGGTGATCACCACCGACGACTCACCGGCCACGCGCCCCACCCATCCGACCACCGGCCAGGACGCAGGGAAGGGGCCCGAACCGCAGCCGGTCACGAGCAGGGATGTCGCCCAGGCGGTCATGCCCGACCGGTCCGCCCTGCCTGCCGGCTGGTCGACGGCCGGCGAACCCGACATCTCCGTGGAAGGCGAGCCTCTTCAGCCGGGCGACCCGCCGCTCTACGCCGGAACAGAGCTCATAGGGCCCGGCTTCGGCGTCACCTTGGCGATGGACTTCTTCGAGAGCACGGCCTCGGCCTCGAAGAAGTTCAACCGCTACGACATCCTCGCGGGATGGGAGATCGATCAGCACAGTGAGTCCCTGACCATGCCGAAGATCGGTGACGACCGCATGGCCTTCATCGACCGCACCCCCTCAGGCCACGTGGCGGGGATGGTCGCTGCGGCCCGGATCGGGACCATCACGTGCCAATTGGCGGTGACCGACACCGCCGACCCCGCCGCTCACGCCGACGAGGTCTTCGCTCTCACCCGGATGTGCGTCCGGCGCGCCGAACAGGGTCAGCAGGGGAAGACGCCGGATGCGGGCGTGGAGAAAAGTTAGCGCCCTCGCTGGTGCCGACGAGCCGGAGCGGACGGGCGCCGCGCTCACAGTGAGGGGTCGCACGGGAGACCTGGCCCCTGCCGAGAGGGAGCCTCTCGGCAGAGGTCGTAGGCTCCTGTTCGGTCAGCCGCGGCCACCGCCCGGTGCGTCCCGCTCAGGGCGTACACCTCCGGGAGAAGGGCCGTCCCGCACGTGCCCGTACGGGACGCCCGGAATCGCTCACCGCCCCCTGGGGAGCCGGTCAGGAGCGGTCCTCGGACTCCTGGGCACGGGCCGCGTCGCGCTCCTTGATCCGCACGGCCTCCTTGCGGACCTCGGCCTGGGTGGCGCGCTCCTTCTGGAGCCACTCCGGGCTTTCCTTCTTCAGTTCGTCGATCTGCTCGGTCGTGAGCGGCTCCGTGACCCCGCCGCGTGCGAGCCCGGCAATGGAGACGCCCAGCTTCGAGGCGACGACGGGCCGGGGGTGGGGGCCGTTGCGGCGCAGTTCCTGCAGCCACTCGGGCGGGTCGGACTGCAGCGCGTTCAGCTCGGCGCGCGAGACGACGCCTTCCTGGAACTCGGCGGGGGTGGCTTCGAGGTACACACCCAGCTTCTTCGCCGCGGTGGCGGGCTTCATCGTCTGGGTGGTCTGGTGCGACGTCATGAAGTCCAGGGTATCGACCAAGTACGACGCCTCCGACCACGGCCGGTAACCTGGCGGGGTGACAGGCTCGGAAGTACCCCCTTCGTTCCGGCTCGCCTACGTCCCGGGCGTGACCCCGACCAAGTGGGTGCGGATCTGGCACGAGCGACTGCCCGGAACCCCTCTGACCCTCGTCGGCGTGCCCGCCGCGGAGGCGGCCGGCCTGCTGCGCGACGGCGCCGCCGACGCCGGTTTCGTGCGGCTGCCCGTCGACCGGACGGATCTCAGCGCCATCCCGCTCTACACCGAGACGACCGTGGTCGTGATCCCCAAGGACCACGTCGCGACGGCCGTCGAGGAGATGTCGGCCGAGGACCTCGCCGAGGAGGTCGTGCTGCACCCCCTCGACGACACCCTCGACTGGGAGCACCCGCCCGGCCTGCCCGCCTTCGAACGGCCCGCCACGACGGCGGACGCCGTCGAGCTGGTCGCGGCGGGGGTGGGACTGCTCGTCGTACCGCAGTCGCTGGCCCGGCTGCACCACCGCAAGGACCTCACCTACCGGCCCCTGACCGGCGTCCCCGAGTCGAGGATCGCGCTGTCGTGGCCGGAGGAGCGGACGACCGATCTGGTGGAGGAGTTCATCGGGATCGTCCGCGGCCGCACCGTCAACAGCACCCGGGGCCGTCCGCCGACGCCCCCGCAGCCCAAGGGCAAGGCCAAGGCCGCCGACAGGAAGAGCGGGGCCCCGCGCAAACCGGCGGCGGGCAAGGCCACCCGGGGCGGCTCGGCCGGTGCGAAGAACCCCAAGGGCGCCGCGCAGCGCGGCAAGCCCCGCCGCCGGCCGTAGCGGACGGGGCGCACGGGGCCGGACGCGGGCAGCCGGGTACGCCTCCGGGAGCCGGGGCGCGACCGTGGAGCCGGATGCCGCCCCGGTCGAGAGGGCGGCCGGGCGGCGTGTACGACTGCCCCGGCCTCAGCGGGCCTCGAGGGCCATCCACAGGTCCGGTTCGGCGAGCGGGGCGAACCCTATGCCCGCGTAGACCCCGTGGGCGTCCTTGGTCGCGAGCAGGAGCCTGCGCACGCCCAGGGCCTCCAGGTGGTCGCGTACGGCGATGACGAGCCGGGTGCCCAGGCCGTGGCCACGGGCGGCGCGGTCGACGTACACGTCGCAGAGCCAGGCGAAGGTCGCGTGATCGGTCACCACCCGGGCGTAGGCGGTCTGTTCGCCCGTCGTGAGGTCGTACGCGCCGAAGTTGAGGGAACCGGCGATCGCCCGGTCCTGGTGCTCGCGGGTGCGGCCGGACGCCCAGTAGGAGTCCGTGGAGAGCCAGTGGTGGATACGGGCCGCGTCCAGGCGGGCCGGGTCGAGGGAGATCTCGTGACGCTGTTCCGGAGTGCGGGTGTCGGTCATGGGCGGGAGGCTACCGTCCGGCCGCCGGCAGCTCGTCCCAGGCGGCCCGCAGCCTGCGTACGCCCTCGGCGATCTCGGCGGGCCCCGAGACGGCCGCGAAGCTCAACCGCACGTGTCCTGCGGGGGGTTCGGCACAGTGGTACGGGCTGCCGGGTGCGACGGCGACGCCGGCCCGCAGAGCGGCGGAGACCAGGGCCGGCTCCTCGGCCCCCGGCCCGGGGAGCCGGAGCCAGACGCTGCCGCCGCCGGACGGCACGTGCGCCAGGGTGAGTTCGGGCAGCCGGGTGCGTACGGCGGCGGTCATCGCAGTGCGCCGCGTGCCGAGTTCGGCGGCCACGGCCCGCAGATGGCGCTCCCAGGCCGGGGAGCCGACGAGTTCGAGTGCGGCCTCCTGGAGCGGCCGCGGCACGAAGAAGCTGTCCACGACCTGGATGGCGCGCAGTCGTTCGCGGACGGGCCCGCGGGCGGCCAGCGCGCCGACACGGAGACTGGGTGAGGTGATCTTGGTGAGGGAGCGCACATGGATCACGACGCCGTCCGGGTCGTGTGCGGCCAGCGGCTCGGGCAGGGGTCCGGCGTCGTCGTGGACGAGGTGGCGGGCGAAGTCGTCCTCGACGACGAAGGCGCCTGCCTGCCGGGCGGCCCGCACGACGCGTGCGCGCCGCTCGTCGGCGAGGATCACACCTGTCGGGTTCTGGAAGAGCGGCTGACAGACGAAGACCTTGGCCCCGGTGGCGCGGAAGGCGGCTTCCAGCAGGTCGGGGCGGACCCCGTCCGCGTCCATCGGTACGGGTACGGGTCGCAGGCCGGTGGCGCGGGCGGCGGCCAGCATGCCCGGGTAGGTGGGTGATTCGACGAGGACGGGGGCGCCGGGCGGCGCGAGCGCGCGCAGTGCCGTGGCCAGGGCGCTCTGCCCGCCCGCCGTGACCAGGACGTCGGAGCCGGTGAGGGAGCCGCCGATCTCCCGGGCGAACCAGGCCCGCAGCTCGGCCAGACCGCAGGTGGGCGGCCTGCCCCACGCGCCCGGCCGGCGGCCCGCCCGGGCGAGGGCGGAGGCCAGGGCCCGCTCGGGCTGGAGGCCGGGGTGGAGATAGCCGCCGTTGAACTCGATGACGCCCGACGGGGGTGCGGCCAGCGTGACGAGGACCCCCGAGGCGTCGACGGTGCGCGGCACGGCCTCGGGGCCGGCGTCGCTGCTGAGGGACACCTCCTGCCAGGAGGTGTCCCCGGGGTCGGGGAGGGTGGTGCGCGCCTCGGCCCGGAAGGCCCCGGCGCCGGGCCGGGTGACGACCAGCCCTTCGGCGGCGAGCTGCGCGATGGCCCGGGAGACGGTCACGGGGCTGACGCCGAAGCGCTGGACGAGGGCGCGGCTGGACGGCAGCTTTCCACCGGGTGAGTAGCGGTTCAGCTCACTCTTGAGGGAAGCAACCAGTTCGGAGGCGCTGCTACGCTCATGCATGACAGCACAGGATAGCGCTACTGCACACACGGCGATAGCGGTCGAGGACGACTCGCAGACACCGGGGCGCACCGGTGGCGGCGTACTGCTCGCCGGGCTCGGCGTCGTCGCCTTCTCCTTGACCTTCCCGTCCACCGTGTGGGGCCTGGAGAGCTTCGGCCCCTGGTCCCTGGTCGCCCTGCGCAGCCTGCTCGCCGCCCTGATCGCGGGCTGCGCCCTGCTGGCGGGCCGGGTGCCGCTGCCCGCCCGCCGCCACTGGGGCGGCCTCGCCGTGGTGGCGGGCGGTGTGGTGGTGGGGTTCCCGCTGCTGACCACGCTGGCGCTGCGGACCTCGACCAGTTCGCACGCCGCCGTGGTGGTGGGCCTGCTGCCGCTGACGACCGCGCTCCTGGCGGCCCTGCGCACCGGCTCCCGCCCGCCGCGCGCGTTCTGGGTGGCGGCCCTGGCCGGGGCCGCCGTGGTCATCGCGTTCACGGTCCAGCAGAGCGGCGGGGCGCTCACCGGCGGCGACCTGTACCTGTTCGGTGCGCTGCTGGTCTGCGCGGCCGGCTACACCGAGGGCGGCAGGCTGGCCCGGGTGATGCCGGGCTGGCAGGTGATCGGCTGGGCCCTCGTCCTCTGCCTGCCACTCGCGGTGGCCGGGGCCGCGGTGGCCCTGCCCTTCGAACCGGTGCACATCACCCCGCGCGGAGTCGCCGGACTGGTCTGGGTGGCTGCCGGATCGACCTTCCTGGGCCTGTTCGTCTGGTACCGGGGCATGGCGGAGATCGGCGTCCCGCGCGCCAGCCAGCTGCAGCTGGCACAGCCGCTGCTCACCTTGGTCTGGTCCTTCCTCGCGCTCGGTGAGGAGGTGTCCGCGGCAGCCCCGGTGGCGGCCGTGGCCGTCCTGCTCTGCATCGCCGCCACCCAGCGGGCGGGGAGCCGCGGGGCGGGCCGCCCGGGAGGCGGCGACGCCCCGCGGCCATAGACTTGTCGATATACGGACCGCCACCCGTGAGGAGGTCACTCCCGATGGAGGCACACACGGGCGACAGGTTGCTGATGCACGGCAGGACCGTGGGTCAGCACGACCAGGTCGCAGAAATCATCGAAGTGCTGGGCGACGGGGGCACCCCGCCGTACCGTCTGCGCTACGAGGACGGGCACGAGTCGATCAGGTTCCCCGGCCCCGACAGCGTCGTCCAGCACCCCACCCCCGAGAAGCGGGACACGTAGCACGCGGGTGCGCCATGGGCCCGGGGTCCGCGGCGCACCCGTCCGCTCACCGCGTGGTGCGGACCCGCGCCTGGTAATGGTCGGCCACCACGCGGGCCATGGCGCCGATGGGGTCGCTCTTCGCCTGCTTCGCCGAGAAGAAGACATGGCCGCCCACCTCCGGGTGGTCCGCGTCCAGGCCGAGATGGCGGGAGAGTTCGCCCGGGTCCTGCCAGGCGGCCGGCTGGGCGGGGTCGCCGGCCTTGTAGAGCGCCTCACCGATGTACAGGTCGACACCGGTGCCGCGGACGGTCTCGGCCCACCACGGCACGAGCTTGGCGTAATCCGCCGACGCGAGGCCGATGTGCCAGTAGAGCTGGGGACAGATGTAGTCGATCCACCCCTCCTTGACCCACCTGCGGGTGTCGGCGTACACGTCGTCGTAGGTCTGCACCCCCGCGCTGGTGTCGGAGCCCAGCGCGTCGGTCGCCTTGTTGCGCCATACGCCGGAGGGGCTGATGCCGAAGCGGACACCGCTCCTGGTGTTCTTGATCCGTTCGGCCGTCTCACGCACCAGGCGGTCGATGTTGTCGCGGCGCCAGGACGCCTTGTCCGCGAAGCCGGCACCGTGGAGTGCGTAAGTGTCGTCGTCGTCGAAGTCCTGGCCGGCGACCGGGTAGGGGTAGAAGTAGTCGTCCCAGTGGACCGCGTCCACCGGGTAGCGGCTCACCGCGTCGAGCATCGCGTCCTGGACGAACGCCCTGACCTCGGGGAGCCCCGGGTTGTAGTAGAGCTTCCCGCCGTAGGGCACCGCCCACTCCGGGTGCAGCCGGGCGGGGTGCGAGGCGACCAGCCGCGAGGGATCGGTGTGGTTCGCCACCCGGTACGGGTTGAACCAGGCGTGCAGCTCCAGCCCGCGGGCGTGCGCCTCGCGCACCGCCGTGCCCAGCGGGTCCCAGCCCGGGTCCTTGCCCTGGACGCCCGTGAGGTACTGCGACCAGGGTTCGTACGGCGAGGGCCAGAGCGCGTCCGCGGTCGGCCGGACCTGGAGGACGACGGCGTTCAGCCGCAGGTCGACCGCACGGTCCAGGTGGGCGGTCAGTTCCGCCTGCTGGGCAGCGGCCGTCAGGCCGGTCCGCGAGGGCCAGTCCACGTTGGCCACGGTGGAGATCCATACGCCCCGTAGCTCGGCCCGCGCCGCCCGCCGCCCCGGCACCGCTCCCGGACCCGGGAGGGGCAGGGCGGCGCCCGGCCGGGGGACGGCGACGGCGTCGCCCGCCGTCACCATCGCGGCCAGCAGCCCCGCCGCGCTCATCACAAAAGACCTTCGGCCACAACGCCGCATCGATCGCGCCTTTCGTCTCTCTGTGTCCGCATCCGGCCGTTCCGACCGTTCCAGCCGTTCCGCGTGACGCAGATCATGCCCACCACCGCCCCGCGACCCGCGGATCACGGGGGCCGGATCGCGGAGTAACGTCGTGGGGTCGAGGCGGGCCCCGGAATCAGACGGATACTGCCGCACGGAGATCAGCGAAAGGCACGAGGTGACGGACTCTATGGCCGACATTGCACGCGTCGGAGTGGTGGGCTGTGGCCAAATGGGCGCAGGCATCGCGGAGGTGTGCGCCCGCAGCGGCCTCGAGGTCATGGTGGCCGAGACCACCGGCGAGGCGCTGGAGATAGGGCGTACCCGCCTGCACAACTCCCTCTCGAAGGCCGCCGAACGCGGCAAGATCACCGAGGAGGAGCGCGACGAGACGCTCGCCCGCCTCAGCTTCACGACCGACCTCGGCGAGTTCGCCGACCGCGACCTCGTCATCGAGGCCGTCGTGGAGAACGAGCAGGTGAAGACCGAGATCTTCCAGGTGCTCGACCAGGTGGTGACCCGGCCGGACGCCATCCTCGCCTCGAACACCTCCTCCATCCCGCTGGTGAAGCTGGCGGTGGCGACCTCCCGGCCCGACCAGGTCATCGGTATCCACTTCTTCAACCCGGCGCCGGTGCAGAAGCTCGTCGAGCTGATCCCCGCGCTGACCACGTCGGACACGACGATCAAGCGCGCCGAGGCCGTGGTGGAGGACGTGCTCGGCAAGCACGCGATCCGGGCCCAGGACCGCTCCGGCTTCGTGGTCAACGCCCTGCTGATCCCGTACCTGCTCTCCGCGATCCGGATGTTCGAGTCGGGCATCGCGAGCCGCGAGGACATCGACAATGGTATGGAGATGGGCTGCGCCCACCCGATGGGCCCGCTGAAGCTCGCCGACCTGATCGGCCTGGACACCGTGGCCTCGGTCGCCGACTCGATGTACGCGGAGTACAAGGAGCCCTTGTACGCCGCTCCCCCGCTCCTCCAGCGGATGGTGGACGCGGGCCGGCTCGGGCGGAAGACGGGGTCGGGGTTCTACCCGTACGCCTGAATCCCGTGACGGGGGCCGGCCGGGGAGCTCCCGGCCGGCCCCCGTCGTCCGTACGTCGCTCAGCCCAAGCGCAGGTGATGGAGCATCAGCAGGCCCGCGGCCATGGCGGCCGCAGGTATCTTCCCCCGCGCGATCATGTCGGGCACCAGCTTGAGCGGTACCCAAGCGCGGCGCGAGGACTCGAAGTCATCCACCGGAGGGCCGGTGTATGTCGCCTCCCGTGCCCAGAAGAGGTGGTGGCGGGCGTCGGTGAGGCCGTTGGCCGGCTCGGCGGTCATCAGGGGACTCAGCACGCCGGGGCGCCAGCCGGTCTCCTCCTCCATCTCCCGGGCGGCCGCGGCGGCGATGTCCTCACCGTCCTCGACCACGCCCGCCGCCAGTTCCCATCCCCAGCTGTCCGTGATGAACCGGTGCCGCCACAGCAGCAGCACCTCGTCGGCCTCGTTGACGACCGTGGCCGCCGCCACCGGACGGAGCCGGATGACGAAGTGGTCGAGATGACGGCCGTCGGGGAGGACGACATCCGCCAGATTGACCCGGAACCAGCGATTCTCGTACACAGCCTGTTCGTTCACGTTCGCCCACTGCACAGTTCTGCCACCTTCCGACTGGTCGATGGCAATATCGGAGCAGGGGCCGCCCCGCGGGGGAACGCCGCGGAGGCGGTGCGGAGAAGGCTCACAGAGGCACGCGCAGCGCCCCGTCGATGACGCCCGCCGCCGCTTCCGCGTCGGCGCAGCCGCTCGCGGCCAGGAGTTCGCGCACCGAACGCAGCCGGTCCCGGAGCCGCCGGGACTCCATACCGCGGGCGCGTTCGGCCATTTCGGAGGCCGTGCGGGCCGCCCTGTCCGCTTCCCCTTGCAGCAGTTCCAGACGGCTGAGGATGGCCAGCCGGTGCACCCTGCCCCGGTCGTGCGCCGGGGAGCGTACGGCCGCCGCGGCGTGCTCCCGGGCCCCGGCGAGGTCCCCCAGGCCGAGCAGGGCCTCGGCGACCTGCACGTCGACGAGGCCCGGCTGGACGTACCCGGTCTCGTCCGGTTCACGGCCTGGGCGGATCCGCCCGGCCTCGGTCTCGGCCCGGCGGATGCGCTCCATGGCGCCGCGGTGATCGCCGAGCTGTGCGTAGGCCTTGGCCTGCATGGCGTACAGGTCGGCGGCCAGGGCGGGGGTGAGGTGCGGGCCCGCCGCCCGCAGCGCCGCCTCGGCGAAGGCCACGGACCTGCGGTAGTCGGCCAGGAACAGCGACTGGTTGACCAGCAGGGCGATGACGTAGGCGCCGAAACCGCGGTCGCCGCAGGCCTTGGCGAGGCGCAACGCCTGGTGGAAGTAGCGCTGGGCGAGTCCGTGCGCGTCGGAGTCGTAGGCGCAGATTCCGGCGACGGCCACCAGGCCGCCGGCCGCGCGGTGCAGCCGGCGGCCCGTCGCGTCGCTGTACCCGCCGCGCAGCAGCGGCGCCGTCTCCGCGTTGAGGAAGCCGACGATGCGGGATCTGGCCGCCATGCCCCCCGCCTTCCGGTACATCTGTTCGTAGTGGGACCGGGCCGCACGGAGCATCACGATGTCCGCCGGACTCACCCGGGACGGGCCGGGGCGCGACACGTCGGCGTCCTCGGGAGGGTTCTCCCACTCCCACACGGGCATCACCGCGGGCGTGCCCATGACCGCGGCGGCGGTGGTCAGGTGCGGGCGCCGCTGTTCGTCGGAGCGCCACATCGCGGTGGCGTGCTCGACGAAACCGGAGAGCGTGGAGCCGTGCGCGGTCGTGCGTGTCCCGGAGGTCCCCATGCCGATGTCGTCGAGCGTGACGGCCCTGCGCAGTCTGCCGCCGAGGACCTCGCAGATCAGGTCCGGCACCTGTCCGCGCGGGCGCTGGCCCTTGAGCCAGCGGGAGACCGCGGTGTGTTCGTACCGCAGGCGCAGACCGCGGGCACGGCCTGCCTGGTTGACGTGGCCGGCGAGCCCCGCACGGGACACACCCGCCTCGTCGATCAGGGATTCGAGCAGGACGTTGGGCTCCATCGCCCCCCCATGTGCGTGTCGCGATGAGCCTAGTGGAGCACGATTCACACGGGGTGTGAACGCAATGCCCGATCCGTACCGCTGTGCGCTCTGCCGCGGCGGGGCGCCGGTGGCTTGAATAAGTGCCTCGCAAGAGGCGGCCGGGTCGTCGGCTCCCCCTCGTACAGCCGACGACCCGCTCCCGCGCCGTCCGTCCTGCCGACCTGCCCGACACTCCGTGGCAGGACGGACGGCGCCGGATCGCACGACCCACTGCCGAGGACAGGAGGGCGCGCGTGCGGTCCCCGGGGTCGTCCGGCGAGACGGAAGGGGCGTATCCGGTGACCGGATACGCCCCTCCTCATCGGCTCCCGCCGTCGGGCTACGCGCCGCGCAGTGCGGCGCCGGTGCGCTCGGCGGCCAGCGCGACCGCGGCGTCGCGGGCGGCGGTGGCCTCCTCGACGGTCAGCGTGCGGTCGGCCGCGCGGAACCGCAGCGCGTACGCCAGGGACTTCTTGTCCTCGCCGATCTGGTCACCGGTGAAGACGTCGAACAGCCGCAGCGATTCGAGCAGGTCTCCGGCGCCTTCGCGCAGCGCCTTCTCCACCGCTTCGGCGGGTACCTCCGAGCCCACGACGAGGGCGACGTCCTGGGTCGCCACCGGGAAGGTGGAGATCCGCGGCGCCTGGAGGGCTCCGTCGACGGCCTGCTCCAGGACGTCGAGCTCGACCTCCATGGCGCAGGTCCGGTCGGGCAGGTGGAGCTCCTTGATGACGCGCGGGTGTAGTTCTCCCGCGTGCCCGAAGAGGGTCTCCTCGCCGTCGACCGTGACGTAGAGCGCCGCGCAGCGGCCCGGGTGCCAGGGGGCGTGCCGGTCGGCGCGGACGGTCAGCTCGACGCCCGCCTCACGGGCGATCGTGCGCGCCGCCTCGACGGAGTCGGCCCAGTCGGCGGGGCGGCCCTTGCCCCACCAGCCGGCCTGCTCGCGGGCGCCCGCGAGAACGACTGCGGCCCGGCGCGGCTGGCGCGGCAGTGCCGCGTCCAGACCGGCGATCTCCTCGTCGGTGGGACGCCGGTCGACGGGCAGCCGTACGGCCTTCGTCTCGTGGCCGGTCGGCCGGAAGACCAGCCCGGTCTCGAAGAGCGCGAGGTCGTGGCTGCCCCGGCCGTCGTTGCGCCGCAGCGTGCCGAGCAGGCCCGGCAGCAGCGTGGTGCGCAGTGAGGGCTCCTCGTCGGAGAGCGGGTTGACGAGGGTGACCGTACGGCGGCGGGCGTCGCCCGCCTCCAGGCCGAGCTGGTCGAGGACGGCCTCCCCGATGAAGGGGTAGCTGAGCGCCTCGACGTAACCGGCTCCGGCGAGGGCGCGGCCGATGCGGCGGTGCAGCCGCTGCCGGTCGGTGAGCCCGCGGCCGGAGGGCGGCGTCGGCAGGGTGGACGGGAGGTTCTCGTACCCCTCCAGCCTGATGACCTCTTCGGCCAGGTCGTTCGGCTCGGCCAGGTCGGGGCGCCAGGACGGCACGGTGACGATCAGCTCGTCCTGCCCGTAGACGTCGCAGCCGACCTCCTGGAGGCGGCGTACGACGGTCTCGCGGCCGTACTCGACGCCGGCCACCCGGTCGGGGTGGGCCGCGGGCATCGCGATGGTGCGCGGTGCGGAGGGGGCGCTGATCTCGGTGACGCCGGCCTCCGCGGTGCCGCCCGCGAGGAGCACCAGCAGGTCGACGGTGCGCTGCGCGGCAGCGGCGGCGGCCTGCGGGTCGACGCCGCGCTCGAAGCGCTTGGACGCCTCGGAGGACAGCTTGTGACGGCGTGCGGTCCGGGCGATCGAGATCGCGTCGAAGTGCGCCGCCTCGACGACGACGTCGGTGGTGCCGGACTCCTCGGCCTGCACGTCGGCGATCTCCGTGTTGGCCCCGCCCATGACGCCCGCGAGACCGATCGGCCCGCGGTCGTCGGTGATGACGAGGTCCGCGGCGTCCAGGACGCGTACGACACCGTCGAGCGTGGTGAGCTTCTCGCCCTGCTGGGCACGGCGTACGCCGATCGGCCCCTCGACCCGGGCGCGGTCGTAGGCGTGCAGCGGCTGGCCGAGCTCCAGCATCACGTAGTTGGTGATGTCCACCGCGAGCGAGATCGGGCGCATCCCGGCCTTCTGCAGGCGGCGCTGCATCCAGATCGGGGAGCGGGCCTCGGGGTGCAGTCCGGTGACGGTACGCGCCGTGAACCGGCTGCATCCGATCGGGTCGGACACCTGCACCGGGTAGCCGAACGCGTTCGGCGCGGGTACGTCCAGGAGTGCCGGGTCGCGCAGCGGCAGCCCGTAGGCGATGGCGGCCTCGCGGGCGACGCCGCGCATCGAGAGGCAGTAGCCGCGGTCCGGCGTGACGGCGATGTCGAGGACCTCGTCGACGAGCTCGAGGAGCTCGATCGCGTCGGTGCCGGGCTCGTACTCGGGCGGCAGCACGATGATGCCGTGCGTACCGTCGTCGCCCATGCCGAGTTCGTCGGTGGAGCAGATCATGCCGTGCGAGGTCTTGCCGTACGTCTTGCGCGCGGCGATCGCGAAGTCGCCGGGCAGCACGGCGCCCGGGAGGACCACGACGACCTTGTCGCCCACGGAGAAGTTGCGGGCGCCGCAGACGATCTCCTGCGGCGCGCCGGTGCCGTTGGCCGTGCCGACGTCGACGGTGCAGAAGCGGATGGGCTTCTTGAAGCCCTCCAGCTCCTCGATGGTCAGCACCTGTCCGACGACCAGCGGGCCCTTGAGGCCGGCGCCGGTCTGCTCGACGGTCTCGACCTCCAGGCCGACGGAGACGAGCTTGGCCTGTACGTCACGGCCGGTCTCCGTCGCCGGCAGGTCGACGTATTCCCGCAGCCAGGAAAGCGGGACGCGCATCAGATCTCCATCCCGAACGGCCGGGTGAACCGGACGTCACCCTCGACCATGTCTCGCATGTCCTCGACGTTGTGGCGGAACATCAGCATCCGCTCGATGCCGAACCCGAAGGCGAATCCGCTGTACTTCTCGGGGTCCACACCGCAGGCGACGAGCACCTTGGGGTTGACCATGCCGCAGCCACCGAGCTCGATCCAGCCCTCGCTGCCGCAGGTGCGGCAGGGCCGGTCGGGGTTGCCGACGGACGCGCCGCGGCAGACATAGCAGACCATGTCCATCTCGGCGGACGGCTCGGTGAAGGGGAAGAAGTTCGGCCGCAGCCGGGTCTTCATGTCCGGGCCGAAGAGCGCCTGGACCATGTGGTCGAGGGTGCCCTTCAGGTCCGCCATGGTAAGGCCCTCGTCGACGGCGAGCAGCTCGATCTGGTGGAAGACCGGGGTGTGCGTCGCGTCCAGCTCGTCGGTGCGGTAGACCCGGCCGGGGCAGACCACGTAGACGGGGGGCTTGCGGCCGAGCAGCGAGCGGGCCTGGACCGGCGAGGTGTGCGTGCGCAGCACGACACCGGACTCGTCGCCCTTGGCGCCGTCGGCACCCTGGACGAAGAAGGTGTCCTGCATCTGCCGCGCCGGGTGGTCGGGCACGAAGTTCAGGGCGTCGAAGTTGAACCACTCCGCCTCGGCCTCGGGGCCTTCCGCGATCTCGTAGCCCATGGCGACGAAGACGTCGGCGACGCGCTCCATGATGGTCGTCAGGGGGTGGCGCGCCCCGGCCGGGGTGCGGTCGTAGGGCAGGGTGACGTCCACCGCCTCCTCGACCAGCACCCGGGCGTCACGCTCGGCCTCCAGCTCGGCCTGGCGGGCCGCCAGTGCCTTGGAGACGGCGCCGCGGGCCTGGCCCACGCGCTTGCCCGCCTCGGCCTTGGCCTGCGGCGGCAGGGCGCCGATCTCCCGGTTGGCGAGCGACAGGGGCGAGGTACCACCGGTGTGCGCGGTCTTCGCCTGGGCGAGCGCGTCGAGGTCGCCGGCGGCGGCGAAGGCGGCGAACGCCTCGTCCCGCATGCGCTCGATCTCTTCCGGTTTCAGTGCCTCGACCTCGACTGGGTCGTACGACTTGTTCGGTGCCGACATCTCTTCCCGTGCTTCCGGTTGGCTGGTGGCGACCCTGGTTCGACGACTGAGGACGCAAAGGTGCCAAAAGTCGAGTCTACGGCCGCCGGGAGGCGAAGAAGCCCGTGGGCGGCTCAGGCCCTCCCGTCGCCCGCCGCCGCCCCGTCCGATTCGCTGCGCGAAACCCCTTATTTCATGTAGGCAGGCAGGCTCACGGGCAGGACGAACCGGAATTCGGCGCCGCCGCCGGGCCCCCTGTCCACGGTGATCGTGCCACCGTGCGCCTCGACGATGCCCTTGACGATGTACAGACCCAGGCCGGTCCCGCCACGCTTGCTCCCCCGCCAGAAGCGGGTGAAGACGCGGCCCATCGACTCCTCCGGGATGCCGGGACCTTCGTCGCTCACGGTGACCGCCGTTCCACTCTCGTCGCTCGTGCCCGGTGCGGGCGCGGGGGCGATCTCGATCGTGACGGTTCCCTCGCCGTGGCGCACCGCGTTTTCCAGCAGGTTGCCCAGGACCTGGTCGACCTTGTCCGGGTCGGCCCAGAGCTCGGGCAGGGGCTGCCGGGTGCGGACGAGGAAGCGGTCGGGGGCCTGGCCGACGGCGGTCAGTGCCTGGATGTGGCGCTCGACCGCGGCGGAGACGTCCACGGGCTGGCGCCGCAGCTCCAGCCGCCCGGAGTCGATGCGGGAGATGTCGAGCAGTTCGGCGATCAGCCGGTTGACCCGGTTGGCGTCGGCGTCGACGGTCTCCAGCATGAGCCGCTTCTGGTCGTCGGTGAACCTCTCCCACTTGGCCAGCAGCGTCGCGGTGAACCCCTTGACGGAGGTCAGCGGGGAGCGCAGCTCGTGGGCGACGGTGGCGATCAGCTCGGCATGGCTGCGTTCGGTACGGCGGCGGGCCTCGGTGCCCCGCAGGGAGACGACGAGCCGGCGGACCGGCCCGGTCGGGGTGTCGCGTACGTACCGTGCGGAGACGAGGACCTCGCGGCCGCCGGGGAGCAGCAGATTGCGCTCGGGCTGGCCGACGCGGGTGGCGAGTCCGCCGTACGGGTCGGTCACGGCCCACCAGCGCCTGCCCTTGAGGTCCTCCAGGGGCAGTGCCTGTTCCAGGGAGCGGCCGAGGGCCGCGGCGCGGGGCGTGGCGGTGATCCTGGCGGCGGCGGCGTTGAAGCAGACGACCCGGCCGTTCTCGTCCGCGACGACGAGCCCGTCGGGCAGGTCGTCCGGGCCGATGCCCGTCGCCGTGTCGCCGGCGTCCTGTTCCTCGCCGTCCCCGTCGGTGATGGCACGCACGGCCGCCGTGTGTGTGTGACCCGGCGTGCTCGTGCTGACAGCCATGTTCCCGTACCCCACCTCTCGAACCGGCGCAGTGGGCCCCCGAGTTCGTCACCCTACTAGGGCCTGTTGCGAAAGTGGAGTTGTCGGACTGGACGTGCCCTGCGGCAGGTACCGTTTCAGGTCAGGCCCTGGAGGGCCGCTGCCCCTGGGGACTGTCAGTTGCAATCGGGAGGCTGCGCAGTGTCAGCGCAGCCGGCGGGGGTAGCGCTTTGTTGGCCGGGTCGGTGCGGAACGACTGGAGCAGATAGGCCACCAGGCGCCGGGACGCTGCACCATCATCGGGTAGGGCGGTCACCAGACCGCAGTGTGCCAACAGGACCACGGCGAGGTCGGAAGGGTGAAAATCGGCCCGCAGCGCGCCCGACGCCTGGGCCCTGCGTACCAGGGTCGTGACGTCCCGCTCGGCTCGTTGCCGGGACTGCGCGTGTTCCGACGTGCTTTCCGGGAAGGCCGCGACGAACGCGGCCGGGAACCCGCGTTCCTCCCGTTGCAGAGCGAAGACCGTCTCGACCAGTTGCTGGAAGCCTTGCCACGGGTCAGGGGCGGCCAGAGCCTCGGTGAGCGCCCGCGCGCAGGTCTCCATCTGCTGCGCGAACGCGCCTCTCACCAAGGCTTCCCGGGTCGGAAAGTGCCGGTACAGCGTCGCCACGCCGACCCCGGCCCGTCGGGCCACGGTCGCCATCGGGGCGTCGATCCCGTGCTCCGCAAAGACCGCACGGGCGGCGACGAGGACGCGCTCCCGGTTGCGCCGGGCGTCCGCCCGCACCCCGTCCCGGGCTGTGATCCGAGAGGATTCCGCCATCACTGTCTCTCGCTTCCGGTCCAAGCGGACGATTGCGTCCACTTAAGAGCTTACGGTCGGTGCCAGATCCCTTTACGGCCCCCGGCGACAAAGGCAGAACGATGAACGACCGTATGATGAAGGCAGTGCTCTACGACCGCTATGGCGGCCCCGATGTGCTCTACACGGGCCGCGTACCACGCCCCGAGCCGACCCCCGGCGAGGTCCTTGTGAAGGTGCGTGCGTTCAGCGTCAACGGCGGCGAACTGGCAGCGCGTGCCGGCCGTCTCCGCCTCCTGAGCGGCCGGAAATTCCCCAAGCGCGTCGGCTTGGACTTCACCGGCGAGGTCACCGCGCTGGGGGCCGGAGTCACCCGGTTCGCGGCCGGCGACCGCGTATGGGGGGTCTTGGGCCGCACATCCGGGTCCGGCAGCGCCGCCGAGTACGTGACCGTGCCCGTCGAGCGGGTCGGCCGGCTCCCCGACGGCCTTGACCTGGTGGACGCCGCCGCGCTGCCGGTGGCCACCACGGCCATCACCGCGCTGCGGGACAAAGCTGGGCTGCGCCCCGGCGAACGGCTCCTCGTCCGGGGCGCGGCGGGCGGTGTCGGCAACGCCGCCGTCCAGCTCGGACGGGCGTACGGCGCAGAGGTCACGGCCCTGGCTCGTGCAGCCAACCTCGACTTCGTCCGTGGGCTCGGCGCGCACAGGGCCGTCGACCACCGGACCGTGCGGCCGGCGGAACTGGGCCGCTTCGACGTGGTCCTGGACACCGTGGGGACCGACCTGCGGGCCTTCCGGCGCCTACTGAATCCGGGCGGGCGCATGGTCACCATCGCCTTCGACCTGAAACGGCCTGCGGCGTCGCTCGGCTACCTCGCGGCCAGCACGGTCCACGGACACGGCCGGGCGCGTTTCTTCAGCGGCAACCCCACGCGGGCGGACTTCGACGACCTGGCCCGGCATGTGGTCGAGGGGAAGCTGAGCCCGGCGGTGGACACGGTCTTCCCCCTGGAGGAGACAGCGGCGGCACACCGGGCGCTGGAGGCGGGCGGCGTCCAGGGCAAGTACGTGGTCAGGGTCGCGTAGGACGTCTGTGAAGGTGCTGGTCACAGCCATTCGTTGATGGCAGCGATGAGGACGGTCGCCCTGTAGCGGGACGTCCCGCCATGGAACTCCGGTCCGGACACCAAACCGTATGCCTCAGCTGCCGCCGAGGCCAGACGGGTGGCCGCCCCGTCCTGGCGCCCTTCGGCAACAACGGCTCCAGCACCGCCCACTGCTCGTTCGTAAGATCTCCCCGACCCATGAACGGTGATCATTCACAGCCCAAGATCCACTTTCGATACACGGCCTAAGGGCTGTCCCGCAATCTCCGGCGGGCGCGCGACGACAGCTACGGCACCTCGCAGCGTTGTCGGAACGTCCACATACATCCAGTATGCGGACGTCCCTCCGCCTTGCGATGCACCGCATCTGACGCCGCACGCTGATCCACCGGGAATTGCGGGACAGCCCTTAGGCGTCGCCCGGCGAGCGACACCCTGCGGGCGCGCCCCGGCCCGTGTGGCCGGTACCGGCCGGAGGGGTTCCGTCACGGGGGCGGCTCGGAGCCGGTCGGCCGGCCTGCGACCGCCGGTCAGAGGTCGGCCGACCGGCTCTCAGGCGGTGTGACGCGGGCGCTGGGCCCGTGCGGAGGCGTACAGGCACACGGCGGCGGCGGTGGCGAGGTTGAGGCTTTCCGCCTTGCCGTGGATCGGGACCCGGACCACGGCGTCGGCCAGCGCCCGGGTCTCCTCCGGCAGTCCCCAGGCCTCGTTGCCGAAGACCCAGGCGGTGGGTCCTCCCATGGTGCCCGCGTCGAGCTCGTCGTCGAGGTCGTCGTCGCCCGCGCCGTCGGCCGCGAGGATGCGCACGCCGGCGGTGCGCAGTCCTCGTACGGCCTGCTCGACGGGTACGCCGACGGCCACCGGGAGGTGGAAGAGCGAACCCACGGAGGCGCGTACCGACTTGGGGTTGTAGAGGTCGACGGAGGCGTCGGTGAGCACGACGGCGTCCGCGCCGGCGGCGTCCGCGCAGCGCAGCACCGTGCCGGCGTTCCCGGGGTCTCGTACGTGGGCGAGGACGGCGACCAGGGTGGGCTTCGCGGCGAGGATGTCCTCGAAGGGCGAGTCCAGGAAACGGCAGACACCGATCAGGCCCTGCGGGGTGACCGTCTGCGAGACCTCGGCCAGCACGTCGGCGTCGGCGAGGTGCACGCGGGCCCCCGCGGCACGGGCCGCGTCGACAATGGCGGTGTACCGCTCGGCCGCCTCGACGGTGGCGAAGAGCTCGGTGAGGGTGGGCTGCCCGTCGCTGCCCCGGTGGCCGGCGGCCTCCCGCACGGCCTGCGGCCCCTCGGCGATGAACCTGCGCTCCTTGCCGCGGAAGTTGCGCCGGGCCAGCCTGCGCGCGGCGGCGACACGCGGCGATCGCGCGGAGATCAGTTCGGGGGTGGCCATGGTCGGCGGCGAGCCTCTCTGCGTAACTCTGATTCTCTGCGTACGTTGATCCGCGTACGGCTGACTACGCACGTACGCGGCGACGTCGTGCAACGCACCGGACCCGCAGACGGCGCGCGCCTGCGGGTCCGGCTCGGAACGCTGGAAGTCCTGCCTGGATCAGGCGGCCTTCGGGGCGTTGACGTCACTCGGGAGGGCCTTCTGGGCGACCTCGACGAGCGCGGCGAACGCGTTGGCGTCGTTGACCGCGAGCTCGGCCAGGATCTTACGGTCCACCTCGATGTTGGCGGCCTTCAGACCCTGGATGAGGCGGTTGTACGTCATGCCGTTCTGGCGGGCGGCCGCGTTGATGCGCTGGATCCAGAGCTGACGGAAGTCGCCCTTGCGCTTCTTGCGGTCGTTGTAGTTGTAGACCAGGGAGTGGGTGACCTGCTCCTTGGCCTTGCGGTACAGGCGCGAGCGCTGACCGCGGTAACCGCTGGCGGCCTCGAGGATCGCCCGGCGCTTCTTGTGGGCGTTTACTGCCCGCTTGACGCGTGCCACTTTTAACTCCTTACAGCGGGGTCGTGGTCGGACTCACACGACCCGGAAACGAATGGGGCCCGGCCTGGTCGAGGGCGCGCCTCCGGGGTCACCGGAGGCCGCGTCCTCACTTGCCGAGAAGCTTCTTGATCTTCTTGGCGTCGGCCGGAGCCACGACGGTCGTACCGGTCAGCGAGCGGGTCTTCTTGGACGACTTGTGCTCGAGCAGGTGGCGCTTGCCGGCCTTCTCGCGAAGCACCTTGCCGGATCCAGTGATCTTGAAGCGCTTGCTGGCACCGCTGTGCGTCTTGTTCTTCGGCATCGCGCCGTTATCTCCTCGTCGGTGGCGCCCCTCGCGGTGCGGGCACCGGACTGCAGGGGCGTCAGATCTTTGGGTGGTTCCCGAGGGACCCGGGGGCGCCTGGATGGCAGCCCCCGGAGATCACGCCTCGGAAGGTGTTTCGGCCGGAGCCTCGGCGGCCTCGGCGGGAGCCTGGGCAGCGTCCCCGTGGGACTCGGCGTCGTGGGTGGAACCCTGACGCTCCGCCTTGCGGGCGGCCTGGGCCTCGCGGGCCTCGGCCATGGCTTCGGTCTTCTTCTTGTGCGGGCCCAGAACCATGATCATGTTCCGGCCGTCCTGCTTCGGGCTGGACTCGATGAAGCCCAGCTCCTCGACGTCCGAAGCGAGACGCTGGAGCAGTCGGAAGCCCAGCTCGGGACGGGACTGCTCACGACCGCGGAACATGATCGTGATCTTGACCTTGTCCCCCTGCTTGAGGAACCGGACGACGTGACCCTTCTTGGTGTCGTAGTCGTGCGGGTCGATCTTCGGCCGGAGCTTCATTTCCTTGATGACCGTGTGCGCCTGGTTCTTGCGCGCCTCACGGGCCTTCATGGCCGACTCGTACTTGAACTTCCCGTAGTCCATGAGCTTGCACACGGGGGGACGGGCTGTCGCCGCCACCTCGACCAGGTCGAGGTCGTACTCCTGTGCGAGCTCCAGGGCCTTGGCAAGCGGAACAATCCCGACCTGCTCGCCGCTGGGACCGACAAGTCGCACCTCGGGAACGCGAATCCGGTCGTTGATGCGGGGCTCGGCGCTGATGGATCCTCCTCGGTAGCACCACGCGACCGCCTGGCGGACAGCCGCGTAACGTCTGTTTGTGTAGGGACCAACCGAGCCGGGAGACGAAAAATGCCCCGGACGGGACACAGGCGGGGCTCCTGGAAATACCGGAACACCGTCGCGTGCAACCGCGGGGCGCATCGGGCGGCTCCATCGTCCGTACGGAACGATGGTCGCCACCTGACCGGTGACCCGCCGTCCCGGAGGACGGTCAGGTGGGAGATCGGAGCCTCCACTTGTGGGCCGAGCACATAGGTGTCCGGCCGGTCGTTACACAAGGTTAGCAGCCTGCCCGCGCGGGCGCTAATCCCCCTCCCTCACCGGCTCCCGCGGGAGGGACGCGGGCGGCCTGGCCTTATCGTGTGGGGCATGAGTGACGCGCCCACCCCCAGCACCGAGAACCCCGGCTTCGACGACATGGCCCGCGACATCGCGGAGGTTCCCGCGGTCGAGGTGATCGTGACCGTCGCGGTCAACCTGATGAGCGCGGCAGCCGTGAAGCTCGGACTGACCGAGGAGGGCGAGCAGCACAAGGACCTCGACGAGGCCCGCAAGCTGGTCCAGGCCCTGGCGGGGCTGCTCGACGCGAGCGCCACGGAGATCAGCACCTTCCACGCCTCTCCCCTGCGCGACGGCCTGAAGTCGCTCCAGCTGGCCTTCCGCGAGGCGTCGCTCGTGCCCGACGAGCCGGGTCAGGGCCCCGGTGAGAAGTACACGGGCCCCGTGTACGGCTAGGACGCGTTTCCGAAGGAGCGCCGTCCGCCCGAAGGGCACTCCCGGCCGCGTCCGGTGCGCGGATCCGGGGGGCGGGGGGCCGACCCGGTACCGCACAGGGAACGGGGCGGCTCCGGCAACGCGGCGCGTCTGCGTGCCGGGCGTCGCCGGGGCAGACGGGACGTCCGCGACATGCCCTGGCCGTCGGCAGATCCTCGGCGAGTGGCCCGCCGCCTGGCGTCAGGCGGCGGGCCCTCCTGCGTCAGCGGCTGAACAGCGGCTCGCCCGGGGCCTCCGCGCCGGCCGGCAGCAGGGCCAGATCGATGCCCCGCACCAGCCGGGCCCGCAGCACCTCACTGGACGACAGTGCCTCGGCGACCCGCCGGGCGGCGTCGGCCGGCACCGCGTCCGGGGCGAGGACCAGGGCGACCGTGGCGTCGGCCCGACCGGGGCCCAGGTGGGCCCGGACCACCGCGGGTTCGGCGGCGACCACCTCCCGCACGGCCTCGACGACCGCCGGGTCGTCGAGCGGGTCCGCGCTGGCGCGGTTCTCCGCCAGGGCCAGCAGCGCCGGGCCGGTCAGCTCGAACGACACAGGACCCGCCAGATCGAGCACCACGGTGTCCGCCTTCTCGTGGGCTGCCGCCTGCAGCGCCTGGTGCAGGGGTACGGCGACGGGGCGGGCCTGGGGGTCCCAGAGGGCCAGCGAGGCGGTGGAGGTGAAGGCGGGCAGTGCGCGCCGGTCTCCTGCCTGGAGGGTCGGTACGGCCATGTCGCTGGTCTTCTCGCGGCGCAGTCCGTTCTCGTCCTCCTCCACCTCGCCGAGGACGGCGACGACGGGGACGAGTAGCCGGGCCCCGCGGAGCGCCGCCAGGACGGGGCCCACGGCTGTGCGGTCCACCGCCCAGGAGGCGAGGGCCGCCGTCAGCTCGGGAGCGGCCGTGCCGTCGTCGTCGGAGAAACCGGGGTCCGGAATGTTCTTGAGCGCCACACGACGAGCGTAGTGGGTCGTTTCTCCCGACCGGGCGGGAGGTCGGGCGGGAGGTCGGGCACCCCCAGCGACCGGCTCCGCCGCGTGACCGGCCGCTCCGAGGTCGCCGGGTGACCAGGGACGGCCGGGGGTGGGCGGTCCCGGGACCGGGGAGGCTCGGTGCACCGGGGACGGGCGGCCCGGGAGCCGGGGAGCCGGGGAGCCGGGGAACCCTTAGCCCGGTGGGTGGTCCGGCGGCTCCCTGGCCCCATGCCCCCCTGGCCCCATGCCCCCCTGGCCCCCTGGCCCGGTGCCTTCCTGGCCCGGTGCCGTGGTCCGCTGACCGGGGTGGTCCGGTGGTTGGCCCGGTGTCCGCTGACCGGGGCGGTCCGGCCGGTATGCGGGTGGCCCGGTGTCCGGAGGCCGGTAAGCGGGTGGTCCGGCCGCCGCCGGCCCGTAACCGGGTAGCCCCGGGGACCGGGTGGTGGGGTGGTCCGGCAGGCGGGTGGTCCGCTGACCGGGCAGCACGGCAGGCGGTGCGGTGACCGGGCACCCGGTGGCCGGGCGGGTCAGCGGCGTGCGGCGATGCCCGGGGCGGAGGCGCCGTTCCCGCGCCGGGGACCGCTCGTGCCGCGCCACAGCACCACGGCCGCGGCCAGCAGGAGCCCACCGAGCCCTCCGGCCGTCGGGGCCGGCCAGCCGGCCGGGCGCTCCTCCTCCGGCTCCGGGGCCGGGCCCGGGCCGAAGTACTGCTTCCCGTAGCCGGCGGCGGACGTGGCGCTCAGGTCGCCGGGCCGCAGCTTCGCCCCGGTCTCGATCGCCGCCGCGGGGTCCACCAGCCCGTAGCCCCGGGCGTCGTCGCGTCCGCCGGCGGGCGAGTCGCGTGCGGTGTCGGCGAGGAGCGTCTTGATCTGGGCGGGCGACAGCCCGGGGTGCGCCGCGCGTACGAGGGCGACGGCACCCGAGACGAACGCCGAGGCGGCGGAGGTGCCCCACTCGATGTAGTAGTGCCGGTCGGGGTTGGCGACCACGATGTCGACGCCCGGCGCGCTGACCGTGGCGTACCACCGGCGGGTGGAGAAGGCGGCGTGCGTGCCGTACTTGTCGACGGCCGCGACGGCGATCACCCCCGGGTAGGCGGCGGGATAGGAGACGTGGTCGCCCTTGTCCCCGCTGTTGCCGGCGGAGGCGACGACCGAGACGCCCTTGCTCAGGGCGTACTGGACGGCGGCGTCCTCGCCGGGTTCCGGGTGGGCCGACTTGCTGTCGTCTCCGAGGGAGAGGTTGATGACGTCGGCACCCTGGTCGGTGGCCCAGCGGATACCGTCGGCGAGGGCGGTGCCGCGCGACGTGCGGGCCCGGGCGCGGGAGGGGTCGTTGGACTCGAGGATCACCCGGACGGGGAGGATCTTCGCTCCCGGGGCGACACCGAGCACCCCCGCCTCGCGGCCGGGGCCGCTGCCGTGGCCCGCGATGATGCCGGCCATGGCGGTGCCGTGCAGGGCCCAGGAGCGGTCGCCCTGCCCGGCGCCGAAGCCGATGAGGTCCTTGCCGGGGAGTACCTGGCCCGCGAGATCGGGGTGACTGCCGTCCACGCCGGTGTCCAGCACGGCGACGGTCATGCCCTCGCCCCGGGTGGTCTGCCAGGCCCGGTCCGTGTGCACCGCCTCCAGGCCCCACTGCTGGTCCCGTATGGCGTCGGCATGGGCCGGCAGGGCGGGGAGCAGCGTGAACGCGGTGGCCGCGGCCAGGGCGGTGACGGCGCGAAGCCGCCGGGCGCGGGTCATTCCGGCTTCTCCGTGAGGTCGCTGACGGTCCTGCGCAGCGCGCGCTCCACCCGGTCCGCCACGCCCTTCGCCTCGTGGCCGAGTCCGGCCTGTGCCGGGGCTGTCGTGGCACCGTCCGCCATCGCCTCGACGGCGGGCTGGGGTTCGGGTACGGGCCGGCCGTCGGCGAAGCCGGAGACGGAGAGGACGACGACGGGTACCTCGGTCAGAACGTGGACGGTCCAGCTGGCGCGCTGCCGGTCACCGAACTCCGCGGCGGCGGTGCCCTTCGCCGGGTAGGCGCGGGGCATCAGGTCGGACCGCCGGTCGAGGTGCTGCCGGGTGAAGCGGGCGCTGAGAGCGGTCATCGCCTCGGTGTCCGCCTCGGTGAAGACCAGGCCCACGGTGGTGACGCTGCTGCGGGTGGCGTCGGTGTAGGTGGCCCGCACCAGGCGTTCGCAGCCCACCGGCCGCAGCGTCTTCAGGAGCAAGGGGTCCAGGCCTGCGGCGCAGTCGCTGTCGGCGGCCACGGCGATCCGGGTCCAGACGCGGTCGGCGGCGCCCGGCCCCGCTCCGTCGCCCTTGAGGGTGCGGGGGAAGAGGGTGTCGACGGGGACGCTGTGCCAGGCGGAGCGGCCCACGGTGTACGCGCTACGGGTTCCGGGATCGGCCGCGGAATCACCGGTGAGCCAGCTGCCGGTGACGGCTCCGCCGATCAGGCCGAGGCCGAGCACGAGGCAGGCCGCGGCGGCAGCGGTACGGGCGCGGTGCCGGGTCCTGACGGGGCGCAGCCGGGTGGTGGTCTCGGCGGGCGTCTCGGCGTACCCGTAGTACGCGCCGGCCGGCGCGGGAGTCGCGCCGGGACGCGGAGTGAGGTCGACCGCGCCGACGGGCCGGCGCCGGGTGGCGGCGGGCGGCGGCACGGTCGGGGTGCCGGGACGGGCCTGGGGTACGGGGGCGCCGCCGCGGTGGCCCACGGGCGGCTCGGAGGCGCCGTGGTCGGCGGGGGGCGCGGGGGCTC
This sequence comes from Streptomyces sp. NPDC020780, assembly GCF_044334475.1. Lineage (NCBI taxonomy): Bacteria > Bacillati > Actinomycetota > Actinomycetes > Kitasatosporales > Streptomycetaceae > Streptomyces > Streptomyces sp. NPDC020780. Next base: position 219,624 of record NZ_JBIRTB010000007.1, on the reverse strand, counting down.
CGTGGCGCACGAGGGGCGTCACGGCGCGCAGGCGCGTGGTCGTCTCCACGGGCAGGGCCGCCAGGGGTGGGGAGGCCGGTGGCGGGGGCGCGAGGGGCGCGTACGGCACGGCCGGGGAAGCCGGCGCCTGAGGCGACGCGGCCGGTGGTCGGCGGCCCGCGGGGGGTGGGACCGGTGGCCGCGCCGCCGCGCCTGCCGATCCGGACGGGCCGACCACCGGACCCGACGGTTCAGCCGTCTCGGCCCGTCCTGTGGCCGGCGGCGTGGAGCCGGTCGCCGTGTGGTGCGCGGGGCCCGTGCCGGTTACCGCCTGCGGCGAGGCCGGTGGCGGAGCGGGCCGGGACGGTGGCCGGTGCCCCGCGCCGGATGGGGCCGGCGGCCGGGACGTCGCGCGGGGTGGGACCGGTGGACCGGCCGCAGGTTCCACCCGGCCCGCCACCTGCGTCGTGGGGCCCGGCGCCGGGTCCCCCGCGGGGCCGGTGCCGGGCGCGGCCTGCCGCGCGGGCTCTGTTCCCGGACCGGGGGCGGTGGGCGGCCGGGGCGGCACGGGAGCGCGCTGCGCTTCGGTACTCATCCGGCCCCCTGGTCACACGTCCCCGTACCTCCCGTGGATCACCGTTCCGGACAGGTCCTCCGGTCATCCGCGTGCCGTCACTCTACGGGGTGCAGCCCGCCCGGGGGGAACGGGACGGCGGCCCCGGGGGATCTGCACCGAACGTCCCCCTACCCAGGAGTAGGACCGTCTGGCAAGCTGCCGCCATGACCGCCCGCGCCGCCGACCGGGCCCGCTACGACCGGGCCACCGCCCATCTCGACGCCCCCGTGGCCGTCGTGGACCTGGAGGCCTTCGACGCCAACGCCGACGACCTGGTGCGCCGGGCGGCCGGGAAGCCGGTCCGGGTGGCGAGCAAGTCGGTGCGCTGCCGCGCCCTGCTGGAGCGGGTGGTCGCGCGCCCCGGGTTCGCCGGGATCATGTCGTTCACCCTCGCCGAGTCGCTGTGGCTGGCCCGGGCCGGCTTCGACGACGTCCTGCTCGCCTATCCGTCGGCCGACCGGGCCGCGTACGCCGAGCTCGCGGCCGACCCGAGACTGGCTGCGGCCGTGACCGTGATGGTGGACGACCCCGCGCAGCTGGAACTGATCGACGCGTCACGGGCCGGCGGGACCGAGGAGATCCGGGTCTGCCTGGAACTGGACACCTCGCTGCGGCTGCTGGGCGGCCGGGTCAGGGTCGGCGCCTTGCGCTCCCCCCTGCGCTCACCAGCCCAACTGGCCGGCCTGGCCCGTTCGGTGGGCCGCAGGCCGGGCTTCCGGCTGGTGGGGCTGATGGCGTACGAGGGTCATGTGGCCGGGGTCGGTGACGCGGTGGCGGGCCGGCCGCTGCGGTCACGGGGGATCCGGCTGATGCAGTCGGCGGCCCGCAGGGAGCTGGTGGCCCGGCGGGCCGAGGTCGTACGGGCGGTGCGGGCGGTGGCGCCCGACCTGGAGTTCGTGAACGGCGGCGGCACCGGCAGTGTGCAGCAGACCGCCGCCGAGGACGCGGTGACGGAGATCGCGGCCGGGTCGGGGCTGTACGTACCGCGGCTGTTCGACAACTACACGTCGTTCACCGGCCGGCCGGCCGCGCTGTTCGCCCAGCCCGTGGTCCGGCGCCCGGGCGTGGGTGTGGTGACGGTGCTGGGCGGCGGCTATCCGGCGTCCGGGGCGCCCGGCAAGGACCGGCTCCCGGTCCCGTACCTGCCCGAGGGGCTGCGCTACGACGCGATGGAGGGCCCCGGGGAAGTGCAGACGCCGTTGCTGGGCGCGCCGGCCGACGACCTGCTGATCGGGGACAAGGTGTGGTTCCGGCACGCCAAGGCCGGTGAGCTGTGCGAGCGTTTCGGAGAGCTGCAGCTGATCGAGGGCGACCGGATCACGGCGACCGTACCGACGTACCGGGGCGAGGGCCGTACGTTCCTGTAGAGACACGTCCTGCCCTCCGCCCGGCAGCAGGGAAGGACGCCCGCCCAGCACCGCGAGGCCGGTGACGGCGGCGAGCGCCAGGGCGGCCTCGGTGACCGCGAGCACCGTCGTCGTACGGCCCGGGGCACGGCGCCCGGGTACGCCGGCGGCGTGCGGAACGGGCGGCTGCGGCTGCGGGACTTCGGACGGCCTGGAGTATCCGCTCCGGGCCGACCCGTCCCCCCGGCGCTCGGTGCCGTGCGTGTCCGGGTACCGGCCGGGCGGTGTCGCGTCGCTCATGCCGCCCACCGCAGGGAGCGGTCCTACAGAGGGGTCACGTACGCCCCCGAGATACCGCCGTCGACCAGGAAGTCCGTGGCGTTGACGAACGAGGAGTCGTCGCTCGCCAGGAAGGCGACCGCGGCCGCGATCTCCGTCGGCTCGGCGAACCGGCCGAGGGGGATGTGCACGAGCCTGCGGGCCGCCCGCTCCGGGTCCTTGGCGAACAGCTCCTGGAGCAGCGGGGTGTTGACCGGCCCCGGGCACAGGGCGTTGACCCGGATGCCCTCGCGGGCGAACTGCACGCCGAGTTCGCGGGACATGGCCAGCACGCCGCCCTTGGACGCGGTGTACGAGATCTGTGAGGTGGCCGCGCCCATCCGGGCCACGAACGACGCGGTGTTGATGATGGAGCCGCGCCCCTGCCGTCGCATGTACGGCAGCGCGGCCTTGCAGCAGAGGTAGACGGAGGTGAGGTTGACGTCCTGGACGCGCTTCCATGCCTCGAGTCCGGTGGTGAGGATGGAGTCGTCCTCGGGTGGTGAGATGCCGGCGTTGTTGAAGGCGATGTCGACGGAGCCGTAGGTGGCGTGGGCGGCTGCGAACAGGGCCTCGACCTGGTCGGGTTCGGTGACGTCGACGTGTACGAAGGTGCCGCCCACCTCGTCCGCCGTGGCGGCGCCCGCCCGGTCGTCGATGTCGCCGCAGACGACGTGGGCTCCTTCCGAGGCGAGTCTGCGGGCGGTGGCGAGGCCGATGCCGCTGCCCGCGCCGGTGATGACGGCGGTGCGGCCGGTCAGGCGGCGGCAGATGTTCCCCGTGTCGGTGGTCATGGCGTCAGGCCTCCGTGCCGATGAAGACGTTCTTGGTTTCGGTGAAGGCCGCGAGGGCGTCGGGCCCCAGTTCGCGGCCGAGCCCGGACTGCTTGCAGCCGCCGAACGGGGTCCAGTACCGGACGGCGGAGTGGGAGTTGACCGACAGGTTCCCGGCGCGGACCGCCTGGGCGACCCGCAGGGCGCGGCCCACGTCACGGGTCCAGAGCGAGCCGGCCAGGCCGTACTCGGTGGCGTTGGCCAGCCGGACGGCGTCGGCCTCGTCCTCGAAGGGCAGGACGACGGCGACCGGGCCGAAGACCTCCTCGGTGGCGACGGGCGCGTCCGGGGCCACGTCGGTGAGGACGGTCGGCGGGAACCAGAAGCCCGGCCCGTCGGGCGCGGTACCCCGGATCCCGGCGGCGCCGGCGGGGACGTACGCGCGGACCCGGTCCAGCTGGGTACGGGAGATCAGCGGGCCCATCTGCGTCTTCCCGTCACCGGGGTCACCGACGACGACCGAGGCGACGGCGGGGGCCAGGAGTTCCAGGAAGCGGTCGTACACCGGGCGCTGGACCAGGATGCGGGTGCGGGCGCAGCAGTCCTGGCCGGCGTTGTCCAGGAAGGACATAGGTGCGGCGGCCGCGGCGGCCTCGAGGTCGGCGTCGGCGAAGACGATGTTGGGGCTCTTGCCCCCGAGTTCGAGGGTCAGCCGCTTCACCTGGCCGGCGCACCTGGTCATGATCTGCTTGCCGACGCGGGTGGACCCGGTGAAGACGATCTTGGCGACCCCGGGGTGTTCGACCAGGGCGGCGCCCGCCACGTCCCCCGCGCCCGGGAGCACCTGGAAGAGGTGCTCGGGCAGGCCCGCGTCGAGGGCGAGGCGGGCCAGCTCCAGTGCGGTGAGGGGGGTGGTCTCGGCCGGCTTGAGGAGGACGGCGTTCCCGGCGGCCAGCGCGGGGGCGGTGCCCCAGGCGGCGATCGGCAGGGGGAAGTTCCAGGGGGCGATCACGCCGACGACGCCGAGCGGTTCCAGGAGGGTGAGGTCGATGCCGCCCGGTACGGGAATCTGACGCCCCGTCAAGCGTTCCACTCCCCCGGCCGCGTAGTCGAGCAGGTCCCGGACGTTGGCCGCCTCCCAGCGGGCGTTGGCGAGGGTGTGGCCCGCCTCGGTGACCTCCAGCCGGGCCAGCCGTTCGGCGTGTTCGTCGACGAGGACGGCGAAGCGGCGCAGCAGCCGGGCCCGGTCGGCGGGGGCCAGGGCCGCCCAGGTGCGCTGGGCGGCGGTGGCGCGGGTGACGGCGGCGGCGACCTCCGCGGCGGTGGTGGCGGGTACGGTGGCGACGAGTTCCTCGGTCGCCGGGTTCAGGACGCGGTGTTCGTGGGTCACGGAGTGGGTCACTGGGTGGGTCACGGGGTGCCTCACAGGCGCTCGAAGGAGCGGCGGAGCTCCCAGTCGGTCACCGCGGCGTCGAAGGCCTCCAGTTCGACGCGGGCCATGTTGCGGTAGTGGGCGACGACCTCGTCGCCGAAGGCCTCGCGTGCCACCTCGCTGTTCTCCCAGAGTCCGGCGGCTTCACGGAGCGTGGTGGGGACCCGGTCGTATCCGGCGGTGTAGGCGTTGCCCTCGCACGCCTCGGGCAGCGCCAGTTCGTGCTCGATGCCGTGGAGTCCGGCGGCGACGAGGCCGGCGACCGCGAGGTACGGGTTGACGTCCCCGCCGGGCAGCCGGTTCTCGAAGCGCATCGAGCGACCGTGGCCCACGACCCGCAGCGCACAGGTGCGGTTGTCGTGGCCCCAGGCGACGGCGGTCGGGGCGAAGGAGCCCGGCTGGAAACGCTTGTAGGAGTTGATGTTCGGCGCGTAGAGCAGGGAGAAGTCGCGCAGGGCGGCGAGCTGGCCGGCGAGGAAGTGCCGCATCAGGGGGGACATCGTGCCGTCCGCGCCCGCCATGACGCTCTGTCCGCCGGTGTCGCGGAGGGAGAGGTGGATGTGGCAGGAGTTGCCCTCGCGCTCGTTGAACTTGGCCATGAAGGTGAGGGAGACGCCCTCCTGGGCGGCGATCTCCTTGGATCCGGTCTTGTAGACGGCGTGCTGGTCGCAGGTGACGAGCGCCTCGTCGTAGCGGAAGACGATCTCGTGCTGTCCCGGGTTGCACTCGCCCTTGGCGGACTCGACGGTGAGGCCGGCGGCCGCCATCTCGTTGCGGATGCGGCGCAGGAGCGGCTCGACGCGGCCGGTGCCGAGGACGGAGTAGTCGATGTTGTACTGGTTGGCCGGGGTGAGCCCGCGGTAGTTGCGGTCCCACGCCTGCTCGTAGGTGTCCTTGAAGACGATGAACTCCAGCTCGGTGCCGACGTGGGCGGTCAGCCCGTGCGCGGCGAGCCGCTCCAGCTGCCGCCGGAGGATCTGGCGGGGCGCGGCGACCACCGGCGAGCCGTCCTCCCAGGCGAGGTCGGCCATGACCAGAGCCGTCCCGTCGTGCCACGGGATCCGGCGCAGGGTCGTGAGGTCCGCGCGCATCGCGAAGTCGCCGTAGCCGTCGGACCAGGAGGACATGGCGAACCCGTCGACGGTGTTCATGTCCGTGTCGACGGCGAGCAGGTAGTTGCAGCCCTCCGTGCCGTGTTCGAGCACTTCGTCCAGGAAGAAGGACGCCGCGAACCGCTTGCCCTGCAGGCGGCCCTGCATGTCGGGGAAGGCCAGCACGACGGTGTCGATCTCACCGCGCTCCACGAGCACGCGTAACTCGTCGGTCCCCAGCGGGGCTGTTCGGTCTGCCACGGGATGCTCCTCGTTCGGTCAGCCGGTCTAAGGTATGGGAGAAAACCATTGGGGGGAAGGGAATCGGGACGTGGCGGAAGAGAGCGGGGAGCCCGGGTTCCCCGGCGCCTTGCTGCCGGCGCTGCGGCCGGTCCGCGCGGGCAACGGCTTCGAGGAGGCGCTGGAGCAGATCCTGCAGGTGGTCCGGCTCGGGCTGGTGCCCGCGGGCGGACGGCTGCCGGCCGAACGCGAACTGGCCACGCTCCTCGGGATCAGCCGGGTGACCCTGCGCGAGGTGCTGAAGGTGCTCCAGGACCAGAAGGTCGTGGAGGCCAGACGCGGCCGGTACGGGGGTACGTTCGTACTCCCCCGCGCCCACCCGGCCGACGACGGCGAGCTGCGCCGCCGGGTGGCGGACACCGGCATCGAGGACGTGCTGCTGTTCCGCGAGGTACTGGAGACGGGCGCGGCAGGGCTGTGCGCGTCGCGCGGCCTCGACGACGAGGGGGCGGAGCGGCTGCGGACGGCTCTGGCGGCGACGCACGAGGCACCTCTGCCCGACTACCGCAGGATCGACACCCTCTTCCACCTGACGCTCGCCGAACTCTCCGGCTCGCCCTCCCTCGCCGCCCGGTACGCGGCGGTCCGGGCGACCGTCAACGACCTCCTGGACTGCATCCCCCTGCTGGTGCGCAACCTGGAGCACTCGCAGCATCAGCACACCGCGCTCGTCGGGGCGGTGTTCGACGGGGACGAGGAGGCGGCCCGGGCGGTGATGCGCGAGCACTGTGCGGGAACGGCCGCGCTGCTCCGGGGCTTCCTGGCTTGAACCCGCTCTTCCGGATCACCGCTCTTGCGCTGCGGCTCGGTACGAACAAAGGTATGGCGCAACACCATTGCACCGGGCCGGCCCGCAGACCGGCCGCCGGAGGGACCGCACCATGCACGAACCGCTCATCGGCGTCACGACCTATCTGGAGCCGGCGGCTCGCTGGGGCGTCTGGGAACTCCCGGCGGCGGTGCTCCCCTCCGCGTACCCGCGACTGGTCCAGCGCTCGGGCGGCCTGGCCGCCCTCCTGCCGCCGGACGCCCCGGAGCGCGCCGCGGACGTGGTGGCCCGGCTCGACGGGCTCGTCATCGCGGGCGGGGCGGACGTCGATCCCGGGCTGTACGGCGCCGAGCGCGACTTCCGGACCGGCCCGCCCGCGCACGAGCGCGACACCTGGGAGGTGGCCCTGCTCCGCGCGGCGAGGGAGTCGGGTACCCCGGTACTCGGCATCTGCCGCGGCATGCAGCTCCTCAACGTGGCGCTGGGCGGCACCCTGATCCAGCACCTGGACGGCCACGCGGGCCCGTTCGGCAAGGCGGGGGTCCTCGGCGAGCACAGCGTCACGCCGGTCCCGGGCACGCTGTACGCCTCGCTGGTGCCCGGGGAGGCGTCCGTACCGACCTACCACCACCAGGCCGTGGACCGGCTCGCGCCGGGGCTGGTGGTGTCCGCGCACGCGGCGGACGGCACGGTGGAGGCGATCGAACTGCCGGGCTCCCCGTGGGTGCTGGGCGTGCAGTGGCACCCGGAGATGGGTGACGACCTGCGGATCACGCGGGCGCTGGTGGAAGCGGCCCGCGCCCGCGCCGGGGTGGCCTGACGGCCCTTGGCGGGTGCGGGACTCGTCGGCCGGTGTGGCCGGCGGGGCCCGCGCGGACACCGGCCGCTGAGCGCCCACGGCCCTGCGGGCGTCCGGCGGCTCAGCCGCGTGCCGGGTTCGGGGGACGGGCGGTCAGGGACAGCAGGTCGCGGGCCGGGCCGGCCGGGCGGTGCCCGGCGGGCCAGACGGCGCGCAGTTCGCGCCGCAGCCGGACGCCCTCGACCGGGATCTCGACCAGGCGCCGGGCGGAGAGTTCTTCGCCGAGGGCCAGTTCGCTCAGGACGCAGGGGCCCGCCCCGCTCTCCGCCGCGCCCTTGACGGCGGTCGTCGAGGAGAGTTCGAGCAAGGGGCGCGCCAGTCCGCCGTGCACCGCGAGCGCGGCGTCGAGGACCTGACGGGTGCCCGAGCCGTGCTCGCGCAGGACGAGGGGGCTCGCGGCGAGCTCTCCCGGCATCAGCCGGGTCCTGCGGCGGGCCCACGGGTGGGAGGGGGCCACCACGACGACGAGCCGGTCGTGCGCGACGACGGTGCCGTCGAGCCCCTCCGGTACGGACAGGCCCTCGACGAACCCCAGGTCGGCCTCGCCCGCGAGCAGCCGCCGGGCGACGTCCGAGGAGTTCCCGGCGAGCAGGGACACGGCCGTGTCCGGACGACCCGCGCGCAGGGCGATCAGCCAGCCCGGCATCAGGTACTCCGCGATGGTCATGCTGGCCGCCACCCGCAGCCGGGAGTCGCGGCGGTCACGGAGCGCCTGGGCTCCCGCGTCGAAGGCTTCGGCGGCCTCGACGACCTTGCGCGCCCAGTCGGTGACGAGAGCCCCCGCGTGGGTGAGCCGTGAGCCGCGCGGCGAACGGTCCAGGAGCGCGACACCGAGTTGCCGTTCCATCGACCGGATGCGACTGGAAGCGGCGGGCTGGGTGATGCCCACCTCCCGCCCGGCGCGGCCCAGGCTACCGTGCCGGGCGACCGACAGCAGGAGGACCATGGCGCCCAGATCCGGCACCCGGTGCTGCAGCGCGGACAGGGACACGTCGGAGGGAGGGACCGGCCCGTCGGCGGGCGCGTCGGCAGGCGGAACCGGCACGTCGGCGGGCGGGACCGAGGGATCGGCGGGCGGGACCGAGGGGGACATAAAACCAGCTTATGACCTCATAGGTCCGGGCTCCCTGGTGGGCCCCGGCCCTCCCCCAGAGAATCGTGGCATGGTCATCTTTCCGCAGACCCGGACCCCCACTCCCGCCCTTGCGGACCCCGCTCCCCCAAAAACCGCTCTCCCGGACGCCGTCCTCCGGCTCCCCACCCTGCGGCACATCGGCCCCAACTGGTACGCGACCGTCATGGGCACCGCGATCGTGGCCACCGCCGGGGCGGCTCTGCCCGTCCACGTACCGGGGCTGCGCGGTGCCTGCCTCGCCGTCTGGGCCCTGTCCGCCGGGCTGCTCGCCGTCGTCCTCGCCGCCCGCGCCGGCCACTGGATCCTCCACCCCGGCCAGGCCCGCGCCCACCTGCTGGATCCCACCGTCGCCCCCTTCTACGGCTGCCTCTCCATGGCGCTGCTCGCCGTCGGCGCGGGCACCCTGACCGTCGGGCGGGATGCCATCGGGCGCCCGGCGGCCGTGGCCGTGGACGCGGTCCTGTTCACCGTGGGCACCGTGGCGGGCCTGGCCGCCGCCGTGGTCGTCCCGTACCTCATGGTCGTACGCCACCGGCCGGCGCGCGGCACCGCCTCCCCGGTCTGGCTGCTCCCCCTGGTCGCACCCATGGTCTCGGCCGCCGTCGGCCCCCTGCTGGTGCCCGAGCTGCCGCCCGGCCAGGGGCGCGGGGCGCTTCTGCTGGCCTGCTACGCCATGTTCGGACTGTCGCTGCTGGCGACTCTCGTGGTGCTCCCGCTCGTCTTCGCCCGGCTGGTGCACGAGGGCCCGCTGCCGCTCGCGCTGACCCCGGCGCTGTTCCTGGTACTCGGCCCGCTCGGCCAGTCCACGACCGCCGTCGGCCAGCTCGCCGACGCGGCGCCCGGCGCGGTCGGCGCCCCGTACGCCCCTGCCTTCAGCGCGTTCGCCGTGCTGTACGGAGTGCCGGTCATGGGGTTCGCGCTGCTGTGGCTGGCCCTGTCCGCGGCCATGGTGGTGCGCGCGGTCCGGCGCGGGATGCCGTTCACGATGACGTGGTGGGGGTTCACCTTCCCGGTCGGTACGTGTGTCACCGGGGCGGCGGGCCTGGCCCGGCACACCGGGGTGCCCGCCTTCACCTGGCTCGCGGTGGCGCTCTACGCGCTGCTGGTGACCGCGTGGGCCGTCGCCGGCGCACGGACGCTGGGCGGCCTGTTCAGCGGGGCACTGCTCGCGGGGCCCCGGCCGGTGCCGGTCCGCACGTGAGGGGACAGCCGCCGTCACAAGCCGTGCGCCGACCCGTACCGGGGGCGTGCCGGGTGCACGTACGGGCGGCCGGTCAGCGGCGTGTGTCGTACGTGGCGTCGATGTGCTCGGCCACCGAGACGACCAGCAACCGGGTCCCCGGGACCGTCGTCCGCCACCGGTGCCTGACCCCGCCGGAGAGGAAGAGCGTGTCGCCCTTCCCCAGCCGGTGGGCCTGCCCCTCGGCCTCGACCTCGACGGCCCCCTCGGCGACGTACATCAGCTCGTCGTTGCGGTGCTGGAACTCGCGCCCGAGGTCCTGCTCGCCCACGAATTCCAAGGCGCTGAGCTGGTGGCGTCCGCGCACCAGCCGCCGTGCGCCGTCGGCCTCGTCCGCCCGCACGACGTCCACGGCACGCGCCGAGTCGGCCGCCGCCCGCAGTCGCTCGGTCGTGGTCTCCAGCGCCTGGGCCACCCGGTCCAGGGACCGGGGGCTGGGTCTGGCCCGTTCGTTCTCGATCTGGCTGAGGAAGGGTACGGACAGGCCGCTGCGCCCGGCCACCGCGGCCAGGGTCAGTCCGAGGGTCCTGCGGCGGCGGCGAACCGCCGCACCCACTCGAAGGGCTTCCTTGTCGTCCATGTCCGGCTCCCTCCCCGGTTCGCCATCCTCCCGGTTGCCAGCACCCTACGCATGTCGTTCGCGGGATGGCGCGGAAGTGACGGGACGGGAAACCGCCCGGGGTTCCTCCGACCAGCCTGAAGGGGACGGCTCCGGTTCGCTACCGGGGCCGCCCCCTTCATCGTGCAGGCGTTCGGATCAGACGCGGGCGATCAGCTGCCGACGGGCGCCAGCTCGTCCACCACGTCCGGGTTGGCGTCCATCCAGTGACGGGCGGATTCCTTCTCCTTGCCCGCGCCGCCCTTCTGGATCTCCACCTCGAGCGAGGCCAGCTGCGCCTCACTGAGCTTGAAGTCCTTGAGCCAGCCGGTGAGCTCCGGGAAGTCCTGGGCGAAGTCCTTCTTGGCCACCGTGTGGATCTGCTCGCCCTCGCCCCAGGCACCCTTGGGGTCCTTGAGCTTCTTCAGGTCGTGCTTGCCGTAGGCCCAGTGCGGCGACCACAGGGTCACCACGACCGGCTCCTTCTTCTTGATCGACCGGTTCAGCTCGGCGAGCATCGAGGAGGTGCTGGAGGAGACGACCTTGTACTCGCCCTCCAGGCCGTACGCCTTGAGCACCTTCTCGTTGAGGGTGCCCATCATCCCGGCGCTCGACTCGATGCCGATGATCTTGCCGTTGAACTTCTTCCCCTGGCCCTTGAGGTCCGCCAGCGAGTCGATCCCCTTGACGTACGAGGGAACCGTCAGCTCCAGCGAGGTCGGCCCGTACCACGAACCGAGATCGGTGAGGTTGTCCTTGTACCGGTTCCAGTAGTCCTTGTGCGTCGTGGGCAGCCAGGAGTCGAACTGGACGTCCATCTGCCCCTGCGCGAGGCCGGTGTAGAGCGGGCCCGGGTCGAGCTGCTTGACGGTGGTCCGGTAGCCCCGGTCCTCCAGCACGTTCTGCCAGAGGTACGTCGAGGCGATGGCCTCGTCCCACGGGAAGTACCCCATGTTGACCGTCTTGCCCGCGTCCTTGCCCTGCTGCGTGCCGCCGGCCCCGCCGGGGACCGGAGCCAGCTTGTCGACGAGCCCGGGGTTCGCCTTCAGCCAGGCGCGTACGCCGTCCTGCTCCTTGCCCTGGCCGGCTTCCTGGATCGTGTTCTCCAGGCCGGTCAGCTGCTTCTCGGTGAGCTTGAAGTCCTTCAGCCAGCCGGCGACGGCGGGGGCCTTCCCGGCGAAACCCTTGTGGGCGACCGTGTGGATCTGCTCGCCCTTGCCCCAGGCGCCCTTGGGGTCCTTGAGCTTCTTCAGGTCGTGCTTGCCGTAGGCCCAGTGCGGCGACCACAGGGTCACCACGACCGGCTCCTTCTTCTTGATGGAGGCGTTCAGCTCGGCGAGCATCGAGGAGGTGCTGGAGGAGACGACCTTGTACTCGCCCTCCAGGCCGTACGCCTTGAGCACCTTCTCGTTGAGGGTGCCCATCATCCCGGCGCTCGACTCGATGCCGATGATCTTGCCGTTGAACTTCTTCCCCTGGCCCTTGAGGTCCGCCAGCGAGTCGATCCCCTTGACGTACGAGGGAACCGTCAGCTCCAGCGAGGTCGGCCCGTACCACGAACCGAGATCGTCCAGCTGGTCGCTGTACTTGTCCCAGTAGTCCTTGTGCGTGGTGGGCAGCCAGGAGTCCGTCTGGAAGTCGATGTCCCCGCGGGCGACGCCGGAGTAGAGCGGACCGGCGTCGAGCTGGGTGATACCGGTCTCGTAGCCTCGCTGCTCCAGGATCTCCTTCCACAGGAACGTGGAGGCGATGCCTTCGTCCCAGGGGATGTAGCCCAGGTTGATCTTCTGGCCCTTGCCGACGTTCCCGTCGGCGGCCTGGGTGCCCTTCGCGGCGCTGCCGTCGGAGCCGGCCATGTTGAGGCCGCCAGCGACGAGCGCCAGGACGACGACACCGATCATGGCGACGGCGGTCCCCGGCTTGTAGTGCGCGAACTTCATGCGGCGCGCGCCCGCGGCGGCCTTGGCGGCAGCGCGGCGGCCGAGCGGGGAGACCCGTTCGTTGAGCGCGCCGGTCATCCGGTCCAGGTACATGGCGAGGATGACGACGGCGATCCCGCTCTCGGCGGCGAGGCCGACCTGGAGCTGGGTGATCGCGGCGTAGACCTTCTCGCCGAGGCCGCCGGCCCCGGCCATTCCGCCGATGACGACCATCGACAGGGCCAGCATGATGACCTGGTTGATTCCGGCCATGATCGTCGGCAGGGCGAGCGGCAGCTGCACCCGGGTCAGGGTGTCCCTGGGCGTGGTGCCGAACGCTTCGGCGGCCTCGACCAGTTCACCGTCGACCTGGCGGATGCCGAGCTCGGTCATCCGGACGCCGGGCGGCATCGCGAAGACGATGGTGGCGATCACACCGGGGGTGACACCGACGCCGAAGAACATGACGCCGGGGATCAGGTAGACGAACGCCGGCATCGTCTGCATGACGTCGAGCACCGGCCGCAGCGTGGCGCTGACCTTGTTGTTGCGGGCGGCCCAGACACCCGTGGGCACCGCGATCACGATCGTGATGACCGCCGCCACGACGACCAGCGACAGCGTGGCCATCGCCTCGTCCCAGAGGGCGAGCGAGTCGATGAGGGCGAAGCCCACGAAGGTGAGGACGGCCGGCACCACGCCGCGCAGCCAGAACGCGAGGACGGCGAAGATGGCCGCCATGAGCAGCGGCTCACCGCTCCCGAGCACCGCGTCGACACCGTCGTACATGCCGCCGAGGACGGTCTTGACGGCGTCGAAGATCCAGGAAAGGTTCGACTGGAGCCAGTCGACCGCGTTCTCGACCCCTGCGCCGAAGGAGAACCTAGGCACCGGCCTTCACCGCCCTGACGTCACGCCGGGCGGGCACGACGTCCTCGACCTGCGGTTCCTCGCCGAGTGCGGCGAGGAGCCGGGCGCGGGGTACGACCCCGATGACGCCGCCGTCCGCGTCCGTGACGGCGACGGCGACCCCGCTGGTGGAGCAGGGGGTGAAGAGTTCGGCGACGGGGGTCTCCGCGGACACCGTCGCGGGGGCGTCGGCCAGCAGATCCTTGTCGGAGCGGCCCTCCTCGGGCGCCTCCATGATCGAACCGGCGGTCAGCACCCGGGAGCGGTCGACGTCCTGGATGAACGACGCCACGTAGTCGTCGGACGGCCGGACGAGGATGTCCTCGGCGGTGCCCTGCTGCACGATCTCGCCGTCCCGCATCACGGCGATGCGGTCGCCGAGGCGCATGGCCTCGTTGAGGTCGTGGGTGATGAAGACGATGGTCTTCTTCAGCCGCTTCTGCAGTTCGAGGAGTTGGTCCTGCATGTCGCGGCGGATCAGCGGGTCGAGCGCGCTGAAGGACTCGTCCATCAGCAGCAGGTCGGCGTCGGTGGCGAGCGCGCGGGCCAGGCCCACGCGCTGCTGCATACCGCCGGACAGCTCGTCGGGCCAGGACTTCTCCCACCCGGCCAGACCGGTCAGCTGGAGCGCCTCGGCGGCGCGCTGCTCGCGTTCGGCGCGCGGCACCCCCTGCACCTCCAGGCCGTACCCGGCGTTCTCCAGGACGCTGCGGTGGGGGAAGAGCGCGAAGTGCTGGAAGACCATGCTGATCTTGGACGAGCGGACACCGCGCAGTTCCCGGGCGCTGAGCGCCGTCAGGTCCTGCCCGTCGAACAGCACCCGCCCGGCGGTCGGCTCCAGGAGACCGTTGAGCATCCGCAGCAGGGTGGACTTCCCGGATCCGGAGAGCCCCATGACGACGAATATCTGCCCCGGCTCCACGGTGAACGAGGCGTCGATCACCGCTGCGGTCGTTCCGTCGGCGCGCAGCTCGTCACGGTGGGTACCGTTCTCGAGTTTCCGCACGGCTTGATCGGGTCGTCTGCCGAACACCTTGTACAAGTGCTCCGCTTGCAGCCTTGACACATACACCTCACGCGTTGAACCGAAAACGGTCTGCCACCCCCGTCGGCAGACCGTGGAGCGGGCGGATTCGGCCCGCAGAGCACGCATCCGTCGAGAAATGGGCGTGGTCCGCTCCGTTGGCGCGCCTGCCCCGGCTTACGCAACCCAAACAGATGTGTGACCCAGTTCACTCGAACGGGGATACCCGCGCCGGGAACCGTCGCCCCGGAACGACGGGCGTCCGGGGCCGTGACCCTCAGTGACGTGCGGCATCATCGGGGGGTGAAGCGATGCCTGATGCTTCTCGACATCACCTGGCCGAGATATAGCATCACCCGCATGACAAGCGATCATGCGCCGAGACGGGTCATCGGCTACGCCCGGATCAGCAGGGCGACCGATGAGAGCACGTCGATTGAACGCCAGCGCGAGGTCATCCACGCCACCTGCCAAACACGCGGCTGGGCGCTGGCCGACATCATCGAGGACGTCGACGTATCTGCGACCAAGACCCGATTGGACCGGCCCGGACTTGCCCGCGTCCGTGACGTCGTCGCCGCTGGTCGCGCGGACACGGTCCTCGTGTGGCGTATCGACCGCGTCGCCCGGTCCGTGGCCGACCTGGCATCGCTCACGGAGGAATGGGCGAAGGCCGGTGTGTCGCTCGTCTCCGCCACGGAACCATTCGACATGACGACGTCGGCCGGTCGCATGCTGTTGCAACTCCTCGGCGTGTTCGCCGAGTTCGAAGCGGCCACGATCCGAGACCGCGTCACCGCAGCGCGAGCCGCACTCGTGAAGGCGCAGCGCTGGCCCGGCGGCTCGGCACCGTACGGCTATCGCATCGTCGACAACCCGGACGGCGCGGGGAAAGCCCTGGAGGTCGACCCCGTCGAAGCCGCGTACGTCCGCAAGGCCGCCGATCTGGTGCTGGACGGGAAATCCGTCTACTACGCGACCAACATGCTCAACGAAGCCGGCTCGGTGCCGCGCAAGGCGAAAGCCTGGTCCATGACGTCGCTGCGTATCGTCCTCACGCAGGCCGCGGCCCTCGGCCACATGACGCACAAGGGCAAGGTCGTCACGGACGCCGACGGCGCGCCGGCCCGGGTGTGGGAGCCGATACTCCCCGAGGAGGACGTGCTGCGGCTCCGCGCACTCCTCGCCCCGACCAGGACGCCAGGAGGGGAACGCAAGCGGCGCGCCCGGCTGCTGTCCGGGCTTCTGCGGTGCTCCTCGTGTGGCGGCTCCATGCGGGTCAATCGGACCGGCGGGAACAACCCAGTGACCCGGTACGCGTGCCACGGCCGCTCGGACGGCACCGGCTGCACCCGCGCGACGTCCATCGTCGCCGACCGGATCGAGGAGCACATGACGCGCACGTTCCTCGCCAGGGTCGGGAAGTTCGAGGTCGTCGAGGCCCGCGAGACGGTGCGCGAGGTCGCCGAGTTGGCCGCGACGGAGGCAGCGATCAAGTCGACGACGGCAGCACTCGGCGAGGTCGAGGACGAGGAACGCGAAGCTGAGTTGTGGGCTGACATGCGGCGATTCAAAGCCCGCCGCCGCGAGCTGCTGGCCATGCCCGACGCGCCCGAGGTGGAGTACGTGAGCCTGGGGATGACCTTCGCCGAAGCGTGGGAGTCGCGGGACACCGATGGACGGCGTGACCTCCTGGCGTCGGCATTCCAGCACATCGTGATCAGGCCGGGCGTGCGCGGACGACGCGGTATCGACCCCGAGCGCGTCGACATCCACTGGCGCGACTGACGGCCCACTGACGATCCCGTGTAAACGCCCTGGTGTCCTGGAGTGGGTTGTGGCGGTGCACCGGGGCGATATGAACGGTGTCCTGGCGGACCACTCCGACAACATCGTCATGTTCGATGTCCCGCCGCCTTACGAGGGTGTCCGTGGCATTGACGCCTACCGCGAGACATGGCCGCCCTTCTTCGAGTGGCAGCCACCGCGACGCCTGCGTAGCTCGCCGCCGGCCGACCGAACGGTGCTCCGGCTGCCGCGCTGTCGCCGCTGCGAAGGACACGGAGGCGGGCAAGTGATGGGCTACCGCTTCACGAAGCACGCCCTGGCGCAGATGGCGAAGCGCGACGTGTCCCCGAGGAGGTCGGCGAAGCTACCCGGCGGCCGGATGGAACCGAGCCCCACCGCTCTTTGGGACGTCCAGCGGACAGCAGTGCGATCCTGACCGCATGACCACCAGACCCCGAAAGTGCCTTTTGCTAGACACCCCGTCCCTCTACTTCCGCGCCTACTTCGGCGTCCCGGACTCGGTGCGCGCACCGGACGGCACACCGGTCAACGCCGTGCGCGGGCTGCTCGACTTCATCGCCAGGCTCGTACAGGACCACCGACCGGACGACCTGGTCGCCTGCATGGACGCGGACTGGCGGCCGCACTGGCGGGTGGAGCTGATTCCCACATACAAGGCGCACCGGGTGGCCGCCGAGACACCCGAGGGCGTGCCCGACGAGGAGGAGACCCCCGACGCGCTCGGCCCCCAGGTCCCGATCATCGAGGAGGTGCTGGACGCCCTCGGCATCACCCGAATCGGTGTCGCACCGTACGAGGCGGACGACGTGATCGGCACCCTGGCGGGACGTGCCACCGGGCCCGTGGACATCGTCACCGGGGACCGCGACCTCTACCAGCTCGTCGACGACGCGCGCGGGGTGCGGGTGCTCTACCCGCTGAAGGGCGTGGGTTCGCTCCAGGTGACGGACGAGGCCTGGCTGCGGGAGAAGTACGGCGTGGACGGCGCCGGATACGTCGACCTGGCGCTGCTGCGCGGCGATCCGAGCGACGGGCTGCCGGGCGTCCCGGGCATCGGCGAGAAGACGGCCGCGAAGCTGCTGGACGCCTTCGGTGACCTCGCGGGGATCATGGCCGCAGTGGACGATCCCGCCGCCCGGCTGACCCCGTCGCAGCGCAAGCGGCTCGACGAGGCGCGGGACTACGTCGCGGTCGCCCCGAAGGTCGTCCGGGTCGCCGGCGACGTACCGCTGCCCGAGGTCGGCCTCGCCCTGCCGCGGGAGCCGCGCGACCCCGCCGCGCTGGAGGCTCTCGCGGCCCGGTGGGGCCTGGGCGGCGCCCTGCAGCGCCTGCTCGTGACGCTCCAGGCGCGAGGGTGCTAACTTAGGTAAGCCTAAGCGTCCAGGGGTCCCTGGTGTGCGGCAGGGTGTGATCGGCAGGCCCGGGCGGCAGCGGACCCCCGGGCACGCCGGCGTCATGGATGTCCAGAGCAGGGAGAACCTCGTGGCAGAGCGGCCGGCACGCCAGGCACCAAAGGCGCAAGGGGCGCAGGTCCTGCGCACCGAGCAGATCACTCCGCACATGGTGCGCGTGGTCCTCGGGGGCGACGGCCTGGCCGGTTTCTCCCTCGCCGGATTCACCGACCACTACATCAAGCTGTGCTTCGCCCCCGAAGGCGCGGACTATGCCCATCCCTTCGACATGGCCCGGATTCGCGAGGAGTACCCGCGTGCCCTGTGGCCCACGACGCGCACCTACACGGTGCGCTCCTGGGACCCCGCGACGCGGGAGCTCGCGGTCGACTTCGTGGTGCACGGTGATGAGGGGCTCGCGGGGCCGTGGGCGGCCCGGGCGCGCCCCGGCGACCAGGTGACCTTCCTGGGGCCCGGCGGGGGCTACGGGCCGCAGTCCTCGGCCGACTGGCATCTGCTGGCCGGTGACGAGAGCGCGCTGCCGGCCATCGCCGCGACGCTGGAGCAGATGCCGGCAGGCGCCCTGGTGCACGCCTTCGTCGAGGTGGCCGACGCGGCGGAGGAGCAGAAGATCGTGACGCCGGACGGGGTGGCCGTGACCTGGCTGCACCGGGGCGACCGCCCGGTCGGCGAGGCCCTCGTGGCCGCGGTGACGGGGCTGGACTTCCCGGAGGGGGAGGTGCAGGCCTTCGTCCACGGCGAGGCGGGGTTCGTGAAGGAGATCAGGCGCCACCTGCGCGTGGAGCGCGGCGTCCCGCTCTCCCGGCTGTCGATCTCGGGGTACTGGCGCCTCGGACAGAACGACGACGCGTGGCGCGCGGTCAAGCGCGAGTGGAACGAGCAGGTGGAGCGCGAGGAGAACGCCGGGTAGGGCTCGCCCGCCTCCGTACGGGAACCCGGTCGCCGTCCTGGACGGCGGCCGGGTTTCCTCGGCACCGGGTGCACCGAGCCGGTGCGGGAAGCCCGGCCTCCTGGCGGTGCGGGCCGGACCGTTCCACCCGGCCATGAGGCGCCTCGGCGTGGAGTCGCCCCGGGTCGCCCGGTCCCGGTGTCCGGACGTCGCCCCCCCCCGGCACGTCGGCCTGGAACGGCCGGCTGGACCGGCAGGGCGACGTCGGCCGATTCACCGGGCGCTTCCTCCGCCGGGTCGTGGCCGGTGTCGAGGACGTGCCCGAAGACGTCGTGGGCCATGCCCCGGGGGTGCCGTTGCGGACACGCGGTACCGCCTCGCGGGTGACCCGCGCGCCCCTTGACCGCAAGGGCGTGCGACTATTTCGGGCCGCAGGCCAATCCGCGGGGTCGTCGGCTCCGAACCACCGGAGGAAACCGACACGTGCCCGGGAGGAACGACCGCGTGGAAGAAGCCGTACACATCAGTGGGGTCCGCTCGGCGGAACCCGGCCTGCAGGAGCTGCTCGTCCGCGTGGCGCGCGGCGACCAGGACGCCTTTACGCAGGTGTACGACCAGGTCAGCGGCCCGGTGCTCGGGCTGGTGCGGAGCGTCCTGCGGGACCCGGCCCAGTCCGAGGAGGTGGCCCAGGAGGTGCTGGTCGAAGTGTGGCGTACCGCCCCGCGCTTCCAGCCGTCGCGCGGCAGCGCGATGAACTGGGTGCTCACGCTGGCCCATCACCGGGCCGTGGACCGGGTCCGCTCCGCCGAGGCGGCAGCGGCCCGGGAGCACAAGGCGGCGCTGCTCGACCGCACGCCGGACTTCGACCAGGTCTCCGAACAGGTCGAGACCCGGCTCGAGAGGGAACAGGTCCGGCGCTGTCTGCGGACGCTCTCCGAACTGCAGCGGGAGTCCGTGACGCTGGCGTACTACCGCGGGCTGACCTACCGCGAGGTCGGCGAGCTGCTGTCCGTACCGCTGGGAACCATCAAGACGCGGCTGCGCGACGGACTCATCCGGCTGCGCGACTGCCTGGGGGTGAACGCATGAGCACGGCCGAGCTGCACACACTGACCGGCGCCTACGCCCTGCACGCGCTGCCGGACGGGGAACGCCTGGAGTTCGAACGCCACTTGCGGGCGTGCGAGCCCTGCGCCCAGGAGGTCAGGGAGCTGTCCGCCACCGCCGCCAGGCTCGGGCTCGCGGTCTCCGCCGCCGCGCCGCCCGCACTGCGGGACCGGGTGCTGCGGGAGATCACGCACGTACGGCAGGAGCCGCCGCCGGCGGGCGTACGGCAGCGCGCCGCCTCCCGGGCGGGCCGGGCCGGCCGCTGGTCCTCGTACGCCCTCGCCGCGTGCGTCGCCGCCGCTGCCGCACTGGGCGGTGTCGCCGTGTGGCAGCACGAGGTCGCGCAGGACGCGCGGCAGGAGGTGTCCCGGGCGCAGCAGCGGAGCGAGCTGGTGGCGCGGGTGCTGTCCGCGCCGGACGCCACGACCGCGGCCGCGGAGCTGGCGGGCGGGGCCCGGGGAGCCGTCGTCGTCTCGCACCGCGTGAACCGCGCGGTGTTCGTGGCCTCGGACATGGCCCGGCCGCCCGGCGGCAAGGTGTACCAGCTCTGGTTCGACGACCACGGCACCATGCGGTCCGCCGGTCTGATGAACCCGAAGGCCACGGACGACGCGGTGCTGCTCGACGGGCCGGTGGACGGCGCTTCCGGCATGGGGATCACCGTCGAGCCGTCGGGCGGGTCCGAACGGCCCACCTCGCAGCCGGTGGCCCTGATGGAGTTCGGGCAGGCCTGAGCGGCCCGGACGTACGCCCGCGGGCCCCCCGGCTTCCCGGCTGGGGGGCCCGCGGGCGTACGGGCCGGCTGTTCAGCGCCGGGCCGGGGGCCGCGGCAGGAAGCCGCTGGTCCGGGCCCGGTACTCCGCGTACCCCGGCCGCCCCGCCATGTGCCGCTCCAGGAGCGCCTTGCCACTGCCCTTGGTCAGCAGCAGGCTCATCACGACGGGCGACACCAGGGTCGCCGCCGCGACCGCGGGCTGTGCGCAGACCAGGAGGAACAGCCCCCACCAGACGCAGAAGTCCCCGAAGTAGTTCGGATGCCGGGTCCAGGCCCACAGTCCCCGGTCCATGACGCGGCCCCGGTTCTCCGGGTCGGCCTTGAAACGGGCCAGCTGCGCGTCCCCCACCGCCTCGAAGGCCACCCCGAGCGCCCACAGCGCCGTTCCGGCCCCGGCCCACCACGTCAGCGGCCCCGTGACGTAGTACGCGGCCTGGACGGGGAGGGAGATCAGCCACACCAGCGCGCCCTGGAGGAGGTACACCTTGCGCAGGGCGTAGAGGGCCTGGCTGCCGGGCGCGCGGGCGAGCATGGCCGCGTAGCGCGGATCCTCCCCGTGGCCGCGCCCCCGCCGCCCGATGTGCACGGCCAGCCGCAGCCCCCAGACGACGGTCAGCACCGTCACCAGGAGGCGGAGCCCGTCGGAACCGTGGCCCCGGGAGAGGACGTACGAGACGAGGGCCACGGCGGCGAAGCCGATGCCCCAGGCCACGTCGACGATCCGGTGCACCCTCGCGCGCAGGGCCACCGCGAAGGTCACGAGCATGACGGCGAGGGCGGTGCCCGCGCCCGCCGCCAGGTTCCGGGCGAACTCCGCCCACCCGAAGCCGTTCACCGGCCGCCCTCCGGCCCGTGCGGTGCCCCCAGCCCGTCGTACCAGCCGTGCCGGGTGGCCGGCGGTCCCGCCGAGCCGTCCGCGTCGGGCCGCACCGAGAGGATCTGGTCGACGCCCATGCGCCGCTCCTCGAAGGCCAGGGCGGCGCCCACCAGGTAGAGCCGCCACACGCGTACGGTCTCCGCACCGACCAGCGCCTCGAACTCGGCTCTGCGCTCCTCCAGGGTGCGGAGCCAGGCGGTCACGGTGAGGACGTAGTGCTCGCGCAGCGACTCGACGTCGCGTACCTCCAGCCCGGCCCCCTCCAGGAGCCCGACCGTCTCGCCGAGCGGGCGCATGTGCATGTCCGGCGCGATGTACGACTCGATGAACGCGCCGCCGCCCGGGGCCGTGGTCCCGCGGGACATCTGCTGGACCAGCGCACGCCCCCGCGGCCGCAGCACCGCGTGGAGCAGCGCCGTGAAGGCCGGGTACTCGGCGTCGCCGACGTGTTCGCCCATCTCGATGCTGGACACGGCGTCGTACCCGCCCCGGAAACCGGGCAGGCCCGTGATGTCCCGGTAGTCGCGGCACTCCACGTCGACGAGGTCCTCCAGGCCCTGGGCCGCCACCTGCCCGCGCACGTGGGCGGCCTGTTCCGCGGCGAGCGTGACGGCGGTGACCCGGACACCGTGCCGGCGTGCCGCGTACAGCGTCAGGGAGCCCCACCCGCAGCCGATGTCGAGCAGCCGCGTACCGGGCCCGAGGGCGAGCTTGCGGCAGATGAGCTCCAGCTTGTCGCGCTGCGCGTCGGCAGGTCCGTACCCCGGCTCGTCACCGGTCCAGTAGCCGCAGGAGTACGCCATCGTCTCGTCCAGCAGCAGGGAGTAGAAGGCGTTGGACAGGTCGTAGTGATGGCTGATGGCTGCCCGGTCGCGGGCCTTGCTGTGCAGCGCGCCGCGGAGCCCGGCGCGCGCCGCCGGGACGGGCGGGCGGGGCCCGGCGGCGCCGAGGCGCAGGGCCGTGCCGAGGGCCCGGACGCGCACGGCGAGACCGGGCGGGGAGGCCTGCGCCCCGTGGTCCCGGGCCGCCCGGCGCATGGCCCGCAGCCCGTCGGCGAGGTCGCCGGGCACCTCGATGTCACCGGTGATGTAGGCCTCGGCGAGGCCGAGTTCACCGGGCTGCCAGAGCAGTCGGCGCAGTGCGCGCCGGGAGCGCACGTGCACGGTGGGCGCGTCGGCGGGGCCGGTCTCACTGCCGTCCCACATCCGGATCCTGACCGGCGGGGGGCCGCCGAGGAACTGCTCGACGACGGGCGCGATCCGCTGCGCCGCTCCGGTCGGGGAGCTCCGGGGGGTCTCGGTCGTGGTCGTCACGCGGTGTCCTCACGGGTCAGGAGAAGCTGCTGGACGTCGAGGTAGCCGGAGCGGAACCCGGCTTCGGAGTAGGCGAGGTAGAAGGTCCACATGCGGCGGAAGGTCTCGTCGAAGCCGAGGGCGCCGACCTGGGGGGCCTGGTCGGTGAAGCGTTCCCGCCAGAGCCTCAGGGTCTCGGCGTAGTGCATGCCGAAACCGGTGCGTTCCCGTATCCGCAGGCCGGTGCCGTCGGCGGTGACGCGCTCCATCGCCTCGGTGGAGGGCAGCAGACCGCCGGGGAAGATGTACTTCTGGATCCAGGTGTACGTGGTGCGGCTGGCCCGCAGCCGGTCGTCCGGCATCGTGATGGCCTGCAGGGCGATCTGGCCGCCGGGGGCGAGACAGCGCTCCAGCGTGCGGAAGTACAGCGGCCAGTACTCCTCGCCCACCGCCTCGACCATCTCGACGCTGACCACCGCGTCGTACGTCCCGTCCGCGTCCCGGTAGTCGCACAGCCGCACGTCGACCCGGTCCTGGTGGCCGGCCTCGCGGATACGGCCCCTGGCCAGCTCCTGCTGCTCCCGGGAGAGGGTGAGGGTGACGACGCGGGCTCCGCGGGAGGCCGCGCGGATGGCGAGCTCGCCCCAGCCGGTGCCGATCTCGAGGAGGTGCGTGCCGGGGCCCACCCCCGCGAGGTCCAGGAGCCGGTCGATCTTGCGGTGCTGGGCGGCGGGCAGCAGTTCCCGGTCCGCCGGGAAGCCCCGGAAGACGGCGGACGAGTAGGTCAGCGTCTCGTCCAGGAAGAGGGCGAAGAGGTCGTTCGACAGGTCGTAGTGGTGGCTGATGTTGCCGCGCGCGTTCTCCCGGCTGTTGACCTGGACGGCGGGCTGCCGGGGTGCCCACAGGGCCCGCAGCTTCTGCAGCGGCGCCGGTACCAGCTCCGCCGCGTGCCCGGCCAGGACGGTCAGGACCCCGACGAGGTCGGGAGAGTCCCATTCGCCCGCCATGTACGACTCGCCGAAGCCGATGAGCCCGCGCGCACCGATCCTGCGGAAGAACGCGTCGGGTTCGCGGACCTCCATCAGGGGTCCGCCGAGACCGATACCGGCCCGGCCGGCGAGCCGAACTCTCAGGGGCAGCCGGCCGAGGGCGTGGCGTACGAGCCGTTCGGCCGTCGCCGTCCTGGCCCGGGACGCCTTCGGCAGGGCCACGACGTCCGGCCAGCGCGCCGGATCGACGGGCGCCGGTGCGGCCCCGGGCGCCGCGGGTCCGGCCTGGGCGGGTACGCCCTGCCGGGCGGGGGATTCGGGGGAAGTGGTGGGCACCTTCACTGCATGCCTTCCTGGGTGTGATGACGGGGACGGGGCTGTACGGGGAGCCGGCGCAGGAACAGCCGGATGCCGTGCAGCCGGATGGCGAGGGAGACGATCAGGGTGGACAGGGGGTGCCGAAGGGCCAGCCGGAGCAGCCGCGCGGGCGTGGCGGGGCGCCGGATCCCGCGTACGGTGGCGGTGAACGGCCGGGCGCCCTCGCGCTCCAGGTGGACCGTCAGGTCCAGTCGCGGGCCCGGCTCGGGCAACCGCATCCGGTAGTCGCCGTCCACCGGGAAGAACGGCGACACGTAGAAGTCCTTGCCGGTGGACACCCGGCCGGCCCCGTCCGGGTGCAGCAGGTAGCAGTGGCGCTCCCCGTACGTGTTGTGCACCTCGGCGACCACGCAGAGCGGGCTGCCGTCGGGACGGTGGCACCAGTAGACGGTCAGCGGGTTGAAGACGTGGCCGAGCACGCGGGCGTGGGTGAGCATCGTGACCGTGCCGTCGGCGAGGTCGACGCCCCGGGCGCGCAGGAACCGTTCGAGACCGGCACGGACGGTGGGGGCCGTCCCGCCGAAGTGGTCTCGGGCGTCGAATCTCGCCAGCGGCTGCAGCGCGCGCGGGAGCCGTGGCGGGCGGTCCGGGTCGATCAGCCACAGGTAGGTGCGGTGCCGCAGGGCGTACCGCCGGGGTGAGGTGCGCACATGGGTGATGGCGCACGGATAGAGGGCGTTCACCGGGTCGCTCATCGGACGGTGGCGGAGCGTGCTCACCAGATCACTCCCAGGGCGGCGGCGGCCTCGGCTCCGGACCGGCAGCCGTCCTCGTGGAAGCCCCAGCCGTGGTACGCCCCCGCGAAGGCGGTGACCGGGCCGGACAGGGCGGGCAGGCGGGCCTGCGCGGCGACGGATTCCGGTGTGTAGACGGGGTGTTCGTAGACCATGCGGGCGCGGACGAGGTCCGGGTCGACCCGGTCGGCGCCGTTCAGCGTGACGACGAACTTCTCGGGGGCGTCCAGTCGTTGGAGCCGGTTCATGTCGTAGCTGACGGTGACCCGCTCCGCGTCGGCGGCACAGGAGGGCATCAGGTAGTTCCAGGAGGCCGCCGCTCCCCGGCTGCGCGGCAGCAGCGTGGTGTCGGTGTGCAGCAGGGTGGGGTTGCGGGAGTAGCGGAACGCCCCGAGGGTGCGCCGCTCCTCGTCGGTGGGGTCGGCGAGCAGCCGCAGCGCCTGGTCGGGGTGGGTGGCGACGACCACCGCGTCGTAGGCGTCGGTCGTGCCGTCCTCGGCGACGATCTCCACTCCGTCGCTGTGCCTGCGCAGTGCCCGGACGGGGGTCGCCGAGCGCATCGAGTGCACCTGCTTGGCGATCCGCTCGACGTAGGCCTGCGATCCGCCGGTGACCGTGCGCCAGACGGGGGAGCCGCCGACCGAGAGCATCCCGTGGTGGTCCATGAACCGGAAGAGGTACTGGGCCGGGTAACGCGTCGCGGTCACCGGGTCGCACGACCAGACGGCGGAGACGACGGGCGTCAGGAAGTGGGCCGAGAAGTACGGGGAGAAGCGGCCTCGCGCGGCGAACTCCCCGAGGGTCATGGCCGGGGCGTCCCCTTCGCGGGCAAGCAGCGCCCGGGCCGCCCGGTGGAAGCGGGGCACCTCGGCGAGCATCCGCAGGTACGGCGCCCGCAGGGCGGCGCGCGGCGTGGCGAACAGCCCGGCCGCGCCCCGGGCGCCCGCGTACTCGAGGCCGCATCCCTCACAGCGTACGGACATGCTCATCTCCGACTCCTGTGTGGCGACGCCGAGTTCGCCGAAGAGCCGGAGCAGGCGCGGGTAGGTGCGCCGGTTGTGCACGATGAAGCCGGAGTCGACGCGGTGGGTCCGGCCGTCCGACGCGGTCAGGTCGTGCGTGTGGGCGTGTCCCCCGACGCGTGTGTCGGCCTCGTAGAGCGTCACGTCGTGCGCCTTGCCCAGGACGTGTGCGGCGGTCAGTCCCGCCACTCCGCTCCCCACTACGGCCGTGCGTCGCCGCTGCGTGGTCATTCGGTTCCTTCCGGTGTCCGTCTCCTGGCGGCTTCCCTGGTGAGGGGCCCCTGGAAGGTCATTCGTGGCCGGTCGCCCGCCGGATTGGCCGATGATCGGACTTCCTCCGATCGGGTGAACGACCAATCCGGCGGGCGGCCGGCGTCGAACTCCCGGTGTGAGAACAGACCAAGACGTTGCGCAGAAGCTCGGGGCCACCGGGTCCCGGGGATCCCGCTGGGCGGGTGCGGGTCATGCCGCGCTCAGCGGTCTGATCTCAGGGTTCTCGGCCCTGTGCGTCGCCGAGCTCGTGGCGGCTGCCGTACGCCCCGAGGCGGGGCCCGTCACGGCGGTCGGCGGGGCGGTCATCGACCGCACGCCGCCGGCCGTCAAGGACTTCGCCGTACGGAACTTCGGCACGAGCGACAAGCTGGTGCTGCAGCTGGGCATCCTCGTCCTCCTGGCGTTCTTCGCCATGGCGGTGGGGGTCCTCGCCCTGCGGCACCGGCGCAGCGGCGCTGCGGCCGTCCTGGTCTTCGGCGTGATCGGGGCGGTGGCGGCGGCCGGGCGGCCGGAGGGCCGTCCGAGCGACGCGCTGCCCTCGGCCGTGGGAGCGGTGGTGGCCGCGGGAGTGCTGTATCTCCTGGCCGGACGGCTCACCTCCGCACCGTCTTCCGCGTCCGTTCCGTCACCTGAGGCCGGGGTGCCGGACGGCGGGAGGCAGAGCTCCTTCGACCGCCGCGGATTCGTGATCGCGGCGACCACCGCCGCGGCGGCCTCGGCCGGTGCCGGATTCCTGGGCCGACGGCTCACGGCGTCCGGCCTGGCCGGGGCCGCCGCCTCACGCGGCGAGGTCGGGCTGCCGGCTCCCGCCTCGCCGGCCCCCGCGACACCTCCCGGAGCCGACCTCGGGATCCGGGGCCTGAGCTCCTTCGTCACCCCGAACAAGGATTTCTACCGGGTGGACACCGCTCTCGTCGTACCGCGCGTCGACGCCGGCCGGTGGCGTCTGCGCATCCACGGCAAGGGCGTGGAGCGGCCTCTCACGGTCGATTTCCAGGATCTTCTGCGGCGGGAGCTCGTCGAACGCGACATCACGCTGACCTGTGTGTCCAACGAAGTGGGCGGCCCCTACGTCGGCAACGCCCGGTGGATCGGCGTACGCCTGGCCGATCTGCTGCGCGAGGCCGGCGTGCGGCCGCCGTCGGACGGCGGGCCGGCCGACCAGATCGTGGCGCGCTCGGTCGACGGCATGACGATCGGCACGCCGGTCGAGGCGGTCATGGACGGGCGCGACGCACTGCTCGCGGTCGGGATGAACGGTGAACCCCTGCCGTTCGAGCACGGTTTCCCCGTCCGGATGGTCGTCCCCGGTCTGTACGGCTACGTGTCGGCCTGCAAGTGGATCCGGGACATCGAGCTGACGACGTTCGACGCGTACGACGCCTACTGGGTCGAGCGCGACTGGTCGGCCCAGGCACCCGTCAAAACGGAGTCACGCATCGACACCCCTCGCCCCTTCGCCTCCCCCCGGGCGGGGAAGGTACCCGTCGCCGGGGTCGCCTGGGCTCAGCACCGCGGCATCTCCCGCGTCGAGGTCCGGGTCGACGGGGGCGAGTGGCACACCGCGCGGCTGGCCGCCGACGCCGGGCGGGACACCTGGCGCCAGTGGGTGTGGGAGTGGCCCGCCACCTCCGGGAACCACACCCTCGAGGTCCGCGCGACGGACGGCACCGGTGTCACCCAGACCGGCAAGCGGGTCGGCACCGTCCCCGACGGAGCGACCGGATGGCACTCGGTGGTGGTCGACGTGCCCTGACGCCTCCCTGCCCCCTGCCCGTTCCACCAAGCCCCTCTGATCGATCAGCTACTTCCTCAGGAGAACACCATGAACGCCCGTCACCTCCGCCGCGTCGCCGTCGCCGTGTCCGCAGCGGCCCTGCTTCCGCTGGCCCTCACCGCCTGCGGCGGCGACAGCGACACCTCCTCGGCCGATTCCGCCCCCAGCGCGGCCGCGTCCTCCCCGGCCGAAGCGACCGAGGAGGCCACGCCCATGGACGAGCCGTTCGGCCCGGCCTGCGCGACCGTTCCGAAGGACGGCGCGGGCTCCTTCGACGGCATGGCGAAGGACCCGGTCGCCACCGCCGCGTCGAACAACCCGGCGCTCTCCACCCTGGTCGCCGCGGTCAAGCAGGCCGGGCTCGTCGACACCCTCAACAACGCGCAGGACATCACGGTGTTCGCACCGACCGACGACGCGTTCGCGAAGATCCCGAAGGCCGACCTGGACAAGCTGCTCGCCGACAAGGAGCAGCTCACCAAGGTGCTCACCGCGCACGTGGTGGGTCAGAAGCTGACGCCGGCGCAGCTGGACAAGGGGTCCTTCGACACCCTGGCCAAGACGAAGCTGACGACCTCCGGCTCGGACATGACGTACACCGTGAACGACTCCTCGAAGGTCGTCTGCGGCAACGTCCCGACCGCCAACGCCACGGTGTACATCGTCGACACCGTTCTGATGCCGTCCAGTTGAGCGACCGGCCCGTCGGTACGCTGACGGCCTGAGACGGACGAGCCCCGCGCACCGCGACCGCCCCGACGACCGGGGCGCCGCGGACCGCGGGGCTCGCGCCGTCGCTGGTCCCGCAGGTTCGGCGGCTGTCCCGGAGCGCCGCGCGGGCCTCCGCGCGGGCCGTCGTCCCCAGGTATCACACCTGCTCGGCGAAGCAGCGGAATCCCCTCCCGAAAAAACTTCACATAAGGGGCATGTAAGAGCACACTGGACGGAGAGAGGTGGTGACCGCGCACTCGAAACGCGGTTGCTCTTGCCAGACGAAGGAGACGAACCTCATGAGCAACGTCTCACACACCGGAAGGGACATGTCCGGCCACCCGGACGCCGAAGAGATGCGGGCGCGCCACAACCGCGTGGCCCGGGGCGGTGGGCGCACCACGGCCATGGCGGACGCACCGGTGTTCCTGCTCGGTCTGTACTGCGCCGTCTCACCGTGGGTCCTGCACTTCACGGCGAGCCAGCCCTCCCTGGTGACGCACAACCTCGTCATCGGGATCGCGATAGCCGTACTGGCGCTGTCCTTCACCGCCATGCCGGAGCGGATGACGGGGATGAGCATGGCGATCAGTGCTCTGGGTGCCTGGCTCATCGTGTCGACCTGGGTCGTGGGTCAGAGCCCGGACACGGGCGTCATCCTCAACAACGTCATCGTCGGAGCACTGGCGGTCGTGCTGGGAGCGGCGTGCGCGGGACTCGCGTTCAGGAACAGGAGAACCTGACAGGGGGCAGACGGGGGCGGTCACAGGAAGGACGAACCCCCTGTGGCCGCTTCTTCCTGCACCCGCCCGGTTTACCCCACGGAGCTGTACGCCACCACTCCGCGCAGCACCGCGTCGACGGCCTTGTGCGCGTTCTTCGCCACCGTGCTGCCGTCCCGGGGGGCCGCAGCCGCGATCTGGCCGAGTACGTCGATCACCTGCTTGCACCACCGTACGAAGTCGCCCGCCGGCATCTCGGCCTCGCGGAGCACCTCGTCCAGCGTCCGCCCCGAGGCCCACATGTAGACCGCCCACGCGAAGCCGAGGTCGGGTTCGCGCTGCCCGACCCCTTCCGTCTGGCTGATCTTGAAGTCCTCCTCCAGGGCGTCGAGCCGGCCCCAGATGCGGACCATCTCACGCAGTGCCGTCTTCGCCGGACCCGACGGCAGCTTGGGTGCGACCGCGTCGTCCGCCTGGCGCGCCTCGTACACGAGCGCGGAGACGCACGCCGCCAGCTCGGCGGGGTTGAGCCCTTCCCATACGTGCTCCCGCAGACATTCGCTGGACAGCAGGTCCAGCTCGCCGTAGAGCCGGGCCAGCCGCCTGCCGTTCTCCGTGACCTCGTTGCCCCGGAGGTAGTCCAGCTCGGTGAGGAGGGCCACGATCCGGTCGAAGGTACGGGCGATCGTGTTCGTCCGTCCTTCGATGCGGTGTTCCAGCTGCCGGGTGTCACGCCGCAGGCGGTGGTACCGCTCGGCCCACCGCGCGTGGTCCTCACGCTCGTCGCACCCGTGGCAGGGGTGCGCGCGCAGCTCCGTGCGCAGCCGGGCGATCTCGCGGTCGTCCGCCGCCGCGGCCCGCTGCTTGCGGTGCCGGCCGGGATCGATGTGCCCGGCCTTGCTCCGCAGCGCCGAGGCCAGATCGCGGCGCGACTGCGGGGAACGAGCGTTGAACGCCTTGGGCACCCGCATGCGCTCCAGCGCCTCCACCGGGACGGGGAAGTCGATCTGAGCCAGCCGCTTGACCTGCCGCTCGGCGGTCAGGACCAGGGGGCGCGGCCCGTCGTGGTACTCCACTCCGCGGTGCCCGTTGGTCCGCCCGGCGGGCAATCCCGGGTCGAGGACCAGCGCGAGCCCGGCGAACTTCCCCGTCGGCACGTGGATGACGTCACCGGGCTTCAGCTTCTCCAGGGACGCCGCGGCCGCCGCCCGCCGCTGGGCCGCTCCCTGCTTGGCGAGCTCCGTCTCCCGGTCCTTGAGGTCACGGCGCAGCCGCGCGTACTCCTCGAAGTCGCCGAGGTGGCAGGTCATGCCCTCCTTGTAGCCCGCGAGGCCCTCCTCGTTGCGCTGGACCTGCCGGGAGATCCCGACCACGGACCGGTCGGCCTGGAACTGCGCGAAGGAGGTTTCGAGGAGTTCGCGCGAGCGGTGCCGCCCGAACTGCTGCACGAGGTTCACGGCCATGTTGTACGAAGGCCGGAAGCTGGAGCGCAGCGGATACGTACGCGTGCCGGCCAGACCGGCGAGCGCGCCCGGATCCATGCCCCGCTGCCAGAGCACCACCGCGTGGCCCTCGACGTCGATGCCCCGGCGCCCGGCCCGCCCGGTCAGCTGGGTGTACTCGCCGGGCGTGATGTCGGCGTGCTGTTCGCCGTTCCACTTGACGAGCTTTTCGAGCACCACGGAGCGCGCGGGCATGTTGATGCCGAGCGCCAGCGTCTCCGTCGCGAAGACGGCCTTGACCAGACCGCGGACGAACAGCTCCTCCACGACCTCCTTGAAGGTCGGCAGCATGCCGGCGTGGTGCGCGGCGATGCCGCGCTCCAGGCCCTCGAGCCATTCGTAGTAACCGAGGACGTGGAGGTCCTCGCGCGGGATGGACGCCGTCCGCTCCTCGACGATCTCGCGCACCAGCCGGCGCTTGTCCTCGTCGTTGAGGCGCAGCCCGGCCTGCAGGCACTGCTGCACGGCGGCCTGACAGCCGGCCCGGCTGAAGATGAAGGTGATGGCCGGCAGCAGCCCTTCGGCGTCGAGCCGGTCGATGACCTCGGGCCGCGCCGGGGTCCAGATCCGGCTCCGCTGCCGGCGCTCGCGCTCACGGTCCGCCTCGCGCACCATTTTCCCGCGGCGCCGGTCGCGCGGGTCGTAGCCGCGCTGGTTCTCCATCCGGGCCAGGCGTACGAGGTCGGGGCTGACCTCGCGACGGCCGGTGCCCCGGCCCCCGTGGTCGGTCTCCTCCTCGAAGAGGTCGTACATCCGGCGCCCGGCCATGACGTGCTGCCAGAGCGGCACGGGCCGGTGCTCGGAGACGATCACCTCGGTGTCGCCGCGGACGGTGTCCAGCCAGTCGCCGAACTCCTCGGCGTTGGACACGGTCGCCGACAGCGAGACCAGGGTCACCGACTCCGGCAGGTGGATGATCACTTCCTCCCACACGGCGCCGCGGAAGCGGTCGGAGAGGTAGTGCACCTCGTCCATGACCACGTAGCCGAGGCCGATCAGCGCCTGGGAGCCGGCGTACAGCATGTTGCGCAGTACCTCGGTGGTCATGACGACCACGGGCGCGTCCGCGTTGACGCTGTTGTCCCCGGTCAGCAACCCGACCTTGTCCGCCCCGTAGCGCCTGACCAGGTCGGTGAACTTCTGGTTGGACAGCGCCTTGATCGGCGTGGTGTAGAAGCACTTGCGGCCCTGCCGCAGGGCAAGGTGCACGGCGAACTCGCCGACGATGGTCTTGCCCGACCCGGTGGGCGCGGCGACCAGCACCCCCTTGCCCGCCTCCAGGGCCTTGCAGGCGTCGATCTGGAACGGGTCCAGTCCGAACTCATACATCTCGCGGAAGGGCCCGAGGGCCGTGGCCTGCTCGGCGGCACGGACCCGGGAAGCCTGGTATCGCTCAGCGGGTGAGAGGTCCTCTGTCATCTTGATACGAGCCTACCCGCCGCCTATGACAGTCAGCCCGATCTTTATTTCTCGTGGGCGCGACCACGGCGCGGGCGTGCCGGAGCGCGGATCACGGCGCCAGGACCCGGACCGCGCCGGGCACGCAGGTGGCCGTCAAGGGCAGCGCGCCGAGCGGCTCACCGTCCGCGTACGCCGTGACACCGGGCGCTTCCAGCGCTATCGAGGAGACCCGGTGCACGGTGACCTTGGGGTGACCGAGGTGCGTGCCCCGGTAGACCTTCGGGAACACCCTGAGCAGGGTGGTCCGGCTGCAGTCCCCGACCACGGTGACGTCGAAGAGCCCGTCGTCCATGACGGCGTCGGCGCAGATCCGCATGCCGCCGCCGTATGCCGGCCCGTTGCCCACCGCGATCAGGGTCGCCTCGATCTCGCGCACCGGCCCGCCGTCCAGCCGGAGGCGGTACGGGATCGGCCGGAAGGCCGCCAGCTCGGCGAGGATCGCCAGGTCGTACGTGAACCTTCCACCGGCCCACCGCATGCGGTTGGCCCGGTCGTTGACCCGTGAGTCGAACCCGGAGGCGAGCACGGAACCGAACCAGCGCCCGCCGGCCCGGCCGAGGTCGACCTCGCGTGCCGTGCCCGCCTTGAGCGCCTCGGCGGCCAGCCGCCCGGCCGCGGCCGGATCGCGCACCGGCAGCCCGAGGGCGCGGGCGAAGTCGTTGCCAGTACCCACGGCCACGGCGCCGAGCGGGGTGGAGGTCCCCGCCACGGCCTGCAGGGCGAGGGACATCATGCCGTCCCCGCCCACGGCTATGAGCGCCCCCGTCCCCGCGGCCACGGCGTCGCGCGCCCGCCGCAGCGCGTCACCGGCGTCCTCCCCGAGGACCGTCCGTACGGAGAATCCGGCGTCCCGCAACGCGGAAGCGGCCGGCTGCGCGGCTCGCGCGCCCCGGCCGCTTCCCGCGGTGGGATTGACGAAGAGGGTGATCTCGCTGGTCACCCGGGGACCCTACAAGGTCAGGTGATGTCGTCGTAACCGTTGAGCCGCTGCGAGCGCGAACCGTCGGAGTCGCCGGTGGCCTGCCCGGGCAGAGCGGTCCGCGGGGAGGACACACCCTCGACCGCGCCGATGGTTTCCGGCGTGAGGTCCAGCCGCGAGGCCTCGTCGTCGTCCAGCTCGGCGTCGGGGTCGGACCGCCGCCTGCGCCGGTCGTTGAGGAGGGAGACCCCGACGGCGAAGAAGTAGAGCACCGCCAGCGGACCCGCCAGCAGGACCATGGAGATGGGGTCGCCACCGGGTGTCGCGATGGCCGCGAAAGCGGTGAGGCCCACGATCATCCCGCGCCACCAGCGCAGCATGCGGGCGCCGGAGAGGACGCCGGTCATGTTGAGCAGGATGAGGAGGAGCGGCAGTTCGAAGGCCAGCCCGAACACGATCACCATGCGGGTGATCAGGTCGAGGAAGTCGTCGAGCGGCAGCAGGTTCTTCACGTTGTCGGGCGTGAAGCCGAGCATGATCTCGGCGGTCTGCGGCAGGATCGCGTACGCGACGTAGGCGCCGGCGGTGAAGAGCGGAACCCCGGCGGCGACGAAGGCCATCGAGTACCGCTTCTCCTGCTGGTGCAGGCCGGGGGCGACGAACGCCCAGAGCTGGTACAGCCACACGGGCGTGGCGACCAGGACGCCCGCCATGAGGGAGACCTTCAGCGCGATGGTGAAGGGCGACAGCAGGCCGTTGGTGGTCATCTCCGCGCACGGCCGGCCGTTGATCATGGTCACGGCGCCGTTCCTGCAGCCGACCGAGTCCAGGATCGGCTTCATCAGGAACTCGAAGATGTCCTTCTGGAAGAACGCTGCCGCGATGACGGCGACCACGATGGCCAGGACCGACTTCAGCAGCCGGTTGCGCAGCTCACGCAGGTGATCGAGAAGGGGCATCCGCCCCTCGTCGTCCTTCTCCTGCTTGCGGGCAGACTTGAGCAACCCACTTCCCTCGTCTCGTGCGGCAGCTGTCGGCGCTGCGGTTCAGCCGTCAGCTCTGGGTGGTGGGCTTGGCCTCGCCGACCGGGCGGGAGCTGGTGACGTCTCCCGGGGCGGCCTGGATCGTCCGGGCGGTGGTCGCCTGCGGGGCCGGGTCCGCGACGGTCTCCGTGGTGGGCGCCGCGGTGTCCGCGTCGTCCTTCTTCATGGCCTTGGCCTCGCTCTTGAGGATGCGGGCCGACTTGCCGAGCGAACGCGCCATGTCAGGAAGCTTCTTGGCACCGAAGAGCAACAGGATGACAGCGATGATCAGAACGATCTCGAGGGGCTTCAGATTGCCGATCATGTGCGACTTCCTTCTCACTGTGGCGACTGGGGAGTGGGCTCGCTACCCGTTCGGACGGGCATACGTCCGACCTTCGCGCTGGCAGCGATCGTAACCCGCAGGGGTGAACACGAGGCAATGCCCGTGCGTACTCCCGCTTGCGGCCCCCATCCCCCTGCCTGGGCCGACTCCAGCAGCGTACCCCCCGAACCGGTGAATCAGGAGGGCGCGCTCCGCTAACGCAGGGCCTCCCCCGTCTCGGCGAGGGTGGTGGCCGCTCGTTCGAGATCCTCTGCCGCTCGGTTGATCCGCCGCGTTGCCGTGGCGACCTGTCTGCCGAGCCGTTGCGCCTCGACGAAGACCTTCACGGCGAGGACACCCAGCACGGCGAGTCCGAGGAATCCGAGAGCGATGGCGAGCATGGGCCAGAACATGGACGAGCCTCGATGTGTGTGTCGTCACCGCGCGTTACCGCAGGGCGGTGTGAAGACGCAGCGTCCGCACCCCGCCGCCGGTGAGGAGTTCGATGATGCGTTCCCCGGCCGGCTTGCGGACGGCGGAGCCGCACTCGGGACAGGTGAAGGAGTAGAAGGTGGTGCGGGGGCCGGCCCCGATCGCCAGGCGCAGGGCGTCGGCCGCGAGCTCGAAGCGCCCGCGGCAGTCCGGGCAGGCGGCTCTGAACCGTACGGTGGCGGCCACCGGGACCGGAACCGGTCCGGACCGCCGCTGTGTTCCCGTCATGTGACCTCCGTCTCCCCGGTGCACCGGTGACGCCCGCTCAGAGCGTGCCGTCGTAGGCGGCCAGGGCCTCGCGGGCCGCGGACCGGGCACTCTCCGCCAGTTCCCGCGGGGCGGTGATGCGCCCCTCGCCGCCCAGCCGCAGCGCCAGTCTGCGCAGGGACGCCGGGTCAGGCGTGCGCAGCGTGATCCGCATGCCTCCGTCGGGCAGTTCCTCGGCGCTGTCGTGCGGGTAGTACTCGGCGACCCACCGGCCGCCGGGCCCCACCTCGATCACGACCTCCGGATCCTCGGCCGCCGGGTGCACCAGCCCCTCGGACAGGTCGCGCAGCTCCAGCGCGGGCGGGGCCGACGGGGCGTCGAGCAGCCGGATCTCCGCGACCCGGTCGAGCCGGAAGGTGCGCCGGGCCTCGGAGAAGCGGCACCAGCCCTCCATATAGGTGTGGCCGACGGCGAACAACCGGATCGGGTCCACCTCGCGCTCGGTGAGTTCGTCGCGGGCGGGCGAGTAGTAGCGCAGCCAGAGCCGGCGCCGCTCGGAGATCGCCCGGTCCACCTCGGCGAAGACACCGCCCTCGGACTCGAAGGTGACCGAGAGCCGCGAGCTGGCCGCCCCCACCTCCCCGGCCGCCGTCTCCAGCTTCGCGGTGGCGCGCACCAGCGCCTGACGGTCGCTCTCCCGGAGCCCGGGCAGCGTGGCGACGGCCCGGGCGGCCACGAGCAGGGCGGTCGCCTCGTCGGCGGCGAGCCGCAGCGGTTCGGCCACGTCGTCCGGGTTGTGCCACCAGATCCGGTCGCCGTCGGTGTCGATGTCGAGCAGATCGCCGCCGCGGAAGCTGGTGCCGCACATGGGGAGCACGTCGAGGTCGGAGATCAGCTCGTCCTCGGTGATCCCGAAGGCCCGGGCGACGTCCTGGACGTGGGCGCCGGGGCGCTCACGCAGATAGGTCACCAGCGAGAGCATCCGCCGGGTCTGGTCGATCGCGTTCGTGGCCACGAGTCGGGGTCCCCTCAGTCCTTGGCCACGGCGCGCAGCCGGTCCATCACATCGGCCCGCAGGTCGGCGGGCTCGCTCACGACGACGTCCGGCCCGAACTCGACGAGCCAGGCGTCCAGTCCGTGCCCGTACGGGATCTCCAACTCGTCCCAGCCGTCGCCGAGTTCCCGTACCGATATCGCGCGGGAGCGCAGCGGGTAGCCGGCCCCCGCACGCAGCCGGATGCGGGCGGTCCTGGTCGCGGTCTCCCCCGCCCAGCTCTCCACGGTCTCGCGGACGGTGACCACGTCGGGTACCGGGGCGGTGAACGCGCCGGCCCGGGAGCGGACCCGGCCCGAGATCCTGGACAGCCGGAAGACCCGCTCGGCACTCCGCTCGCGGTCCCATCCGGCCAGGTACCAGTGGCCGCGCCAGCACTCGAGCGTCCAGGGTTCGACCTGGCGCTGTTCCGGGCGGGCGGAGTTGGCCTTGCGGTAGTCGAAGGTGACCGGACGGCGGTCACGGCACGCGAGCATGAGCGGCTCGAAAGCGGCCTCGTGGACCGGGATACGGGGCTCCAGCGCGCTGTGCACCTCGTAAGCGTCCTCGGCCTCCGGCATCCCGGCGGCCCGCAGCTTCTGCAGGGCCCCGCTGGCGGCGCCGGCCAGCC
The DNA here is from genome assembly GCF_044334475.1 of Streptomyces sp. NPDC020780. Taxonomy (NCBI): domain Bacteria; kingdom Bacillati; phylum Actinomycetota; class Actinomycetes; order Kitasatosporales; family Streptomycetaceae; genus Streptomyces; species Streptomyces sp. NPDC020780. Next base: position 182,957 of record NZ_JBIRTB010000007.1, on the reverse strand, counting down.
GGGCCTGCTGCCAGACCTTGGCGGCGAGCCCGAGGGCGGCGGCCTCCTCGGCGTCCAGGGTGATGGGGGGCAGCCGGTTGCTGTCGCGGCGCGCGAGGTAGCCGGTGTCACCGTCCAGGTTCTCCACGGTCTCGATGACGAGGCCGAGCTCACGCAGGTCGTCCTTGTCCCGCTCGAACATCCGGTTGAAGGATTCGTCGGTGCCGGCTTCCAGGTAGGCCTCGATGGACCCTCGGAGCTCACGCTTGCTGAGCGGGCGACGGGTACCCAGCAGGCACAGTGCCAGGTTCATCAGCCGTTCGGCCTTGGCAATCGCCATCGACGCCCTTTCTCTACGCGCTCTACGACCGTCGACCGTACCGCCCCGGGGTGTCCGGACCAAAGCGAGGGCCCGCACCGTGCGGCGCGGGCCCTCGCTCCTGTACGGCGGACGGCTCAGACGCCGACCAGGTCACAGACGAAGATCAGTGTCTCGCCCGGGGCGATGGCGCCGCCGCCCGCACCGCGGTCGCCGTAGGCGAGGTGCGCGGGGATGGTCAGCTGGCGGCGTCCGCCGACCTTCATGCCCTGCACGCCCTGGTCCCAGCCCGCGATGACCTGACCGGCACCGAGCTGGAACTGCAGCGGGGTGCCACGGTTCCACGAGGCGTCGAACTCCTCGCCGGTCGAGAACGCCACGCCCACGTAGTGCACGGAGACGGTCTGGCCCTTCTCGGCCACCGGCCCGTCGCCTTCCCAGATGTCCTTGATCTCCAGGTCGGCCGGCGGCTCGCCACCCGGGAAGTCGATCTCGGGCTTCTCGATGCTCACTGACTTGCTCCTCTTACTGATGAACTGGGCAACCGGGACAGTCTTACATCTTCGCCAGGATGTCCACGGCCCACACGAGCGTCGAGTTGGCGGGAATGGTCTGCTGGGCCTTGTCCCCGAACGCCTGGTCCGGCGGCATGACCAGCAGGACACGGCTGCCGACCTTCTTACCGACCAGGCCGGCCTTGAGTCCCTTGACGGTGATCTGGGCCAGCGGGAAGCTCGCGACCTTGCCCGTGTCATAGGTGCTGTCGAACTTCTTCGCGCCCTTCCACAGGTACGCCTCGTAGTTCACGACGACGGTGTCGCTCTCCTTGACGGCCTCCCCGTCGGATTCGATAACGTAGTTCGAGACCAGCTTCTTGGGCGGGTCACTCTTCGGGATCGTGACCTTGGGCGCCTTGCCGTCGGTGTTGTCACCGACCTTGGGCAGGTCGATGTTGTCCTGAGCGACAGCGGTGCCCTTCGGGGACTTCGGTACCGGTGTTCCACTCACCACGTCGACGACGAAGACGAGCGTTGCGTTGGGCTTGATGTCCTGGCCCTGGCCCTGCTCGCCGTAGCCGAGCTCCGGCGGGATGACCAACTGCACGCGACTGCCGACCTTCTGGCCGACCAGCCCCTTGTCCCAGCCCTGGATGACCATGCCGGTACCCAGAATCAGCCCGAACGGCTGCCCGCGGTCGAAGCTGTTGTCGAACGGCTTGGTGGAGTCCCAGGACTGGCCCAGGTAGTTGACCTGGATCGCGTCGCCGTTCTTGAGCTTCGCGCCGTCACCCTCGCTGATGACGTCGGTCTTCAGTTCCTTGGGTGGGTCGCCCTCGCCCTTCGCCAGGGTGGGCTTCTCGCCGAACTTCTCTCCCGCGGTGATCGCGGGAGCTCCGTTCGTGGACGAGGCGGAGTCGGAGGCCTTGTCGTCGCCGCATGCGGCTGCGGACAGCAGCAGAAGGGGGACGACGAGAAGGCCGGCAAGTCGGCGCACGAATTCCTCAGATCTCAGACGGCACGTACATAGGTCCCGCCACTCTAGGCCGAGCGAGGGGCCCCGTACGAGGAACGTACGGGGCCCTGTCGCGTACGGGACCGGACCGTGCCGGGTTCCGGATCACATACCCGCGATCAGCTTCTCCACCCGGTCGTCGACGGAGCGGAACGGGTCCTTGCAGAGCACGGTGCGCTGCGCCTGGTCGTTGAGCTTGAGGTGGACCCAGTCGACGGTGAAGTCCCGCCGCTGTTCCTGGGCCCGGCGGATGAAGTCGCCGCGCAGTCGCGCCCTGGTCGTCTGCGGGGGCACGGACTTGCCCTCGAAGATCTTCAGGTCGTTGCAGATGCGGGCCGCCTGGCCCTTGCGCTCCAGCAGGTAGTAGAGCCCCCGCCGGCGGTGGATGTCGTGGTAGGCGAGGTCTATCTGAGCGACCCTCGGGTTCGACATGGTCATGTTGTGCTTGGCCCGGTACCGCTCGATGAGCTTGTACTTCATGACCCAGTCGATCTCGGTGCCGATCCGGTCGAGGTCCTCGGCCTCGATGGCGTCCAGGGTGCGGCCCCACAGTTCGAGGACCTGGGCGACCGTGCCGGTGCGGATGCCCCGGCGGTCGACGAAGTCCACGGCCTTCTCGTAGTACTCGCGCTGCACCTCTATGGCCGAGGCCTCACGGCCGCTGGCCAGGCGCACCTTGCGCTGCCCCGTGGTGTCGTGGCTGACCTCGCGGATGGCCCGGATCGGGTTCTCCAGGGTGAGGTCGCGCATCACCGTGCCCGCCTCGATCATGCGGAGCACCAGGTCGGTCGCGCCGACCTTGAGCAGCATCGTCGTCTCGGACATGTTGGAGTCGCCGACGATGACGTGGAGGCGGCGGTACCGCTCCGCGTCGGCGTGCGGTTCGTCCCGGGTGTTGATGATCGGGCGGGAACGCGTCGTCGCGGAGCTGACGCCCTCCCAGATGTGCTCGGCACGCTGGCTCACGCAGTAGACGGCCCCGCGCGGGGTCTGCAGCACCTTCCCCGCGCCGCAGATCAGCTGCCGGGTGACGAGGAACGGAATGAGGATGTCCGCGAGCCGGGAGAATTCTCCGTGCCGGGCCACGAGGTAGTTCTCGTGGCACCCGTAGGAGTTTCCCGCCGAGTCGGTGTTGTTCTTGAAGAGATAGACGTCGCCCGCGATTCCCTCCTCGTGCAGGCGGCGTTCGGCGTCGACGAGCAGGCCCTCGAGAATGCGCTCGCCCGCCTTGTCGTGCGTGACCAGTTCGGTCACGTTGTCGCATTCCGGTGTCGCGTATTCCGGATGCGATCCCACGTCGAGGTAGAGGCGGGCGCCGTTCCGCAGGAAGACATTGCTGCTGCGGCCCCATGACACAACACGGCGGAAGAGGTAGCGCGCCACTTCGTCAGGTGACAGTCGGCGCTGTCCCCTGAACGTGCACGTGACGCCGTACTCGTTCTCCAGCCCGAAAATGCGGCGGTCCATGACTGAACATTACGCCTTACGGCCTGAGCTGAAACCGGGTTCGGCGGCACCGTTTCGATCATTTTCCGATCCGGCCACGACACCGGGCGTACGGCCGGGAACTGCGAGGACCTTTCCGGTGGCCAGCAGGACCAGCAGAGCCGCCACTCCCCCGGCCCCCGCCACGGCGAAGCTCCACGCCGTCCCGCCGAGCTCGACCGCCGGACCCGCCACGGCCGTACCGGCCGCCGCGCCCACCCCGAACGTCGTCACGAGCCAGGAGAACGCCTCGGTGACCGTGCCCCGGGGCGCGTGCCGGTCCACCACGATGAAGGAGCAGGCGATCGCCGGGGCCAGGAACACTCCGGCCAGCGCGGCCAGGGCGGTCATGGCCGGCACTCCGGGTGTCAGCGTCAACGGGAGGTAGCCGAGCGCCAGCAGCGCGACGATGCCCCGCAGCCGCCGCTCGGGGGCCCCGGCCCACTGCCGGGCACCGTAGAGCGAACCGCCGATCAGCGCTCCCAGGCCGAGCGCAGCCATCAGCCAGCCGTACACGGACTCCCGGCCCTGGTCGTCGGCGTACGCCACGCCCGCGACGGTGATCGAGCCGAGCGCGAGCCCGACGAAGAAGAAGGCGCCGAGCAGCGCCAGCAGTCCCGGGGAGCGCAGGGCCCCGAGCCAGTGCGCCTCGCGGGGCGCGGAACGCCAGGTGCGGGAGGGCTCGGAGAGGACCACGCTCAGCGCACCGAGGACGCCTATGGCGTTGATGACCAGCAGGGCCGCGGCCGGCGACCAGAGCGAGACCAGGACCGTGACGAGGAGCGGGCCGACGGTGAACATGACCTCCTGGGCCACGGCGTCCATGGCGTAGGCGCGGTGGACGCGGTCCTCTGTGCCGAGCACGGTCGGCCACAGGGCTCGCAGGCCGCCCTCCAGCGGCGGCGTGAAGACGCCGGCCACGATCACCGCCGCGTAGGCCAGGGGGAGGGCGTCCAGGCCCACCAGGGCCAGCAGGGCCATACCGAGCGCGGAGAGCACCGCGGCGGGGAGCTGGACGCGCGGCTGGCCGTACAGGTCCACGGCCCTGCCCAGCAGGGGCTGGCCCACGGCGGTGGCGAGGCCGTACGCGGCGGCCAGGGCGCCGGCCAGCGTGTAGCTGCCGCCCTCGGCCCGGGTGAACAGGACGAGGGCGATGTGGGCGGTGCCGTTCGGCAGGCGCCCCACCAGCGTGCCCGTCAGCAGCCGGGCGGCGTGCCGCGCCCGGAGGATGTCCAGATAGCCCGCGGCCATGTCCCGCCCCTCTCCCCCGCCGGGTGCGGGTATGCCGCAGCCTCGGGGTTTTACGTATAACGTCGGGCTCATACGTACCATGTGCGCAGTCCCGAGTCCATTCCCACGGCACCTGGCCGGTCCCTCACGGAGGCACGAGTGAGCAGCGCGCAGCAGCCGGCCCCGCCCCGGCCCACCAGCCGGGACGTGGCACGCGCGGCCGACGTCTCCCAGGCCACGGTCTCGCTGGTGCTCGGGGGCAAATGGCGTGGGCGGGTGTCCGAGGCCACCGCCGAGCGCGTGCGCGGCAGTGCCAGGGAGCTGGGCTACCGGCCGAATCTGGCCGCCCGCAGCCTGCGGCTGGGCCGCACCCGCACGGCGCTGCTCGTCGTCCCGGCGCTCACCAACGAGTTCTTCGCCCGGGTCCACACGGGCGCCGCCGCCGTCGCGGCCGAGCACGACTTCGGCGTGGTGCTCTACCCGTCGCCCGACGGCACCGGCCCGGCCCGGGACCCGTTCGCCTCCGCCCGGGCCGCCCTCGACGGGGTGATCGCCTCCTCCATGGCCGCCGGGGCCCTGGCAGCCCTGCGGGGTGCCGGCCTGCCGCTGGTGATGCTGGACAGCGACCCGGACGATCCCGGCCCGGCGGCCAGCGTGAACCTCGACATCGCGGACGGCATGCGACAGGTGACGGAGCATCTGCTCACCCTCGGCCACCGCCGCCTGGTCCACCTCGCCTCGGCCGTGGACACCTGGACCTTCACGGTCCGCGCCCAGGCGCTCGGCCGGGCCCTGCGCGACGTCCCCGACGCCGCCCTGCACACCGTGACGGCCGCCCTCGACGTGCGCGCCGCCCTGGAGGCCGTGGAAAAGGTCCTCGCGGCTCCGGGTCCGCTGCCGACGGCGATCGTCTGCGACGACGACATCCTGGCCGCGGGCGCCTGCAAGGCCGTACGGAGGCGGGGGCTGAGGGTGCCGGACGACATCTCCGTGACCGGCTTCGACGACCTGACCCTGGCCACCGCCGTGGAACCGGAGCTGACCACGGTGCGGCTACCGGCCGAGCAGGTGGGCGAGCGCGGCATGCGGGCGCTGCTCGCCGTCCTGGACGGCCGTCCGGCGGAGCGCGGCGACCTGCCCGTGAGCCTGGTGGTCCGCGGCTCCACCGCCCCGCCGCCCGCCGCCCGGTCATGACGGTGCCCCCGGCCGCCGTACGCGACTGCCGGGGGCACCGGACACCGAGCGGTGCGTGCTACTCCTGTGGGGACGCGTCCCCACCCTCGGCCGGAGCGTCCGGAGTGCCCTTGCCCTGAGTCTTCGGGGCGTCCGGAGTGTTCGGGGCGTCGGTGTCCTCGATGTCGGACGGGGCGTCCGTCGGGGTGGCCGTCGCGCCGTCCGCGTCCAGCAGCCGTGCCAGCTGCCGCCCGACGATCCGCTTGAACTTGCGCTTCTGCGGCCGCGTACGGTCCAGGACCGCGACCTCGAACCGCTCGGCGGGGATCTCCCGCTCGTTGCCGTTGGCCTCGCGGGACAGGGCCTGCACGGCCAGCTTCAGCGCCTCGGCGAGCGACATGCCGTCGCGGTGGCGCTGGTCCAGGAACGTGCTGATCTGCTCCGCGTTGCCGCCGACCGCGACCGAGCCGTGCTCGTCCACGATCGAACCGTCGTGCGGCAGTCGGTAGATCTGATCGCCCTCGGGCCCGTCGCCGACCTCGGCGACCACCAGCTCCACCTCGTACGGCTTCTCCGCCTGGCTGGAGAAGATGGTGCCCAGCGTCTGCGCGTAGACGTTGGCCAGTCCGCGGGCCGTCACGTCGTCACGGTCGTAGGTGTAGCCCCGCAGATCGGCGTAGCGCACCCCTCCGATGCGGAGGTTCTCGTACTCGTTGTACTTGCCGGCGGCGGCGAAGCCGATCCGGTCGTAGATCTCGCTGAACTTGTGCAGCGCGCGGGACGGGTTCTCGCCGACGAACACAATGCCGTCGGCGTACTGCAGCACGACGAGACTGCGACCGCGGGCGATGCCCTTGCGGGCGTATTCCGCCCGGTCGGCCATGGCCTGCTGGGGTGAGACATAGAACGGCGTCGACACCGGCTATCCGTCCCTTCCTGTCAGTGACGAGTACATCTCGGAGACTTCCGGCCCGGTCAGAGCAGCGCGGCGCGCGGGCCGTCGGGCTGCTCGAGCCGGCGCTCGAGGATCGACCGCGCGATCGCGGAGGACTCCGTCTCGCCGAGCTTGCGGAAGCCCTCGTCGGTGATGACGGTGACGATCGGGTAGATGCGGCGGGCCACGTCCGGGCCGCCGGTCGCCGAGTCGTCGTCGGCCGCGTCGTACAGCGCCTGCACGACCAGGGTGAGTGTCTGCTCCTCCGTGAGGTCCTCGCGGTAGAGCTTCTTCATCGACCCGCGGGCGAACACCGATCCGGAGCCGGTGGCCGCGTACCCGTGTTCCTCGGAACGGCCGCCGGTGACGTCGTACGAGAAGATCCGGCCCTTCTCGCGGTCGACGTCGTACCCCGCGAAGAGCGGGACGACCGCGAGCCCCTGCATCGCCATCGCCAGGTTGCTGCGGATCATCGTGGACAGGCGGTTGGCCTTGCCCTCCAGGGAGAGGGTGGCGCCCTCGACCTTCTCGAAGTGCTCCAGCTCCAGCTGGAACAGCTTCACCATCTCCACGGCGAGACCGGCCGTACCCGCGATGCCCACCGCGGAGTACTCGTCGGCGGGGAAGACCTTCTCGATGTCGCGCTGGGCGATCATGTTGCCCATGGTCGCGCGCCGGTCACCGGCGAGGACCACTCCGCCGGGGAACGAGGCGGCGACGATGGTCGTCCCGTGCGGCGCCTCGATGGCGCCCTGCAGTGGCGGCAGGCTGCGGTTGCCGGGAAGGATCTCCGGTGAGTGGTCGGAGAGGAAGTCCATGAACGAGGACGACCCCGGCGTCAGGAAGGCAGCTGGTAGACGCCCGGTGCTACGAGTGTTGGCTTCCACGCGTTTCCCTCCACGTATGCGGCTGCACGCCTTATGGCATCCGGCCGATCCTTGAACTGCCCCAGGGCTGCGTTGCAGCTGAAGCACAGTACGCCACGGACCCTACCCGTCTCATGACAGTGATCCACATGCTCCGCCGGAGCGGTTGGACAGATGCAGCAAACGCCCTGCTGAGCGGCGATCAGCCCGTCCAACCCTGCTGGACCGAGGCCGTACTTGCGCTGGAAGTAGCTGATTCGATTTCGCTCGGCCCGGCATGGGCGACAGCAGCTCGCCAAGCCATCGGAAGACGCTCTGTTGCGCTCCCGCCGACCGTGCGGTTTCACCTCGCCGCACTGCGGGCGATGCTTGCGCCCCCGCGGCACCGGCACGTTGACTCGAACGGACTTGCCCCTGGCCTCCTGGTGCTGCCGGTAGGACTCAGCAGAGCATTTCCGGCCGTACACCGGGAGGCCGTCCCGCATCGCCCTGCTACTGGCGAAGAACTCCGTCGGCAGAGTCTTTCGGCAGCGAGAGCATTTCCTTCTGGCGGGGATATCGGACATTAAGTCCTATTCCCCGCCTTTCTGAACAAATGACCTCACGAAATCCTCAGCGTTGGACTCGAGTACGTCGTCGATCTCGTCGAGGACGTCGTCGACGTCGTCGCTCAGCTTCTCCTGGCGCTCCTTGAGGTCCTCGGAGGCCTGCGCGTCCTGCGCCTGCTCCTCGGTCTCCTCGGTGGAACGTGTGGCCTTCTGCTGTCCGCCGCCGGTGTCCTTGGTCGCCATATAGCTCACCCCGCTCGGTTCGAAGCACTTGATCAGACCCTACCTACGGGGTCCGACATTGGCCCGGTACTTGAGTCAACGTCCCCAGGTCATCTGATTGATTCCCAGCCGGGACGCTTTTCAGCCCCCCGTCAGCGTCCGGACCAGCTCCTCCGCCGTACGGCAGCGGTCCAGCAGCCCCTCGACGTGACTGCGTGTACCACGCAACGGTTCCATCGTGGGCACCCGTTGCAGGGAGTCACGGTCGGGCAGGTCGAAGATGACCGAGTCCCAGGAGGCCGCGGCCACGTCGTCCGCGTACTGCTCCAGGCAGCGGCCGCGGAAGTAGGCCCTGGTGTCCTCGGGCGGCTTCGTACGGGCCCTCTCGACCGCGCTCTCGTCGAGCAGGCGCTTCATCTTCCCGCGGGCCGCCAACCGGTTGTACAGGCCCTTGTCAGGCCGTACGTCGGCGTACTGGAGGTCCACCAGGTGCAGGCGCGGGGCGTCCCAGTCCACACCGTCGCGGCGCCGGTAGCCCTCCATGAGCTCCCGCTTGGCGATCCAGTCCAGCTCGCCGGAGAGGCTCATCGGATCGTTCTCCAGGCGGTTGAGCGTGTCCTCCCAGCGTGCCAGCACGTCCTTGGTCTGCTCGTCCGCGTCCACCCCGTACCGCTCCTCCACGTACTTGCGGCCCAGCTCGAAGTACTCCATCTGCAACTGCACCGCGGTGAGTGTCCGCCCGCTGCGCAGGGTGACCAGCTGCCGGAGGGTCGGATCGTGCGAGACCTGGTGCAGGGTGCGCACCGGCTGGTCGACCGCGAGGTCGACGTTGATGAAGCCGTCCTCGATCATGGCCAGCACCAGCGAGGTCGTACCGAGCTTGAGATAGGTCGAGATCTCGGAGAGGTTCGCGTCGCCGATGATCACGTGCAGCCTGCGGTACTTCTCGGCGTCGGAGTGGGGCTCGTCGCGGGTGTTGATGATCGGGCGCTTCAGCGTGGTCTCGAGGCCGACCTCCACCTCGAAGTAGTCGGCGCGCTGACTGATCTGGAACCCGTGCTCGTTGCCGTCCTGGCCGATGCCGACCCGTCCGGCGCCGGTCACCACCTGGCGGGAGACGAAGAACGGGGTCAGATGGCGCACGATGTCGGAGAAGGGCGTCTCCCGCTTCATCAGGTAGTTCTCGTGCGTGCCGTAGGACGCGCCCTTGTTGTCGGTGTTGTTCTTGTAGAGGTGGATGGGCTGGGCGCCCGGGATCGCGGCGGCCCGCTCGGCGGCCTCCGCCATCACGCGCTCGCCGGCCTTGTCCCAGAGCACCGCGTCCATGGGGTTGGTGATCTCGGGTGAGCTGTATTCGGGGTGCGCGTGGTCGACGTAGAGCCTGGCGCCGTTGGTGAGGATGACATTGGCGAGGCCGATGTCCTCGTCGGTGAGCTGGCTGGAGTCGGCGGTCTCGCGGGCGAGGTCGAAGCCTCGCGCGTCGCGCAGCGGATTCTCCTCCTCGAAATCCCAGCGGGCGCGGCGCGCCCGGTGCATCGCCGCCGCGTAGGCGTTGACGATCTGGGACGAGGTGAGCATGGCATTGGCGTTGGGTTGACCGGGGACGGAGATCCCGTACTCCGTCTCGATGCCCATTACTCGCCGTACGGTCATGCGGCCCTCCTTGCCCGGCGGCGCTCCCGTCCGGGAGCGGCGCTCAAGTACCGCTGCTGGTCCCTGCGCGTGCGGTGGCGTCCCCGCACTGCGCGACTCGGCGGTACCGCAGAGCCTAGAGCGCCTGTGCGCCCGGTGGGGAGATCAATTACGTCATTGTTCGGGTGAGGCCGGAAATGCCGGGAAAGCAGCCGGCTGCGGACGCCCGGCAGGGCGTCCGCAGCCGGTCTGCGATTTACAGGTACTGTCCGGTATTCGCCACCGTGTCGATGGAGCGACCGGTGTCCGCGCCCTGCTTTCCGGTGACGAGTGTGCGGATGAACACGATCCGCTCGCCCTTCTTTCCGGAAATCCTGGCCCAGTCGTCCGGGTTGGTGGTGTTGGGCAGGTCCTCGTTCTCCTTGAACTCGTCCACGCATGCCTGGAGGAGATGGGAGACGCGCAGGCCCTTCTGGCCCTGCTCGAGGAATGCCTTGATGGCCATCTTCTTCGCCCGGTCCACGATGTTCTGAATCATCGCTCCGGAGTTGAAGTCCTTGAAGTACAGGACTTCCTTGTCGCCGTTGGCGTAGGTGACCTCGAGGAAGCGGTTCTCCTCGGATTCCGTGTACATCCGCTCCACGACCGACTGGATCATGGCGTGGGCGGCGGCCTCCCTCGACCCCGTGTGCTCGGCCAGGTCGTCCGCGTGCAGCGGGAGCGACGAGGTCAGGTACTTCGCGAAGATGTCCTTCGCGGCCTCCGCGTCCGGGCGCTCGATCTTGATCTTCACGTCGAGACGTCCGGGCCGCAGGATGGCGGGGTCGATCATGTCCTCGCGGTTGGAGGCGCCGATGACGATGACGTTCTCCAGGCCCTCCACCCCGTCGATCTCGGCGAGCAGCTGGGGGACGATGGTGTTCTCCACGTCCGAGCTGACACCGGATCCGCGGGTGCGGAAAAGGGATTCCATCTCGTCGAAGAAGACGATGACGGGGGTGCCCTCGCTCGCCTTCTCCCGGGCGCGCTGGAAGACGAGGCGGATGTGCCGCTCGGTCTCCCCGACGTACTTGTTGAGGAGCTCGGGGCCCTTGATGTTGAGGAAGTAACTCTTCCCTGCGGGCTGTCCGGTGACTTCGGCGACCTTCTTGGCCAGGGAGTTGGCCACGGCCTTGGCGATGAGTGTCTTGCCGCAGCCGGGAGGCCCGTAGAGCAGGATGCCCTTGGGCGGGCGGAGTTCGTGCTCCTTGAAGAGGTCGGGGTGGAGGTAGGGGAGCTCGACCGCGTCACGGATCAGCTCGATCTGGTCGCCCAGGCCGCCGATCTTGTCGTAGTCGATGTCCGGAACCTCTTCGAGGACGAGCTCCTCGACCTCGCTCTTGGGGACCACCTCGTACACGTAGCCGGATCTGGGTTCGAGCAGGAGGGCGTCGCCGGGACGGACGGTGACGTCCAGCAGCGGCTCGGCGAGCCGCACCACCCGTTCCTCGTCGGTGTGCCCGATCACCAGGGCGCGCTCGCCGTCCTCGAGGATCTCCTTGAGGGTGACGATGTCCCCGGCCCGCTCGAACTCCATGGCCTCGACCACGTTGAGCGCCTCGTTGAGCATGACCTCCTGGCCTTTGCGGAGGCCTTCGAGCTCGACGCTGGGGCTGACGTTCACCCGGAGTTTGCGGCCCCCGGTGAAGATGTCGCAGGTGCCGTCCTCGTTGGCCTGCAGGAAGACACCGAAGCCGGCCGGCGGCTGGGCGAGCCGGTCGACCTCCTCCTTGAGGGCCACGATCTGGTCGCGGGCCTCACGGAGTGTGCCGGCGAGCCGCTCGTTCTGCGCGGACACGCCTGCCAGATTGGTCTGCAACTCGACGATCCGCTCTTCGAGAATCCTCGTATGACGCGGAGAGTCGGCGAGCTTACGTCGCAGGACGGCGATTTCCTGCTCGAGAAAGGCAACCTGGCCGGCTGGGTCTTCTGACCCCCGCCCGGGCCGGATGCCGCGGTTGATGTCGTCGTCGTGGGCTGCCACGGTCCTCACCTCCTCCAAGGGGAGCTGGACGCTTCCTGACCCTACCTGGGTGAGTGATGATTGAAACCCCTAGATCACAAAGACCTGGGGGCATGTCCGATCTTCACCCTTGCGCTCTCCCTCACGCCAGGGGAATACCCACCCTTCGGCATCGGAAAGCCGCCGGTTGTATCGTCGAAGCGTTCAACGCCCGTCAGGGCCGCCTTCAATTGGTGCAGATACGCAGGGAACGGCAGGACACATGACCGTGCAGCAGGACGCCCCGGGCGACGGCGACACGCAGGATCTCGAGGTCTGGATCGACCAGGACCTCTGTACGGGCGACGGCATCTGCGTGCAGTACGCCCCTGAGGTCTTCGAGCTCGACATCGACGGGCTGGCGTACGTGAAGAGCGCGGACGACGAACTCCTCCAGGACAAGGGCGCCACCACGCCGGTACCGCTGCCGCTGCTCCAGGACGTGAGGGATTCGGCCAAGGAGTGCCCGGGCGACTGCATCCACGTACGCCGTGTCTCGGACCGGGTGGAGGTCTTCGGGCCGGACGCGGCGTAACGCCTCAGGCGCTGCGCCCAGGGGCCGCGGCGGGGCCGGTGGACCTGACGAACGCGCTGCCCTTCCACTGCCAGGAGGCGCTCTCCCGCACGTCGGGGCAGCAGCGCGGTACGTCGAGCGAGGAGTAGCCGAGCAGGGTCGCCGAGACCCGCCCGCCGCGGACCGCGAAGTCCGTGACCGTCAGCTTCCGGGCGGGGTCCACCAGGGTCGCCACGACCCGGGGTGCGGCCCCGGCCGTCTGTGTCAGGACGTAGACGCCGCTGGGCGGCGTGCCGGATCCGGCGGCGCAGTGGACCACGGCGACGGTCTCGGGCCTGCCGTCTCCGTCGAGGTCGCCAGGTGCCTTTTCGGCCACGGTCCGGCCCACGGCGCCGCAGTCGAGCGGAAAGGTGGCCCGGGCGGGGTCGGGAGCCGCAGCGGGGGCGGCTCCGTGTGAGGCGGTGGCGCGGTGCTCGGACGCCGAGGCCGTCGCGGTCGCCCCGTCGGGCTGGAGCAGCCCCGCGGCGGCGACGACCGCGGCCATCGCCGCGGCCGTGGCGAGCCAGTGCACCGGCTGGGCGTCGGTGGGCGCGAGGTCCGGGAGCGCGGAGGTCTGCACGCGGTATGTCTCCTGTGGGTCCTGGAAGCCGGGGCAGGCGGTGCCGGGTGGGGCCGGCGGGCGGGGGGTGGCCAGCATCGTGCCACACCTCACACTCCGGGGGAACAGCGGGGTCGCCACCGGACGGCCGGCTGCCACGCGAAGGCGCCGCCAGCGAGTACCCGGGTCGGTCCGGGACTCGTCGGCGGCGCCTTCGGGTGGTACGGGCTCAGTCGCGCGGCGCGGAGTCGCTCCGGCCGCCGGGACCGTTGTAGTCCTCGCCGTAGGCGCCCTTGGAGGGGCGGCGACGGCGCAGCGGGGGTTCGACACCGTCCGCGAGGCGGCGGGCGGTGACGAGGAAGCCGGTGTGCCCGATCATCCGGTGGTCGGGACGGACGGCCAGGCCCTCGACGTGCCAGTTGCGGATCATCGACTCCCAGGGCTGCGGTTCGGCGAAGCAGCCGATCTCACGGATGGACTCGACGGTCCGCGAGAGCTGGGTGGTGGTCGCGACGTACGCGCAGAGGATGCCACCGGGAACGAGTGCCTTGGAGACGGCCTCCAGGCACTCCCAGGGGGCCAGCATGTCCAGGACGACGCGGTCGACGTCGGTGTCCGCGAGGTTGTCCTGGAGATCGCCGACGGTGAGCTGCCAGGCGGGGTGCGGGGAGCCGAAGTAGCGCTCCACGTTCTGCCGGGCGATCTCCGCGAAGTCCTCGCGGCGCTCGTAGGAGTGCAGCATGCCCTGCTCGCCGATGGCGCGCAGGAGGAAGGTGCTGAGGGCTCCTGAGCCGACGCCGGCTTCGACGACGCGGGCGCCGGGGAAGATGTCGCCGAAGGCCAGGATCTGCCCCGCGTCCTTGGGGTAGACCACGGCGGCACCGCGGGGCATGGACAGGACGTAGTCGGGGAGCAGGGGGCGCAGCGCGAGGTAGGCGACGTTTCCCGTGGTACGGACAACACTGCCCTCGGGAGCACCGATCAGCTCGTCGTGCGGGAAAGAACCCTTGTGGGTGTGGAAGTTCTTTCCGGCTTCGAGCGTGAAGGTGTAGTGGCGTCCCTTGGGGTCGGTGAGCTGGACCTGGTCCCCGACTGTGAATGGGCCGCGACGGCGGGCGGCACCGGTCGGTTCGGACATGCGGTCAGCCTACCGGTATTCGGCGGCGGCGATTCCGGGGGTCGCGGCCGGCCGTGGCACGGATCGGCCGTGGGTCAGGAGGCGGGCCGGGCCATGGCTGCGACGAACGCACGTTCGACGTCGGCGGTGGACAGCACGCCGTAGATCGCACCGGTCTCCTCGACGACGAGGTACTCGGTGGCCGGGGTCGCCTTGAGACGGTCCAGGAGCGCCTCGCCCGCGAGTTCGGCGGGCACCTTCATCCCCTCCGTGAGGTCCTGGGCCAGGCCGCTGACGGCGACCCAGGGCCGGCGGTGCTCCGGTACACCGACGATGGCGGCCTCGCGGACGACGCCCTTGGGGTTGCCCTGGCCGTCGACGACGACGAGGGCGCGGGCCCCCGCCTCGTTGGCGCGGCGCAGCGCCTCGGAGAGCGGGGTGGCGGACTCGACCGGGACAGCGCGCCGGGTGAGCGCGCGGGCCCGCAGGTCCGGAAGGTGTTCGCGCAGCCGGGCCATGCGCAGGCTGTTGCCGGCTCCGGTCCAGATGATGCCGGCGAGGATGGCGGCGAGCAGGGCGTCGGTGACGGTCTCCACCCCGCTGACCTGGCCGGTGGCGTTGCCGAGGGCGCCTGTGTGGGTGAGGAGAGGGAGGCCGATCAGGACGGTGACGGCCAGGCCCCGGCCGACCCATGCCGCGGCGACGGTGCCGCTCATGGGCTTGCCCGTGATCTTCCAGACGACGGCACGGAGCATCCGGCCGCCGTCCAGGGGCAGGCCCGGGAGCAGGTTGAAGGCGGCGACGATGAGGTTGGAGACCATCAGGCCGGCCAGGAGCACACCGGGGACTGTGCCCGCCTCGACGAACTGGAGCGGGACGAAGAAGAGGCCGGCGAGCACGAGGGAGAGGAGGGGGCCCACGAAGGCGAGGACGAACTCCCGGCCCGGGGTCTCGGACTCCTTCTCGATTTCGGAGACGCCGCCGAAGAACTGGAGCTGGATACGGCGGACGGGCAGTTTGTAACGGAGCGCGGCGACGGTGTGGGCGAGCTCGTGGACGAGGACGGAGGCGTAGAAGGCGATCGCGAAGAAGAGCGCGACCAGGTACCGGAGACCCCCGAGCTCGGGCAGCACGCGGTCGAGCTGGCCTCCGAAGACCCAGGTGATCAGCGCGGCGACGACGAACCAGCTGGGCGCCACGTACACCGGCACGCCGAAGGGGCGGCCCATGAGGAGGCCGCCGCCGGGATCTTCCGGCCGTCGCGGTGCGCCCTTCCCGGGGCCGGTGCCGGGGTCCTGGCCCCCCGCGCCGGGCTGCGGGCGCCCGCTGTCGCCGCTCTCGTCCACGGGATCCCTCCGGTCGGTGGCGTCTGCCACGATCATGCAGTCTGCGAGCTCTGTGGTCGATGGTATGCCGCTCGGTGTCGGTGGCGGCCCGTAGGGTCTGCGACATGACCTCCGTATCGCGCCCGCCCCGGCCACCCTCGTCCCTGTCGCCGTCGCGCGCGAGCGATTTCATGCAGTGCCCCCTGCTCTACCGCTTCCGCGTCATCGACAAGCTGCCCGAGAAGCCCAGTGAGGCGGCTACCCGCGGCACGTTGGTCCACGCCGTGCTCGAGCGGCTTTTCGACGTGCCGGCGGGCGACCGTACGGCTCCGAAGGCCAAGGCGCTCATCCCCGCCCAGTGGGACCGGCTGCTCGAGTCGAAGCCGGAGCTGACCGAGCTCTTCGCCGGGGACGCGGGCGGAGAGCGGCTCGCCGGGTGGCTGAGCCAGGCGGAACAGCTCGTGGAGCGGTGGTTCTCGCTGGAGGACCCGACGCGTCTGGAGCCCGCCGAGCGGGAGCTGTTCGTCGAGACCGAGCTGGAGTCGGGCCTGCGGCTGCGCGGGGTCATCGACCGCGTCGACGTCGCCCCCACGGGCGAGGTCCGGATCGTGGACTACAAGACGGGCAAGGCCCCGCGTCCTGAGTACGCCGAGGGCGCGCTCTTCCAGATGAAGTTCTACGCCCTGGTGATCTGGCGCCTGAAGAACGTGGTGCCCCGCCGGCTCCAGCTCGTCTACCTCGGCAGCGGCGACGTGCTCACCTACGACCCGGTCCCGGCCGACCTGGAGCGGGTGGAGCGCAAGCTGCTGGCGCTGTGGGAGGCGATCCGGCTGGCCACGGAGACGGGCGAGTGGCGGCCGAGGCCGACGAAGCTGTGCGGCTGGTGCGACCACCGGGCGGTGTGTCCCGAGTTCGGTGGGACTCCCCCGGTCTATCCGCTGTCCGTCCGCCCGGCGGATCCGGTGGAGGGTGTGCAGGGCAGAATGGAGCCGGTCCGGGCCGAGGCCGGCCGACCGGCGGCCCTCGAAGGCCCTTGAAGGAGATTCCGTGGCTATCCGCGTCCTGCTGGTCGATGATCAACCGCTGCTGCGCACCGGTTTCCGGATGATTCTGGAGGCGGAGGGCGACCTCGCGGTGGTCGGCGAGGCCGGTGACGGCCTCCAGGCCATCGATCAGGTGCGCGCGCTGCAGCCCGATGTGGTGCTGATGGACATCCGCATGCCGCGGATGGACGGCGTCGAGGCGACCCGGCAGATCACGGGCCCCGGGCGCGACGGCCCGGCGAAGGTCCTGGTGCTGACGACGTTCGATCTCGACGAGTACGTGGTCGAGGCGCTGCGCGCGGGAGCGAGCGGCTTCCTGCTGAAGGACGCGCCGGCCAACGAGCTGGTGCAGGCCATCCGGGTGGTGGCCGGGGGCGAGGCGATGCTCGCGCCGAGCATCACGCGCCGGCTGCTCGACAAGTACGCCGACCACCTCCCCTCGGGCGAGGAGCCGGTGCCGGACGCCCTGCACACGCTCACGGAGCGTGAGGTGGAGGTGCTGAAGCTGGTGGCGCGAGGGCTGTCCAACGCGGAGATCGCGGCCGACCTGTTCGTGAGCGAGACGACGGTCAAGACCCACGTGGGCCATGTCCTGACCAAGCTGGGCCTGCGCGACCGCGTGCAGGCGGCCGTCTACGCCTACGAGAGCGGCCTGGTGCGCCCCGGCGCCCAGTGACCGGGGCGCGGGGCCCATCGGGTGAAGGGGCCCCGCCCCGTGACGCGGGAGCCCGGCGGGTGACGCGGGAGCCCGGCGGGTGACGCGGGTGTTCGTGGAACGGCGATGCGGCCCGGGGCCGGGAGCCCGGGGCCGCATCGCCGTTCCCGCAGGGTCAGGAGGCGGTGCCCCGGCCCAGTTCCCAGAGCTGCAGGTCGGCCGAGGAGGTGACGGCCCACTCCACGCCGGTCAGCTCGTCGAGCGACGCGACGTACTGCTTGCCCTGCCAGACGGGCAGGAGGGGGACGTCCTCGGCCACGATGTTCTGGATCTTCGCGAAGGTCTCGGCGGCGGCACTGCGGTCGGCCTCGCGCCGGGACTGCGGGATGAGCGTGTTCTGGATGGTGGCCGACGCGTAGGGCGAGTTGAGGAAGTTGTCCTTGTCGAGGAACGGCGCCGTGTAGGTGTCCGGGTCCGGGAAGTCCGGGAACCAGCCCATGCCGTACACCGCGTACTCGCCCTTGCTCTGCGCCGGCCGGTACTTCGCCCAGGGGGTTCCTTCGGCCTTCACCTCGAAGAGCCCGGAGGCGTTGAGCTGCTTCGCCAGCATCTCGAACTCGGCCTTGGTCGCCGGACCGTAGTGGTCGGTCGTGTAGTGCAGCGTGAACTTCACCGGCGTCTCTACGTTCGCCTTGTCGAGCATCTTGGCGGCCTTGGAGACGTCAGGGTCGCCGTACTTGTTGAAGAAGGAGTTGGTGTGGTTGGTGATGCCGGACGGAATCAGCGAGAACAGCGGCTCGGCCGTGCTGCCGTACACCTTGCTGGCGATGCTGCCGCGGTTGATGACCTGGGCGATGGCCTGCCGGACCGCCTTGTCCTTCACCAGGGGGTCCTCGGTGTTGAACCCGAGGTAGCTGATGGCGAGACCGGGCATCTCGGTGAGCTTGATGCCGTCCTTGGGCTGGGCGAGCATCTCCTGGGCCTGCTCGGGCGACATGGTGCGGGTCATCATGTCGATCTTCTTGTCGTCGAGGGCCTTCCCCATCGCCTTCGCGTCCGGGAAGGGGCTCATCTCGACCTCGTGGTTCAGGATCTTCAGGTCGCCCTTGTACTTGGGGTTCTTCGTGAAGACGAGCTTCACGACCTGGTCGTCCTTGACCTCGGGCTTCATGGTGTACGGGCCGGACCCGTCGACCTGGAAGCCCTCACGCGGGGTCTTCGCCGGGTACTTGTCCTTCTGGACGATGCCCGCGGGCGGCGTGGCCAGCTTGTACGGGAAGGTCGCGTCCGAGGTGCGCAGGTGGAAGACGACCTGGTTCTCGCCCTTGGTCTCGATCGTGTCGATGTTGGCGAGCAGACCGACCGGTCCGGCCTCGTCCTTGATGTCCAGGACGCGCTGGATGGAGTACTTCACGTCCTCCGGGGTGACGGGTGTGCCGTCGGCGAAGGTGAGCCCGTCACGCAGCGTGCAGCGGTAGCTCTCGTTCTCCGTGTCGGTGAAGGCGCAGCTCTCGGCGGCCTCGGGTACCGGCTCGCCGCCGCCGCGCGGTATGTGCGTGAGGGTCTGCACGGTCTGGCGCAGCACGTTCCAGACGCCCGCGTCGTAGGCGATCGCCGGGTCGAACGGCGCCGGGGTGTCCGCGGAGGCGCTGAACTGGTCCGTCGTACCGACAACGATGGCATTGCCCGCGTCGTCCGACCCGCCACAGGCGGCGAGCAGGGGCGCGAGCAGGCCCACTACGGCCGGCAGCACCAGCGTCTTGCGGTTCATCTGGACGTTCTCCCTCATCACGGCATGCGAGAAAACTGACATTAGTAGGCGCTGCGGGGGTGCCCGACCGGCGTGATCCGGACCCGTATCCGTTCGGTGATCGCCCATGACGGCCTGTCTATGTCGCGTCCGGGAATGTTTCGTGCACTGCTTCACCAACCGGACTTTTGGGCGCCCATATCGGGCAGCGCGGCCGATCTCACGGGTCACGGAATGCCAAGGCGCGTGAGCAACGTCACATCCGGGCCCGAATCGCCGCGTGGTCCTGCACCTGGATCACGCCAAAAATCATCTGTCCTGGGCGACCAGATCGTGCAGGAACCGGAGATTCACCTGCTCCAAAGAGGGGACGACCACACGCCCCGGTCCTGGGGCGATCGGCGCCACCGAGGGCACGGCGACGACCCGGCAGCCCGCCGCCTCCGCCGCTGCCACTCCCGTCGCGGTGTCCTCGATGACCGCGCAGCGCCACGGGTCCGCACCGAACCCGGCGGCCGCGGCGAGGTAGGGCTCGGGATGGGGCTTCGTGCGGGTCACCTCGTCCCCGGCGACCGTGAGCGCGAAGTGGTGGTGGCCGACCGAGTCGAGCACCCGGTCGATGATGCGCCGGTGCGAGGCGGAGACCAGGGCGGTGGGGATCTCGTGGGTGCCCAGCTCCGCGAGGAGCCGCGCGGCACCCGGCATCAAGGGCACCCCGAGTCCTACGCGCTTCTCGAAGCGGTCGTTCAGCAGCACGGTGAGCTCGTCGAGGGTGATGTCCGCGCCGGTGGCCTCGATGAGGTAGCCGGCACTGCGGGTCATGGGACCGCCGACGACCACGTCACGCCAGCTCTCGTCCAGCCGGTGCCCGAGGTCGGCGAACACCTCGGCCTCCACGTCCCACCAGAAGCCTTCGGTGTCGACCAGCGTGCCGTCCATGTCGAGAAGGACCGCTTGCAGGGCGGACCCTTCGGCCGTGCGGGTCAAGGACGCGGGGACCGTACTGGTCATCCGGCACACCTCCATGGGGGACGAGAAGGCCGGCCGCCTCCCCGGTGGGAAGGGCGACCGGCCCGCGCTGGACCGACCAGTGTACGACTCGTCCGGATACGACGCGCGTGAAACGTACGGCTACCGCGCGTCGAACGGCGCACCACGACCTGTCCCCCCGGGTCCCGGGCGGGCGCCGGGCAGGACGGGTCAGCCCCTACCGTGCGTTGAAGTACTTCGCCTCGGGGTGGTGGATGACGATGGCGTCGGTGGACTGCTCGGGATGCAGCTGGAACTCCTCGGAGAGCTCCACGCCGATGCGCTCCGGTTCCAGGAGTGCGGCGATCTTCGCCCGGTCCTCCAGGTCGGGGCAGGCTCCGTAACCGAGGGAGAAGCGCGCGCCCCGGTACTTGAGGGCGAACATCTCCTCGACGTCGGACGGGTCCTCGCCCGAGAACCCGAGCTCACCGCGCACCCGTGCGTGCCAGTACTCGGCGAGGGCCTCGGCCAGCTGCACGGAGAGCCCGTGCAGTTCCAGGTAGTCGCGGTAGGAGTTCGCCTCGAAGAGTTTGGCGGTCTCGGTGCCGATCCTCGAACCGACCGTGACGACCTGGAGGCCGACCACGTCGGTCTCCCCCGATTCCTCGGGCCGGAAGAAGTCCGCGAGGCACAGGCGACGGCCCCGGCGCTGCCGCGGGAACGTGAAGCGGGTGCGCTCCGAGCCGTCCTCGTGGAGCAGGATCAGGTCGTCGCCCTTGGACACACAGGGGAAGTAGCCGTAGACGACGGCGGCTTCCAGCAGGTTCTCGGTCTGGAGCTTGTCGAGCCAGCCGCGCAGGTGCGGCCTGCCCTCGCTCTCGACGAGCTCCTCGTACGACGGCCCGTCGCCGGCGCGGGCCTGCTTGAGCCCCCACTGGCCCTTGAAGAGGGCGCCCTCGTCCAGCCAGGAGGCGTACTCCTTGAGCTGGATGCCCTTGACGACGCGGGTTCCCCAGAACGGCGGCTCGGGAACCGGGTTGGTGACGGAGACGTCGGAGCGTACGCCCTCCTCCGGCTCCGGGGCCTCCGGCAGGGCGGTGTCGCGCTTGGGCACCCTGCGCTGCTTGAGCTCGGGGAGGGTGGCGCCGGGGACGCCGCGCTTGACCGCGATCAGGGCGTCCATCAGGCGCAGGCCCTCGAAGGCGTCGCGGGCGTAGCGGACCTCTCCCTCGTAGATCTCGTGCAGGTCCTGTTCGACGTAGGCCCGGGTCAGGGCGGCACCGCCCAGGATCACCGGGTAGTCGGCCGCCATCTTGCGCTGGTTCAGCTCCTGGAGGTTCTCCTTCATGATCACGGTGGACTTCACCAGCAGGCCGGACATGCCGATGACGTCGGCCCGGTGCTCCTCCGCCGCCTCCAGGATCGCGGAGACGGGCTGCTTGATGCCCAGGTTGACCACGTTGAAGCCGTTGTTGGACAGGATGATGTCGACGAGGTTCTTGCCGATGTCGTGCACGTCGCCGCGGACCGTGGCCAGCACGATCGTGCCCTTGCCCTCGTCGTCCGTCTTCTCCATGTGCGGTTCCAGGTAGGCGACCGCGCTCTTCATGACCTCGGCGGACTGCAGCACGAACGGCAACTGCATCTGCCCGGAGCCGAACAGCTCTCCGACGACCTTCATGCCCTCCAGGAGGGTGTTGTTCACGATGTCGAGGGCGGGCTGCGTCCGCAGGGCCTCGTCGAGGTCGGCCTCCAGGCCGTTCTTCTCCCCGTCGATGATCCGCCGCTGGAGCCGCTCGTCCAGCGGCAGTGCCCGCAGTTCCTCGGCCTTGCCCTGCTTCATCGACTTCATGTTGACGCCCTCGAAGAGCTCCATGAGCCGCTGAAGAGGGTCGTACCCCTCTTCCCGCCGGTCGTGGATCAGGTCGAGGGCGACCTTGACCTGCTCCTCCTCCAGCCGGGCGATCGGCAGGATCTTCGAGGCGTGCACGATCGCGGAGTCCAGACCCGCCTTCACACACTCGTCGAGGAAGACCGAGTTCAGCACCACCCGGGCGGCGGGATTGAGACCGAAGGAGATGTTCGACAGGCCCAGGGTGGTCTGCACCCCGGGCCGGCGCCGCTTCAGCTCACGGATCGCCTCGATCGTGGCGATGCCGTCCTTGCGGGACTCCTCCTGACCCGTACAGATGGTGAAGGTCAGGCAGTCGATGAGGATGTCCGACTCGTGGATGCCCCAGTTGGTCGTCAGGTCCTCGATGAGCCGCTCGGCGACGGCCACCTTGTGCTCGACCGTACGGGCCTGGCCCTCCTCGTCGATGGTCAGCGCGATCAGCGCGGCCCCGTGCTCGGCGGCCAGGGCGCTGACCTTCGCGAACCGCGACTCGGGCCCGTCCCCGTCCTCGTAGTTGACCGAGTTGATGACCGCACGCCCGCCCAGCTTCTCCAGGCCCGCCCGCAGTACGGGCAGCTCCGTGGAGTCCAGCACGAGCGGCAGCGTGGAAGCGGTCGCGAACCGGCCGGCCAGCTCCTCCATGTCCGCGACCCCGTCGCGCCCGACGTAGTCGACGCACAGGTCGAGCATGTGGGCGCCCTCGCGGATCTGCTCACGGGCCATCTCGACGCAGTCGTCCCACCGCGCCTCCAGCATGGCGTCGCGGAACTTCTTGGACCCGTTGGCGTTGGTCCGCTCGCCGATCGCGAGGTACGAGGTGTCCTGACGGAACGGGACCGTCTGGTACAGGGAGGCCGCGCCCGGCTCGGGGCGCGGCTCACGCACCGCGGGAACGGCGCCGCGGACCCGCTCGACGACCTGCCGCAGGTGTTCCGGGGTCGTACCGCAGCATCCACCGACCAGCGAGAGCCCGTACTCCCGTACGAAGGTCTCCTGGGCGTCGGCCAGCCCCTCGGCGTCGAGGGGGAAGTGGGCCCCGTCCTTGGTGAGCACCGGAAGTCCGGCGTTCGGCATGCAGAGCAGCGGGATGCGGGAGTGTCGCGTGAGGTAGCGCAGGTGCTCGCTCATCTCCGCGGGCCCGGTCGAGCAGTTCAGGCCGATCATGTCGACACCGAGCGGCTCCAGCGCGGTCAGCGCCGCACCGATCTCGGAACCGAGCAGCATGGTGCCGGTCGTCTCGAAGGCCAGGGAGCACAGCACCGGGAGGTCGCTGCCCAGTGCCTCCAGGGCGCGCCGCGCACCCAGCACGGCGGCCTTGGTCTGCAGGAGGTCCTGGGTGGTCTCGATGATGAGGGCGTCGGCGCCACCGGCGATCAGGCCCTCGGCGTTCTGCTGGAAGCCGTCACGCAGGACCGTGTACGGGGCGTGACCGAGCGTCGGCAGCTTGGTGCCGGGGCCGATCGAGCCGAGTACCCAGCGCTGCTGCCCGGTGGACTCGGTGAAGCGGTCGGCCACCTCGCGGGCGATGCCGGCACCGGCTTCGGAGAGCTCGTGGATCCGGCCGGGGATGTCGTACTCACCCAGCGCGGAGGCGTTCGCGCCGAAGGTGTTCGTCTCGACGCAGTCCACACCGACCGCGAAGTACTCCTCGTGCACCGAGCGCACGATGTCGGGCCTGGTCACGTTCAGGATCTCGTTGCAGCCTTCGAGGTTCTCGAAGTCCTCGAGGGTGGGGTCCTGGGCCTGGAGCATGGTGCCCATGGCACCGTCTGCCACCACCACACGGGTGGCAAGGGCCTCACGGAGCGCTGCGGCTCGGGTCCGGCTGTCAGCGGAGGGGGTCGGCGACGAGGCCATGGATGTTCTCCCTGGGATGCGACGGCTGTCGGCTTCGCGCCCTTCCGCGGAGGAGGGCACGCGGCCAGCGTAGCGGGGCGGGCCCGGGCCGGTCGCCGTGTTCCAGGGGACGGACTGCATGCTGTGCGGGGCGCGGGCCCGTCCGCGAGGTGGCGCAGATTCGTCGCGCGGCCAGACACAGGTCGGCATCGACCGATAGTGTTCAGCATTGTCGAACCGAGGTGGAGGAGTACGGCGCGATGGCCAAGAACATCCAGTCGCTCGAGCGGGCAGCGGCGATGCTGCGCCTGCTGGCGGGCGGCGAGCGTCGGCTCGGGCTGTCCGACATCTCGTCCTCCCTGGGACTGGCCAAGGGCACCGCCCACGGCATTCTGCGCACGCTCCAGCTCGAGGGCTTCGTCGAGCAGGATCCGGCCTCCGGCCGCTACCAGCTCGGCGCCGAGCTGCTCCGCCTGGGCAACAGCTACCTCGACGTGCACGAGCTGCGGGCCCGCGCCCTGGTGTGGACCGACGACCTGGCCCGCTCCAGCGGCGAGAGCGTCCACCTCGGCGTGCTGCACCAGCACGGGGTCCTGATCGTCCACCACGTCTTCCGGCCCGACGACAGCCGCCAGGTCCTCGAGGTCGGCGCCATGCAGCCGCTGCACTCCACCGCTCTGGGCAAGGTGCTCTCCGCCTACGACCCGGTCGCGCACAGCGAGGTCGTCGAGGCGGAGCGGCGGGCCTTCACCCAGCGCACGGTCACCGGCACCCAGGAGTTCGAGTCGCTGCTGGACATGATCCGCGCCCAGGGGTGGGCGGCCGACGTGGAGGAGACGTGGGAGGGTGTGGCGGCCGTGGCCGCGCCGATCCACGACCGGCGCAGGATGCCCGTCGGCGCCGTGGCCGTGACGGGCGCCGTGGAGCGCGTCTGCACCGGCGGCGAACTGCGGCCCGAGCTCGTCGCAGCCGTACGGGACTGCGCCCGTGCCGTCTCGCGGGACCTGGGGGCCGGGCGCTTCTGAGCCCGCCCCCGGGGCCGCACCCCCGCGGGCACGCGCTGACAGCCGTAGCCCCCTCGCCACACCTCCGAGGAGTCCGCGGCCCTGCGGCCGGCGGGCACCCCTCCGCCTCGCGACGCCCCGCGCCCGGCGCCGCCGGCCGGCCCGCCGGGACGTCCGGGACGATCTCGCCCCCTCGGTAACGATCGGGCTCCGTGCCGACTCCGGACCACCGGAACTCTTGACGCGTCGTTCATTGGGGAGAAACATTGCCGTTCACCGGTCGGCATTGCCGAACACTTAACGGCAATACGCGTTAGGGTGTGACAGTGCCGAGGGCCGGTCAAGCCCTCACAGGTGGCGTCCGCCGTACACGACGGATACCCACCTGGGGCGCGATCCACCGGAGGTACCCGGTGTTTCGCCTTCCCCCTGGACGAAGGACAAAGGAGTCGCGGGTGTCCAGCTCCGACATCTTCATCGGCGAGACCATAGGTACCGCCATACTCATCCTGCTCGGCGGCGGTGTCTGTGCCGCCGTCACGCTCAAGCGCTCCAAGGCGCAGAACGCCGGCTGGCTGGCCATCACCTTCGGGTGGGGCTTCGCCGTGCTGACCGGCGCCTACATCGCCTCCGGCGTGTCCGGCGCCCACCTGAATCCGGCGGTCACGATCGCCCTCGCGATCCAGGGCGGCACCGCGTGGAGCGACGTACCCCTGTACCTCGCCTCCGAGCTGCTCGGCGCGATGATCGGCGCCGTACTGGTGTGGGCCGTCTACTACGGACAGTTCCGGGCCCACCTCACCGACCCCGAGATCCTCCGGGAACAGCCCGTCGAGGAGGGCATGGTCGACCAGACGTCCGCGCCCGCGGCGGGCCCGGTGCTGGGCGTCTTCTCCACGGGTCCGGAGATCCGGAACGCGGTGCAGAACGTCGTGACGGAGGTCATCGCGACCTTCGTCCTGATCCTGGCGATCCTCACCCAGGGCCTCAACGACGAGGGCAACGGCCTCGGGGCCCTCGGCGCTCTGATCACCTCGCTGGTGGTCGTCGGCATCGGCCTCTCGCTCGGCGGCCCGACCGGCTACGCGATCAACCCGGTGCGCGACCTCGGACCGCGCATCGTGCACGCGCTGCTGCCGCTGCCGAACAAGGGCGGTTCGGACTGGGGGTACGCCTGGGTACCGGTGGTAGGACCGCTGATCGGTGCTGCCCTGGCCGGCGGGCTCTACAACCTCGCCTTCGCCTGAGCCACCTCCTCACCACCCCACAGACCTCCGGGAGCACACCGTGACCGACGCACACACCACCGGCCCGTTCATCGCGGCCATCGACCAGGGCACCACGTCCAGCCGCTGCATCGTCTTCGACAAGGACGGCCGGATCGTCTCCGTCGACCAGAAGGAGCACGAGCAGATCTTCCCCAAGCCCGGCTGGGTCGAGCACGACGCGACCGAGATCTGGGAGAACGTCCAGGAAGTCGTCGCCGGGGCGATCGTCAAGGCCGGCATCACCTCCGCCGACGTCAAGGCGATCGGCATCACCAACCAGCGCGAGACCACCCTGCTCTGGGACCGGCACACCGGTGAGCCCGTCCACAACGCCCTCGTGTGGCAGGACACCCGCACCGACGCCCTCTGCAAGCACCTCGGCCGCAACGTCGGACAGGACCGCTTCCGCCGCGAGACGGGTCTGCCCCTGGCGTCCTACTTCGCCGGCCCCAAGGTCCGCTGGCTGCTCGACAACGTCGAAGGGCTCCGCGAGCGCGCCGAGCGGGGCGACATCCTCTTCGGCACCATGGACTCCTGGGTCATCTGGAACCTGACCGGCGGCACCGAGGGCGGAGTGCACGTCACCGACGTCACCAACGCCTCCCGCACGCTCCTGATGAACCTGCACACCATGCAGTGGGACGACCGGATCGTGCAGTCGATGGAGATCCCGCCCGCCGTGCTGCCGGAGATCCGCTCGTCCGCCGAGGTGTACGGCACCACCAAGGGCGGCGTCCTGGACGGCGTACCGGTGGCCTCGGCGCTCGGCGACCAGCAGGCCGCACTGTTCGGCCAGACGTGTTTCGCCCAGGGCGAGGCGAAGTCCACGTACGGCACCGGCACCTTCATGCTGATGAACACCGGCCACACCCCCGTGAACTCGTACAACGGGCTGCTGACCACCGTCGGGTACCGGATCGGCGACGAGAAGCCGGTGTACGCCCTGGAGGGTTCCATCGCCGTCACCGGTTCGCTGGTGCAGTGGATGCGCGACCAGATGGGCCTGATCAAGTCCGCGGCCGAGATCGAGACGCTCGCCTCCTCCGTGGACGACAACGGCGGCGCGTACTTCGTACCCGCGTTCTCCGGCCTGTTCGCCCCGTACTGGCGCCCCGACGCCCGGGGTGTCATCGCCGGTCTCACCCGGTACGTCACCAAGGCGCACATCGCCCGTGCCGTGCTCGAGGCCACCGCCTGGCAGACCCGCGAGATCAGCGACGCCATGACCAAGGACTCCGGCGTCGAGCTGACCGCCCTGAAGGTCGACGGCGGCATGACCTCCAACAACCTGCTGATGCAGACACTCTCCGACTTCCTGGACGCGCCCGTGGTGCGCCCCATGGTCGCCGAGACCACCTGCCTTGGCGCCGCCTACGCCGCCGGCCTCGCCGTCGGCTTCTGGCCGGACACCGACGCGCTGCGCGCCAACTGGCGCCGGGCCGCCGAGTGGACACCCCGTATGGACGCGGCCACCCGCGACCGCGAGTACAAGAGCTGGCTCAAGGCCGTCGAACGGTCCATGGGCTGGCTCGACGACGACACTGTCGAGGAGTAATCGATATGACCACCCTGCAGAGCGTCCCCGCCCTCGGGACGCATCCGGCCTCCGGCTCCCTCCCGAGCCGCGCCGAGACCCGGGAGCAGCTGTCCAAGGCGACGTACGACCTCCTGGTGATCGGCGGCGGCATCCTGGGCATCTCCACCGCCTGGCACGCCGCGCAGTCCGGACTGCGGGTGGCCCTCGTGGACGCCGGCGACTTCGCCGGCGCCACCTCCTCCGCCTCCTCCAAGCTGCTCCACGGCGGTCTGCGCTACCTGCAGACCGGCGCGGTGAAGCTGGTCGCGGAGAACCACTTCGAGCGGCGCGCGGTGTCCCGTCAGGTCGCCCCGCACCTGGCCAACCCGCTCACCTTCTACCTCCCCGTCTACAAGGGCGGCCCGCACGGCGCGGCCAAGCTCGGGGCCGGTGTCTTCGCCTACTCCGCGCTGTCCGCGTTCGGTGACGGCGTCGGCCACGTCATCAGCCCCGCCCGTGCCCAGCGCGACGTGCCGGAGCTGCGTACGGACAACCTGAAGGCCGTCGCGGTCTACGGCGACGACCAGATGAACGACGCCCGGATGGCCCTGATGACCGTCCGCGCGGCGGTGGACGCGGGCGCCGTGGTCCTCAACCACGCGGCGGTCACCGGGCTGCGGTTCACCCGGGGCCGGGTCACCGGGGCCGAACTGGAGGACCGCCAGGACGGTACGGAGTTCGGCGTCGACGCCCGTCTCGTACTCAACGCCACGGGCCCGTGGGTCGACCACCTGCGGAAGATGGAGGACCCGAACGCGGCTCCCTCCATACGCCTGTCCAAGGGCGCGCACCTGGTCCTCAAGCGGACCCGCCCCTGGAAGGCCGCGCTGGCCACCCCGATCGACAAGTACCGGATCACGTTCGCCCTCCCCTGGGAGGACATGCTGCTGCTCGGTACGACCGACGAGGAGTACGAGGGCGACCCGGCCGACGTCGCGGTGACCGAGAAGGACACTGCACAGATCCTGGACGAGGCCGCGTTCTCGGTCCGCGACCAGCAGCTCTCCCGCGATCTGATCACCTACTCCTTCGCCGGGCTGCGGGTGCTTCCGGGCGGTCCCGGCGACACGTCCAAGGCCAAGCGCGAGACGGTCGTGACGGAGGGACGCGGCGGCATGCTGTCCGTGGCGGGCGGCAAGTGGACGACGTTCCGCCACATCGGCCGCACCGTGATGAACAAGCTGGCCGCCCTGCCGGGGCACCCCCTGGCACAGGACATGGAGCCGATGGCGCGGCTGCCGAGGAAGCTGCCGCTTCCGGGCATCGCCAACCCGAACGCCGTCGCGCACCGGCTGCTGGTCGACGGCGGCGCACCGGGGCCGCGGATGGGGGCCGACACGGCCCGCCACCTCGCCACCCACTACGGTTCGCTCTCCTTCGACATCGCGCGTCTCGCCAACGAGGACCCGGCGCTGGCCGAGCGCATCCACCCGGACGCCCCGGAGATCTGGGCCCAGGTCGCGTACGCCCGCGACCGCGAGTGGGCCGAGACCGCGGACGACGTGCTGCGCCGCCGCACGACGCTGACGATCCGCGGCCTGGCCACCGACGACATCCGGGCCCGGGTGGAGGCCCTGCTGGCCGGCCGGCGCTGACACCCGGTACGCGCGGAAGGGGGCGGCTCCGGTGGCGAACCGGAGCCGCCCCCTTCCGCGCGCCCTGTTCGCCGGCCCGCTCCCGGCCTGCCGGGGCGCCCGCCGTCCGGACACCGGCACGCCCTCCATGACCCGCATAATGACGCCATAGATCCGATGTCTTATGTGCGAGGAGACCCTCCATGGCCGTCACCGACGAAGCGATCGAGAAGATCAAAGGGATGATCGTCTCGGGCGCCCTGGCCCCGGGCGACCGGCTGCCCAAGGAGAGCGAACTCGCCGCCGAGCTGGGCCTTTCCCGCAACTCGCTGCGCGAGGCGGTGCGCGCCCTGTCGCTGATACGGATCCTCGACGTGCGGCAGGGCGACGGCACATACGTCACCAGCCTGGACCCGCAGCTCCTGCTGGAGGCGCTCAGCTTCGTGGTGGACTTCCACCGCGACGACACCGTGCTGGAGTTCCTCGCGGTACGCCGGATCCTGGAGCCCGCGGCCACGGCGATGGCGGCGCTGCGCATCGAGGAGTCGGAGCTGGACGCGCTGAGGGCGCAGCTGGACGCCCTGGGCTCCGATCCCTCGGTGGAGCAACTGGTCGCCGCCGACCTGGAGTTCCACCGCGGGATCGTCCGGTCCTCCGGTAACTCGGTCCTGTGCTCGCTGCTGGACGGCCTGTCCGGGCCGACCACCCGGGCCAGGGTCTGGCGGGGGCTGACCCAGCAGGACGCGGTCAGCCGCACCCTGTACGAGCACCGGGCGATCCTCGGCGCCCTGCGGGACCGCGATCCGGAGGCCGCCCGCTCCTGGGCGACCGTGCACGTGGCGAGCGTCGAGCAGTGGCTGCGCTCGTCGCTGTGAGCCGGGGCGCCCTGCCCGGAGTGCGCCCCGGTGCGGGACCGCGCCCCTGCCCCGCCGTTCCGGTCCGCCGGTCAGCCGGTGGCGGGGCGCAGGCGCAGGCCCTGCATCCCTCCGTCGACGGCGAGCGCGGTTCCGGTCACGGAAGCGGCTGCCGGGCTCGCCAGGTAGACGACGGCGGCGGCGACCTCGTCCGCCAGGACGAGCCGGCCCAGGGGCTGGCGGGCCTCGAGCGCCGTGCGCTCCGCGGCCGGGTCCTCGGCCCGGCCGAGCAGCCGGCCGATCCACGGGGTGTCGGCGGTACCGGGATTGACGCAGTTCACCCGGATGCCCTCGCGGACGTGGTCGGCGGCCATGGCGAGCGTCAGCGAGAGCACGGCCCCCTTGCTCGCGCTGTAGAGGGCCCGCTGCGGCAGGCCGGCGGTGGCCGCGATGGAGCAGGTCTGGGTGATCGACACCGCGCCGGGGCGGCCCGTCACGGAGCGGCGCAGGTGGGGCAGGGCGTGCCGGGCCGTGCGGACCATGCCGAGCACGTTGACGTCCAGGACGCGCGTCCACTCCTCGTCGGTGTTGTCCTCGACGGTGCCGACGGATCCGATCCCGGCGTTGGACACCAGGGTGTGGAGGCCCCCGAGTTCGCGGGCGGCCCGGTCGACGGCGGTCCGTACGGCGTCGTCGTCCGTCACGTCGGCCCGGAGCGCGAGCGTCCCCTCGGGGGCGCCCTCGGTCGTCCGGTCGAGTACGGCCACACGGGCGCCCCGGGCGAGCAGCAGGGCCGCCACCGCGGCGCCGATTCCGGACGCGCCTCCCGTGACCAGGGCGGACAGCCCGTCGAAGTCCTGGGTCGTGTTCATCGGCCGGTCTCCTCGGTCGTGCGGCGGGCCTGCCAGACAGGGCCCTGCGGGTAGCGGTGGTCGGCGATCGAGGCGGGCAGCATCCGGGCCGAGAACCCCGGGGCGCCGGGGGCGGCGTAACGCCCGTCCTTGATCACGGCCGGGTCGGCGAAGTGTTCGTGGAGGTGGTCGACGTACTCGATGACGCGGTCCTCCCAGGTGCCGGAGACCGCCACGTAGTCGAACATGGCGAGGTGCTGCACCAGTTCGCAGAGTCCGACGCCGCCGGCGTGCGGGCAGACGGGCACCCCGTACTTCGCCGCGAGCAGCAGGACCGCGAGGTTCTCGTTGACGCCCGCGACCCGTGCGGCGTCGATCTGGAGGAAGTCGACCGCGCCGGCCTGGAGCAACTGCTTGAAGACGACCCGGTTGGCGACGTGTTCGCCGGTGGCGACCTTGACCGGCTGCCCCGCGCGCACGGCCGCGTGGCCGAGCACGTCGTCGGGGCTGGTCGGCTCCTCGATCCAGTACGGGTCGTACGGGGCGAGCGCCGTCATCCACGTCACCGCGGCGGCAACGTCCCAGCGCTGATTGGCGTCGACGGCTATCCGGACGCCGGGGCCGACGGTCTCGCGGGCGAGCGCGAGTCTGCGGACGTCGTCGTCCAGGTCGGCGCCGATCTTCAGCTTGATCTGCGCGAAGCCGTCGGCGACGGCCTCCTGGGCCAGCCGGACGAGCTTGTCGTCCGGGTAACCCAGCCAGCCCGGCGATGTCGTGTAGGCGGGGTAGCCCTCGGCGAGCAGCCGCTCCGTGCGCGCGGCCCGGCCGGGCTCGGCGGCGCGCAGGAGGGCGAGCGCCTCCTCGGGGGTGAGCGCGTCGGTGAGGTAGCGGAAGTCGACGAGGCAGACGAGCTCCTCGGGGGTCATCCCCGCGAGGAACCGCCAGACCGGCAGCCCGGCCTGCTTCGCCGCGAGGTCCCAGGCCGCGTTGACGACGGCACCGGCCGCCATGTGCATCACCCCCTTCTCGGGGCCCAGCCAGCGCAGCTGGGAGTCGTGGGTGAGCTCGCGGTACAGCGCTGCCAGGTCGGCGGCGGTGGCCGGTGCGGAGCGCCCCACCAGGGCGGGGCGAAGCGTCTCGATCGCGGCGGCCATGACATCGTTGCCACGGCCGATGGTGAAGCAGAAGCCGTGTCCTTCCAGCTCGTACTCCCCCGGCTCGCGCGCATCCCCGCCCGGCTCCTCCCCGCCGCCGTCCGTACGCAGGACGACGTAGGCGGCCGAGTAGTCGGGGTCGGGGTTCATGGCGTCGGAACCGTCCAGCTGTTCCGAGGTGGGGAAGCGGATGTCGTGGACCTCGACGTGCGTGACGGTACGGCTCATGTGCGCCCCTGGGAAGTAACATCGGATCTCTCGCCGGTCATCCGATGTATAACGCCCCACGCACCCCGGAGTCCAGGGCCCATGCAGGTCGACTCGGCGTACGAGCGGTACAGATCGGACGAATCAAGCACCGGCACGGTTCGCGCATCCATGCAAACGGGCTACGGCCCCAGAGGGGGTAAGCCGTAAGGTTGGTCTGTACGCAAGGGAATCAAGGGAACTTCGGAAGGAGGCCTGGGTGATCGAGCTCGAGGGAGTACCCGAGCTGATCGACCCGGTCATGGTGGCCGCGTTCGAAGGCTGGAACGACGCCGGTGACGCCGCCTCCACAGCGGTCGGGCATCTGGACCGGGAGTGGAAGGGCGAGGTCTTCGCGGCCCTCGACGCCGAGGACTACTACGACTTCCAGGTCAACCGGCCCACGGTGTGGCTGGACGGCGGGACGCGCAAGATCGTGTGGCCCACCACGCGGCTCTCCGTGGTCCGTGTCGGCGGCGAGAAGCCCCGCGACCTGGTGCTGGTCCGGGGCATCGAGCCCTCCATGCGGTGGCGGTCGTTCTGCAACGAGATCCTCGCCTTCGCCCATGAACTGGGCGTCGAGATGGTCGTCGTCCTGGGAGCCCTGCTCGGCGACACACCGCACACCCGGCCGGTACCGGTCAGCGGCGTGACCTCGGACCCGGACCTGGCCAGGACCATGGATCTGGAGGAGACCAGGTACGAGGGCCCGACGGGCATCGTCGGCATCCTCCAGGAGGCCTGCACCCACGCGGGCGTGCCCGCGGTGAGCCTGTGGGCGGCGGTACCGCACTACGTGTCGCAGCCGCCGAACCCGAAGGCGACGCTGGCGCTCCTGAACCGTCTCGAGGATCTGCTCGGGCTGCGCATCCCGCTGGGCGAGCTGCCCGAGGACGCGCGCGCGTGGCAGCTCGGTGTCGATCAGCTGGCGGCCGAGGACAGCGAGGTCGCCGAGTACGTCCAGACGCTCGAGGAGGCGCGGGACACCGCGGAACTGCCCGAGGCGTCCGGGGAGGCCATCGCCCGAGAGTTCGAGCGGTATCTGAGGCGCCGGGACGTCGGCGGTCCCGGCCAGGGCCCCGGCGGGCACGCCACGGAGAGCGGTGACACGTCCTATCTGCGGGATCCGTCGAGCGGCCGTACCAGGCCGCCCGGACCGCAGCGCCCCGGGAAGGGCCGGCCGAAGGACGTGGAACCGCCCAGCGACCCGCCCAGTGACCCGCCCGCCGGGCCGTCCGAGGATCCGGGTTCCTAGGGCGTGTGTCGAAAGTAGCGCCGTCTGCCCGAAGGGCAGGCTCGGCGGTGTCCGGTGCGTGCGATCGCAAGGCGGAGGGTCGCCCCGATACTGGATGTATCGGGGCGATCCCGACAACGCGGCAAGTGTGCGTGCCGGGCGCCGCCGGGCAGGCGCTCCTTTCGATACACGCCCTAGGACGGCTGACCACCCCGTACCGCCCGTCGCACGGACGCCCCTGCCTCGGAGACTTCTGCCGAAGTCTCCGAGGCAGGGGCGCGTGGGCGGGAAAGGGGAGCGGGTTACAGGGCGACGCCCAGGAGCGCGTCCACGGTGCGCGAGACGAGGCCGGGCGCGCCCTCGTCCGTGCCGCCGTCCGAGGTCTGCGCAGCGGCCCAGCGGTCCACGGCGGCGAGCGCGGCGGGCGTGTCGAGGTCGTCGGCCAGCGCCTGACGCACCTCTTCGACCAGTGCGTCGGCGGACAGCCCGTCGGGCCGGGAGACGGCGGCACGCCACCGTGCGAGCCGCTCGACGGCGTCGGCGAGCACCTGGCCGGTCCACTCCCAGTCGGACCGGTAGTGGTGCGCGAGCAGAGAGAGCCTGATCGCCGCGGGGTCCACGCCGTCCCGGCGGAGCGCAGAGACGAAGACGAGGTTGCCCTTGGACTTGGACATCTTCTCGCCGTCCAGGGCGACCATGCCGGCGTGGACGTAGGCACGGGCGAACGGGTGCTCGCCGGTCAGCGCCTGGGCGTGCGAGGCGCCCATCTCGTGGTGCGGGAAGACGAGGTCGGAGCCGCCTCCCTGGACGTCGAAGCCCATGCCGAGGTGGTCCAGCGCGATGGCGACGCACTCGATGTGCCAGCCGGGCCGGCCGCGGCCGAGCGTGGCCCCGTCCCAGCTCGGCTCGCCCTCGCGGGCCGCCATCCAGAGCATCGGATCGAGCGGGTTCTTCTTGCCGGGGCGCTCCGGGTCACCGCCGCGCTCGGCGGACAGCATCCGCATCGCCTCGGCGTCGAGGTGGGAGACCTCGCCGAAGTGCGGGTCGGACTCCACCGAGAAGTACACGTCGCCCTCGAGCTCGTAGGCGGCGCCCGCGTCCCGCAGCCGTTCGACGAGCGGGACGATGCCGGGTATGGCCTCCACCGCCCCGACGTAGTGCTGCGGGGGGAGCATGCGCAGGGCGGTCATGTCCTCCCGGAAGAGCGCCGTCTCGCGTTCCGCGAGCTCGGTCCAGTCCTGACCGTCGCGTACGGCCCGCTCCAGCAGCGGATCATCCACGTCGGTCACGTTCTGGACGTAGTGAACCTGCCGCTTGGTGTCGAGCCACACGCGCTGAACGAGGTCGAACGCGTTGTAGGTCGCCGCATGACCCATGTGGGTCGCGTCGTACGGCGTGATGCCGCAGACGTAGATGCGGGCGACGGGACCGGGGTCAAGGGTGATCCGTCCGCCGGTCGCGGTGTCGTGGATCCGAAGGTCGCGGCCCTTGCCAGGCAGGGCGGGGACCTCAGAAGCGGGCCAGGCATGCATGTCATGAGCGTAACCGGACGTTGCTTCCGGATACGAACCGGATGACGAATCGAGGCTGAAGAGGCGGTCTTGCGCCTGACGACGCCATGGTCTACGGCCGCCCGCAGGCGGTGCTCACACCGGCGGCCAGGGGATGGCGGGCCACTCCCCGCTCGGCTGCGGATGCCGGCCGCTCGCGCGCAGCGCCTCGATCCGCCCCCGGAGCGCGGCCAGCTCGGCCTCCGTGATCAGTTCCGCCAACCGGGTGGCGAGGGCGCGGCCCGGCTCCAGGTCGGCGGAGAGGCGTTCGAGCACCGTGACCGCTTCCGCCGGCAGGGGCTCCCCCGCCCAGCCCCACAGCAGTGTCCTCAGCTTGTCGTCCGCGTTGAAGGTGACCCCGTGGTCGATGCCGTACAGCCGGCCGCCGGGCGCGGGCAGCAGATGCCCGCCCTTACGGTCAGCGTTGTTGATCACCGCGTCCAGGACCGCGAGCCGCCGCAGCCGCGGGTCGTCCGCGTGTACCAGCAGGGCCGTCCTTCCCCCACCGACCTCGGCGAAGCCCACGGCCTTCCAGCCCTCGCCCGGCTCCTCGTCCTCGACGAGCGCGAGCAGCGGCGGAAGCCCGTGCGCCGCGTCGGGCGCCGAGCCGTCCGCCGCCTCCTCCGCCTCGATCCAGAGCTGGCACATGCCCTCGCCGTACGGCCCGTCCCGCAGCACCGTCGGCGGCACGAGGCCCCACCCGGTGGCCTCGGAGATCTCGTACGCCGCGACCTCACGCCGGGCGAGCGTGCCGTCGGGGAAGTCCCACAGCGGCTGCTCCCCCGCGACCGGCTTGTAGACGCAGGTGCGCTCCTCGCCCTCGTACGCGACGGTGCAGTGGAGGACCGCGTTCGACGCGCCCCGGACCTGCCCGAGGACCGTGAGCTCCCCCTCGGCGAGCAGGGTGCGCAGTCCGGCCTCCGTCAGGCCCCGCGACGGTATCCGTTCTGGCGCGGGCATACGTGTCCTTCCGGGTCGAGGGGCAGGCTGCACAGCGGGCACGGCGGCCGGCCGGCGTTGACGACGTCCAGGGCGCGCTTGGCGAACGCCCGCGCCTGTGCGCCGCTCAGCCGGACACGCAGCATCGGCGGTCCGTTCTCCTCGTCCTGGAGAAGCCTTTCCTCGGCCTCCGCCAGATCGTCGTCGGAGTCCGCGTCCAGCTCGACGAGCGCCTGCGCCTCGACGATCATGCGCTGCTCCTCGCCGTCCCAGGCGAGAGCCATCGTGCCGACCCTGAACTCCTCCTCGACGGGGGCGTCGAGCGGAGCGGTGTCGGTGACGTCCATGGGTGCCACCGCGGGCACCGGTGAATTGCCGCCGGTCCGCCGGACGACCTCGTCGAGGAGTTCGTCGATCCGTTCGGCCAACGCGGCTACCTGGGTCTTCTCCAGGGCCACGCTCGTGACCCGTCCCCTCGAGGACGCCTGCAGGAAAAACGTACGGCGGCCAGGCAGCCCGACCGTGCCGGCCACGAAACGGTCCGGGGGGTCGTAGAGGAACACCTGACGGGACACGTCCTGTCTCCCTTGAGAGTGTGGAGGCCAATGGGGGGCGGCCGGGGCCCAGGGGGATGCACCCGCTGGGCCGCTACGGCGCGTCCACCCTACTGCGCGGAGCGATCACGGCGCTCCCGCGCCGCCCCCGACGGCCGCATCGGCCGCCGTACCCCCCGCGGCGTCGGCCCCCGGAGCCTGTTCGCGCGGGGCCAGGGACGCGAGGTCGCCGGTGTCCCCGAGCCTGAGGAGAAACGGCCGGAGCCGGGTGTAGCGGATCGCGGTGACCGAGCACGGGTCGGCGTGGACGCGCTGGAAGAGGTCGAGGTGCATGCCGAGCGCGTCGGCCACGAGCGACTTGATGATGTCGCCGTGCGAGCACATCACGTAGGTGGCGTCCTCACCGTGCTCCGCCCCGATCCGGGCGTTCCAGTCCCGTACGGCGTCGACCGCCCGGGCCTGCATGGCCCGCATGGACTCACCGCCGGGGAACGCCGCCGCGGAGGGGTGCTGCTGCACGACGGACATCAGGGGCTCGTCGGACAGCTCGGCAAGTTTGCGCCCCGACCACTCCCCGTAGTCGCACTCACTGATGCGGTCCTCGGTGTGCAGCGGCAGGCCGGGGCGGGCGTCCAGCAGGGGCTGGAGAGTCTCCCGGCAACGCTGCAGGGGGCTGCTGACGGCGGCCGCCAGCGGGAGGGCGGCCAGCCGCCCGGGGAGCGCGGCGGCCTGCGCGGCGCCGCGTTCGTCGAGGGCGACGCCGGGGGTCCGCCCCGCGAGCACTCCGGCGGTGTTGGCGGTCGAGCGGCCATGGCGTACGAGGATGAGCGTGGGCATACGGGCCAGGGTAAGACCGTCCGGGCTCATGGGCCTCCCCCGCCCGGGGGAGCCGTGGTGCGCGGGGAGGAGCCGTGATGCGCAGGGGGCCTCCCCGGCCCGTCGGCCCTCGGAGGGAGGTGCGTGCCGTTTCGGTGACGCCGACCCGGATTACCGGACGGCCCGGCGGGCACGGGGAGAGTGCACCGGAACCGACGGCAGGGAAGAATACGCGCGTGATCGTGGACTGTGGCATCTACCGGGACGGGCGGCGGACCGAAGGCCCCGCCGACTTCTCCGAAGCCCTCGACGAGGCGCGCGCCACCGGGGACGCCTTCGTCTGGATAGGGCTGCACGAGCCCACGGAGAAGGAGTTCGACCTCGTCAGCAGCGAGTTCGGGCTGCATCCGCTGGCGGTGGAGGACGCGCTGCGCGCGCACCAGCGGCCCAAGCTGGAGATCTACGACGACTCCCTGTTCGTGGTCGTCAAGCCGGTGGTCTACGCACACGAGAGCGACACGGTCAGTACGGGTGAGCTCATGCTCTTCATGGGCGACTCCTTCGTGGTGACGGTCCGGCACGGCGAGGGCGCGCCCCTGGCGGCCGTACGGAGCCGGCTCGAGGCCGAGCCGGAAGTGCTCAGGCACGGCCCGACCGCGGTGCTGTACGCGGTCAGCGACGCGGTGGTGGACCACTACATAGACGTCGCCGCCGAGCTCCAGGCCGACCTGGAGGAGCTGGAGACCCTGGTCTTCGCCCCGAGCGGCTCCGGCGACTCCAAGAGCACCGCCGAGCGCATCTACACCTTCAAGCGCCAGGTGCTGGAGTTCCGCCGGGCGACCGGGCCGCTGAGCGCTCCCATGGCGCGGCTCGCGGGGGCGGGCGTGCCGTTCGTCGACACGGGCTCGCAGCCCTTCTTCCGGGACGTGAACGACCACCTCACCCGTGCCAACGAGCAGGTGGAGGGTCTGGACCGGCTGCTCTCGGACATCCTGTCGGCGCACCTGGCCCAGATGGGTGTGCGGCAGAACGACGACATGCGGAAGATCTCGGCGTGGGCCGCCATGGCCGCGGTGCCGACGATGGTGGCCGGGATCTACGGCATGAACTTCGACCACATGCCGGAGCTGCACTGGGTGTGGACGTACCCCGTGGTGATCGTGTCGATGGCCTGCGCGGTCTTCGGGCTGCACCGCCTGTTCAAACGCCGGGGCTGGCTGTAGGCGGCGCGGGCCCGCCTCCCCCGCGGATCAGGCGTACTCGGTCTCGGGTGCCGCGGGGCTGCCCAGCGCGTCACGCAGGGCGGGCTGCCGGAGGGTCACCATGCGCCGCCAGCCCACCAGCCGCTCGTAGGCGTACACCGCGTGGATGCCTGCCGCCAGCGCGGCGGCCTTGGGCCGGGACCAGTGCAGCACCGCGCCCATGTGGCTCATCACGGCGAGGCTGACGTCGCGGTACACCCGGATCTCGGCGCGGGCGCACTCGCGCAGGACGGACCGGATCGTCCGGCCGTGCCCGGAGCGGGCGAGACGGAGCAGTTCCTCGTGGCAGTAGGCGAGGTGGTTGTCCTCGTCCCTGGAGATCATCTTCACCGCGCGCCCGAGGGCGGGGTGGTCGGCGAAGTGCCTGAGCAGGAGCCGCATCTGTTCGGAGGCCCGCTGTTCCGTCACCCTGCTGTGGGCCAGGTAGACGATGACGTCCCGCTCGGTGAGCGGTTCCTCGCGGCCGAGGCGCTCATGGGCGAGGCCGATGCCGTGCCGCTCCAGGAGCAGTGTGTAGTCCGTCTCGTACGGCACGGCCACCGGGGCGAGCCCGCGCTGCTTGAGCAGGGCGTTGAAGATCCGGCCGTGCTTGTCCTCGTCGGCTCCGTGCCGGGCCACCTTGGGGGCCAGATCGCTCAGTCGGGCGGGGACGAGCGCGGCGATGCGGCCGTTCTCCCAGCCGCCTTGCGTCTCGCCGCCGGCGGCGATGGAACAGAACAGCCGGAACGACTCGTCGTTCCCGACGATCTCCTGGAACAGACTCTTTGCCGACAGCATCACTGCCACCTCTCGCACCGGTATCCGCAGGCCACAGTCAAATCCGGTACGGACCGGTCGGCAACACGGAAGGGCCGGGGCGGGGCCGAACGGGCGCGGCACCGCCCGCCGCCGCGCCCCGGGAGGAGTACCGGGCGTAACCGCACGGCACCCGGCCCGTTGTCCTTTGTGACGGCCGTGGCGGGGAGGCCCCCCGAGCCCCCACCACGGCCGTGGTGCCGGCCGGACCGGCGGCACGGCCTCGCCGGGTCTGTCCCGCCTCCCGGCGGATCGGCCCTCAGGCAGCGAGGCCGGAGCGCTCGAGGGCGTCGGTGCCGGCGCGCAGGGCCGCGAGCCGTTCGTCCAGCGTGAAGCCCGCCGGGGCGAGGGTGAGCGTGGTGACGCCCGCCGCCGCGTACGCCTGCATCCGCTCGGCGATCCGCTCCACCGGGCCGAGCAGCGTGGTCCGGTCGATGAGCTCGTGCGGTACGGCGGCTGCGGCGCCGGCCTTGTCACCGGAGAGGTACTTGTCCTGGATCTCGGTGGCCGCCTCCTCGTACCCCATGCGCCGGGCGAGCTGGTTGTAGAAGTTCTGCTTGCGGCTGCCCATGCCGCCGACGTACAGCGCGGTGTACGGGCGGAACATGTCGGCGAGGCCCTTGACGTCGTCGCCGACCGCGAGCGGCAGCGTGGGGCAGACGTCGAAGCCCTCCATCGTCTTCCCGGCCTTCTCACGCCCGGCGCGCAGGTGCTTGACAGCCGTCTCCTCCAGGTGATCGGCGGAGGGGAAGATCAGGAGGGCCCCGTCGGCGATCTCGCCGGTCTGCTCCAGGTTCTTCGGGCCGATGGCGGCGATGTAGAGCGGGATGTGCTCGCGCTGAGGGTGGACGGTCAGCTTGAGGGGCTTGCCCGGGCCGTCGGGGAGCGGCAGCGTCCAGTGCTCGCCCTCGTAGGACAGCCGCTCCCGGGACATCGCCCTGCGCACGATCTCCACGTACTCGCGGGTGCGGGCGAGCGGCTTGTCGAACTTGACGCCGTACCAGCCCTCGGAGACCTGGGGGCCCGAGACGCCGAGGCCGAGGCGGAAGCGGCCTCCCGAGAGCGAGTCGAGCGTGGCGGCCGTCATCGCCGTCATGGCGGGCTGCCGGGCCGGGATCTGCATGATCGCGGAGCCCACGTCGATGGACTCGGTACGGGCCGCGACCCAGGCCAGCACGGTCGGTACGTCGGAGCCGTACGCCTCGGCCGCCCAGCAGACGTCGTAGCCGAGCCGGTCGGCCTCCTGGGCGACGGCGAGGTTGTCGCCGTCCATGCCCGCTCCCCAGTAACCGAGATTGATGCCGAGCCGCATAGCCACGCTCCCTCTACTGATCAGTAACGTCCTGAGTGCGGACTCTAGCGCGGGGTGCCGTGATCCGGCAGGCCCGGTCGCCCGCCACCGCCCTGTCCACAGGCTGCCACCGTGCGGGCCCCGGCCAGTAACCTCAGCCCCCATGGAGCAGAGGTATCTGGGCCGTACCGGCCTTCGTGTGTCCCGGATCGGGCTCGGCACCCTCACCTGGGGCCGGGACACCGACGAGCACGACGCCGCCGAACAGCTGAAAACCTTCTGGGACGCCGGCGGAACCCTCGTGGACACCGCGGACGTCTACGGTGGCGGTGAGGCCGAATACCTGCTGGGACGGCTCCTGGACGACCTCGTTCCGCGACGGGACCTGGTCATCGCGACGAAGGCGGGCAGCGTGCCCGATCCGTACCGCCGCTTCGACGGGTCGCGCGGTCATCTGCTGGCCGCGCTCGACGCCTCCCTGGAGCGCCTCGGGACGGATTACGTCGACCTCTGGCAGATCCACGCCTTCGACCCGGTGACGCCGCTGGACGAGACCCTGCAGGCACTGGACCTCGCGGTCTCGTCGGGGCGGGTCCGGTACGCGGGCGTGTCGAGCTTCAGCGGCTGGCAGCTGGCCAAGGCGGCGACCTGGCAGCTCGCCTCGCCCGGGGTGCGCACCCGGCTGGCCAGTACGCAGATGGAGTACTCGCTGCTGCAGCGGGGCGTGGAACGCGAGGTGCTGCCGGCCGCGCTGGACCTGGGGGTGGGGCTGCTGCCTTCCTCCCCGCTGGGCCGTGGGGTGCTGACCGGGAAGTACCGCACGGGGACGCCGTCCGACTCGCGCGGCGCCTCGGAGGTGCTGGCCCCGTTCGTCGAGCCGTACCTCGACGACGCGGCCGGCCGGATCGTGGACGCGGTGACCACGGCCGCGGACGGACTGGCCACGACGGCGCTCCTCGTCGCGCTCGCCTGGGTGCGGGACCGTCCCGGGGTGGTGGCCCCGGTCGTCGGCGCGCGGAACGCGCGGCAGCTGAGCGAGGCGTTGTCGGTGGAGGCGCTTACTCTTCCTGACGAGATCTGCCAGGCGCTCGACGATGTGTCGGCGCCCGTGCACCGCTATCCCGACCAGGACTGGAGCACGCTGTGACTGCGCTTCCCCGGGGGGAGTCCCCGGACCCCGCGGCCGAGAACGACGAGGACCGCGAAGTCCGCGAGGACGGCGGCCTCGACGCCGCCCCGCCCGGCGAGGGCGGTGCGGAGCATGCGTCCGGGACCGACGAGGCGCCCGAGGGAGCTCCCGGTCCCCGCGCGGAGGGGGACGGCGCGGAGGGGGCTCCCGCGCTCTCGGAGGCGGAGGCGGAGCTGGCCGCCCAGCGCGAGCTCCGTGAGCGGATCGAGAAGCGCAAGGCCGAGAAGGAGGGCCCCATCGCGGCCGGTGCGAAGCTGAGCGGTCCGGCCGCCGATCTGCTCGCGGCCGTGCGCGCGGTGGAGAGCGGCGAGAAGCCGGGCACCGCCTTCTTCGACTCCCCGGTCTCCGCGCCCGCTCCCCGCCGCGCTGCCCCCGCGCCCGCCCGGCCTACGCCGTCCGTGTCCCCTCCCGCCGGGCAGCCGCGGAGCGTGTCCCCCGAGGCAGTGACGTCGGCGGCGGCGGTGCTCGCCGAGGGCCGGGCTCCCGAGGCCCTGGCCCGCCCGGCGGCCACGACGCTCGGTGAACAGGCCGCCGGGATGCTGCGCGAGGACCCCTGGCAGCTGCTGTCCGTGCCCGGCGTCCGCCCGGAGCAGGCCGACGGGTTCGCGAGGGCCCTGCTGGGCGCGGAGTGCGGCCCGGACGACGAGCGGCGCACGGCGGCCCTGGTGGGCTGGCTGCTGGAGCGGGCCGCGCTGCGCGGCCACACGGCACTGGACGCGTCGCAGGTGCGCGCCGCGCTCGCCGACCTGTCGGTGACCGATCCCGGCACGGCCGTGCGGCACGCCGTCTCCGAGGGCGTCGCGCTCGTCTTCCAGGACGGCGTCGACGCCGTGCGGGCCGGGGAGATCACCGGCCCGGGCGGGCCCGCCGAGGAGCCCACCGGGAGCACCGAGGACGGTGCCCGGGAAGGCTCCGAGGACGAGACGGAGCCGGTGCGGGTCCTGCTGGGGCTCGACCGGTACGCCCTGGCCGAGGAGAGCCTCGCCGACGGCCTGGCCCGGCTGGTCAACTCCTGCGAGAAGGACGCCGACTGGACGGAGGCGGCGGCGGCCGCGCCGTCGCCCTCGGCGGGTGAGCTGATCCGGACGGTCGCGGGGGCCGGACTGGTCGCCCACAGCGGCGGCGAGAGCGCCCGGGCCGAGCCCGCCGCTCTGATCGCCGCGGCCGGCGCCCTGGGACTGCGTGCCCTCGGGACCACCCACAGCGAGGACGGCCGGCGCAGGCTGGCCGCCGCCGCCGGTGACCCGTCGACGGCTGTCACCCTCTCCGACCTGCTCTCCGGCGCGGCCGGCCCGGGCCGGGACGCGGACGGGGCCTTCGCCCTCGACCTGCTGGTGGTCCTGGACGCACCGCAGCTCGACGTGGAGGCGGCGGCGATGCTGGTGGAGTCCCTCGCCGACGGGACACGGCTGGTGCTGAGCGGTGACCCCGGTGTGCTCGGGTCCGCCGGTGCGGGCCGGGTGTTCGGGGACGTACTGGCGGCGCGCACCTGCCCCCAGGTGGTGTCGCGCACCCCGGACCCCGGACCGGTCGGTGAGCTGGTGTCGGGCATCGGCGTCGGTGAGCTGAACCAGGTGGAGGCGCCCGGCAAGGAGGTCGTGATCGTGCCCGTCCGCGACGCGGGCGAGGCGGTCCACCGGACGGTGCAGCTGGTCGCCGACTCGGTACCGCGGGTCATCGGGGTGCCAGCGTCGGACACCCAGGTGATCACGGTCGGGCACGGCGGCTCGGCAGGCACCGTGGCGCTCAACGCGGCGCTCAAGCAGCGGCTCAACCCCGGGCCGGGCCGGTTCGGCGGCTTCGACCCCGGTGACCGGGTGGTCCATGTGCCGGCGCCCGGCAGGGTGGTGCCCGGCTCGGTGGTCTCCGCCGACGCCGACGGCCTGCACCTGGACTGCGCGGGCACGGGCGTCGTGGTGCCCCAGGCCCGCGTGGAGTCCTCGGTGCGGCACGGCTGGGCGCTCAGCGCGCATCAGGCGGCCGGGATGCGCTGGCCCGCCGTGGTCGTCGTCCTGCCGGGTGACGCGGCCCAGGGTCTGAGCCGGCCCTGGGTGTACACGGCGTTCAGCCGGGGCGAGCGCCACCTGTCCGTGGTGCACGGCGTGGACCAGGCACTGGCGCACGCGGTGGCCGCGGTCCCGGCCCAGGAGCGGACGACACGGCTGCGCGCCCTGCTGGAGGCCCAGCCGGCCGCTGTGGCCTCCTGAAGCACCCGTACGGCCCCGGGCGGCCCGTACGCCGTCCTGCCTCGCCGTCGCCGGACGCGCGTCGGCCCGGTGCGCGCGCACCGGGCCGACAGGCCGTGACGGACGGGGCTCTCCGGCCGGCCGGGCCGCCGGGTCATCGACGGCGCGGCCGCCGGGGGCTCAGGAGCGGTCCGCGGCGGAGGCGCCCGGGCCCCCTTCCGGCCCGTCCTCGTCGTCGAAGACCGCGCTGACGTCGAAGCGGCAGACCACCAGCGAGGGATCCGCGTCCTCGAACGGCTCCTCCAGCCATTCCCCGGGCTCGGGGAGCTCCTCGGCGGCGGTGACCCAGAGGGTGGAATCCCCCTCCTCCAGACCGAACTCCTGGTGCCGGGAGGCGATCTCGTCCGCCTCGTACTCCCCGAAGAGGACACCCAGTGCGGCGTGCACCCCCACGCCCGGCGCCGACTCCGCCTCGCCGTCCTGGCCGTCCGGATCCAGGTCGGTGATCCGCTGCGCCTGGGCGAGGAGCCGTGCGGGCTCCGCGACCGCGTAGTCGCGCCTGATCAGCACGCTGAGTGCGTGCGGTTCCTCCGGTCCCGCGTACGGCGGGAGGGAGTCCTGGGCACCGGGAATCTCGAACGGGGTGACCTCGTCGTAGC
Source organism: Streptomyces sp. NPDC020780 (assembly GCF_044334475.1). Lineage (NCBI taxonomy): Bacteria > Bacillati > Actinomycetota > Actinomycetes > Kitasatosporales > Streptomycetaceae > Streptomyces > Streptomyces sp. NPDC020780. The sequence goes on along the minus strand of NZ_JBIRTB010000007.1, from coordinate 138,313 downwards.
GGTCGTAGAGGAGTTCGTCGTAGACCTCGGCCGCGGCGGCCAGTGCGTTGAACGCGTCGTAGACGGTGGGGTCGTCGTCCCCGGTACGGCGTTCGACGGCCTCGAGGTGGCGGTCGAGCGCGGTTTTGATCGCATCGGCGGCGGCGCGTACCTCGGCAGCCGTGGGCTGCGCAGCATCAGACATGGAGCAGACGCTATCCGTACCGGGGCTCTGCTTGCACAATAGATGCGATGCCGGAATACGAATTTGTCGACGTGTACGTGCCGCGCGGGGTCTCCCGGAAGGAGGCGGCCCGTCTGCTGACCGACCATGCCGAGTACGGGCACTGGGAGTTGGACCGACTGACGCTGCGCCGCGACGGCAGCCGCCGTGTGCGGCTGCGCCGCCGGATCATCCGCCAGCTCCGGGCCACCTGGTAGGACGGAGCGGGCCCCGCAGCCGCGGAACCCGCTCCCCTTCACCATGCCGCGCGCCCCCTGGCGGCGGTGCCGCTCCGGGGCGCCGCCGTTACGCGGCGCTGCGCGAGCGCCGGTACAGGACCGTGCCCGCACCCGCGAGCAGCAGCCCCGCGCTCGCCGGGACCAGCACGCCGAGCCCGTCGGCGCCGGTCTGCGCAAGGTGTTCGCCGGGCACCAGCTGGGGCTCGGGAGCCTGCGGCGTGTGCGGGACGGCCGGCTTCACGGGGGTGTGCGGCGTCTGCGGCGTCTGCGGCACGACGGGCGGAGGGGCCTGCGTGTCGTTCTCGCAGCTGTTGCCGAAGACCGGGTTGAGCAGCCCGCCGATGGTGATGCTGTTGCCGCAGAGGTTCACCGGGATCTCCACCGGCGCCTGCACCTGGTTGCCGGAGAGGATGCCGGGTGAGTCGGCCGTCACCGCCCGGGCCGAGGTGCTGGAAGCGCGGTGCCTGCCCGTTCCCGCTCCGGCCTCGCGGGCCTCGGATCCGGCGCCGTGAGCGCCGTCGGCGGAGCTCGCGGAGCCGTGACCGGACGCGGCCGGGCTGCCGGAGGCCTGGCTCACGGAGCCCTGACCGGACGCGGCACCGTCGTCCGTCCCGCGCTCGTGCGCGGCACCCGCCGAGCTGTTCCCGCAGTCGTTCCCGCTCGTGGGATTGAGCAGACCGCCGGCGTTCACGGAGTTTCCGCAGACATTGACGGGGACGTCGACCGGGACCTGGATCGAGTTCCCCGAGAGCACTCCCGGTGAATTCGACGCGCCGCCGGCCGCTCCCGCGTCGGCGTGCGCGTAGCCGCCACCGAGCGCGAGCACGCCGCCCGCGGCTGCCATGGTGATCAGGCCTTTACGTGTGACCTGTCGCATAGGTTGCTTTCCTGCCTTCTGCCTACCGAAATGCCCCGGACACCACAGTGCGGGGCCGAATGTCCAGCGGCCCCGGAGTGCGTGGCGCGCACTCCGGGGCCGGCCGGACTCACACCCTTACGGGTTGACTCGCCTCGTCAGGCGTTGATGCAGGTGTTGCCGAAGGCGGGGTTCAGCAGCCCGATCACGTTGATGGTGTTGCCGCAGACGTTCACCGGAACGTGGACCGGCACCTGGACGACGTTGCCCGAGAGCACGCCCGGGCTGCCGATGGCGGCACCCTGGGCGCCGGCGTCGGCGGAAGCGAGACCCGCGCCCGCGAGGACGAGACCACCGGTAGCTGCCGCGATTGCGACGATCTTCTTGATCATGATTCCTCCTGGTTGACAAGTGCGATCCCAGCCGCGGACCGCATCACCTGTAACGAGGAGGGGGTGACGGAGCTACGAGTGCGCGACCCCTTTCACTCTTTCCGGGCAGGTTCGTACACACTGTCGAATTCAGGGGCCTTGATGCGGGAGCGGCCGTGACCCGGCGGCTGGTCACGCATGGTCGATGAACCGGTCCAGCACGCGGGCACCGAAGGTGAGGCCGTCCACCGGGACCCGCTCGTCCACACCGTGGAACATGCCCGCGAAGTCCAGCTCCGGCGGCAGCTTGAGCGGGGCGAAACCGAAGCAGCGGATGCCGAGGTCGTCGAAGGATTTGGCGTCGGTCCCCCCGGAGAGCATGTAGGGCACGGCGCGGGCGATCGGGTCCTCGGCCTTCAGCGCCAGCTGCATGGCGTCCACGAGAGAGCCGTCGAAGCTGGTCTCCAGGGCCTTGTCGCCGTGCACGTCCTCCCGCTTCACCCGCGGCCCGAGGATCCGGTCGAGGTCGGCCAGGAACTCGTCCTCGTGGCCGGGCAGGAAGCGCCCGTCCACGTGCGCGGTCGCCTGCCCCGGGATCACGTTCACCTTGTAACCGGCCCCGAGCATGGTGGGCGCCGCGGAGTTGCGCAGGGTGGCGCCGATCATCTTGGCGATCCCGCCGAGCTTGGCGAGCGTCGCCTCCATGTCCTCCGGGTCGAGGGGGGTGCCCAGCGCGTCGGACAGCTCGTCGAGGAAGGACCGTACGGTCTTGGTCATCCTCACCGGCCAGGTGTGCCGCCCCAGCCGGCCGACCGCCTCGCAGAGCTCGGTGATCGCGTTGTCGTCGTTCGTCATGGAACCGTGGCCGGCGGTGCCGTCCACCGTGAGCCGCATCCAGTGCATGCCCTTCTGCGCGGTCTCCACGAGGTAGAGCCGCAGGTTCTCGTTGACGGTGAACGAGAAGCCGCCGACCTCGCCGATGGCCTCGGTGACGCCGTCGAAGAGATCGCGGTGGTGGTCGACGAGGTGGCGCGCGCCGTACGTGCCGCCCGCCTCCTCGTCGGCGAGGAAGGCCAGGACGATGTCACGCGGGGGCTTGCGCCCGCTGCGCATCCGGTCACGGACGACCGCCAGGGTCATGGCGTCCATGTCCTTCATGTCGACCGCGCCGCGCCCCCACACGCACCCGTCCGCGATCTCCCCGGAGAAGGGGTGGTGCGTCCAGTCCGCGGCGTTCGCCGGCACCACGTCGGTGTGCCCGTGGATCAGCAGCGCGGGCCTGGAGGGGTCCTCGCCCTCGATCCGGGCCACGGTGGAGGCGCGGCCCTTGTGGGATTCGATGATCGTGGGGTCCAGCCCGACTTCGGCGAGCTTTTCGGCGATGTACTCGGCGGCGAGCCGCTCCCCGGGGCCCGAGTGGTCGCCGTAATTGCTGGTGTCGATCCGGATCAGGTCGCGGCAGAGGTCCACGACCTCGTTCTCGGCGGACTCACCGGTGCCGGTCCGGGCCGTGTCGGCCTCGCTCATGCTGGTTCCTTCCACTGTCACGGTGGTGCTCCCCCTCATCCTCGCGCGCCGGACCCGCGCGCCCAAGACCGCCCATGCCGCGTCATGCGCCGTTCACAGCCCGGGCGTGACCTGGGGCGTGATCGAGCACCCCTGAATGTTTGCTATGGTTTTCCACGTCGGAACGGGCCAGGGCCCGCGAGACAGACACCTTGTCCGGGTGGCGGAATGGCAGACGCGCTAGCTTGAGGTGCTAGTGCCCTTTATCGGGCGTGGGGGTTCAAGTCCCCCCTCGGACACCAGCACAAACCCCAGTCGATCTGGGGTTTTTTGCTTTTCCACCCCCAGGGAACCACAGAGGTGGGACCGATGAGAGGACGGGCGAGGCCCCCGGCCGCCCCGCTGCCGCCGCGTGACGGCGTCGACCCGGTGCGGGTGCGGCTTCCCGCCGACCCGGCGGGGGCCTGGCCGACCGTGGGGGAACATCTGCGGGCCCGGTTCGCCGGAGCGGTCGGCGCCGGGCGCGTGGCTGCCATGCTGGCCGAGGGCCGGTTCGTCGGGGCGGACGGAAGCGCGGTGGGCGCGGACGAGCCGTACACGGCGGGCCGCTACCTCTGGTTCCACCGCGAGGTCGTCCCGGAGGAGCCCGTTCCCTTCCCGGTGGACGTGGTCCACCGGGACGAGCACCTCGTCGTCGCGGACAAGCCGCACTTCCTGGCCACCACACCGCGCGGCCGCCACATCACGGAGACCCTGGTGGCCCGGCTGCGCCGCGAGCCGGGGCTCGGGCAGCTCCAGCCCGCGCACCGGCTCGACCGGCTGACGGCGGGGCTGGTGCTCTGCGTCGTACGGCCCGAGGACCGCGGCGCGTACCAGACGCTGTTCCGCGACCGGCTGGTGCGCAAGGAGTACGAGGCGGTGGCCCCGTACGACCCCGGTGTGGCACTCCCCCGTACCGTGCGCAGCCGCATCGTCAAGGAGCGCGGGGTCATCGCCGCCCGCGAGGAACCGGGCGAGGCCAACAGCGAGAGCCGGATCGAGCTGCTGGAGCACCGGGGCGGGCTCGGCCGGTACCGGCTGCTGCCCGCGACCGGCCGCACGCATCAGCTGCGGGTCCACATGAACGCCCTGGGGCTGCCGCTGGTCGACGATCCGGTCTATCCGGTGGTGGAACCGGAGCCGCGTCGCGAGGACTACTCCCGGCCTCTCCAACTGGTGGCGAGGGTGCTGGAGTTCACGGATCCGGTCACGGGTGAGCCGCGCCGCTTCGAGAGCGGGCGGCGGCTCACCGCGTGGTGGGACGGCCGGGAGGGCCGCTGACCGTCAGTGCCCGCGGGCGATCCACTCGTCCAGGTGCGGGGCCTCCGCGCCGATGGTGGTGGAGTCCCCGTGGCCGGTGCGGACGGTGGTCTCCGGCGGCAGGGTGAGCAGCCGGTCCCTGATCGAGTCGACGATCGTCGGGAAGTGCGAGAAGGAACGGCCGGTGGCGCCGGGACCGCCCTGGAAGAGGGTGTCGCCGGTGAAGACGGTGGTCAGCTCCGGGGCGTACAGGCACACCGCTCCCGGGGCGTGGCCCGGGGTGTGCATGACCGTCAGACGCGTTCCGGCGATCTCCAGTTCCTGGCCGTCGGCCAGTTCGGCGTCGGGGGTGCGGTCCGGGTGGGTCTGCCGCCACAGTCCGAGGTCGTCGGGGTGCAGGAGGACCGGCGCCCCGGTCGCGTCGGCGAGCGCGGGCGCCGCGTCGATGTGGTCGTTGTGCGCGTGGGTGCAGATGACGGCGCGCAGCGTACGGCCGCCGAGTGCGGCCTCGATGGCGGCGGCGTCGTGGGCGGCGTCGATGACGACCACCTCGGTGTCGTCCCCGACGATCCACACGTTGTTGTCGACGTCCCACTCGCCGCCGTCGAGGGCGAAGGTGCCGGAGGTGACCAGGTGCTCGATGCGCGCGGCCATCAGAGGACCACCACCGAACGCAGGACGTCGCCGTCGTGCATCCGGGCGAAGGCGTGCTCGATGTCGCCGATCCCGATGGTCTCGGTGACGAAGGCGCCCAGGTCGAGGCGTCCCTGCTGGTGCAGGTCGATGAGCATCGGGAAGTCGCGCGAGGGCAGACAGTCGCCGTACCAGGAGGACTTGAGGGAGCCGCCGCGGCCGAACACGTCGAGCAGCGGGAGTTCGAGCCGCATCTCCGGGGTGGGGACGCCGACGAGGACGACGGTGCCGGCCAGGTCGCGGGCGTAGAAGGCCTGCTGGTACGTCTCCGGGCGGCCGACCGCCTCGATGACGACGTCCGCGCCGTTGCCGCCGGTCAGTGCGCGGATCGCCTCGACCGGGTCCCCGGAGCGGGAGTTGACGGTGTGGGTGGCGCCCATCTTCTTCGCCGTCTCCAGCTTGCGGTCGTCGATGTCGACCGCGATGATCTTCGCCGCTCCCGCGAGCCGCGCACCGGCGATCGCGGCGTCGCCCACGCCTCCGCAGCCGATGACGGCGACCGAGTCGCCGCGGCCGACCTGTCCGGTGTTGATGGCGGCGCCGATGCCCGCCATGACACCGCAGCCGAGCAGTCCGGCGACGGCCGGGGAGACCTCGGGGTCGACCTTGGTGCACTGGCCGGCGGCGACGAGGGTCTTCTCCGCGAAGGCGCCGATACCGAGCGCCGGGGAGAGCTCCGTGCCGTCCAGCAGGGTCATCTTCTGCCGGGCGTTGTGGGTGTCGAAGCAGTACCAGGGGCGGCCCCGCAGACAGGCGCGGCACTGGCCGCACACCGCACGCCAGTTGAGGACGACGAAGTCGCCGGGCTCGACGTCGGTGACGCCCTCGCCGACGGACTCCACGACACCCGCGGCCTCGTGGCCGAGCAGGAAGGGGAACTCGTCGTTGATTCCGCCCTGCTTGTAGTGCAGGTCGGTGTGGCAGACGCCGCACGCCTGGATCTTCACCACGGCCTCACCGGGGCCGGGGTCCGGCACGAGGATCGTCTCCACGCGCACGGGCTCGTTCCTCCCCGGTGCGATGACCCCTTGTACCTGCTGCGCCATGCCGTGGTCTCCCATCCCGACTGCCCCGTGATCTCCGAAGATCGAACCCGCCCACCGTACCCGGGCGGGCGGCCGCTCACGGAGCGAGCACGTCCAGTTCGTGCAGCGCGCCGACCGCGATCTCCTTGGTCAGCCGTTCGGCGCCCTCGGCGTCCCCTTCGCGTACGGCCTCGGCGAGCCGGACGTGGAGGGTGACGGCGGCGGGGTCGGGGTCCTCGAACATCACCTGGTGGTGGGTGCGGCCGGCGAGGACCTCGGCGACGACGTCGCCGAGGCGGGCGAACATCTCGTTGCCTGAGGCGTTGAGGACGATGCGGTGGAAGGCGATGTCGTGCCGGAGGTAGCCCTCCAGCTGCTGGCCGCGCGAGGTGGCGACCATACCGAGCGCGCACTCCGTGAGCGCGGCGCAGTGTTCGGCCGTGGCGTTACGGGCCGCGAGGCCCGCGGCGACGGGTTCGACGGCGGACCGCAGCACGGTGAGGGAGCGCAGCTGCCGGGGCCGGTCCGAGCCGGCCAGCCGCCAGCGGATGACCTGCGGGTCGTAGACGTTCCACTCCTCGGTGGGCCGCACGGTCACTCCGACCCGGCGCCGGGACTCGACCAGGTGCATGGACTCAAGGACGCGGATCACTTCGCGTACGACGGTGCGCGAGACGTCGAAGCGCTGGGCGAGCTCGTCGGTGCGCAGGACACGGCCGGGCGGGCAGTCCCCCGCGGCGATCTCCAGACCCAGGGTGTCCAGCACATGCGTATGGAGCCCCTGGGCAGGTGTGGTCATGCCCACCAGCCTACGGGGCGGCCTGCGGCGAGAAAAAGTACGACGTTTATGTCACAGCCTCTTGAATAAGTCGTATGTAATGCGTTTCAGTAGCGCGACGGACCGACGTCGGACCGATGTCGATGAAGACAGCGAGGCACCAATGAGCACCCCCCACGTCGTCGTGGTGATGGGCGTAGCAGGGACCGGCAAGACCACGATCGGCCCTCTGCTCGCCGCCGCCCTCGGCGTCCCCTACGCCGAGGGCGACGATTTCCACCCGCCGGCCAACATCGCCAAGATGTCGGCCGGAACACCGCTGGACGACGACGACCGCTGGCCCTGGCTGGACGCCATAGGGCAGTGGGCGCACGGCAGGGCGGGGCTCGGCGGGGTCGTCAGCAGTTCGGCGCTCAAGCGGGCCTACCGCGACCGGCTGCGGCACGAGGCCCCGGACGCCGTCTTCCTGCATCTGACCGGCGACCGCGCGCTCATCGAGCGCCGGATGGCGGACCGTAAGGGCCACTTCATGCCGACCGCGCTGCTCGACTCCCAGTTCGCGACCCTCCAGCCGCTGCAGGAGGACGAGACCGGCGTAGCCGTCGACGTGTCCGGCACCCCCGAGGAAATCACCGAACGGGCCGTCGCCGCGCTGCGCCGGCTCGACTCTTAAGGATCATCACCGTGACCAGTCTCAGCGTCGAGATGCTGGCGGCCGATGCAGTCGAACCGATCACATCGGCCGGCAACGCACAGTTGGGCATCGCCGTCCTGGCGGGCATCGCCGTCATCGTTCTGCTCATCACCAAGCTCAAGATGCACGCGTTCCTCGCGTTGACCATCGGCTCGCTCGCGCTCGGCTCCTTCGCCGGCGCCAACCCGGCGAAGACGATAGCCAGCTTCACGGCGGGCCTCGGCTCGACCGTCGCGGGTGTGGGTGTGCTCATCGCGCTCGGCGCCATCCTGGGCAAGCTGCTCGCCGACTCCGGCGGCGCGGACCAGATCGTCGACACGATCCTCGCGAAGGCGAGCGGACGTGCGATGCCGTGGGCGATGGTCCTGATCGCCTCGATCATCGGGCTCCCCCTCTTCTTCGAGGTCGGGATCGTGCTGATGATCCCGGTGGTGCTGCTGGTCGCCAAGCGCGGCAACTACTCCCTGATGCGGATCGGTATCCCGGCGCTGGCCGGTCTCTCCGTGATGCACGGGCTGATCCCGCCGCACCCCGGCCCGCTCGTGGCCATCGACGCGCTCGGCGCCAACCTCGGTGTCACGCTGGCCCTCGGTGTCCTGGTGGCCGTCCCGACGGTGATCATCGCGGGCCCGGTCTTCTCCCGCTACGCCGCCCGCTGGGTGGACATCGAGCCGCCGGAGAAGATGGTCCCGCAGCGTCCCTCCGAGGACCTGGACCGCCGCCCCGGCTTCGGCGCGACACTGGCGACGATCCTGCTGCCCGTCGTGCTCATGCTGGTCAAGGCGCTCGTCGACATCGTGGTGGACAACCCGGACCACCAGGTCCAGCGGGTCACCGACGTCATCGGCTCGCCGCTGATCGCGCTGCTCGCCGCCGTGATCGTCGGTATGTTCACCCTGGGCCGCGCGGCCGGGTTCACCAAGGGCCGCCTCTCCACCACCGTCGAGAAGTCGCTCGCCCCGATCGCCGGCATCCTCCTGATCGTCGGCGCCGGCGGCGGCTTCAAGCAGACCCTCATCGACGCCGGTGTCGGCCGGATGATCCTGGACTTCTCCGAGAACTGGTCGATCCCCGCCCTGCTGCTCGGCTGGCTGATCGCCGTGGCGATCCGGCTGGCGACGGGCTCGGCGACGGTGGCGACCATCTCCGCCGCCGGTCTGGTCGCCCCGCTGGCCGCCGACATGTCCACGTCGCACGCCGCTCTGCTCGTCCTCGCGGTCGGTGCCGGTTCCCTCTTCTTCAGCCACGTCAACGACGCGGGGTTCTGGCTGGTGAAGGAGTACTTCGGCATGGACGTCCCGCAGACGATCAAGACGTGGTCGGTGATGGAGACGATCATCTCCGTCGTCTCCCTGGCCTTCATCCTGCTGCTGTCGCTGGTGTTGTAGCCGGCGCTACTCCTCCGGCTCCCGCCACAGCGGGTGTTCGGCACGGGCCCAGAGGCGCTCGACCGACCCGGTGCGCATGCCACGGCGTGCCTCCGGATCGGCGAGCGCCTTCGCCGTGTGCCGGGCCAGGACGATGCCGGTCGCGAGCGCCAGCCAGTCGTGGACGAAGGTCGCCCCCGCGCGCCACACCAGCGGGGCGAGGCCGGTGCACCACATGGGCAGCCCGGTGCCGAGCATGACGAGCACGGCGCCCGCGATCCGGGCGGCGTACAGCTTCCGGCCCGCGTTGAAGCGCCGGCTCAGCCGGTCGCCTTCGCCGCCGCCCTGCCCGCGACCCGGCCCGAGAAGATGCAGCCGCCGAGGAACGTGCCCTCCAGGGAGCGGTAGCCGTGGACCCCGCCGCCGCCGAAGCCCGCCGCCTCGCCCGCCGCGTACACCCCGGGCAGCGGGGCGCCGTCCGCCGTCAGTACGCGGGAGGACAGGTCCGTCTCCAGGCCCCCGAGGGACTTCCGGGTCAGGATGTTCAGCCGTACGGCGATCAGCGGGCCCGCCGCCGGGTCGAGGATGCGGTGCGGGCGGGCCGTGCGGATCAGCTTGTCGCCGAGGTAGGCGCGGGCCCCGCGGATCGCGGTGACCTGGAGGTCCTTGGTGAAGGGGTTGGCGATCTCCCGGTCGCGCGCGGTGATCTCGCGGCGCAGTGCGTCCTCGTCGATCAGCGTGTCGCCCGTCAGCGCGTTCATGCCCCGGACCAGTGCACCCAGGTCCTTCTCGACCACGAAGTCGACGCCCTTGTCCATGAACGCCCTGACCGGGGCGGGGACGTCGGCGCGGGCCCTGCCGATCACGTCGCGCACGGACTTCCCGGTGAGGTCCGGGTTCTGCTCGGATCCGGAGAGCGCGAACTCCTTGCCGATGATCTTCCGGTCCAGGACGAACCAGGTGTAGCCGTACCCGGACCGCATGATGTGTTCGAGGGTGCCGAGCGTGTCGAAGCCGGGGAAGAGGGGGACGGGGAGCCGCTTGCCGCGGGCGTCCAGCCAGAGGGAGGACGGGCCGGGCAGGATGCGGATGCCGTGCCTGGCCCAGATCGGGTTCCAGTTCTCGATGCCCTCGGTGTAGTGCCACATCCGGTCGCGGTTGATGTGGTGCGCGCCCGCCTCCTCGGTGATGCCGAGCATCAGCCCGTCGACGTGCGCGGGGACCCCGGAGAGCATCTTCGCGGGCGGCGTGCCCAGCCGCCGGGGCCACTGGGCGCGTACGAGGTCGTGGTTGCCGCCGATGCCTCCGGAGGTGACGATCACGGCCTGGGCCCTGAGCTCGAAGGCACCGGTGATCTCGCGGGTGCTCGCGGTGCCCCGCTCGGCGCCGCTCTCCTCGAGGATCTCGCCGGTGACGGTGTCGACCGTCCCCGCCGAGCGCCCGAGGCCCGTCACCCGGTGCCGGAAGCGGAGCCGGACCAGTCCCCTGGCCACGCCCTCGCGCACCCTGCGCTCGAAGGGGGCGACGACGCCGGGCCCGGTGCCCCAGGTGATGTGGAAGCGGGGGACGGAGTTGCCGTGGCCGTTCGCGTCGTAGCCGCCGCGTTCGGCCCAGCCGACGACGGGGAAGAGCCGCAGACCCTGGGCGTGGAGCCAGGACCGCTTCTCACCGGCCGCGAAGTCGACGTACGCCTGGGCCCACCGCCGCGGCCAGTGGTCCTCCTCGCGGTCGAAGCCGGCCGTGCCGTACCAGTCCTGGAGGGCCAGTTCGTGGCTGTCCTTGATCCGCATCCGCCGCTGTTCGGGTGAGTCGACGAGGAAGAGGCCGCCGAAGGACCAGTGCGCCTGCCCGCCGATGGACTGCTCGGGCTCCTGGTCGAGCAGGATCACCGTCCGGCCCGCGTCGACGAGTTCGGCGGTGGCCACCAGACCCGCGAGCCCCGCCCCGATCACGATGACATCAGCGTCGTACGCCATGGTTCCGTCCTTCGGGCATGCGGGGCGGCCCGGCGGAGATCCCGGGCCGGGGCGTGTTACTCGTGAGTCAGATCTTCGGTACGCCTCGCCCCCACGTCAACCGTCCGGTCGACGGCGGCCTCACGCTCCCGGTGGGGCCGCGGGGCTATCGTCGGACCGTGTCGTTGCTGGTACTCCTGCTCTCCGTGGGCGCCGCGTGCTGTACGGGCTTCGGTTTCGTCCTGCAGCAGGACGCGGCCCGTCGCGCGCCGCCGAGCGATTTCCTCTCGCCCCGACTCCTGCTGGACCTGATGAGGGTGCCGAGCTGGCTGGCCGGCATCGGATTGATGATCTGCGGCATGGTCCTCGGGGCGCTGGCGCTCGGGCGGGGAGAGGTGTCGGTCGTCGAGCCGCTGCTGGCCACCAACCTGCTCTTCGCGCTCGCACTGTCGCGCTACTTCACCGCGCAGCGCCTCGGCCGGCAGGGCTGGGGCGGGCTCTGGCTGCTGGCCGGCGGCGTCACCGCGTTCCTGCTGGGCGGCCGGCCGCGCGGCGGCGAGGCGGTGACGGAGCCGCTGCGGCACTGGCTGGTGATCGGCCTGGTGGCGGGGCTCGCCCTGGCCCTGACCGCCTTCGCCAGACACCCACGCACCCCGTGGGCTCCCGCGCTGCTGGGGCTGGCGGGGGGACTGCTCTACGGGCTCCAGGACGCCCTGACCCGGGTCTCCGGTCTGCGGCTGGCCGACGGCGGGTGGGGCGCGCTCTTCACTGGCTGGCAGCCGTACGCGCTCGTGGTCCTGGGCGTGACCAGCCTGATCATCGTGCAGAGCGCCTTCGAGGCCGGGCCGCTTCGGATGTCGCTGCCCGCGCTGACCGCCGCCCAGCCGCTGGCCGGCATCGTCTGCGGGATCGGGTTCCTCGGTGATCAGGTGCGGACCGATGTCGGTGCGCTCGCCTGGCAGGCGGCGGGTCTCGCGGCGATCGTGGCCGGAATCGTGCTGCTCGGGCTGCATCCGGCGATGCCGGCGGGCAAGGAGCGGCACGGCTCCACGGAGGTCCGCGGGGTGGGGTTGGATGGACGCCATGACTCCGGCTGACGAGATCCTGGACATCGTGGACGAGAACGACGTGGTGGTGGGGCAGGCGCCGCGCGGCGAGGCGACCGCGCGGGGCCTGCGCCACCGCTGCGTGTTCGTCGAGGCCAGGGACGCCACGGGGAGAGTCTTCGTGCACCGCAGGACGGCCACCAAACTGGTCTTCCCCTCGCACTACGACATGTTCGTCGGCGGGGTCGTGGGCGCGGGTGAGTCCTACGACGACGCGGCGCTGCGGGAGGCCGAGGAGGAGCTGGGCGTCCGGGGCCTGCCGCGCCCGGAGCCGCTGTTCAGGTTCCTGTACGAGAGCGGCGGACACAGCTGGTGGTCCGCCGTGTACCAGGTGCGGTGCGAGCTGCCCGTACGTCCACAGGCGGAGGAGGTGGCCTGGCACACCTTCCTGACGGACGCGGAGCTGGAGCGGCAGCTGGGCGACCGGCTGTGGGTGCCCGACGGGCTGGAGACGTACCACCGGCTGCGGAGCCTGCGGGCGGGTGGCGCGTGAGCGGCTTCCCGCGCGGACTGCGGCTGTGGTTCTCTCCGCGGGAGCTCCGCGAGGAGGGCGACACCCCGGACTACCGCTTCTCGCTCGCCAACGAGCGCACCTTCCTCGCCTGGCTCCGGACGGCGCTCGCGCTGATCGGCGGGGGCTTCGCCGTGGACCAGTTCCTGCCCGGGCTCGCCCGGGGCGTGCGGACCGGCCTCGCCGTCGCGCTGCTGGCCGCCGGTGTGCTCTGCGCACTGCGGGCGGTCAACCACTGGGTGCGGTGCGAGCGGGCGATGCGGCGGGGCGAGGACCTGCCCGTGTCACGCTTCCCCGCGTTCCTGAGCCTGGCCGTCGCCGTGGTCGCGGTGACGATGGTGGTCGTGGTCCTGTTCGGCTGGGAGAGCCGGTGACCACCCCGGCCCGCGACCCCGGGCTGCAGCCGGAGCGGACCCGGCTGGCGTGGCGGCGTACGACGCTGACCTGCACGGTGGTGACACTGCTCGCCGGGCGGCAGGCGCTGCACGGCGGCGCGGGTCCCGCGGCGCTGATCGCCGTGGCGTTGACCCTGCTGGCCTGGCTGGTCTTCCTGCGGGCGGCTCACCTGCGCGTGGCGGGCACGGCGACCGCCGAGCCCGCGCCGCTGTCCCCGCGGCTGGCGCTGACGGCCGCCGCCTGCACGGTCTCGCTCGCGGTGTTCGCCGCCGCGATGCTGTTCTGAGCGCCCGGCGCCGGGACCGGCCGGCGGGTCAGCTCTCCTCGCCGACGGTGACGACGATCTTGCCCCGGGTGCGCCCCTGCTCGTTGAGCCGGTAGGCCTCGACGGCCTGTTCCAAGGGGAACACCCGGTCGACGTGGACGGAGATGACGCCCTGTTCGGCCAGTTCCGCGAGGTGCGCGAGGCCCTGGGCGTCAGGCCGTACGAAGGCGTAGCGGCCGCCGTAGGAGAAGACCTCCGCGTCGGCGATGGAGGCGAGCCGGCCGTCGCCGGCGAGGGTCTGCGCGGAGACGCGGAGCGCCTCGCCCCCGACCGTGTCGAACGCCGCGTCGAATCCGCCGGGTACCAGTTTCCGCAGCCGGCCGGCCAGGCCGTCGCCGTACTCCACGGGTTCGCCGCCCAGCCGCCGCACGTAGTCGTGGTTGTGCGGCCCGGCCGTGCCGATGACCCGGCAGCCCGCGTGCCGGGCGAGCTGGACGGCGAGTGAGCCGACGCCGCCGGCCGCCGCGTGGACGAGGACGGTCTCGCCTTCGCGCACGTTCAGGACGCGGTGCAGCACCTGGAGTGCGGTGAGGCCGCACAGGGGCAGGCCGGCCGCCTCCTCGAAGCTCAGGTTGAGGGGTTTGCGGGCGAGGGTGCGCACGGGGGCGGCGACGTACTCGGCGAACGTCCCGCGCGAGAGGAAGTCCTCACGGACGTAGCCGATGACCTCGTCGCCCACCTCGAACTCGTACACGGCGGCGCCGGGCTGGACGACGACGCCGGACACGTCCCAGCCGGGGATGACCGGGAAGACGGCTTCCAGCCCCGCCTGGAGGTACCCCTCGCGGGCCTTCCAATCGACCGGGTTCACGGCCGCGGCCCGCACCTTCACCAGGACGGAGTCCGGCCCCACCTTCGGGTCCGGCCGCTCGCCGTACTCCAGGACGTCGGCCGCGCCGTACCTGCTGTAAATGATCGCCTTCATCCTTCGACGATCGGCGTGGGCCGGGGCCCCCGCAACTCGGCCGTACGCCGGTTCTCCCGCCCGCGCGCCCACCGGCGAGAGGGCGGGCCCCAGGGGGGACCCGGGGTTCCCGGCTGATTCAGGGCGCGGACTGGACGACATACCGACTGGTCGGCATCATGGTGCCGACCGTCCCGCTCCCGGAGGTGCGCACCATGAGCCCAGTCCACCCGCCAGGCCTCGACCTCGACCTGCTGCGCGGCCGTCTCGACCGCGAGCGGCCCGGTCTGGTGAACGGACCGCTCGAGGCCCGGATCGTCGAGGGCGGACGCTCCAACCTCACCTACGTCGTCACCGACGGTACGGGGCAGTGGGTCGTCCGCCGGCCGCCCCTCGGCCACGTGCTGGCCACCGCGCACGACATGAAGCGCGAGCACCGGGTGATCAGCGCCCTGCACCCCACGGCCGTCCCGGTGCCCGAGCCGGTACTGCTCTGCGAGGACGAGTCCGTCACCGGCTCGCCCTTCTACGTCATGGAGTACGTCGAGGGAACCCCGTACCGGACCGTCGAGCAGCTCGCGCCCCTGGGCGCCGCACGCACCCGGGCGGTCGTGCTGGGTCTCGTGGACACCCTGGTGGATCTGCACGCGGTGGACCCCGCGGCGGTCGGGCTCGGCGACTTCGGCCGGCCGGAGGGTTTCCTGGACCGGCAGCTGCGTCGCTGGGGCAAGCAGCTGGACGCCTCGCGCAACCGCGAGCTCGCCGGGATCGACGAGCTGCACGCCGCACTCGGCCGACGGCTCCCGGACTCCCCCGCCCCCACCGTCGTCCACGGCGACTACCGCCTGGACAACGTGCTGATCGGCCCCGACGACCGCATCAAGGCGGTCCTGGACTGGGAGATGTCCACGCTCGGCGACCCGCTGACCGACCTCGGCCTGCTGGTCATGTACAGCTCCGACCTCGGTCTGCCGGAGTCGCCGGTCTCGACCACGAGCGGCGCGCCGGGCCACCCGAGCCCGGCCGAGCTGATCGAGCGCTACGCCGACCGCTCCGGCCGGGACACCTCGTCGATCTCCTGGTACACGGCCTTCGCGTGGTTCAAGCTCGCCGTGATCCTGGAGGGCATCCACTACCGCTACACGCTGGGCCGGACCGTCGGCGCCGGGTTCGACCGCATCGGCGACCTGGTCCCGGTCTTCATCTCGCACGGCCTCACCACCCTCCAGGAAGGCTGACCCACTCCATGGACTTCGCATTCGACGCCCGTACCGACGAGCTGCGCACCAGGCTGCTCGCCTTCATGGACGAGCACGTGTACCCGGCCGAGCAGGTCGCCGAGGAGCAGCGCGCCCGGCTCGCCTCCCCGTGGGGCACCCCGCAGGTCGTGGAGGACCTGAAGGCGGAGGCCCGCAGGCAGGGCCTGTGGAACCTCTTCCTGCCCGACGCGGAGTTCGGTGCCGGACTGACGAACCTGCAGTACGCACCGCTCGCGGAGATCACCGGCCGCAGCCCGCACCTGGCGCCGACCGCGCTGAACTGCGCGGCCCCGGACACCGGGAACATGGAGGTGCTCGCCCAGTTCGCCTCGGACGAGCAGCGGAAGCGGTGGCTGGAGCCGTTGCTGGCGGGGGAGATCCGCTCGGCGTTCGCGATGACGGAGCCGGACGTGGCGTCCTCGGACGCCACGAACATCGAGACCCGGATCCGCCGCGACGGCGACGAGTACGTCGTCAACGGCCGCAAGTGGTACATCTCCGGGGCGATGAACCCGGACTGCGCCGTCTTCATCGTGATGGGCAAGACCGACCCCGACGCCGAGGACATCCGCCGCCAGCAGTCGATGATCCTGGTCCCGCGCGACACCCCGGGCCTGGAGGTGCGGCGCGCGATGCGGGTGTACGGCTACGAGGACCACTCCCACGGCGGTCACGCCGAGGTCGTCCTCACCGACGTGCGCGTGCCCGCGTCGCACCTGATCGGCGAGGAGGGCGGCGGCTTCGCCATCGCGCAGGCGCGGCTGGGGCCGGGACGGATCCACCACTGCATGCGGCTGATCGGGATGGCCGAGCGCGCGATCGAGCTGATGTGCCGGCGGGCCGTCTCGCGTACGGCCTTCGGCAAGCCGCTCGCCCAGCAGGGGGTCGTGCAGAACTGGATCGCGGACGCCCGGGTGACGGTGGAGCAGCTGCGGCTGCTGGTGCTGAAGACCGCCTGGCTGATGGACACCGTGGGCAACCGCGGCGCCCACACGGAGATCCAGGCGATCAAGATCGCCACCCCGCGGGCGGTCTGCGACATCCTCGACCGGGCGGTGCAGCTGTACGGCGCCGGCGGAGTCGGCCAGGACTTCCCGCTGGCCGAACTGTGGGCGTCGGCCCGGACGTTGCGGCTCGCGGACGGGCCGGACGAGGTGCACCAGAGGTCGCTGGCCCGCCGGGAGATCAGGCAGTACCTCTGACCTGGTACGGGCGAACGCGCGGGGAGGCGCGGGGTGCGCCTCCCCGGCGGCGGGTCAGAAGGTGAGCTGCCAGCTGTCGATGTAGCCGGTGTCCTGCGCGGCGATGTCCTGCGCCCGGAGCCGCCAGGTGCCGTTGGCGGTCTCGGTGGACGCGTCGACCGTGTACGTCGTGATCACGTTGTCGGCCGAGTCGCTGCCGCTGGAGTTCTTCAGCCGGTACGCGGTGCCGTCGGGCGCGAGGAGGTCGACGACGAGGTCACCGCGGTAGGTGTGCTTGATGTCGACGGCCACCTTGAGGGCCGAAGGGGCGTTGCCCGTACGGCCGGTGACGGAGACGGACGAGGTGACGGCTCCCCCGTTGTCGGGGATGGCGACGTCGGTGGCGTTGCTGAACACCGTGCCGGTGGGCGGGGTGACCGATCCGGCGGACAGGGTCCAGACCGCGTGGGCGACCGCGTCGCTGTTGCGGTCCAGGGCGGTGTCGTTGATGTTGGCCGTGGTGTCGCACGAGGAGTGGTAGCAGCGGTCGAAGGCCTGGCCCGCCGTGCCGCCCCACTTCTGGGCCTGCGCGCTCGTCTTGATGTAGTCGGCCCCGGAGAAGAGCCCGCCCACCGGGACACCCGCGTTCTTGAACGGGGCGTGGTCGGAGCGGCCGTCACCCTCGGTCTCTATCTCGGTGGGTATGGACAGGCCCGCGTAGTAGTCCTTGAAGGTCTGCTCGATGACCGGGTCGTCGTCGTAGACGAAGTAGCCGGGGTTGGGCGAGCCGATCATGTCGAAGTTGAGGTATCCGGCGAGCTTCGAACGCTCGGTGGCGGCCAGGCTGTTGACGTAGTACTTCGAGCCGACGAGGCCCAGTTCCTCCGCGCCCCACCAGGCGAAGCGCAGGTGCTTGTCCGGTGCGAGCTGCGCCCGGGAGACCGCGAGGGCCGTCTCCAGCACGGCGGCCGAGCCCGAGCCGTTGTCATTGATGCCGGCGCCCGACGTCACCGAGTCGAGGTGGGAGCCGGCCATGAGCACCCGGTTGGGGTCTCCGCCCGGCCAGTCGGCGATCAGGTTGTAGCCGGTGGCTCCGCCGGAGGTGAACTGCTGGAGCGCCGTGGTGTATCCGGCCGCGTCCAGCTTGGCCTTCACGTAGTCGAGGGACGCCCGGTAGCCGGTCCGGCCGTGTGCGCGGTTGCCGCCGTTGGCGGTGGCGATCGACTGGAGCTGGGTGAGGTGCGCCTTGACGTTGGCGAGCGGGATGTCGGGGGCGGCGGCCGCCGCCACGGGGGCGGGTGCCGCCTGGACGGCGGGGGCGGCGGCCGACAGGAGGGCCGTCACGGCGACTGCGGCGGCGAGCAGGGATCTGTGGCGTACAGGACTCATCGGATGGCTCCGGATTCCGTTCGGGGACTGACGGAACGTGCGGGGGGTCCCCTGCCGTGCACGGCGGGGGCCAGGAGCGGCGGGGCGATGTGCGGGACCGATGCTGGCGCCAGTGACCGCGTACCGTCAAGGGTGGAATCCGGACATGATTGTTCGTTAATCGGACACGCGAGGGGGTGCGAGGCGCGGGTTCGTCCCTGTGCGGGGTACCCGGTGCCGCACAGGCGCCTGTGCCTGTGCCTGTGCCTGTGCCTGCGCCTGCGCCTGTGCCTGTGCCGGGTCTACTTGCCGAAGCGGCGTTCGCGGGTCGCGTACGAGCGGAGGGCGCGCAGGAAGTCCACCCGGCGGAACGCCGGCCAGTAGCAGTCGACCCAGTGCATCTCGGCGTAGGCGGACTGCCAGAGCAGGAAGCCGGACAGCCTCTGCTCGCCCGAGGTGCGGATGATGAAGTCCGTGTGGTCGGCGGTCGGGGAGTACAGGTGCCGGGAGATGTCGTCGATGTCGAACCGCTCGGCCAGTTCCGCCGGATCGCCTCCGGCCGCGATGTGCTCCGCGAAGGCGCTCTTGACCGCGTCGACGATCTCCCGCCGGCCGCCGTAGCCGACCGCGACGTCGACCTTGAGTCCGGTGCGCCCCTCGGTCGCGGCGGCGGCCTCCTTGAGCACACCGGCGCCCGCGCCGGGCAGCATGTCGAGCGAGCCGATCACCTGCACCCGCCAGGGCCGGCCCTCGGCCGTGATGTCCCGGACGGTCTCCTCGATGATCTCTATCAGCGGGCCGAGCTGCTCGGCCGGCCGCTGGAGGTTGTCGTCGGAGAGCATGAAGAGCGTCACGTGCTCGATCCCGGCGGCGGTGCACCAGCCCAGGAACTCGCTGACCTTGGCCCCACCCGCGCGGTACCCGTCACGGACGTCCGTGAGCCCCGCCTGCCGCGCCCAGCGCCGGTTGCCGTCGAGCATGATCCCGACGTGCCTCGGCCGTGGCAGCCCCACCAGGGTGGTGGCCAGCCTGCGGGTGTAGACCGCTTCTACCGGGCGTCGGATGAACAGGGGAAGCAGCTTCATGGAACCATATCCGTCATGTCGTGGGACCCTCGGCGGACCCTACCAGGGGACCCGCGCCGCCTGTCCTGGTGCCCCCCAAAAGCGCCTGCGTACAGGCGACTTGGCCTGGTCCGCGCTCCCGCGGGCACTCCGTCCGGGCCCCGCCGTCAGGGCCGAAGGGCGCGCAGCAGCAGGTCCGCCAGGTGGTCGGCGACCTCACGCTGGGTGAGGGGCCCGTCGGGGCGGTACCACGTGGACAGGTGGTGGACCGAACCGAAGTGGTAGTCGACGACCAGGTCGGCCGGGGTCGCGTCGGAGAAGACCCCGGCCCGCTGGCCCTCCTCGATCAGGGCGCGGAAGCGTTCGTGGTAGCGGCGGCGCTCCATCCGGACCTGCTTGTTCTTCTCCGGGCTCAGATGGTGCATCGAGCGGAAGAAGATCGAGGCGTCGTCGAGGTTCTCGATGGTGGTGACCACCACGTCCGCCGCCGCGTCCCGCAGCCGCTGCTCGACCGGCGCCTCGGCGTTCGCGTAGGCGTCGAGCCGCTCCTGCTGGAGCCGCAGGACCCGGGCGTAGACCTCCTGGAGGAGGTCCTCCTTGGAGCCGAAGTAGTGGTAGAGGGCACCCTTGGTGACGCCTGCCGCCTCGACGATCTCCTGGACCGAGGTGCGGTCGTAGCCCCGCTCGGCGAAGAGCCGGGTGGCGGCGGCCAGCAGCCTCTGGGGGACGGGTGTCCCGTTCCCCTCCGTCGCCTTGGCCATGGCCGCCACCTGTCCTCTCGTCGGTGCGTGAACCGTCTGTCTACCGGGGGGAACGCAGTTCCCGCCCGAGGATCTTCCCACTCGCCGCGCTGGGGAGCTCCGCCAGGACCTCCACCTCGCGCGGGTACGTGTACGCGGCGAGGCGCTCCCCGCGGTACACACCCGCTCGGCCGGCTCCGGGGCCGCTCCGGGGCGCGGACCGGCGTAGGGGTGTCCGGCCCATGCCTGCGGCGTGGCGGCGTCCGGCACGCACGCCCATGCGTCAGACAGCCGTCAGGCCCGTACGGTCTCGCCCCGGCAGGCGTCCGGGACGCCACGCCGCAGTCCCCCGGCGGCGAGGCGTCCGGCCGCGGAGTCCGGCAACCCGTCCGCGTCCCGGTGGCCGAGCCGCCCGTCGGAGCAGGCGAGCGCGGTACGGTCCGGCGCCCGGCCGACCCCCTCGCGGAAGGCGTGGACCATGCTCCCGGCGTGCCGGGCGGGGGCCGGCCGGGCCTCGCCTAGGGCGTGTGTCGAAAGTAGCGCCGTCTGCCCGAAGGGCAGGCTCGCGGTGTCCGGTGCGTGCGATCGCAAGGCGGAGGGTCGCCCCGATACTGGATGTATCGGGGCGATCCCGACAACGCGGCGAGTGTGCGTGCCGGGCGCCGCCGGGCAGGCGGGACTTTCGATACACGCCCTAGCAGGGCGGTCCAGGGCCTGTCCGCGGAGAGGGGCTCGGTCACGCGCCGGTCTCCTCCCACTTCCGCTGAAGATGGTTCATGCTGCCGAGCCAGTGGTCGGGGTCCTCGGCGCGCGCCCGGTAGTACCCGGCCACCTCGGGGTGCGGCAGGACGAGGAAGCGGTCCTGGTCCATGGCGTCGAACAGGGCGTCGGCGACGGCCTCCGGTTCGATCGCGGTGGGGGCGAGCACCAGCTCCCCGGCGGAGCCGGCCGAGGTGAGCATGTCCGTACGCACGCCCTGCGGGCAGATCGCGTGCACCTTGAGACCCCGGTGCCGGTAGGTGAGGGAGAGCCATTCGGCGAAGGCGACGGCGCCGTGCTTGGTGACGCTGTACGGTGCGGCCCCGATCATCGTCAGCAGGCCGGCCGCCGACGCGGTGGAGACGAAGCGGCCGCTGCCCCGCTCCAGCCAGTCCGGCAGGAGTTGCCTGGCCGCGCGGACGTGGGCCATCACGTTGACGTCCCAGGCCGCCGCCCAGACCTCCTCGTCGGCGAAGGCGTCCCCGCCCGAGCCGAGGCCGGCGTTGGCGCAGTAGACGTCCACCGT
This sequence comes from Streptomyces sp. NPDC020780, assembly GCF_044334475.1. Taxonomy (NCBI): domain Bacteria; kingdom Bacillati; phylum Actinomycetota; class Actinomycetes; order Kitasatosporales; family Streptomycetaceae; genus Streptomyces; species Streptomyces sp. NPDC020780. The sequence goes on along the minus strand of NZ_JBIRTB010000007.1, from coordinate 117,189 downwards.
GCCGCCGAGTGCGTCGCGGGCGGCATCCACGATGCCCGAGGCGTCGCCGGCCACGACGGTGCCGCCGATCTCCTCGGCGAGTGCCTCGACGCGGTGGCCGTCGAGGTCGTTGACGACGACCCGGGCACCCTCCGCGGCGAATCTGCGGGCCAGAGCGGCACCGATGCCACCTCCGGCCCCGGTCACCACTACGCCGGCGTCCTGCACCGCACTCATCGGTCCCGCCTCTCCCAGCCGTCTTTCCTGGCAGACTAACCAGTCGGTATGTGATCCGGGAAGGGGGCCGGGGCAGGACCGGCGATCAGCCCGGTCGTGGGCGTTCCGTGACGCGCGCGCCCGCGCTAGCGTGCGTGACCATGACAGTCGGCGCGATCATGGAGGTAGCGCAATGACCTTGTCCAGACGTGGTGTGCTGACGGCCGGCGGCGCGGTGGGGGCCCTCGCGGTCGCCGGGGCCGGTCCGGCCGCCGCCGCCCCCGGGAGCGGCGGCGGGCGCCCGGCGGTGCGTACCGGCTTCGCGCGGCTGGCCGCGGACGGCTACCGGCTGCTGGCGGGCCGGAAGGTCGGTGTGGTCACCAATCCCACCGGCATCACCACGGACGTACGGCACATCGTGGACGTGATGCACACCGACGGCCGGGTGGACCTGACCGCCGTCTTCGGCCCCGAGCACGGTTTCCGGGGGACCGCGCAGGCGGGCGGTTCGGAGGGCCGGTACGACGATCCGGTGACGGGTCTCCCGGTGTACGACACCTACCTGAAGAGCGGTCAGGCGCTGGCGGACGTGTTCACCGCGTCCGGCGTGGACACGGTCGTCTTCGACATCCAGGACGCCGGAGCCCGCTTCTACACGTACATCTGGACGCTGTACGACTGCATGGAGGCGGCGGCGCTCGCGGGCAAGCGGTTCGTCGTCCTGGACCGGCCGAACCCGGTGAGCGGGCGGGCCGCGCTCGGGCCGGTGCTCGATCCGGCGTTCGCCACGTTCGTGGGGCGCCGCGAGATCGCCCAGGCTCACGGGATGACGGTCGCCGAGCTGGCCCTGCTGTACGACGGGGAGTTCCTGGCGGCCCGGCCCGTGGAGCTGGAGGTCGTGAAGATGGCCGGCTGGCGGCGGTCCGACTTCTTCGACGGGACGGGCCTGCCGTGGGTGCCGCCCAGCCCGAACATGCCGACGCCCGAAACGGCGCTGGTCTACCCGGGGACCTGTCTCTTCGAGGGCACGAACCTGTCCGAGGGGCGGGGTACCACCCGGCCCTTCGAGCTGCTGGGCGCGGAGGGCGTCGACCACCGGTGGGCGGCAGCGGCGAACGCGCTGGACCTGCCGGGCGTGGCCTTCCGGGAGGCGTACTTCGCGCCGACGTTCTCGAAGTTCCAGGGGAGGACGGTGGGAGGGGTGCAGCTGCACGTCCACGACCGGGAGGCCTTCGACCCGGTCCGCACCGGCGTCGCGCTGCTGGTGACGGCGAAGCGGACGTGGAGCGGCTTCGCCTGGCGCGCGGACAACTGGATCGACAAGCTCACCGGCAACGCCCGGGTCCGCACGATGATCGACGCGGGCGCGGACACGGACGAGGTGGTGGCCGCCTGGGCGGCGGACCTCGCGGCGTTCCGGGCGGTGCGACGGGAGTACCTCCTGTACCGCTGAGCGGCCGGGAGGCCCGGCGGGCCCGCAGGGCGTGCACGCCCTGCGGGCCGGGGTTCAGCGGTGCGAGGGGAACTCCACGACCTGCTGGTACGTCGGCCTGTTCTGCCAGTGGATCGTCCGGTGGCCGATCCCGCCCAGCGGGCGGTGCACGAGGGCGTCGGTGCACCACTGGTCCCCCGCCCCGCAGCTGTCGTCGCCCGGGTAGACGGTCGTGGCGGGCACGGCTGCCGCCTTCTTCAGCGTGGTCAGCAGCGCGTCGCGGCAGGCGCCGAGATCACCGTTGCCGCAGTACGTCCTCGCCAGCGGGCCCGCGACCCGCTGTCCGAGGACCTGGCGCAGGTCCTTGTCCGCGAAGCCCCACCACCCGTACTGGAAGGCCGAGCCGCTGTGCGCCCCGCTCGGCCCGTGGCTCGCGGCCGGGGACTCGTCGGTGGCCAGGCTCGCGGTGAACGCCGAGTAGAGACCGTCACCCAGACCGGGGCGGAACTCCGCCTCGATCAGTTCCGGCCACCACGCGTCCATGATCCGTACCGCGTCCGCGTGCGTGTACGTGTGCGAGCCCTCGCCGGTCTCCTTGCGCTGCGCACCGGCCGCCCGCCAGGAGTCCAGCTGCTGGACCACCGCGTTGAGCTCCGGGTCGGTGACCGGCCGGGAGCGGATCACCTTCAGGAGTTCCGGCAGCAGTTGCTCACCCCGCAGGTCGGTGACGGCGGCCTCGGCCATCGCACGGGTGAGGGAGGCGCGGGTCACTCCGCCGTCCGCGACCAGGGCTGCCACCCGGTCGTCCAGGAGGTCGCCCCGGTGCACCGCGCCGAAGCCGAAGGCGGCGGTGGCGTAGTCCTTGGCCTGCCGGTTGTTCCAGGAGATGTAGTAGTCCTGGCCGCTGGAGTGCGGGTGCGCGGCGAACGGGGTGTAGTCGGCGGTGTTGGCGGCCGGATCGAACCCCTGCCACTCGTACGCCTTCTCCGCCCTGACCGGCAGCGCGGGATCGACCCCGGCGGCGCGCACCGGGTTCATGCCGCTGTTGTAGAAGGCGGCGGTGCGGGAGTCCGCGTAGAACCAGTTGAACGCGTAGTCGATGTGGGCGGCAGCCCGTTGGAAGGAGGCCGCGTCGGTGACGTACGCGGGGTCGTTGAACAGTTGGAAGCCGATGATCGAGTCGGCCTCGTGGCGGTAGGTGGTGCGCAGCGAGGTGTACGCGACGGGTGTGCCGCCCACCGTGGCGCGGTGGGTGACGATGCCGTAGTCCGTGCGCCACACCTGCATGCGGTAGGAGCCCTTGGCGGTGGAGTCGGCGACGGTGGGCGTCCAGGAGTTGGTGCGCTCCAGCCTCTCCATGGCGGTGCAGGCCCCGTGTGCGCGGTAGTGCGTGGAGTCCTTGGTGGGCGCGGAGCCGTCGGGTTCGCAGAGCTCGACCGCGTACGTGTCGGTGATGTCCTGGGCCGCCGACGTGGCGCTCCAGGCGTAGTCCTGACCGCGGCCCATCTGGACGTACATGCCGACGCCGGCGAAGGAGACGCCGCGGGCGCTGATGCCCGGGCCCTGCAGCTCCTGGAGCATCATCAGCTGCGGGGCGAAGTAGCCGGTCTGGGGGCCCATCACGGCGATCGGGTTGCCGCTCGCGGTGTGCTCGCCCGACACCAGCAGCGCGTTGGACATCCCGCGCTTCTGCGCGCCGTCACCGGACCCGGGCAACGTGCCCTCCGGGACGACTCCGTCGTCGTACATGCCCTGGGCGGGTGCGAGACGGGCGGGTGCCTCGACCGGGTCCTTCCTGTTCGTGCCCGCCGCGCCGGTGCGGTCGTACACGAGCGGTTCGGCGGTGACCGTGCCCGGATCGGGGAGGGCGGTGCCGCGCGCCGTGTCGGGCTTGCCCGCGTACGGGAACGACGTGCCGTCGTGGACGGTGAGGACGGCCTCGGGGTCGTTGCGCTGGCGGAAGGACTCCCAGACCCGGGTGCCCTCCTCGACCCCGTACTTCTGCTGGGCGGCGAGCAGGGACAGGGCGGCCTGCACCTCGCCGCCACCTCCGCCGCCGAACTGCCCGCCGACCACCGAGGCGATCGAGATCAGGTCGGTCAGCTTGAACGGCTGGATCTCGCCCACGTTGGTGACCGCGTCGATCTTCCCGGTGAGGACGTACTCACCGGGGAAGTAGCGGCCCTTCTTGGCCTTCTCGCGGTAGGCGTTGATGCCGTCGGTGTAGGCCTGCGCGTCGGCCATCGCCTGCTCACCGCGCGGTCCCTCGGTGGTCCTGATCCGTTCGACCTGGGCCTCGAGATCCGCCTCGGTGTACGGGGCCTGGGGCCAGAACTGCTGCTCCAGCCCCTGGTTGGCGAGCGCTCCTCCGGCGAAGGAGGTCAGTTGGCCGCGTCCGATGTGCCGGAACAGGTCCATCAGCCACAGCCGGTCCTGGCCTGCGGCGAATCCGGCGCCGAACTCGGTGCCGTAGCGGGTGGTGCCCTTGATGTGCGGGACGCCGCTCTTCTTGTCGCGGGTGATGGTGACGTCCTCGCGGGGCGAGATGACGGACTCGACCTGGTCCTCGGCGACCCCGAACGAGGCGTCGTTGAAGAAGTCGGTCAGCTTCTGGTCGGTGAGGTTCGTGTGCCCGGCCACCAGGCCGTTGTAGCGGTCGAGTTGGTCGTCGCTGTGCGCGGGGTGCGTACCGAACGCCTTGTTGCCGAGGATCTCGACGAGGGTGGCGTTGCCGTTCTCGCCCGGGGGCAGGATGTCGGCGCACCGGCCCTGGCAGTGGTCGGTGACGGCGGCGGGTTCCGGCTGCGCCGCTTCGGCCGGGGGGACCGTGGCGGCGAGCAGGGAGGTACCGAGGACGAGTGCGGCCGCGGCTGCGGCGGCCGAGAGCGTGCGGGTGCGTGGGGGCATGCAGTGCTCCTCCGGGAGGCCGATGCGCCGGAGGTTACCGACGGTACGGCCGGTCGGAAAGATGAACATCAGTCACATGTGCCGAACCGTCACACGCCGGGCGCCCCGTCGGCACACCCCTGCCCCCGCAGCCCGACGCGAAGGCACTGTCTCACTCTTCGGACGGAATGCACCTTTCGATGGAGCCGAATCGGGCAGTCGTACGTCCATCCCTTGACGCCGAAGTACGAGCGACGGAGGTGGCAGTGCCATGGCCGGTTTCCGAAGTCTTGCGAGACAGGTCCGCGATCCGCACAGTGATCTGGCTTTGCGGCGGTACTCGCTGCGCAAATGCCTGGAACGTTTCGCCCCCTACGGCCACCGGGCCACCTGGGACCATCTGTGCGCCCGGCACGGTATCGGACCGGAGGACCGGGCACCCGATCCGGCGCGCCTGATCCGGGCGCTGGAGGAACTGGAGGAGGCGCGGGCCGTCTGGCTCGCGTACGAGTCGGGGTTCGCCGAGCGGCGGCGCCGGGAGAAGCACGACGGGCTTCGCCGCCCCGGTGCGTTCGACGACTGGCACAGGCGGACCTGGGGCGGCAACGGCATCGCCCTCTGCGAGGACCCGGGCACGCATCCGACCGCGCCGCTCGCCGAGGCCCTGGGCCGGCTGATCGCGGCACTGGGGACCGGGCCGGGCACCTCGTGCCCGGTGTGCGCGGGCGACGCGATCGTCTGGCGCCAGGACCTGCACCGCGAGCCCTGGTCCGGACCGGTCTGCACGGGGTGCGGCATCGTGGTCCCCCGGCCGGTCCTGACGGAACGGGCGCTGGCGAAGGCACGGGGGTCCCGGAGGAGGGACCTGGCCTGGGTGGCCTGAGCGGCGGGCGGGCGCATGGTCCGGCGCGGTGCGCGCGGACGCACAGGGGCCTTGCGCGGTGCGCGCCGGGGCGACACAGGCCCGGTACGCTGCGCGCGACGCAACTCCGGTCCGGCGTGGGCCGAGGCACTACGGGCACGGTCCGGTACGCGCGAGGACTACACGGGCCCGGTGCGCTGTGCGCGGAGCCGGAGGGGGTACGGGTCGGGTCCGGCACCCTGCGCTCGGGAGGCGGGAGCCGGAGCGCTCAGGCGCGGTCCGCCGCCTTCCGCTCGGGCATCAGACGGGAACCGGCCATGCCCTGCCCGGAGATGTCATCGGGATTGGACAGCACGCACGTCTCCAGCGACAGGCAGCCGCAGCCGATGCAGTCGGTGAGATGGTCCCGCAACCGCCCCAACTGGGCGATCCGCTCGTCCAGTTCCGAGCGCCACGCCCGCGAGAGCCGCGCCCAGTCCTCGCGGCTCGGTGTGCGCTCGTCCGGCAGTTCGGCGAGCGCGTCCCGGATCGTGGCCAGCGGGATCCCCACCCGCTGCGCCGCCCGCACGAACGCGACCCTGCGAAGGGTGTCCCGGGCGTACCGGCGCTGGTTGCCGCTGGTGCGGCTGCTGGTGATCAGGCCCTTGGCCTCGTAGAAGTGCAGGGCGGAGACGGCCGCACCGCTGCGTGCGGAGAGCTGGCCGACCGTGAGCTCGTGAAGTGTCTGCGGGATCTGGGGCACCCCTCCCACCCTAATGAAGCCTCCTGCCCGGTCGGGTGGGATCCGGCAGGGACGGGCGGACCGTCGTTGACAGGAGCGCACACCCCCCAGCATGCTGAGCAAGCGCTTGGACAGCACTCGCCGACGACGGCGGACAGCCGGAAGGCAGGGACCAGGGACATGGCAGAGCCCAAGACTTTCACCTCAGCGCAGGAGTTGCGGGACGGGGTGGGCCAGGAGCTCGGTCACAGCGATTGGCTGGAGATCGAGCAGAAGAGGATCGACCTGTTCGCCGAGGCCACCGGCGACCACCAGTGGATCCACGTGGACCCCGAGCGCGCCGCGGCCGGCCCGTTCGGCACCACGATCGCGCACGGCTATCTGACGCTCTCGCTGCTCCCCGTACTCGTCCCGCAGGTCCTGCGGGTCGAGGGCGCGAAGATGGGTATCAACTACGGCACCAACAAGGTGCGCTTCCCCTCGACCGTCCCGGTGGGCTCCCGGGTACGCGCCACCGCGGTGCTCACGAACGTCGAGGAGACCGGCGGCGGGGTGCAGGTGACCGCACTCGTCACGGTCGAGCGTGAGGGCGGCGACAAACCCGCCTGCGTCGCCGAGTCCGTGTCACGCTACTACTTCTGAACCGCGGGAACACGCTCCGGAGCCCTGCGGGACGCTGGGCCCCGAGCGCCTGCCCCGCGCGGACCGGTACCTGCCGGGGGCGGGCCGCGGCGCGCCTGCGGCGGCGCCGCCCGCCCCCGGCCCGTGCCCGGCGCTACTTCTGGGCGCCGACCATCCGCAGGACAAGGTCGGCGTACAGCGCCCCGACCTCGTCGGGCGTCCGGCTCCCCTGCGCGTTGAACCAGCGCGCCACGTCGATGCAGAGCGACAGCACGGCCAGCGTGGTGCCCGGGACGTCGGGGACGTCGAACTCCCCCGCCGCCACGCCCTCGCTGATGATCCGGCGCACCGCCGCGTCGCTCTTCCTGCGCAGCGCCACGATCTCGGCGCGGTGCTCCTCACCGAGGGCCTCGAGCTCGTACTGCACCACGCGCGCGGTGGTGTGCCGCTCGGCGTGCCACCGGACGAAGGACCGCACGGCGTCGGCGAGGCGCTCGGCGGCCGTACCGCCGCTGCCCGCCGCCGTCTCCAGCAGGAGCAGGGCCCGGTCGTGGCCGATCCTGCTGATCCGGTGGAGCAGCTCTTCCTTGGTCTTGTAGTGGATGTAGAGCGCCGCCGGGCTCATTCCCGCCCGGCCGGCGATGTCCCTGGTGGTGGTCGCGTGGTAGCCGCGCTCGGCGAAGGCCTCGACGGCGGCGACCAGCAGTCGCCGGGCCGCCTCGGGCGTGACCTCACTCCACGGCGGGTTCTCGCCGTCGGTCTCCTCCGCCGCGCTCATGCTCACGTGCCCCTTTCCCTCGCAGGACGAACACCATACCGCGAACCTGAGCAAGCGCTTAGGGCGTGTTCGGAGCCAGAGTCTCCCGCGGGCCGGGGCCGTCAGAGCTTCTGGAAGGGGTCGTGCTCGGCGAGGATCTTCTCCAGCCGCGCCTGGTCGACGCGGCTGACGATCTGACCCGCCTCCTGGCGGTCCCTGACGACCTTGGCCAGGGTGAAGCACGACGTGACGAGGTAGAGCACGCCGACGGCGAGAAAGGCGCGCACCCACGCGTCGGCGTCGAGGAAGAAGATACCGAGGGCCACCGCACCCATCGCCACGGCGAAGGAAAGGACGGCCTGTCCGTAGAAGGCGGCGGTGCTCTGCTGCTTGACCGATGCTGTGTCACTCATGCCGCACAGCATGCGGCGCGGCGGCGCGCCCCGGCATCCGTCGGCGTACTCAGCCGGTACTCAGGCCGTTCCCGTACGTTCCGCCCGCCCGGCAGGGGGTCAGAAGGCGGACACTCCGGTCAGCGCCCGGCCGATGATCAGTTTCTGGATCTGGCTGGTGCCCTCGTACAGGGTCATCACACGGGCGTCCCTGACCAGCTTGCCCACCGGGTACTCGTCGATGTACCCGTAACCGCCGAACACCTGGAGGGCGTTGTTGGCGGCGCGCACGGCGGCCTCGGAGGCGAAGAGCTTCGCCGTGGAGGCGGCGGTCGCGAAGTCCTGGCCGCGGTCGACGAGGTCGGCCACGCGCCAGGTCAGCATGCGGGCGGCGTCCACGTCCACGGAGATGTCGCTGATGAGTTCCTGGACGAGCTGGTAGCTCGCGATGGACTTCCCGAACTGCTCGCGCTCGCCGGCGTACCGGACGGCGGCGTCCAGGGCGGCCTGTGCGATGCCGACGCAGCCGGCCGCGACCGACATGCGTCCCTTGGCGAGGGCGGACATGGCGACGGAGAAGCCCTTGCCCTCGGGCCCCAGGAGCGCGGTGGCGGGGACCCGCACGTCCTCCAGCACGAGTTCGGCCGTGGCCTGGCCGCGCAACCCGAGCTTGCCGTGGACGGTGCACCGGGACAGACCGGGGGCGTCGGCCGGGACCAGGAAGGCGGAGACGCCGCGGTGGCCCGGGGTGTCTCCGGTACGGGCGAAGAGCAGGACCACGTCGGCCCAGGTGCCGTTGGTGATGAACATCTTGGAGCCGTTGACGACGTAGTCGTCGCCGTCCCGCACGGCCCGGGTGGTCAGGTTCCCGGCGTCCGACCCGGTGCCCGGCTCGGTGAGCCCGAAGCAGCCGACGGCCTCTCCCGCGGTGAGTTTCGGCAGCCACTGCCGCTTCTGGTCCTCGGTGCCCCACGAGGCGATCGTCTTGGCCACCAGGCCGAGCGAGACCGACACGATGCCGCGCACGGAGGAGTCGCCGCGGCCGAGTTCCTCGGTCACCAGGCAGTACGCGAGGTGGTCGCCGCCGGAGCCGCCGTACTCCTCCGGGACCGTCAGACCGAGGAAGCCGAGGGCCCCCAGCTTCTTCACGATCGACTTGTCGACACTCTCGGCGCGGTCCCACTCGACGACGTGCGGAGTGATCTCCCGTGCGACGAAGTCCTCGGCGAGCCGCCGGACGGCTTCCTGCTCCTCGCTCAGCTCCAGGTTCATCCCGTGACACCCCCTTAAATTAGCACTGCTAGTTTTATGCTTGCAGGGCCTACTATGAGCCGCATGGCCCGACCGCGCAAGCCCCTCCTCAGCAGAGACCGCATCGTCGAGGCGGCGGGCGCGCTCGTGGACGCCGAGGGGCTCGGTTCCGTCTCGACCCGCCGGCTCGCGGCCGAGCTCGGGGTCAGCGGGCCCTCGCTCTACAACCACTTCCGGAACAAGGACGAGATCCTCGACGCGGTCGCCGACGCGGTGTCCGCACAGGTCGACCTGTCGATGTTCGAGGCGTCGGACCCGCGGGACTGGCCCGCCGCCCTGCACGACTGGGCGGTCTCCTACCGCGCCGCGCTCGCCGCCCACCCGCACATCGTCCCGGTGCTGGCCCAGGGCCCCGGCCGCCGCCCGGCCGGGCTCCGGGTCGCCGACGCGGTCTTCGGGGCCATGACGCGGGCCGGCTGGCCACCTGCCCAGGCGACGTACATCGGCGCCCTGATGCGGTACTTCATCACCGGTTCGGCACTCGGCTCCTTCGCCCGCGGCTTCGTGGACGACGAGACGGCGTACGACCCCGCCGACTACCCCCACCTCGGCCAGGCCCACCTGCTCGCCGACCGGCGCCAGCGGGTGGACGAGGGCGCCTTCGAGACCGGGCTCCGGGCCCTTCTGGACGGCCTCGTGCTCCAGTACGAGCAGACCGTGGGCGACAGCACGGTTCGGCCGGCGCCGAACGGTGCCTGACGCATCCTGGACGGCATGACACGCAGGACACCGAGGGATCCGGCCGCGCCCCGCCTCGCCGCGCTCGCGGCACTGCTCGCCGACGAGACCCGCGCCTCCTTCTGCCTCGCGCTGCTCGACGGGCGCGCCTGGACGGCGGGCGAGCTGGCCCGGCACGCCGGGGTGGCGCCCTCCACGGCGAGCGAACACCTGGGGAAACTGGTCGCGGGCGGCTTGCTGGCCGAGGAGCGGCAGGGCCGCCACCGCTATGTGCGGCTCGCCGACGCCCGTACGGCACGGCTGGTCGAGGAACTCGCCGCCCAGCTCGTCCCCGGGGCGGACGAGGCGCGGCCCGCCACCCTGCGCGCGGCGGGCCTGAGCAGCGCGCTGGCCCGGGGACGCACCTGTTACGACCATCTCGCCGGACGGCTCGGCATCACGATCACCGACGCCATGACCGCCCGTAACCTGCTGCGCCAGGACACCGGCTTCGCGCTCACCGACGAGGGGGTGCGGTGGTTCGGCGCGCTCGGCGTCCCCCTGGACACCGCGGCCCGGCGGCCCCTGGCACGCGGCTGCCTGGACTGGACCGAACGGCGGCCGCACCTGGCGGGGGCCGCGGGAGCCGCCCTGTGCACCCACGCGCTCGACGCCGGCTGGTGCGAGCGGATCGGTTCGGGCCGCGCGGTACGGGCCACGCCCGAGGGGCGACGGGCGCTGTCGGAGTACCTGGGCGTCGAACCGGCGACGCTTGACGGTCCCTGACAATTCGGTGGGTGCCGACACGTGACGGCCTTACGGTCGTGACCATGACGACGACACCGATCCCACCGGCGACCGCCCCGCCGGCCCGCGACTGGCGTGCCCCGGCGGCGGCCGCCACCACGGTGGTGCTGTGGGCCTCCGCCTTTGTCTCCATCCGCAGCGCGGGCGAGGCCTACTCCCCCGGCGCGCTGGCCCTCGGCCGGCTGCTGGCGGGCACGCTGACGCTCGGCGCGATCCTCCTCGTACGCCGGGAGGGGCTGCCCGCGAAGGGGGCGTGGCCGGGCGTCATCGGGTCCGGGCTGCTGTGGTTCGGGCTGTACATGGTGGTGCTCAACTGGGGTGAGCAGCAGGTCGACGCGGGCACCGCCGCCATGATCGTGAACATCGGGCCGATCCTGATGGCCCTGCTGGGCGCCCGGCTGCTGGGGGAGGGCCTGCCGCGCCGGCTCCTGACCGGCATGGCCGTTTCGTTCGCGGGGGCCGTCGTGGTCGGCCTCTCGATGTCCGGGCACGGGAGTTCCTCCGTGCTCGGCGTGCTGCTCTGCCTGCTGGCCGCGGTGTCGTACGCGGGCGGGGTCGTCCTCCAGAAGCCCGCGCTCCGGCACGGCTCTCCGCTCCAGATCACCACGCTCGGCTGCCTGACCGGTACGGTCGCCTGCCTGCCGTTCACCGGGGTGCTGGTCTCCGAGGCGGCCGGCGCACCCGCCTCCGCGACGCTGAACATGATCTATCTCGGCGTCTTCCCGACCGCGCTCGCCTTCACCACCTGGGCCTACGCCCTGGCCCGTACCACCGCGGGCCGGATGGGGGCGACGACGTACGCCGTACCGGCGCTGGTGGTCCTGATGTCGTGGCTGCTGCTCGACGAGGTGCCCGCGGTGCTCACGGTCGGCGGCGGACTGCTCTGCCTCGCCGGTGTCGCCGTCTCGCGCACCAGGGCCCGGACCGGTCGGGACGAGGGGCTGTCCGGCAGCGGGCCGGCACCCGTGACGCCCCTCCCCGAGCCGGACTCCGGGCGGTGAGCCGCCTCCCGTGCGGCCGGCCGGGGAGGCGGCCGCACGGGGCGGGCGGAGGGACGGGCGGGGTCAGGCCGCGGCGTCGGGGAACACCACCAGCGCGCGGCCGCCGCGGCCCGCGACCATGGTGTCGAAGGCCGCGGGGATGCCCTCCAGGGTGATGTGTTCGGTCACCATCATGGAGAGGTCGAACCGGCCGGCGCGGATGTGTTCCGCCAGGACGGGCAGATCACGCGCGGGGTCGCTGTTGCCGTACACGCATCCGGTCAGCGAGCGGCCCCAGTGGAAGATCTCCAGGGCGCTGAAGCTCACCAGCTGGTCCTTGCCGCCGATGCCGACGACGGTCGTGCGGCCGCCGCGGCGGGTGGACTCCCACGCCCCGCGGATCGTGGCGGGCCGTCCCACGCACTCCACGGCGACGTCCGCGCCCCGGCCGCCGGTGAGCTTGCGGACGGCGCGCGGGGTGCTGTCGGAGGCGACGACGTAGTCGGTGGCGCCGGCGCGCCGGGCCAGCTCCTCCTTCTCGGGCGACACGTCGACGGCGATGACCTGCGAGGCGCCCGCCAGGCGCGCCGACTGCAGAACGGCGAGGCCCACCCCGCCGATCCCGAGGACGACGACGCTCTCGCCCTCGCGGACCCGGGCGGAGTGGTGCACGGCCCCGTATCCGGTGAGCACCGCGCAGCCGAGCAGGGCGGCGTCGGTCAGCGGGATGCCGGCCGGGGCCGGCAGCACGCAGTTGGCGGCGACGACGGTCTCCTGCGCGAAGGCGGCCACGTTGAGTCCGGGGTGGAGCTCCGTGCCGTCGGCGGTACGGGCGTGGATGGTGCCGGCCCCCTTGAGCGCGTCGACGCAGAGCCAGACCTCACCGATCCCGCAGTGGAAGCACTTCCCGCAGGACGGCGCCCAGTTGAGGACGACGGGATCGCCCGCGGCGACATGGGTGACGCCCTCGCCGACGGCCAGCACCGTCCCGGCCCCCTCGTGGCCGAGGACGGCCGGAACGGGCAGCCGCATGGTGCCGTTCGACAGGGACAGGTCGGAGTGGCAGACACCCGCGGCGGCGAGTCCGATGCTCACCTGGCCGGGTCCTGGCTCCGGGAGTTCGATGTCGGTGATCTCCAGGGGAGCTCCGACGGCGGGCAGTACGGCGGCGCGGACCACGAACAGACTCCTCGGTCAGGGATCGGAGGAAGCAGGAAGGCTGAGGGGCGGGGAACCCGAAGGGCTCAGAACTGGAGTGACTTGGTCTGGAGGTACTCGGCCAGGCCGTGCGGGCCGAGTTCGCGCCCCACCCCGGACTGCTTGTAGCCGCCGAAGGGCGCCAGGGGGTTGAAGCGGCCGCCGTTGATGTCCACCTGCCCGGTGTCCATGCGGCGGGCGAAGGCGACGGCCTCCGCGTCGTCGGCCGCCCAGACGGCTCCGGCCAGCCCGTACACGGTGTCGTTGGCGATCCGCAGGGCGTCGTCGACGTCCTCGTAGCGCAGGATCGAGAGCACCGGGCCGAAGATCTCCTCCCGTGCGACGGTCATGTCGGGCGTCACGTCGGCGAACACGGTGGGGCGCACGTAGTAGCCCTGTTCCATGGGCGCTTCGGGGCCCCCGGCGACGAGGCGGGCGCCCTCCTCGACGCCCTTCTCGATGTAACCCCGCACCCGGGCCTGCTGCCTGGCATTGACAAGGGGGCCGATCCGCTCCCCGGGGACGTACTTGACGACGGCCGCCGCCGCGAGGGCAACGGCCTCCTCGTACCGTTCGGCGTCGACCAGCATCCGGGTCCACGCGCTGCATGTCTGGCCGGAGTTGGACATCACGTTGGCCACGCCGACGTTCACCGCCCTGGCCAGGTCGGCGCCGGGCAGGATCACGTTGGCGGACTTCCCGCCGAGCTCCAGGGCCACGCGCTTGACGGCCGCGCCCGCCGTGGCGCCGATCTGCCTGCCGACCGCCGTGGAACCGGTGAAGGAGACCAGGTCGACGTCCTCGTGCTCGGCGAGGGCCTGTCCGGCGACCGGGCCCAGCCCGGTCACCAGGTTGAACACGCCGGCCGGCAGGCCCGCCTCCGCGGTGGCCTCGGCGAAGAGCTGGGCGACGAGCGGGGTGTCCTCGGCGGGCTTGAGCACGACGGTGCAGCCGGCGGCGAGCGCGGGGGCCACCTTGGCGACGATCTGATGGAGCGGGTAGTTCCAGGGGGTGATCGCCCCGACGACGCCGACGGGCTCCAGCAGGACGGTCGAGTTGCCCAGCTTCTCCTCGAACGCGTACGTCGCGGCCAGTTCGGCGTACGAACCGGCGACCAGGACGGGAACGCCCGCGTGCACGACATGGGACAGCCCGGGTGGGGAACCGAGCTCGGCCGTGACGGTCTCGGCGATCTCGCCCCTGCGGGCGGCCAGCACGTCGCGCAGGGCGGCGATCCGCGCGGCGCGCTCGGCGGGCGGGGTCGCGGCCCAGCCGGGGAACGCGGCGCGCGCGGCGCGTACCGCGTCGTCGATGTCCTGCGCGGTGCCCGCGGGGACGTGGCCGATGACCTGCTCGTCCGCCGGGTTCACGACCGCGATCGTGTCCTGGCCCGCCGCAGGCCGCCACGCGCCGCCGATGTACATCCCGTCATGCGCCTTCATGGCTGCCCCTTCCGGGCTCGCTGTGCCTGCCGCCGAAGCCGTGCGTTCCGCGTCTGCGTCGTGCGTCCTGCGTCCTGCGTCCGGGACGGATGCCGCTCCGGCCCAAACTAGCGCTGTTAGTTTTCCGGCGCCAGGGAACCGCTGGAGACACAGGTCACGCACGGCTGCGCGCGGCAGTCGCACGCCGAGGCGGGGAAACTCTCGGGAAGCAGCAGATCCGGCGCGCGCAGGAGTACGCCCGGCGTCATGGTTCCGTCGGGGGCGCTCGTCAGGCGGGTCGCCGGTACCGCGTCGCGCGGCTCGCCTCAGGAAGGGGTGCCGCTCTCCCGCTCGGCCCCCTCCCCGGCCGTCTCCTCCCGGCCCGGCTCGGCGCGGGGCACGGGCGGGTGGCCGGGGACCGGCTCGCGGTCCACCGCCCCACCACCCCCGCGCAGTCCCAGGCCCGCCGCCGCGAGGAGCAGCGCGCCCAGCATGACGAACGGCGCGGCGGGCCCAGCGACCCCTGCGGTCAGCCCCGCAGAAGCGGGGGCCGCGACCTGGCCGAGGCGGTTGCCGGTGAGCCGGAGCGCGAGGGCGGTGGAGCGGGCCCCGGCGGGGGCGGCCCGGACGACGGTGGTCATCGACAGCGGCTGGCCGACGCCCAGGCAGAAGCCCAGGACGGCCAGGATCAGGGCGAGCCCCCACACCGGTACGGGCAGGGCGACGGCCGCGCAGAGCAGTCCCCCGAGCAGGCACGTCGAGGTGAGCAGCGCCGTACGGCCGAGGAGGCGCAGCATCGGGGTCATGGCCACCCGGCAGGCGATGGTGGCGGCGGCCCGCAGGCTGAGCAGGAGTCCGACCGTGGCGGGCGCGATGCCGCGGTGTTCGCCGACGACCGGCAGATAGGCGGTCAGGACGTCGGTGGCGGACAGCACGGCGAGGCTGACGAAGATGCCCGCCGGTACGCCGCGGCTCCGCAGGATGCGGCCCACCGGGACCTTCGGCGCCGCCGGCGCGCGGGAGCCGCGGGCCGTGCGGTGCTCGACGCGCCACAGAGCGGCGAGGGAGACGGCGGCGACGACCGCCGAGACGAGCAGGGCGAGGGCGCTCGTACGGGCCATCGCGCCGTCCCGTCCGGAGACGAGGTACCCGGCGGCGATCGGGCCGATGAGCTGGCCGAGGGAGGCGCCGATGGTGAAGTGGCCGAAATTGCGGTCCTGGTCGGCGGGTGCCGACTGCCGGGCGACCAGGGACTGGGCGCCGATCACGAAGCAGAGATGGCCCAGGCCCATGACCCCGCTCCACGCCGCCAGCGCGGTGAGCGAGTCCGAGCCGCCGCCGAGCGCGCAGCCCCCGGCGATCAGGACGACGCCGGCGGGCAGCAGGGGTGCGCAGCGGCCGTGGTCGGTCCGCCGGCCGAGGGGTACGGCGGCGAGGAGCGGCAGCAGCGCGTACACCCCTGCGATGACGCCGATCGCCCGCTCGTCGGCGCCCAGGGAGAGGGCCCGGTAGGAGACGGCGGGCCGCGCCATCGACACCGCCGCCTGCGCGAAGGCGAAGGCGATGACGAGGCGCAGCAGCCAGCCCCTGCCGGGCCGTGGATCCCGGGGTGTCATCCGAGGGTGCCGAAGAGGATTCCGGCGCCGAGGACCACCAGCGAGGTGAGCACGGCCCACTTGACGGTGAACCGGGTGTGGTCGCCGAACTCGACCTTGGCCATGCCGACCAGGACGTACACGGCCGGCACGAGCGGGGACGACATGTGCAGCGGCTGTCCCACGAGGGAGGCGCGGGCGATCGCCAGGGGGGAGACCCCGTGGGCGGCGCCGGCCTCGGCGAGGACGGGCAGGACTCCGAAGTAGAAGCCGTCGTTGGACATGAAGTAGGTGAGGGGCAGGCTCAGCAGGCCGGTGACGAGCGCCATGTGCGGGCCCATGGCGTCGGGGACTGCGCCGACGACCCAGTCGGCCATGTGCTCCACCATGCCGGTGCCGGTGAGGACGCCGGTGAAGACGGCGGCGGCGAAGACCATGCCGGAGACGTTGAGGACGTTGTCGGCGTGGGCCGCGATGCGGGCCCGCTGGTCGGGCATGTGGGGGAAGTTGACGGTGAGGGCGAGGGCCGCGCCGATCAGGAAGAGCACCGGGATCGGCATGAGTTCCAGGATCATGGCCGTCAGGAGGGCGAGGGTGAGGCCGGCGTTGAACCAGTAGAGCCTCGGACGCAGCGTGGCCCTGTTCGGGTCGAGCCCCTTGAACTCCTCGTCGGTGTCCGTGCCCTCCCCGTCCGCGCCGTTCTTCCCGCTCTCCGCCGGCTGACCGTCCTCGCCGGACGCTCCCCCGGTGGAGGACCCCACGGACGCCGCGCCGAGGGAGGAGCCGGTCCCGCGCGCGGGTGCCTTCCCGCCGCCCGCGCCGACGAGCACGGTCTCGGACTCGGTCACGAGCACGTCGTCGAGGGTGAGCGTGCCGAGCCGCCTGCGTTCGCGGCGGCCCAGGACGCAGGCCAGCAGGATGACGGCGAGCAGTCCGACGGCGAGGGCCGGGATCATCGGCACGAAGATGTCGGCCGCGTCCACGTGGAGCGCGGTGGCGGCGCGGGCGGTGGGACCGCCCCAGGGCAAGGTGTTCATGACACCGTTCGCCGTGGCCGCGACGCCCGTCATCACGACCAGGCTCATCTTCAGCCGCTTGTAGAGCGGATACATGGCCGAGACGGTGATCATGAAGGTGGTGGAGCCGTCGCCGTCCAGCGAGACGATCGCGGCGAGCAGGGCCGTACCGACGACGATCCGCATCGGGTCGGCCTTGCAGAAGCGCAGGATGCCGCGGACGATCGGGTCGAAGAGCCCGACGTCGATCATCACCCCGAAGTAGACGATGGCGAACATCAGCATCGCCGCCGTCGGCGCGAGGTTGCCGACGCCTTCGATGACGTAGTCGCCGAGCTTCGCGCCCTGCCCGACGGCTACGCAGAAGAGGGCGGGGATCAGAACCAGCGCCGCGATCGGCGACATCTTCTTCATCATGATCAGGACCAGGAAGGTCGCGATCATGGCAAATCCGAGGATGGTCAGCATGTGGGATACCTAACGTTCACCTTTGAACTCTCACCGGACTCGGCGGTTCGGATGACGTTAGGGGCCTCTCAGAGGTGTTAACAAGATGTTGACGTGTGAGCAATACGAGCAAAACCCCAGGTCAGCGAGTTGGCGATACGGAGACGGGGACGGCGTTGAGCACGGCGGTGCCGGAGAGGGGGTCCAGGAGGGCGCCGGACAGCAGCTGGTTCACGTTGACCCCCGGGTCCTTCCCGGCGACGGTCGTACGGGTGCCGGGACGGCTGTGTCCCCAGCCGTGCGGCAGGCTCACGACCCCGGGGCGTACCGCGTCGGTGATCTCGGCGGGCGCCTCGACCTCGCCGCCGGCCGCCGTGACGCGGGCCGTGTCGCTGTCGGCGAGACCGAGGCGGGCCGCGTCGTCGGGGTGGATCTGCAGGGTGCAGACGTTGGAACCCCCGCGCAGCGGGGCGACGTTGTGCATCCAGCTGTTGTTGGACCGCAGATGGCGGCGGCCGACGAGGACGAGACCGGTGGGGCGCGCGTCGAGGGCGGCCCGCAGCCGGGGCAGATCGGCGGCGACGGGTGCGGGGAACAGTTCGACGCGGCCGCTGCGGGTCTTCAGCAGCTGCGGGAGGCGGGGCTTCAGCGGGCCGAGGTCGATGCCGTGCGGGTGCTCCAGAAGCTGCTCCAGCGTCAGTCCGTACGGGCCGAGGCGCAGCATCAGGTCGAGGCGCCGCTCGGCCCCGTCGCGGCCGGTCAGTTCCGCGGCGAGCGACTCCGGTGCGCCGGCCCGGGCGAGCGTGGTGGCGATGACCAGGTCGTCGACGGACTCGGGCGGTGCGCCGTGCCGCGGGCCGACGGCGAGGACCAGCCGGGCGAGGATCTCGTTCTCGTCCATCCGGCCCTCCTCCAGGGGCACGGCGGGACGGCTGTAGCGGACCTGGTTGTGGACGGCGAAGGAGTTGAACGCGAAGTCGAAGTGGGCGCTCTGCGAGGGCGGCGGCGGAGGCAGTACGACGTCCGCGTGGCGTGAGGTCTCGTTGAGGTACGGGTCGACGCTGACCATGAAGTCGAGGCCGTCGGCGAGCGCCCGGTCGAGCCGGTCGCCGTCCGGGGCGGAGAGCACCGGGTTGCCCGCGATGACGATCAGGGCGCGGATCCGCCCCTCCCCCGGGGTCTCGATCTCCTCGGCGAGCGCGGCGGCGGGCAGTTCACCCTTCGCCTCGGGGTGCCCGGAGACGCGGCTGCGCCAGCGTCCCAGGGCGAAGCCCTTGCCGGGGCCCGCGGTGCGGGGGGCGCGTGCGGTGGCGGAGAGCGGGAAGAGCGCGCCGCCCGGCCGGTCGAGGTTGCCGGTGAGGATGTTGAGTACGTCGACGAGCCAGCTGGCCAGGGTGCCGTGTTCGACGGTGCAGCTGCCGATGCGCCCGTAGACGGCCGCCGCGGGGGCGGCGGCGAGTTCGCGGGCGATCGCGCGGACGGCCTCGGGCTCCACGTCGCAGGCGGCGGCCACGGCCTCGGGGGTGAAGTCGGCGATGGCTTCCGCGAGTTGGTCGTAGCCGTCGAGGTGGCCGGTCAGCGCGCCGGGGTCGGTGAGTTTCTCCTCGACGAGGACCTGGGTGAGCGCGGCGAGCAGCAGGGCGTCGGTGCCGGGCCGGATCGGGACGTGCCGGTCGGCGAGGCGTGCGGTGCGGGTGCGGCGCGGGTCGATGACGGTGAGGGTGCCGCCACGTCGGCGCAGCGCCTTGAGCTTGCCGGGGAAGTCGGGGGCGGTGCAGAGACTGCCGTTGGATTCCAGCGGGTTGGCGCCGATCAGCAGGAGGTGCCCGGTGCGGTCCAGGTCGGGTACGGGGATGGCGTGGGCGTCCCCGAAGAGGAGCCCGCTGGAGACGTGCTTGGGCATCTGGTCCAGTGTGCTCGCGGTGAAGACGTTGCGGGTGCCGAGCGCGGACAGCAGCACCGGCGGGTAGAGCGCGCCTGCCGTCGTGTGGACGTTGGGGTTGCCCAGGTAGACGCCGACCGACTGGCTGCCGTACATCTCGGTGAGGCCCGGGATGCGCGCGGCGATCGCGTCGAAGGCCTCGTTCCAGGTCGCCTCGCGCAGCACGCCGTCGGTGCGCACGAGCGGGGTGCGCAGCCGGTCGGGGTCGGCGTCGAGCGCTCCGAAGGCGGCCCCCTTGGGGCAGATGAAGCCGCGGCTGAGGACGTCGTCCCGGTCGCCGCGGGCGCCGGTGACGGTCGTGCCCTCGATGGTGAGGGTGAGTCCGCAGGTGGCCTCGCAGAGCGGGCAGACGCGCAGGGCGGTGCGGGTATCGCCGGACATGGGCCCTCCCGGGGGCGGCAGCGGTGGCGCGCGGACAGGCGGGGGACGGGCCCCGGCCCGCGCGGCGGGCGCGGCCTCCGCTCTCCGCGCGACCGAGCATACCGACCGGTACGGATGGTGGCGAGGTGGTGGCGCCACCGGATCCGGCCGGCCGGGGCCGCCTCATTCGAGTGTCCGGGCCAGATAGGCCTCCAGCAGGACCCGGGTCTCCGCGATCAGGTCCGGGTCGCCCGACGGGGCGCCGCGGAAGGCGAGTTGGAGCAGCGCGTCGGCGGCCTGCACGCAGACCAGCACCGTCCGCAGGAGGCCGGCGTCGGCCACGGGCCCCGCGTGCGCCTGGCCGAGGTGGCCCGCGAGCAGCTCCGTCAGGCGGGCCGCGACCCGCTGGTTGGACTCGTCGAGCGGGCCGGCGACGGGGGCGGGAGGGCCGAAGGCGACGAGGGTGAAGCCGGGGACCGAGCGCTTCATCGCCAGGTACTCGTCGAGTACGGCGTCGATGGCCGCGCGCCACTCATGGTGTGGGACGGCCGCGAGCCGGGCGACGACACGCTCCGCGTAGAGGTCGAGGTTGCGGGCCGCCAAGGCGTCGACCAGCGCCCGCTTGTTGGGGAAGAACCGGTAGACGGAGCCGATCGGCACCCCGGCCCGGTCGGCCACCGCCCGGGTGGAGAGCTGCTCGTAGCCGGTCTCGTCCAGGAGGCCGGCCCCCGCGTCGAGTATCCGGGCGAGGCGTTCGGCGCTGCGCTGCTGTACGGGGACGCGCCTGAGGTTCGTATGCACATGGGACACGGTCCCCATGATGCCCGTATGCCGTTGACGAGCCGCGTTTCCATTCCTACGGTTACCCATAGGATTCTTCGTCAGGGGACCCGCGGGGTCCCCCTTCCACCGGGAGCGCGGGATGAGCGGCATCGAGCAGGCGAGGAAGACGGCGGAGGGGCTCGACCACTCCGCCGGTTTCGGCAACGAGCACAGCTCGGAGGCGGTGCCGGGTGCCTTGCCGCGCGGCCGCAACTCCCCCCAGCGCGCGCCCCTCGGGCTGTACGCGGAGCAGCTGAGCGGCTCCGCCTTCACCGAGCCCCGCGCCCGCAACCGCCGCTCGTGGCTCTACCGGATCCGCCCCTCCGCTGCCCACCCCGCCTTCGTCCGCATCGACAACGGCACCCTGCGCACCGCCCCGTTCACCGAGACGGTCCCCGACCCGAACCGGTTGCGCTGGGACCCGCTGCCCGAGGCCCCGGCAGGGACGGACTTCCTCGCGGGCCTGTGGACGCTGGGGGGCAACGGCGACGCCACCCGGCGCAGCGGCATGGCCGTGCACCTCTACCACGCCAACACCTCCATGACGGACCGGGTGTTCAGCGACTCCGACGGGGAACTGCTGATCGTGCCCCAGCACGGCGGCCTGCTGCTGCGTACGGAACTCGGCCTGCTGCGGGCCGAACCGGGCCATGTGGCACTGATCCCCCGGGGGGTCCGCTTCCGTGTGGAGCTGCTGGACCCCACCGCCCGCGGCTATGTCTGCGAGAACTACGGGCAGCCGTTCGTCCTTCCCGACCTGGGTCCCATCGGCGCCAACGGCCTGGCCAACGCACGGGACTTCCTGGCTCCCGTCGCCGCGTTCGAGGATCGCGAGGGGCCGGTCGAGGTCGTCAACAAGTTCTGCGGCAACCTCTGGTCGGCGACGTACGGCCACTCGCCGCTCGACGTCGTCGCCTGGCACGGCAACCACACGCCGTACGTCTACGACCTGCGCCGCTTCAACGTCATCGGCACCATCAGCTACGACCACCCAGACCCGTCGATCTTCACCGTCCTCACCTCGCCTTCCGACACCCCAGGACTGGCCGGGGTCGACTTCGTCGTCTTCGCCCCGCGCTGGCTCGTCGGTGAGGACACCTTCCGCCCGCCGTACTTCCACCGCAATGTGATGAGCGAGTACATGGGCCTGATCGAGGGCGCGTACGACGCCAAGGCGGGCGGCTTCGTCCCGGGCGGTGGTTCGCTCCACAACATGATGTCGGCGCACGGACCGGACCGTGAGACCTTCGAGCGGGCCAGCGCGGCGGAACTGGAGCCGCAGAAGATCGACGACGGCCTCGCGTTCATGTTCGAGACCCGCTGGCCGGTCACGGCGACGGCCCAGGCCGCCACCGCCGGCCACCTGCAGCGTGGGTACGACGACGTGTGGCAGGCTCTGAGCCGCACCTTCCGGGCGTGACACCGCGCGGCCGGCCCACAGCGCAGGAAGACCGGGTGGACGGGATGGACCAGGTGAACGAGGTGAGTCGTACGCCCGCCTTCGCCCCCGACTCCCTGGTGCTCAACCGCAAACTGCCGCTGTGGTACCAGGTCTCGCAGTCGCTGCGGGCCTCCATACTGGGCCGCCCGCAGGACGCCTCGCCGCGGCTGCCCACCGAGCAGCAGCTCGCCGTGCACTACGGCGTCAGCGTCCTCACCATGCGCCAGGCACTCAAGGAGCTGGAGACGGAGGGCCTGATCAGCAGGCACCGCAGGCGCGGCACGTTCATCGAACCGCGCGCCCGGCGGGTGTCGCCGGTCCGGCTGCTGGGGTCGATCGACGCGATCGTCGCCCAGCAGTCGGGCGAACTGACGACCGTGCTCGGCCACGGTCCGGCCCCCGTGCCGGGGGAGCTCGCCGAGTTCTTCCCGGACTGCCCCGAGGTGGTCAGCTACCGGCGGCTGCGCCGCGACGAGAGCACCGGGGAGCCCACCAACTGGGCGGAGAACGCCGTGCGGCCGGAGACCGCGGCGCGCCTGGACGTCGCCGACCTCGAACGCTGGCCGATGACGAAGGTGCTGCGGGACGCCGTCGGGATACGGATCTCCCGGATCACGGACACCGTCGAGGCCCGCCTCGCCGATCCGGCCACGGCGGAGCTTCTCCAGGTCCCCCTGCTCAGCCCGATCCTGCACTACACCGGAGTGACGTACGACGAGGAGGGCAGGGTCGTCGACGTGGCGCGCATCCGCTACCGGGGGGACCGCTTCGCCTTCTCCGTGACGGTGGACGCGCACTGACGGACGACCCGCCCAGGGGACGGGGCGCGCGGACAGGCCCCCTCGCGCGGCAGGGCGCGCAGGGAGCCGCTCCACCCCTCGGCGCACGCCGCACGGCGTCGTTACGATGCCCTGGGTGGCGGACGCCCGTGCCGGCCGGGGCCTGGGAGTGCGCTGGGGGAACACACCGACGCAACGCTGCGTGCCCTGGGGATGACGGGCGAGCAGACAGCAGCACTGCGCCGGGACGGAGTGATCGCTGGTCCGGCGCCGAGCGGCGGGCCGGACCTGTGCTGACAGCCGTCGGTCAGTGGCGGCTGCCGAAGAGCGAGCGCCGCAGCCGTCGCAGCGGGGCGAAGAGCGAGACACGCGCGCTCCTGCTCCTGCGGCTGTGCGCGGCGTCGCGTGCGGTGAGCTCGAGCAACAGCAGCGTCGCTTCCGCGGACTCCCGCTGCGGAACGGCGGGGCCGCCCAGCACTGCGAGATGGCGGTCGAGCCGCGAACTGGTCGCACTGCTCCCGCATGTAATGGCAGGCACACGAGGCCTGCTGCGCATCGTTATCTGTTCCATGTCACTCCCCACCCGTACGAGGGCACCCGGCCCGGGCAGGTTAACCCTATCGTCCCGCGCTGACACTCGTGTATCCCGGCCGCAGGATTGCACACACGTGCACGGAGGTTGACGGTCCGTTACCGAACCCGACCGGTTCCAGGGCCCGTTGGGCGGGACGGGCGGGCTCCCCCGCCTCGACGCCGGCGCACGCCTTGGACGTACGCCGGGTCCGGGGAGGAGCCCCCTTGCCGAGAGGCTCCTCCCCGGAGGCCGTTCCGGGCGGGGCACGCCGGGCGCGGACCCTGTGGCGACGCGCGTAGACGCGCCCGGACGCGCTGCGGGCAGGAACGGGGAGGTGCGGAGGCCTACGGTCAGGCTTTGGAGGAGAAGACCGGCAGATAGCCGCCCGACTGCCCGGCCGCGGTGGGGTGGTACGACTCGCCGATGTTCAGCCAGTTGACGCTGTGCAGCCATGCGCTGCCCGAGCAGATCTCGTGCCCGGTGAAGGTCTGGGTGACGTCGCCGAAGGCGAAGCCGTGGTCGGCGGCCCGCTTGGCGGTGGCCGCGTTGAGGTAGTCGGAGGCGCTGTTGATGGCGGCCCGTTCCGTCTCGCTCAGTCCGGCGATGCAGCTTCCGCCGAGCTGGTAGAAGCGGGGGTAGCCGAGGACGACGACGCGGGCGGCAGGCGCCTTGGCGCTGATCGCGGAGTACACCGAGTCCAGCCTGCCGGGCAGGGTGGAGTCGACATAGGCGCGGGCGGTGGCTATCCGGCTCAGACAGGTGGACTCGGACTGGAGGACACAGGTGGTCATGACGTCGGCGAAGCCCGCGTCGTTGCCGCCGATGGAGATCGACACGAGATCGGTCGAGGAGTTGAGCGGACCGAGCTGACCGGCCGTGACGTCGCTCGTGACGGCCCCCGAGCACGCGGTGAAGGCGAACGAGGACGGGGCGTTGGCCGCCTTCCAGAGGACCGGATAGGCGCGGGTGCTGCGCTTGCAGCCACCGCTCGCGGTGTCGTAGCTGCCGGCTCCGACGCCGGAGGAGTACGAGTCGCCGAGCGCCACGTAGTCGACGCCCTGAACGGATTCGCCGGCACTGGCGACACTCGCGCCGGTCAGGGCGAGTGCGACGCCGAGAAAGAGCGAGGACGAGAACGCCACGAGTCTGGACATTTTCATGGGACCTCCTTGGGCAGGATTTCTGCCTACTCCGTGGTAGCCCACCGACGCGGTTTCCGGAAGTGTTCATGCCAAGAACGTCCAACGAAGTTTCCGATATGGCGACTTGCTGCCATGTCAGATTGCTTGCCCTATGGGCACAGAAGGGAAAAAGGAACCCTCGCCCGCCAGGCGACCGTCGCGGCACGGCTCGTGACACCGAGGTGCACGGGAATCCTGCGTGCGCGGGCTGCCGCCGTGCCGGATCATGGGCGCCATGTCTGCCAACCCCGAGTCCGCTCTCCCGATCCGGCTCACCGTCGACGACGGCGATTCGCCGTCCGACGTCGTGGACGCACTGTTCCTCGGCCGCTTCACGACGGGCGAGCAGCCCTACTCGCACAGTTCCTCCCTCGACCGGGTGCGGTCGGGGGCGCCCCTGCTGCCACCGGCGGCCACGGTGCTGCGGGCGGCCCGTGACGGCGACCGCAGTGCCACCCTCGCCGAGGGCGACGGATGGACGCTGCTCGTCTCACGGTGGAACCGCGGGGCCGACGTCACCGTCACCGCCACCAGCGCCGAACTGGCGGAGAAGGTACTGGCCCAGGCGACCGACGGCGCGCAGGACGAACCGGAACCGCAGCCCGAGAACGTGACGATGGGCTTCTGGTACGTCTCCCCGCGCCGCGGTCCCCACCGCACCACCCGGCAGATCGCCGCCGGGACGTGGGACGAGATCCGCGCCAACTACACCGCTCCGGTCGCCGAAGCCCTGGGCCGGCTGATGAAGGTGACCCCCGACGACATCGCGGGCCGGCTGCTCCTGCTGCACGGCCCTCCGGGCACCGGCAAGACCTCCGCCCTGCGCACGCTCGCCCGGTCCTGGCGCGACTGGTGCCAGGTCGACTGCGTACTCGACCCGGAGCAGCTCTTCAACGACGTCGGCTACCTGATGGACATCGCCATCGGCGAGGACGACAGCTCCGCGAAGGGACGGTGGCGGCTGCTGCTCCTGGAGGACTGCGACGAACTGATCCGCGGTGAGGCCAAGCACACGGCCGGTCAGGCACTGTCCCGGCTGCTGAATCTGACGGACGGACTGCTGGGCCAGGGCCGCAAGGTGCTGGTGGGTGTGACGACGAACGAGGACCTGGAGCGGCTGCACCCGGCGGTCGTCAGGCCCGGCCGCTGCCTCGCCCGGATCGAGGTGGGCTCGCTGACCCGCGCCGAGTCGGTGTCCTGGCTGGGCACCGAGGAGGGCATCGGCCGGGAGGGCGCGACCCTCGCGGAGCTGTACGCACTGCGCCGGGGCAGCGGGCCGGCCTCCGTGCCGAAGCAGGACGCGGGGGCGGACGCGGGGCTGTATCTCTGAAAGGGAGGTGCGCCCGGGCACAGCGGATCACGGACGGCCCAGGACACGAGTGGGAGGCGGAGGACTACCGCGCGTACGCCGCGCGCACCGCGTCCTCGGCCAGGGCGAGCGCGTCGGCGCGGGAGACGCCCAGCCGCCGGGCGTGGTCGGCGTACTCCTGGGCGGCGGCCGCCGCGTTGCGGGCCGCGGCGTCACCGGCTGCCGCGACGAACGTGCCGTTGCGGCCCCGGGTCTCGATCACTCCGTCGGCCTCCAGGGCGCGATAGGCCTTGGCGACGGTGTTGGCGGCCAGGCCCAGCTCGCCGGCGAGGCCGCGTACGGTCGGGAGCCGGTAGCCGACGGGCAGCGCACCGGAGCGCGCCTGCGCGGAGAGCTGGGCACGCAGCTGTTCGTACGGAGCGGTGGCGGAGTCCGGGTCAACGGTGATCGTCAG
Source organism: Streptomyces sp. NPDC020780 (assembly GCF_044334475.1). Lineage (NCBI taxonomy): Bacteria > Bacillati > Actinomycetota > Actinomycetes > Kitasatosporales > Streptomycetaceae > Streptomyces > Streptomyces sp. NPDC020780. Next base: position 91,030 of record NZ_JBIRTB010000007.1, on the reverse strand, counting down.
GGTCACGGCCCGATTCTCTCCCATCACGCGAAATTCGGAGGCGGCCGCCCCGCGCGCCCGCGTACCGTCCCCCTCATGACGGTGATCGTTCGAGACTTCCGCCCCGCCGACGCGGAGGCCTGGGTGCGGGTGCGGCGCGCCGCGCTGCCGTACATGGTGACGTCCGTGGAACAGGTCCTCGGCGACCTGACCGGCGCCGGTCCGGCCATGCGGTACCGGCCGCTGGTCGCCGAGGAGGAGGGCGAGGTGATCGCGACGGCCCGGGTCGGTCTCGCCCACGAGAGCCCGCAGCCGGGCCTCGGCTTCTGCAACCCGTACACCCACCCGGACCGGACGGGGCGCGGGGCCGGTTCGCTGCTGGTGCGTACGGCCGAGGAGTATCTGGCCGGTGCCGGCGCGAGGAGCGTCCACACCTGGGTGCTCGACGAGCCGGCCAACCGGGCCTTCGCCGAGAAGCGCGGATACGTGGCGAGCCGGCCGGCGCACTTCCTCCACCTCGATCTGGCGCACGGCACGCTGCCCCCGCTCCAGGAGCCGCCACCGGGGGCCGAGTTGCGCACCGGGGCCGACTTCGCGGACGACCCTCGCCCCCTGTTCGCCGCGGATGCCGAGGTGACGGCCGACGAGCCGAGCGACACCCCGGCCGAGCTCTCCGACTACGAGGACTGGCTGACCACGGTCTGGCGCCGGCCCGGTTTCGATCAGGAGCTCACCTCGGTCGTGATGGTGGACGGTGAGGTCGCGGCGTTCAGCGCGGCGCGGACCGACGGGTCGGCCCGCTACTCCTCGGCCATGACCGGCACCCGCCGGGCCTTCCGCGGCCGCGGTCTGGCGAAGCTCGCCAAGAACCACTCACTGCACCGGGCGCGGGCCGCCGGATACACGGACGCCTACACCGGGAACGACGCCGGGAACGGCCCGATGCTGGCCGTCAACGCGTGGTTCGGCTACACCGTCCGCGCGACGGAGGTACGGCATGTCCGCCACTTCGCCCGCTGAGCCGGGACGCACGCTGACGGTCGCGCTGGTCAAGGCCGGCCGTACGAAGATCCGTTACCCCGCCGAGCCGGTCCGCGACGACGGCAGCCGCATCACCGTCCGGGCGCCGTGGGCGGCCCCCGGTGTCCGGGACTTCGGCTTCGTGCGGTTCGAGCCGGGCGACGTCTTCACCGAGCACTACTGGCGTGACCGCTGGTTCGCGGTGAAGGAGGTCCGCACGGGTGGCGGCGAGCTGAAGGGCTGGTACTGCGACATCACCCGGCCCGCCGTCCTGTGCGGAGACGAACTCCTGGTCGAGGACCTGGACCTCGACCTCTGGGTGGCGGCGGACGGCTCAGCCGTCCTGCGGCTGGACGAGGACGAGTTCGAGGAGAGCGGCCTCGCGGACCGGGACCCGGCGGCGGCCCGGGCCGCCGTGCGGGCACTGGACCAACTCGAACACCTGGCCCGCAACGAGGGTCTGGCCGCACTCGTCGGGTGACCGCGGCGGGGCCGTGCGGCCCCGGTGCGTCCGGCCGCCCCCACCGTGCGGGGGTTCCGAGCGGCGCGGTTCAGGGAGCGACCAGCTCCACCTCGAACCCGGCCGTGTTCTCCAGGTAGGCCGCGTAGTGTCCGCTGCCGCCGGCGTACGGATGGCGGTCGGGGAAGAGCAGCCGCCAGCCGTGGGCGGGGGCGCGGGCCACCAGCGCGTCGAGCGCGGCGCGGTCCCGGACATGGAACGCCACGTGGTTGAGCCCGGGGCGAAGCCGGTCGTGCGTGCCCGGCACCAGGTCCGGTGACTGTTCGACGACGACGTAGGTGCCGCCGCGCCGCCAGCTGCGGCCGTGCGCCCAGCGCTGGTACGGGACATGGCCCAGCTCGCCGAGCAGCCAGCCCCACTCCGCCTCGGCCTCCGCAAGGCCGGGCGCCCACAGCTCGATGTGGTGCACCCGGCCGGTGGTGACCGGGGCCGCCGGCAGCGGGACGGCCCGCCGCGGCCCGTCCGGTGCGTACGCGACGGAGTCGCCGTCCTCGTGCCAGTGGACCAGGAAGCGCTCCTCGGCGCGGTAGCCGTCGAGTCCGGCGCGGCAGTAGGCGACCATGTCGTCGGGCAGCGCGTCCAGCGGGAACCAGCCGAGCTCGGAGCACTTCTCCGGTTCGGCGTTGCGGGGCGGGCGGGCGGGGTCGTACTCCGCCTCGAAGAACCAGCCCGTCCGGGGGCTGCCGCCGGGGCCCCGGTGCTGCATGACGAGGGCTACCCGGAGCTCGTCCGGGTCCAGGACGACGCCGATCTCCTCGGCCGTCTCCCGGATGACCGCCTCCCGGACGTCCTCGCCGTCCTCCGCGTGGCCGGAGGGGGCGTGGAGCAGTCCGTCCGCGTACCCCGTGCCCGCCCGCCGGGCGAGGAGCACGTCGGGGCCGCGACGCAGGATCAGGTGGACATCGACGACCTCCCTGTGCCGCCGTGCCGGTTCGGCGCGGGCGACCAGGGCGTACCGCTCGTCGTCGACCTCCCTGCCCCAGAGCCGGCTGTCGCCGGAGAGCGGTTCGTGGTGGACGCGCTCGGTGTACGGGGCGAGCAGGGCGGTGAGGCGGGCCGCGGAGAGTCCCACGCCGCCCCACACCCCCTCGATCAGGACCAGCCGTCCGCCCGGTCGCAGCAGGCCGAACCAGTGGCGCAGCGCGGCCGCGGGGTCGGGCAGCAGCCACACCACGTGCCGGGCGAGGACGACGTCGAACCGCTGTCCGCCGACGGGCGGCCGCCCGGCGTCGCCCACGAGCACCTCGGCGCCCGTTCCGGTGAGTTTGGCGCGCGCCCGCCCGGCCATGCGGGGCGAGCGGTCGACGGCGGTGACCCCGTGCCCCTGGGCGGCGGCCAGCAGCGCGAGGCTGCCCGTGCCGCAGCCGAGGTCGAGGACCTCGGAGCGGACGGCGGGCAGCCAGGTCTCCATGCGCCGCGCCCAGGCGTTGCGGACGGCCGGGTCGAGGAGCCCGTGGTCGGGCTCCTCGTCGAAGGAGTCGGCGGCGGCGTCCCAGTCGATCGTGGTCATGGCCACCATCCTCCCAGCCGCCACCGGCGATCCGTCAGGCCCGGACCCGGGTGATCAGCTTCCTCACCAGCGGCCAGAGGAGGATCAGCAGGACGACCACGTACACCGTTACGGAGAACGGCGTGTCGACCAGGCCGGTGACACTGCCGTCGCTGATCTGCAGGGCGCGCCGCAGCTGCTGTTCGGCGGCCGGGCCGAGGATGACGCCGATCACCGCGGGCAGCACCGGCAGCCCGTACCTGCGCATCCCGAAGCCGATCACCCCGATCACCAGCAGGATCACCAGGTCCAGGGCCTCCCCGCCGACCGCGTACGCGCCGACGGCGGCGAAGAAGAGGATGCCCGCGTAGAGGTAGGGGCGCGGGATCCGCAGCAGTTTCGCCCACAGGGGGGCCAGCGGCAGGTTGAGGGCGAGCAGCAGCACCATGCCGACGAAGAGGGAGGCGATCAGGCCCCAGACCAGGTCCGGTTCGCGTTCGAACAGGAGGGGGCCCGGCTGGATTCCGTACTGCTGGAAGGCGGCCAGCATCACGGCGGCGACGGCCGTGGTGGGCAGACCGAGGGTGAGCATGGAGACCAGGGTCCCGGCGGCGGAGGCGGAGGCCGCCGACTCCGGTCCCGCGACGCCCTCGATGGCGCCCTTGCCGAACTGGTCGCGGTGCTTGGAGAGCCGCTTCTCGGTGACGTACGAGAGGAAGGTGGGGATCTCCGCGCCGCCCGCCGGGATCGCGCCGAACGGGAAGCCGATGACGGGCCCGCGCAGCCAGGACTTCCAGGTGCGCCGGACGTCGGCCCTGCCGAGCCAGGGGCGGCCGACGGGGATCGGCTTCCCGGTGGAGCGGCGCAGGTGCGCGGCGACCCAGAGGGCCTCGCCGATGGCGAAGAGGCCGACCGCGACGATCACCACGTCGATGCCGTCGGCCAGTTGGAGCGAGCCGAAGGTCAGCCGCTGCTGGCCGGTCATCTGGTCCAGGCCGACGAGGCCGATGGTCAGGCCGATGAGCAGGGAGGCGAGGCCGCGGATCCGGGAGGAGCCGAGGACGGAGGTGACGGCGATGAAGGCCAGCACCATGATGGCGAAGTAGTCGGGCGCGCCGATGTCGACGGCCAGGGAGGCGACGGTGGGCGCGAGGACGACCAGCAGGATCGTGCCGATCATGCCGCCGGTGAAGTGCCCGATGGCCGCGGCGGCGAGCGCCTGGGCACCGCGGCCGGCCTTCGCCATGGGGTTGCCCTCGATCGCGGCGACGACGGCGGCGCTCTCCCCGGGGGTGTTGAGGAGGATCGAGGTGGTGGAGCCGCCGAACATGGCGCCGTAGTAGATCCCGGCGAACATGATGAAGGCGCCGGTCGGTTCGAGCCCGTACGTCACGGGGAGCAGGAGGGCGACGGCCATGGCGGGTCCGATGCCGGGGAGCACACCGATCGCCGTGCCGAGCAGGACGCCGAGGGCCGCCCAGAGGAGGTTGACCGGTGTGAGCGCCGTACCGAAGCCGTCGATGAGGGAGTTGAGGGAATCCATCGGTCAGAGCACCCCCATCAGCGGGCCGCCCGGGAGGGGGACTCCGAGCAGGTGGTCGAAGACGAAGTAGGTCATCAGGGAGAGGCCGGCCGCGATGAGGGGGTCACGGTCGTAGTGGCGGCTGCCGAGCGCGTAGGCGGAGCCCCAGAAGAGCAGGGCGCCGGCGAGGGGGAAGCCGAGCGGCCCGATGAGGACGGCGAAGGCGAGGAAGACGCCGGTGAGCAGGGCGACGGTCCGCCCGTCGGCGGGTTCGGCGAGGTCGATGTCCTCCCCGCCCTCCGCCTCGCCCCGGCCTCCGCGCAGGACGTCCACGGCGAGCAGCAGGGCCACGAGGACGAGACCGGCTCCCACGACGACCGGGACGGTCCTGGGGCCGACGGGCCCGCGCTGGGTGAGGTCGACGTCCATCGTGAGGGCGTCGGTGAGGACGAGGATCCCCAGGGCGAGCAGGAGGACGCAGACGCCGAGTTCGGAGTGGTCGCGCAGCCAGGAGCGCGCGGTGGTGGGCCGGGGCGGGGGGCCGGCGGTCTCGGTCGTCACAGTCCCAGCTCCTTGAGGACGGTGGCCACGCGGCGGTCCTGGGCGTCCAGGAAGCCGCCGAAGGCGTCGCCGGTGAGGAAGGCGTCGTCCCAGCCGTTCTTCTTCATGGAGTCCTGCCACTCCTTCGAGTCGTGCAGTCGCGTCACGAGCCCGACGAGCTTGTCGCGTTCGGCGTCGGAGAGGCCGGGCGGGGCGACGATGCCGCGCCAGTTGGTGAAGTCGGTGTCGAGGCCGGCCTCGCGGAGGGTGGGGGCGTCGAGGCCCGGGACGCGCTCGGGGCCGGTGACGGCGAGGAGGCGCAGCTCGCCCGCTCTGATCTGGTCGAGGTACTCGCCGACTCCGGAGACGCCGAAGCCGACCTTGTCGCCGAGGATCGAGGCGAGGAGTTCGCCGCCGCCGTCGAAGGGGATGTAGTTGACCTGCTTGGGGGCGATCCCGGCGGCCTTCGCCATCAGCATGGGTGCCAGGTGGTCGGGCCCGCCGGGCGAGGAGCCCCCGCCGACGGGGATCTTCCCGGGGTTCTTCTTCCAGGCGGTGAGCAGCTGGCCGATCGTCCGGTACGGGGAGTCCTTGGCGACGACGACGATGTCCTGCTCCTCGGTGAGCCGGGCTATCGGGGTGGTGTCGGCGAGGGACCTGGGTGACTGGTTGGTGTGGACGGCGCCCACCACACCGAGGCCCATGGACATGGCGAGCTTGCCGTTGCCGTGTTCGCCCACCAGCCGGGTGAGCCCGACCGTGCCGCCCGCGCCGGGCAGGTTGAACACCTCGATGCCGTGGGTGAGTCCGGCGTCCTCGGCGTTCTTCGCGGCGGTACGCGCGGTGATGTCGTAGCCGCCGCCGGGTGTGTTGGGGACCATGAAGCGCAGTCCGGGGATCTGCGTGCCGGTGTCGGAGCCGCTGCCCGTGGAGAGCAGCGGCGGTCCCAGGACCACCAGCAGCGCCGCCCCGAACAGGGCGAGAGGAGTGCGCAGTCGCACCGGTGCCGCCTTTCGAGCCGAGCTGAACGTGTGTGAAGTGGCCCACATGTTGCCTGCGCGTTAACCAGCTGTCGCCGTTCCGGAACCAATGGACGTTGTGGTCCTTGTGGTCGCGGCCTACGGTGACCGGCGTGACGAAAGTGCTGGTGGTGGACGACGATTTCATGGTCGCGAAACTGCACAGCCGCTATGTGTCCGCGATGGACGGGTTTACGGTCGTCGGGGTGGCCCACAGCGGCGCCGAAGCCCTGCGCGCGGCCCGTCGGCTCCGCCCCGACCTGGTGCTGCTCGACATCTACCTGCCCGACATGGACGGCATCGACGTACTGCGGGAGCTGCGCGCGGCGGAGGAGCGGGACGGGGACACGCACAGCGCGGACGCCCTCTTCATCACGGCCGCCCGGGACGCCGGGGTGGTCAGGGCGGCCCTGCGGGCCGGCGCCCTGCACTACCTGATCAAGCCGTTCAACCGCACCGCGCTCCAGGAGCAGCTGCACCACGTGGCCTCGCTGCGCCACCGCCTGGACGCGCTCGACGAGGCCAGGCAGGAGGCCCGTCAGGAGGACGTGGACCGCATCTTCGGCACCCGCCCCCCGGGCTCGCGGGAGCTGCCCAAGGGCCTGGCGGCCCATACCGCCGACCTGGTGGAGCGGGTCCTGCGCGAGCACCCGGGCGGTCTGTCGGCCTCCGAGTGCGCGGAGGCGGGCGCCCTGTCCCGGGTCAGCGCGCGCCGCTACCTGGAGTACTTCGCGGAGACCGGCCGGGCCGAGGTGTCGCTGCGCTACGGCGGGACGGGCCGGCCGGAGCGCCGCTACCGCGCGGTGTCCTGAGCCGCTCGGCGCCGTACGGCCGCCGCGTCCACGCGCCGCCGCCCCGGCGCGCGCCGCACGCGTGTCACGTGACGTCGGCTCCCGGTACCTTCCTCCGGGGCCGGTACAAGGCGATCACGCCCGGAGGCGGGATCGCTTCGTTACGCTCACCGACGGCACACGGCCGGCCGAGCGGCCGGTGCCTGCCGCCGGAGCGAGGGAGCGCGCCATGAGCACGGACGTCCACACCGTCGAAGTACCCGTGGGTGACGGAGGCGAGGGAGTCGTGAAGGTCCAGATCCGCGAAGTGGACGAGTCGCTCGTACGCGTCGGCCGGGGCGGCCGTACGGTGACGCGGGCTTCCCGGTCGCTGGGCGAGATGCTGGACTCGATACGGCCTGTCGCGGACGGTTTCGTGGGGCGGCTGAGCGGACTCGTCGACCCTCCGGACGAGATCACGCTGGAGTTCGGTGTGTCCCTGTCGGCCGAGGCGGACATCGTCATCGCCAGCACCGCGACACAGGCCAATTTCTCCGTGAGTCTGACCTGGAACAGGAATGACGCCCCGGCCCCCGCAGCCGATACTGCGTGAGGGAGACGGTCCGGCACGGACCGCGGGGGGGACGGGGGTACGTCGTGGCGCAGGGCGGGGAGAGCGGACCGGGAAGCCCGGAGGCGGCTCTGGCCGCGTCGATCGTCCGCGTCGCCGGACGGGACGGTGACGTCGGCGGGGTCGGCTTCCTCGTCTCCGACAACCGGATACTGACCTGCGCGCACGTCGTCTCCGACGCCCTGGGGCTTCCGCGGGACGCGTTACCGCCGCCCGGCGCCACGGTCGTGGCCGATCTCCCGCTGGCCGGAGCGGGAATGTCGGTGGCGGAGGTGGAGCACTGGGTCCCGGAACGGGAGGACCGGACCGGGGACGTCGCCGTCCTGCGGTTGCGGGCCGCGATCCCGGGAGCGGCGCCCCTGGGCATGGCCGATCCGGCGGAGGTCTGGGGCCACCGCGTGCGCATCGCCGGCTTCACCGGTCGTTTCCCCGGCGGGGTCTGGCACGCCGGCCGGCTGCGGGGCGGCACCGCGGAGAGCTGGGTGCAGTTGTCGGGCGCGGACACCCACGGCGTACCGGTCGAGAGGGGCTTCAGCGGGAGCCCGGTCTGGGACGAGGACGCCCGGGCCGTGGTGGGCATCGTCGTGGCCGGGCAGCTGACGGGCACACGGCAGAGCTTCCTGATCCCGACCCGGACGCTCGTGGCGGAGATACCCGCCCTGGCGGACATCCTGCTCCCTCCCTCGCCCTTCCGCGGACTGGCCGCCTTTCAGGAGTCCGACTCCGCCGTGTACTTCGGGCGTGACGACGAGGTCGACGACGTCTGTGCCCTTCTCACCGCGGACCAGCCGCGCGTCGTCCTCGTGGGGCCCTCAGGGTGCGGAAAGTCCTCACTGGCCCTGGCGGGGGTGGCGCCGAGACTCAGGGAGCGCGGTCACGAGGTGCTCGTGCTCCGCCCGGTGGACAGCCTGCTGTCACCGCGGGCGGCCCTGGCCGCGGAACTGGTCCGGGCGGCACACCCGGACCTGCCGGACCCCGACCGGGCCGCGTACGTCGACCGCTACGGGACGTCCCTGCGGGACCACGGAATGACGGACACAGCGCGCCTGGCCCTCGGGGAGCGGGCGGACCGCCTCCTGGTCGTGCTCGACCAGGCCGAGGAACTCCTGGCCGCCGGGGAGGACGCCGCCGCGGAGGTGGCCGAACTGCTCCTGGGCGACCCGGCCCCCGCGGGCGTACGGGTGCTGATCACGCTGCGGGCCGACTTCCTCCGGCCGGCGCTGGACCATCCGGTCCTCGGTCCGGCGCTGAACCGCAGCACCGCCCGCCCGCTGGCCCCCATGTCACGCGAACAGCTGGCCGCGGTGGTCCTCAAGCCCGTCGAGGCCATTCCGGCGGTGTCGTACGACCCCGGGCTCGTCCAGCAGATCCTGGACGACGCCGCGGCCGAGCCGGGTGCCCTGCCGCTCCTCGGCTTCGTACTGGAGCAGCTGTGGGCCGAACAGGCCGCAGGGCGCCTCCGGTTCACCACCTACGAGGAGATCGGCGGCGTCAAGGGCGCCCTGCGGCGTCATGCCGAGAACGCGTGGGCCGTCTGTGTCCCGGAGGCGGACAGGGGCGAGGCGCTCCGGCTCCTCACCTCCCTGGTCACCCTGCTGCCGGGCGGTGAGGCTCCGCTCAGGAGATCCCTGTCCCGGGCCGAGGCGGGCGAAGCGGGGTGGCGGATCGCCCGGGCGCTCGCGAAGCAGCGGATCCTGGTCCTCGGCGGCGACGCCGAACACGGGCAGAGCATCGAACTCGCGCACGAGGCGTTGATTGGCGCCTGGCCGGTCCTCAGCCGGCAGGTCTCGGAGAACAGGGGCTTCCTGGTCTGGCGCACGGCACTGCACCGCGACATCGAGCGCTGGCGTGAAGCCGGCGGTGACGAGGAGCAGTTGCTGTCGGGCGGGCCCCTGGACGAGGCCGAGACGCAGCTGCGGGCCCGGCCGGAGGACGTGTCCGCCGAGGCGCGGCGGTTCATCGAGGCGAGTCTGCGCCGGCGTGCCGACCGCCGGGCGAAGGAGAGACGCGACACCAGGGTGAAGAGGGCGGGCATCACGCTCCTGGCTCTCCTCCTCGCCGTCGTGGGGCTCGTCGCCCTGCTCCTCGACCACAGGAACGGGCAGCTCGACGACGAGCTGAGGCGGGCGGCCTCTCCCCAGCTCGCTTCCCGTGCGGCGCAGCTCGACGACGTGTCGCTCTCCACCTCGGCGCTCTTCTCGGCCGCGGCGTACCGGACGTCTCCGACGCCCGAGGCCAGGACCGCACTCCTGGAGCAGTACCTCCGGCTGCGCAACGTCGAACGGGTCGCACTGGAGGGCAGGGGCGAGGTGACCGGCCTGTCCTCGAGCGAGGACGGCCGGCGGCTCACCGTCGGCCTGGCCGACGGCCGGATCCTGGGCCTGGACCTGCGTGAGAAGTCGCCGGCCGCCCGTCAGCTCCTGAAGTCGTCGAACACCCGCCGGGTGGCGACCTCACCCGACGGCCGCATCGCGGCTCGCGCCTCCAACCGGGGGCAGGTGTCGCTGGGCGTCCTCACGGGGAAGGGCACCGAGCGGCGTTCGGTCGTCCTGCGCGAAGTCACGGTGGCGAGCGAGAACGCCCGCGCCGCCACCGACCTCCGTTTCGATCCGGCCGGTCGCAGGGTACTGGCCGCGATCCCGCGCGAAGGCGTCCTCGTCTGGGAGGCCGGGAGCGGGCGGCGCACGGGTCCCACCCTGCGCGCACCGGACGGCTGGGACGTCGACCAGGCATGGTTCGGCCCAGCCGACACGGTGGTGGCCCGCATCGTCGGACGGACCGAGGGAGGCAGGGCCGCGGCCGGGCGCCTCGTCCGCTGGCACCTCGGCGACGCCCGTCCGGACACCGGCCCCTGGGGTGCGCAGGAGACCGGTTTCGTGACGGTCAGCGGAGACGGGCACACCCTCGTGCGGTGCACCCCCGACGGCGTGCTCGAAGCGTGGGAGTTGGCCGGGGAACCGAAGCCGAGGTACCGGTACGGCACGGGCCTGCTCAGGCAGTTGTGCCCGTTGTACGTGCCGCGCCTGGACCGGACGGGACGGTACCTGATCAACCCCGTGCAGCGCTTCGGAGCGCGGCTGGGCAGGTTCCGGTTCCTGGTGCTGGACCTCGAGCGGGGCTACACGGCCACCGTGGACCTGCCCTCCCCCACGCAGCGGGACGAGGCGCTGACCGGGCCGGGGGCACCGATCGGGCTGACACTCACCGGGCCGCCGGAGAACATGCGCGCGGCTGTCGGTGTCGGCGGCACGGTGCTCGTGGCGAAGATCCCCCGGCCGTCCGCGTTCGACCACCTCATGATCACGAGCCGGATCAGGACCGTGGACGCCGACCACGGCCGCGTCATCAGCATCGACGCGGACGGCGGAGTGCTGCGGCTGTGGGATCTGCGAACGCGCCGGCAGCTCGGGGTGGCACGGCCTTCGGTACCGCTGGACCGGCTCTATCCGGCGGTCACCCCGGACGGCAGGCACCTGCTGACAGCCACTGCGGACCGGCGTGCCGTCCTGGTCTGGAGCCTGACCGGCCCGTCAGGGGCCCCTGGGCTCTCCGAGGTCCGGCGCCTGGACCTCCCGGGGCCCCCGGGCGTCGACCCGGCGGTCCGGGACGAACGTACGGGCCTCACCTCGGCCTGGGTGAATATATCGTTCAACGACGCGGACCACGCGGTGATCTCGGCCTCGTCCTATGTCGTGCGCTGGGAGGTGTCCACCGGGAGGCAGACGGGAAGGGCCTACCGTCCGCCGGTGCAGGCACCGGTCGATGTGGCCTCCGCGGTCGCCTCCGTCTTCGGCACGGCCCGCCCGGGACATCCGCAGGCGGTGGTGCGCACGGACGACAAGATCGTCCTCTGGGACTTCGACAAGGGTGAGACGGTCGCCACCGCCACGTCGGAGCTGGGCGGCGTCAAGCAGCTGGGGTTCGAGCGGACCGGCCGGACCCTGGCCGTACTCAGCTACGGCGGCGCCGTGCAGTTGTGGGACGCGGACCGCGAGAAGTGGGCCAGGAAAATCACCTACCAGGGCGCCCACTGGCTCGGCGCGTTCTCCTCGCTCTCCGCGCTGACCACGCAGGACGTGACCAACGCGTTCGTGATGTGGGACGCGAGGAGCGGGAAGGAACGCTTCCACTTCACACCGGGGTACGGCGCGACGGCGGACCTGTCGGACGACGGCGGGTGGATGGGCTACATCGACGGTTCGGACGCGCGCCTGCTGCCGTTGCGGCCCGAGGCGTGGAACGACCACGTGTGCAGGGTCGCGGGCCGTGGGCTCAGCGACGCGGAGAAGAAACTGACTCCGGCGGGCAGCCGGACCCAGGTGTGCGGCTGACGAGCGGTTCCGGGCCGCTTCCGTCCGTCCGTCCGGCGAGGGTGCCGTGACGGTCGCCCAGGTCCCGGGTCGCCGGGGCCCGGCCGTCCGTCACGGCCCGCCGGGGCCGTCCCGTCTCAGCCGACGACCGAGGCGCAGGTCGTCGGGGTGGCGTGCGCCGGGTCGAGCGCGTTCTCCACCTCGTGGAAGGCGATGCGGTCGATGGTCCCGATGGCGACGTGCTCGGAGAGGTCGAGCGAACACAGGTTCTGGAGCAGGACGTTGCGTACGTTCGGCCCGTCGAGGTACTGCGTGCGGTAGGGGGTGACGACCTCGTCGTACCGGGTGGCGATGACGGTGTAGCGGACCCCGGGCACGGTGTCGCCGCCCGCGTTGAGCTTCGTGAGGAACGCGGAGCCGGCGATCTGGTCGGCGAGGCCGGGGGTGTTCGTGGTGAGGAGGTCCTGGGCGCCGGGGAAGTACGGCAGCAGCCCGGTGAGGCCGAGGAGCGTGGTGCCGTGGTTGTCGGGCGCTATCCCGACGAGGGCGTTCACCTTGTCGGCGCCGCCGAGGAACTTGAGGTAGTAGCGGGGCATCATGCCGCCCTGGGAGTGGCCGACGAGGTCGGCCTTCGGGGCGCCGGTGGCGCCGAGCACCTGGTCGACGAACGCGTCGAGCTGTCCGGCCGACCTGTCGATCGGGCCGAGGCCGTTGAACAGCGGCACCCCGGGGAGCTGGCCGTAGTCGAGCGAGAAGACGCAGTAGCCCCGGTTGACGAGGTAGGGCGCGAGGACCAGCCAGTTGTCGATCGAGTTCCCGAAGGTGCCGTGGACCAGGACGACCGGGCGGGGGTGGGCCGCGGAAGGCTTGCAGGAGTAGTCGTTCCAGCCGCGGGAGGGGGCAGTGGCCTCCGTCGCGGCCGCGGTCGCCGTGGGGGCGGCGACGAGCGCGGTGAGGGTGAGGAGCAGTGCGGCGAGCGTGCGGCGGGCGCGTGGGGTGCGCGGGGTACGGGGCCAGGGCAGCATCGGGTGATCTCCTTGCGGCTCAAGGGAGTTGCCGGGTGGGGCGCCCTGCGGTCCGGACCACAGCGGAAGCACGTTTCTCGTGCGCATGCCAAGTTACGCATGAGTAAGGTGACAGGGGAAGTTACGCGTCGGTAAAGAATGCGCGGAGCCGCCAGGTCAGGCGGCGAGCCGCCCTGGCTTCACGGCGTGCGGGCCGAACCTCGCGCGCAGTTCGTCGGAGACCGCCTCGATGCGCCGCGCCCGCTCGTCCACCGGGTCGAAGGTGAGCTGGTGCGAGGCCCGTTCCGCGTCCTGGAGCCCCTCCGCGCGCAGTGCCATCCCCCGCACCCGCGCCCGCTGCAGCCCGAACGAGTCCTGGATCCGGTACGCCAGTGCGGTGAGGTCGGCCGAGTGGGCGGTGGGCTCACCGAGCGTACGGCTACGGGTCAGCGTCGAGTAGCCGGTCCGGTCGGCGTACCGCACGGAGACCGCGAGCGACCGGCACACCTGGCCCTCCCCGCGCAGCCTGGCCCCCAGTTCCTCGGTGAGCGAGAGGAGCGCGCGGCGGTGCTGCTCCGGGTCCAGTTCGTCGCGCGGGAAGGAGCGTTCGGCTGCGATCGACCGGGCGGCGGCGTTCGGCACGACCTGCGTACGGTCGATGCCGTTCGCCCGCTCCCACAGTTCGCGCCCGGTGCGTACCCCGGTGATCCGCTGCAGGGTGGCGAGCGGCGCGGCGGCGATCCGGCCGACGGAGTCGAGCCCGTAACCGCACAGGGTGCGCGCGGTCGCCGTCCCGACGCCGTCCAGCGCGGCCGCGGGCTTGTTCCCGAGGAAGCCGGCCGCCCCTCCGGCGGGCACCACGAAGGTCGTCCCCGGCGCCGCCTGCCGCGCCGCCATCCTGGCCAGCATGGGGTTCGGGGCCGCCCCGATCGCGCAGTCCACCCCGTGCAGGGCGAGCGCGCGGACCCGGATCACCGAGGCCAGGCCCGCCGCGTCCTGCCCGAAGTAGCGCAGGGAGCCGCCGATGTCGGCCAGCGCCCCGTCGGGGGGCGCCGCCTCGACGACCGGGGTGAACGCCCCGAGCAGGGCGAGCAGCCCCTCGTAAGCGGCGCTGTCCGGTGGCCCGCCGCCGATCCGGCGGAACCGCAGGCTCAGGACCGTCGGCTGTCCGCTCATCCCGCGCTCCCCTGGCTCCGGTGCCACAACTTCCGTCCGGTGGGCGCGCCTTCACCGGCCGGCCGGAGGTCGGCCCAGGGGTTCATCTCGTACCCGGTGGGCAGCTGGATGCGGCGGCCGGGCTCCTCCTGCGTCTCCTCCTCGGTGGCGGGCACCTCCGCCAGCCGCGCCGCGACCGCGTCGAGTCCGCCGTCGCGCCGCAGCTCGGCCAGCTCCGCCAGGTTCCAGGCCGCCGCCCCCACCACGCTCATGCTGCGCGGGCCGCGCCGCTGGACCACACCGCGCACCAGCAGCAGCCAGGAGTGGAAGACGGTGTGCGCGCAGGCGGCGTGGCTGTCCTCGAAGAAGGCCAGGTCCACCAGGCCCGTACCGTCGTCCAGGGTGGTGAAGACGACCCGGCGGCCGGAGCGGATCGGCGGGGTCTGGGTGGCCACCTTGGCGCCCGCGACCAGCACGGTCTCGCCGTGCCTGGCCTCGCGGAGCCGCTTGGCGGAGAGCGCTCCGAGCTCCTCCAGGAAGGCCTGGTGATCGCCCATCAGGTGGCGGGACACATCCATGCCGAGGATGCCGAGCTCGGCGCTGAGGCGTTCGGCGTCGTTGAGGTCGGGCAGGCCGAGACCGCCGGTCCGGTGTCCGTCGCCGAGCGGGAGCTGGGCTCCCCCGGCCCCGGATCCCCGCCGGGCGCGGTGGAGTTCGGACAGGTGCAGCAGCAGGTCCCGGCGGTTGGCGCCGAAGGCGTCCAGTGCGCCTACCTGCGCCAGGCGTTCGGCGGCCGGCTTCCCGGGCCTGGCCCGCTGCCAGAAGTCGAGCAGGGAGGCGTAGGGCTGTCCGGCCTCGATCCGGGCGACCTCCGCCTCGCTGATGCCGTGGACGTCCGAGAGAGCCAGCCGCAATCCCCATTTCTCCCCACTGTCACCAGACACCAGTTCGATTCGGTGGACCGCCGCGGACCGGTTCACGTCCAGCGGCAGTACCGGCACCCCGCGCCGTCGCGCGTCCGCGAGCAGCAGCCGCTTCGGGTACATCCCGGGGTCGTGCGTGAGCAGCCCGGCGTAGAAGGCCGCCGGGTGGTGCGCCTTGAGCCACGCCGACTGGTAGGTCGGTACGGCGAAGGCGACCGCGTGCGCCTTGCAGAAGCCGTAGCTGCCGAACGCCTCGATGATCTCCCAGGTCCGGGCGATCACCTCGGCGTCGTACTTCCGCTCCGCCGCCCGGGCCGCGAACCACGTCCTGATCCGGCCCTGCGACTCGGGGTCGGAGAGCCCGCGCCGCACCCGGTCGGCCTCCCCCCGGCCGCAGCCGGTCATGATGTCCACCATCTCGATGATCTGTTCGTGGAAGACGACGACGCCGTAGGTGCCGCGCAGTGCTTCCTCGAGGTCGGGGTGCGGGTAGCGGACGGGGGCGCGGCCGTGCCTGGCCTCGATGAACGGCCGCACCATGTCGGCGGCGACGGGACCGGGGCGGAACAGGGAGATGTCGACCACCAGGTCGTGGAAGGTGGAGGGCTGGAGCCTGCCGACCAGGTCGCGCTGGCCGGGCGACTCGATCTGGAAGCAGCCCAGCGTCTCGGCACTGCTGATCAGCCGGTACGTCTCCGGGTCACCGGGCGGCACCGCGTCCAGGTCGACCTCCTCGCCCGACGCCCGCTTCACCTCGGTGACCGCGTGCGCCATCGCCGACTGCATCCGTACGCCGAGCACGTCGAGCTTGAGCAGTCCGAGGTGCTCCACGTCGTCCTTGTCGAACTGCGCCATCGGGAAGCCCTCGCCGCTGGTGGGCACGACCGGCGTACGCCGCAGCAGCGAGTCGTCCGAGAGCAGCACTCCGCACGGGTGCATGGCGATGCCGCGGGGCAGCGCGTCCAGCCCCTCGACCAGCTCCCAGAGCCGGCCGTACCGCTCCTTCCGGGCGGCCACGGCCCGCAGTTCGGGCAGCTCCTCCATCGCGGCGCGGGCGTCCCTGGCCCGGATGTGCGGGAAGGCCTTGGCCAGCCGGTCGATCTCCGCCGGGTCCATGGAGAGCGCGGCCCCGACATCCCGGATGGCATGGCGCACCCGGTAGGTCTCGGGCATGGAGACGGTCGCGACCCGCTCGGCGCCGAAGCGTCCGATGATCGCGCGGTAGACGTCCAGGCGGCGGGCCGACTCGACGTCGATGTCGATGTCGGGCAGCACGAAGCGCCGCGTGGACAGGAAGCGCTCCATCAGCAGTCCGTGTTCGACCGGGTCGGCGTGCGCGATCCCCAGGAGGTGGTTGACCAGGGAACCGGCGCCCGATCCGCGCGCGGCGACCCGGACGCCCATCCCCTTCACGTCGTCGACAACCTGAGCGACCGTCAGGAAGTAGGAGGCGAAGCCGTGGTGGGCGATGATGTCCAGTTCGTGGTGCATCCGTTCCCAGTACTCGCGCCTGTGGTCGAGCCCGCGCAGCACCATGCCCGCGGCGGCCCGGGAGGCCAGCACCCGCTGGGCGGTGCGCTGGTCCGCGCCGACGAGGCGGGGTTCGGGGAAGTGGACGCTGCCCAGACCCAGGTCGTCCGCGGGGTCGACGCGGCAGGCGTCGGCGGTGTGCCGGGTCTCCGCGAGCAACCGCTCCCCCGCGCCCGGGCCGAGTCCGGCGGCGGAGGTGACGCGCTCGGCGGTCTCCCGCATCGCGCGGGCGTCCTTGAGCCAGCGCTCCCCGCTGTCGAGGGGGGAGCGGCGCGGGTCGACGGGGACGAGCCTGCGGGCCGAGTCGAGGACATCGGCGACGGGCCCCTGCCCCGGGTCGGCGTACCGGACGGCGTTGGTCAGGACGGCCCGCACCCCCTGCTCGGCGGCGAAGCCGACGGTACGGGCGGCGAGCCGCAGCGATCCGGGGCCGGTGCCCTCCCGGCCGTGGTGGACGGCTTCGAGGCGCAGGTGGTCGCCGTAGATCTCCCGCCAGGGGGCGAGCAGCGCGGCCGCCCGGTCGGGACGGCCGGCGGCCAGGGCGGCACCGACCTCGGAGGCGGGGCCGAGCAGCACGGTCAGCCCTTCGGCGGGCAGGGCCGACCGGTCGAGCAGGGGCTGCCCGCAATCCGCCGCCCGGGCGTGGGCGGCGGTGACCAGGCGGCACAGCTCGGCCCAGCCGCGGGCGCCGTCCCTGGCGAGGAAGGTGACCCGGGGCGCGGATTCGTCGACGAAGGCGCCGCCGCGCACGGGGGTGCGCGCACGGTGGGTACGCCCATCCGCCCCGACGGGAGGCGCCACCGCGAGGTCCACCCCGAAGAGCGGCCGGACGCCGGCCTTCTCACAGGCCCTGGCGAAGCGGACCGTGCCCGCGAGGCTGTCGCGGTCGGTCAGCGCGAGCGCGTCCATCCCCCGCTCCGCGGCACGCGCCGCCAGCCGCTCCGGGTGCGAGGCCCCGTACCGCAGGGAGAAACCCGAAACGGTGTGCAGATGCGTGAAGCCTGACACCCGCACCTCCTGGACCGATCTGTTCTCACCACCCCCTCGCTCTCCACCATAGACCAAGTTTCGAACGTTCGTACGATAACCGGAGCGCGGTCACCTCACCCGCTCCCAGCAGGGGTCCCGGATCCGCCATTCGGCCCGGCCCGCCTGCGCGGACGCCGGGCTGCCCGGACTGTGGACGCATGACTTTCGCTGATGAGGTGAAGAACGCCGTCACCGCACGGGCCGCCCTGCTCGTCATCGGCGTGCTCGCGCTGCAACTGCTGTTCATCGCGTCCTACGTCGGCGCACTGCACCGGCCCGACCCGACGGACGTCCCCTTCGGGGTCGTCGCCCCGCAGCAGGTGTCCGGGCAGCTCGTCACCCGGCTGGACGGCCTGCCCGGCGACCCTCTGGCCCCGCGTACGGTCACCGACGCGGCCGAGGCCCGCAGGCAGATCGAGAACCGGGACCTCGACGGCGCCCTGATCGTCAGCCCCACCGGCACCGAGGACACCGTGCTCGTCGCCTCCGGCGGCGGCACGGTCCTGGCCACCACCCTGGTCAAGATCATCAAGGAGGCGGAGGCATCCCAGCGGCGCACGGTGCGAGCGGTGGACGTCGCCCCCGCCTCACCGGACGACTTCGACGGGCTCTCGTCGTTCTACCTGGTCGTGGGCTGGTGCGTGGGCGGCTACCTCTGCGCCTCGATCCTGGCGATCAGCGCGGGCGCCAAACCGGCCAACCGGGAACGCGCGCTGATCCGCACCGGGGTCATGGCGCTGTACTCGATCGCGGGCGGGATCGGCGGCGCGGTCATCATCGGGCCGATCCTCGGCGCACTGCCGGGCAGTGTGTGGGGACTGTCCGGGCTGGGCGCCCTGGTCGTCTTCGCGGTCGGCATGATCACGCTCGCCCTGCAGGCACTCACCGGCATCGTCGGCATCGGCCTCGCCGTCCTGCTGATCGTGATCGCGGGCAACCCGAGCGCGGGCGGCGCCTTCCCGCTGCCGATGCTGCCGGACTTCTGGCGGGCGATCGGCCCGGCCCTCCCACCCGGCGCGGGCACCTGGGTCGCCCGCTCGATCGCCTACTTCCACGGCAACGCGGTCACCGGCCCCCTGCTGGTGCTCTCCGCCTGGGCGGTCGTCGGCACCGCCCTGACCCTGCTCCTGGCGATGCGCCGCCGGAGCCCCGAAGCAGCCCGGGAGACGACGGCACCGGGCGGCTCGACCGTCGTCTGAGGCCCGGCGCCCGGGAGCCCGGCGGCCCCCGTCCGCCGGCGCGCGGCCCCTGCGCCCCGGCCTCTCGGGGCCGCGAAGGTCAGCCCGGCACCCGGCGAGGCCCGCCGCCCGCCCTGTCCCGCAGAGCCGCCGGTGCCCCTGGCGCCCGGTCCCCCACCCTCCCGCGAGGGTGGGGCGCGCCTCTCACACCTGGGCGCGGAGCGAGTTCAGCAGCGCGGCGCCGCGCTCGGCGTCGTCCACGCTCACCGCGAAGTCCCTGCCCCGGGCCCGCACGACAAGGCACTCACCGCCCCGGAGCATCACCGTGGTGCCCAGGCCGTTCAGCCGGTACCCCCAGCCGCCGGCCTGCGCGGGGGTGCGGTGTTCGACCCGGGCCGCCTCGATGTCCCGCACGGCCCAGCGCCGCACCGGCAGACCGAACGGGCCGAAGGACACCTCGAATCCCGCCTCGCTGACCCGCGTCCGGACGGAGGCACACTCCAGGAGCACGAGCGAGACGAACGCGGTCGGTGCGATCAGTGACCAGTTCGGCCCGGCCAGCCCTCCCGCCCAGGCCAGGACCGCCGCCACGGCCACCAGCGCGGCCAGGGCCGAGACCGCGTGAAGCCACGGGCTGGAGGTACGCGAGAACCAGACGAGTCGCCGCCCCTGCGGGATCTCCATCCGCGGGCCCTCCGCCGCCCGCCCCCCGGCCGCGGACCGGTCGCGGCCCGCGAACCAGGCGACCACCCCCGCCCCGGCCGCCACACCGATGGCCACCAGGGCCCCGCCCGTCACCGAGCCGGCCTCACGCCAGTCCTGACGGTCCAGGTTCGCCCGTACGATCGACGCCTGGGCGCCGACGAGGAGCAGCCCGGCCGAGCCGAGGGTGGCTCCCACCCAGCCCCTGGTCGCGCCGCCCGCCCGCCGCCACCCGAGCACCACACACAGCGCCAGCCCCATCCATACGAGCGCCGGGAAGACCACCGCCGCCCACAGGGGCATGGATCCGTCGGGCCGCCCGCCTCCGCCCCAATGGGTCGCCAGCCTCTCCGGCAGGCGCCCCCGCGCGACCAGCGGCAGACCCACCAGCAACGCCGCGACCCCGGCCGACCATCCGGCCGCTCCCCACGCCGCCCCACTCCCACGCTCCGTCGAACCGCTCACGCCATCCCCCTGATCATCTCTACGAGGTCGCTCCTGCTGTACCCCAGGCGGGCCGCCTCGCCCACCAGCTCGCGTACGCGCTCCTGCACCAGGGACCGCCGGTCCGCCCCGGCGGCCACCGTCACACCGCGGCCGCGCCGGAACTCCAGGACACCCTCGTCCCGCAGTGCCCGCAGGCCGCGCAGCACGGTGTTCACGTTGACGCCCAGCGCCTGGGAGAGCTCCCGGGCCGAAGGCAGCCGGTCTCCCTGGGAGCACTCCCCCTCGGCGACGGCACGCCGGATCGCGCCCGCCACCTGCTCGTGCAGGGGGCTGCTGTCCGCAGCATTCAAGTTCAGCAACATGGTGCTAATGACGATAGCACCATTCATTTCCATGCGTCTCCCGCACCGCCCCCGGTCCACGCGGCGGGCCGCTACCGGCCGGGGACCCGGGGGCCACCGGCCGGCACCCGGTTCACCCCGGCTACTGTCTGCTCGTTCGAAACGAGTCCCGGGCCAGGGGGCTGCGGGCGGGAGGGGCTTCATGAGCGGCACGGAATCCGTCGACAGCGGGTGGAAACTGAACGGCGAAGAGGGCGGGAGACTCGCCGGCCGGTGGTGGAAGTGGGCCTTGTCCGCACCCGAGGGCCGGAGCCCGGTCGAGGACACGACGGGCGAACACGCGGCCGTGAACCAGCCGCACGACCTCTGGTTCCTGGCCGGCACCTACGGTGGCCGGGTGGAACGGCGCTGCGCGATCCCCTCGGACCGGCCGGTGTTCTTCCCGGTGCTCAACATGCAGCACTCCAGGTCGTATTCGAAGGTGCCCCTGTCCATGAAGGTCGCGGAAGCCGCGGCCTCGCTCAACGGCATTCCGCTGCCACTGCGGGAGTTCACCGCCCCGTTCCGGACGGGACTGATCCAGCGCTACGCGTGGGGAATATGGGGCGGCATGGCACCGCTGCTGCCCGGCCAGTACGTACTGGAGATCAGGGCGAGGGCCACGAACGGCTTCTGGGTCGACACGACCTATCACCTGGAGTCGCAGGGGCGGTAACGGCGGCCTTGCGGGGAGCAGCGACCGGTGGTGAACGGCGGCCGGGTGGGGCTGCGGCGACCGGTTGCCGGGCACGGGACGGCCGGCCGGCCGCTCCGCCGTGTCACCCGAGCCCGTGGCGAGAACGGGCCCGCCTCCCCACAGCGGACCGAACCTTTGGCAGCTACCTGACGAAGCCCTGGGCATGGCAGGTACATGGCTTCATTCTGGAGCGGCCTCGCGAGACCGGCGAGGAGTACGGCCGGCACAACCCCCTTATTTCTTCCTCCGGAGGTTGCTCATGCGTCGCCGCTTCACCGTCCCGCTCGCCGCAGTCACCCTGTCGCTCCCGCTCGCCCTGATCCCCGCCGCGTCCGCCTCGGCCGCCCCGTCGGACAAACTGCAGGTCCTCAGCTCCTGGACCCAGACGAGCGCCTCCAGCTACAGCGCCTGGAACACCGCCCGCAACAACCAGAGCGCCTGGGCCGCGTACGGCTTCAACTGGACGACGGACTACTGCAGCACCTCCCCCGACAACCCGTTCGGCTTCCCCTTCCAGAAGGCCTGCGCCCGCCACGACTTCGGCTACCGCAACTACAAGGCCGTGGGCCTGTTCTCCGCGAACAAGTCCCGCATCGACTCCGCCTTCTACGCGGACCTGAAGCGCGTGTGCGCCCGCTACACCGGCAGCCAGCTGGAGGCGTGCAACACCACGGCATGGACCTACTACAAGGCAGTGGACATCTTCGGCATCGCACCGGCCGAGGCGAACACCGCCGGACTCTCCCGGGCCGCCTGACCTTCGCCCCTCCGCCCGGGCCCGGGCACCGGCAGCCAAGGCTCGGCCTCCCGGCCGGAGGTGACGACCGGGCGGGCCGGCCATGGACCCCCTCCAGTTACGATCACGGCCCACCACACCGCAGTTCAGGGAGGGGCGGGGCCGTGACAGAGGGGCTGAGCAGCACCACGGAGGAGGCCGTCGTCGCGCTGCGGTACGAGCTGGGCCGGCCGGACTGGTCCGACGCGTTCCGCGCCCGTGGGCGGGCGCTCGGGATGAAGGGCCGGATGCGGGGACTGGCCTTGCCGGTGTTCCTCGTAGGAGCTGTGTGGCTCCTGTCCGGCGACGCCCTCATGGCGGGATTCGCCTTCCTCGGCTGCGTGTCGGGGCTCGCCCTCAGGACGGGCGCCCTGGCCGCCTGGCACACCAGGATGGGCGCCCCGCTGGGGCCGTGGAGCGTGGCCGTCGCCGACTCCGGCGACGGGGTGCGCTTGGCCTGCGCGGACATGGAGACCCGCCGTGGCTGGCGGAGCCTCGGCGGATACGTGGAGACCGCCACCGGATTCGTCCTGCTGTCACCCGCGCCCTACCTCCTCGTCGTGCACTACCTGCCGAAGCGGGCCGTGGGCAGGGAGGCGACGGACCGGCTGCGCGCGATACTCGACCACCGCCTGCCCCACCGCGGCGTCCGACCGCAGCACCCCAACCGAAGTTCGGTACGATCCGCGGGATCTTGACACCGGGGAGGGCCCATGGCCGAGGGCAGCAGTACCGCAGACACCGAACGCCTCGACGGCGGTGTGGAGGTTGCCCGCCACGCCGACGGCACCCTGGACGAACGGACCGGCGCCCACCTGTCGTTCCGGCCCCAGCCCGCGGACACCCTGGTCGGCCTGCGGGTCCGCGGGCGGATCAAGCGGACCGGGCTGCTGCTGCGCACCGTCTTCCTCACCCTGTGGGTGGGGCAGTGGGTGCTCTCGACCGTGGGCCGCGGGCGTGTCGACGCGGTCTCCACCGTTCTGTTCCTGTTCGTCGTCCTGGTGCTGTGCGGGTATCCGCGCCTCCAGGCCGCCAGTGTGCAGCGGCTCGTCGGCTGGCAGGGCGAGTACCGGGTCACCGTCTCCCCGGCCGGGATCACCTGCGCCAACGACCACAGCGCACTCACCCAGAAGTGGTCCGTCTTCCGGGGCTACCGCGAGACCGCCGGGCACTTCGTCCTGCTCAGCCGGGACCCCAACATCATGTGCCTCGACGTCCTGCCCAAACGCGGCGCCCACGAGGCCGGGGACCTGGGCCGGCTGCGGGAACTGCTGAACGAGCACACCACCCGGATGTGACCACGGGACCACCCCCGAAGCCGCATGGCCGACGGCACAGCGCCTCCAGGATCCGGCAGCCCCGTCGTCAGCGACGCCGAGGAGGATGCCCCCGCCGCCGCCCTTGCCCGCGAGGTCGTTGGCCATGGCGCAGACAGCGTTACCGATGGCGTCTCCGCGCTTCCCCTCCCGCTTCCCCTCCCGCTTCGCGGACCGCTTGAACTCAAGGGTCGGGGTCTCACAGGTACCGAGGAGGTCGGCCAGGTCAACTTCTTGTCCGTTCACACTGGGATTGTGCCGGTTTTCCCGCACTGGCGGCTTCCACGCCTCCCGAGCGGCCGGAGCCGCCTGCTGCGGGCCCAGCGGCGGTGGGCAGCCAGCGCGGCACGGCCAGCCCTCCACGCCTGTTACGTCCGCAGGGCGTATGTGACGTTCTGGTCGGCCCGGCCCGTGCTGCGGGCGCCCCCGGACGTGGACGCCGAAGACGTCGTGGACGGTGGCGGCCGTCCAGTCCTCGGCCCGGGGTCCGGCCGGGACGACGCCGTGGGCGTGGCTGGTCGTGGTCACCGCGGCGAACGTGTCCGACCGGGAAACCGGCAGGCTGTGTCCGCGAGGGCGTGAGGCTAAACCAGCTCCTCGCGGGTACCCGCGTCAGGAAGGCGCGTCGTCCAGGACCCGCCAAGGGTGTGAGCCCTCCGATGCAGAGGGAGTGGGAATGAGGCTGCGCGACTTCGCTCCGGCCACAGCATCCCGGTGTTCGGCGGAGGTGCTGAGCGGCCGGTACCGTCTGGACGGCGTCGTCGGCTCGGGCGGCGCTGCGGACGTGTACCGCGGGTTCGATCTGCGGCTGGGACGACCGGTCGCGGTCAAGGTCTTCCGGCCCGACGCCTGCACCGGCGGGGAGGAGAGCCTGGCCGGCGAAGCGTTGATCCTGGCCCGGTTCCACCACCCCGGACTCCTTACCGTCTACGACGCCGGGCAGCACGACGGACGTACCTTCCTGGTCATGCAACTGGTCGAAGGGACCACGCTGAAGGGGCGCATCGCCGAGGGCCCGCTGCCCGTCGGCGACACAGCCGCACTCGGTGCGGGCATCGCCCAGGCGCTGGGTCACGCGCACGACGCGGGAATCGTCCACCGCGACGTCAAGCCCTCCAACGTTCTCCTGGACCATGCCGACCGGCCCTACCTGGCCGACTTCGGTATCTCCCGACGTCTGGACACGACCACCCGCACCGCCACCGGCACGCTCGTCGGCACACCCGCCTACCTCTCTCCCGAGCAGGTCCTCGGCCAACCCGTCGGTCGGCCCACCGACATCTACGCCCTCGGCCTGGTACTCCTCGAATGCCTCACAGGAAGGCTCGAGTACGACGGTGGCCCCCTCGAGGCCGCCATCGCACGCCTGCATCGTCACCCCGTCCCGCCCCGTGAGCTGCCCGAAGAACTGAGCAGCCTGTTGCGGGACATGACGGCCTTGGACGAGCAGGCCCGGCCATCGGCCCGCGACTGCGCCCACGCACTGAGCGCGGTGGCGGACTCCGCCCCCGTGTCCCTCGTCCCACCGACGCCCACCCCGAGTCCCGCCGCTGCCCGGCAGTCGTCACGGACGGTCGGCCGCACTCAGGCGAATCCGGTGACGCACGACGCTGCCCCCCGCACACCCGTTCGGAGGCGTCTCCTCGTAGTCGGTACGGCCTCCGCACTCACCGTTGCCGTGGCGACCGCGGTCGTCGTCACCGGCACCTCCGCTCCGCCGGACAGCAGCCGTGTCACCACCACGGTCACCGGTACCCCCGGCCGCACGACGGACGCAGCAGGCAACAACGCGCAGACGGAGTCGGCCACCTCTCCAGCGGCTCCGTCCTCCGGCCGCAGCACCGCTGCCGACACGCGTCCCGCCGGCGCATCCCGGCAAGGCCTCCCCTCCACGTCCCAGAGTTCGCATGGCGCACGCGCTGACGGCGCGGGCGCCCGCGGGTCAGACGACCGGGCGACACAGGCCGCGCCACGGGACGAAGACACCTCAGGAGCGCCACCCGGAAAAGACCGCGCGACCCAGCCCCCCGCTCAACGGTCAGGGAAGGCGGACAAGAAGGAACAGGCCGAGAAGAAGGCCCGCAAGGGGCCCGAATCGGCGGCCGGGGAACGCTGACACCCACGCGACTACGGCCGGGAGGAGCCCCGCGACGAGTCCGTCCCACCGGACGCACGGGGAAAGCACGGCGCCCGTGTCGCGCCTGGTACGTGCCTGGCCTGGCCCCGGCATCCGCGCGCGGAGCGCCGGGAGGCACCAACACATCGTCCGTACGCCGGCCCGCCGTCCCGGCCGGCCGCTTCCCGGACCGCGACGCCCCTGGGATCCGCGGCGAGGGAGCGCGCTCCGGCGGATAAGGGGCCCGTCCGGCTTGTACGGGTGCTGTACGAGTCCGGGGCAGTGACGCGGGAGTGGCCCCTGCTGTTGAACCATGTCCCGTCGCAGTGGGGTGGCCGGAAGGGTGTGAGGGCAGTGCGGGAGACGGGTAATGGGCGAGCGACGAAGGTCAAGGCGAAGGAGGACAACGATCTGCCGGGGATGTGGGTGGCGTACGGAACGCTCCTCCAGCACCTGCGCAGGCGTGCCGGACTGAACCAGCAGGCGCTGGGCGAGGCCATCGGGTACTCGCTGGAGCAGGTCGCCTCGGTCGAGCAGGGCAGGCGGGCGGCGAAGGTGACGTTCACGGTCGCGGCGGAGCGGGTGCTGGGGGCGGGGGGCGTGCTGGACGTGCTCCAGACCGAGGTGGACCGGGCGAAGCTTCCCCGGTTCTTCCGCAACTTCGCGCTCATCGAGGCGGAGGTGCTGAGTCGCTTCTCGTACGACCCGCTCCTGGTGCCGGGACTGCTGCAGACGGAGGCGTACGCGCGAGCGGTGTTCGCCGGCCACTGCCCGCCGTTCAGCGAGGAGATCGTCGACCAGCACACTGAGGCCCGGCTGGGCCGCCAGCGGCTGCTGACGCGGGACCCGATGGCGGAGTTGTCGTTCATCATCGGTGAGGAGGCGTTGCGGAACCCCGTGGCCGGCGTCGAGGTGATGCGGGAGCAGTGGCGACACCTGCTGGAGGTGGGCATTTCGCGCAATGTGGAAGTCCAGGTGATGCCGGCCGGGAGTGGCTTCCATCCCGGCCTGGACGGTCCGTTCGTCCTGGTCGAGACGAGTGAGCTCAGGCGGCTCGGATACATCGAGGCGCAGGAGATCGGGTGCATCGTCAGTGATCCTGCAGACGTCAGCGGCTTCGCATTGCGATATGGCAAGCTGCGATCGCAGGCGCTGAACGCCCAGGAGTCTGCACGGCTCATCGAACGGCTGGTGGGAGAGACATGAGCGTGAAGCAGGGAACCGGGAACGTGCACGAGCTGCGCTGGTTCAAGAGCAGCTACAGCGGATCGGGCGGCGGAGACTGCCTGGAGGTGGCCGCCGGCCACGGTGCGGTGTACGTACGGGACTCGAAGGTCACGGGCCACGGTCCGGTACTGCGGGTCGGCCGTGGCGAGTGGGCGGCGTTCGTGTCGCTTGCTCGGAGCTGACTTCAACAAGATTCTCGACGGAATGACGGCCCCCGCAGCACGTGACGTGATGCGGGCGCCCCTCGTCATGCGTAAGGCGCAGACGGTGCCCCCGGGACCGGCAGCCGGTGAGGACCGGGCTTGTCCTGAAAGCGCCCAGGACGTCCGGATACCACGGAGCGGGTTCCCGGAGCCGGACACCCCCGGCACCCCCGAACACCCCTGAACGCTCCGAACACCTCCGGTTCCCCATCACGCGGAGTGCCGCAATCGCCCTGGATAGGACATCATCGAACGGGCAGCACACGCCGGGCAGTTGCTGCCCGGCCGGTGGCGGGGCGAGCGGGCGGAGGCGGTGGGGTGCGCAGTCGGGTGCGCGTGTCGGACGGGCGGCAGCTGATGGTCGAGCGGCAAGGGGATCCGCGCGGCCGACCGGTCTTCCTCCTGCACGGAATGCCGGGCAGCCGACTCGGACCCGCTCCCCGCGGAATGGTGCTCTACCAGCGCAAGATGCAGCTGATCGCCTACGACCGCCCGGGTTACGGCGGTTCCGACCGGCGGCCGGGACGCCGGGTGGCGGACGTCGTCGACGACGTGCGGGCGATCGCCGACTCCCTGGGGCTGGAGCGGTTCGCCGTGGTCGGCCGGTCCGGTGGCGCGCCGCACGCCCTGGCCTGTGCCGCACTGATGCCCGACCGGGTCACCCGCACCGCCGCACTGGTGGGCCTGGCCCCCTGGGACGCCGAGGGCCTGGACTGGTTCGACGGGATGGCCGCGTCGAACGTGCTCGCGTACTCCAGGGCCGCGGCCGATCCCGACGGGCTCGCCCAGTCCTTCATCAGCCGCTCGGCGGAGATCCGGCAGGACCCCGCCCGGCTCCTTGACGACCTGCGCCGGGAGCTCACCGACTCCGACCGGACCGTGGTCAACGACGCGGGGATCCGCGCGATGCTGCTCGCCAACTACCGTGAGGGCCTGCGGCATTCGGCGTACGGATGGATCGACGACGCCATCGCGTTCTGCCGGCCGTGGGGGTTCGACCCCGCGGAGATCACGGGCCCCGTGATGCTGTGGCACGGCGAGAAGGACGTGTTCTCACCGGTCGGCCACTCCCGCTGGCTGGCCGGACGGATCCCGGACGTCACCGCCGTGATGGAACCCACGGCGGCGCACTTCGACGCGCTCTCCGTACTGCCCTCGGTGCTCAACTGGCTGCTGGACGACCGGGAAGCCGCAGTCTGCTGAAAACAAGGAACCGAGGAAACAGGAAACGGGGAGACAGCGCAACGGGGAGACAGCGCAACGGGGAGACAGCGGAACGAGAGACGAAGGCGGCGGAGGCTCCGTCCGGGAGCCCCCGCCGAACCCTCACACCGACATCGGTTCCAGCTCGCGCCGGAAGCGGCGCTCGTCCCGCGCTATCCGGGTCAGGGGATGGTCGTCCCCGAGCTGCCGTGCCAGTTCGTCCCCCGTCTCGGTCCGTAGCCGCAGCGCCTCGTCCGTGCGCCCCATCGCGTCGAGCGTGACCGCCATGTTGGACATCATGGCCAGTGTCTCCGGGTGGTGCGCCCCGAGGACCTCCCTGAGCTGCCCCGACACCTGGCGTTCCGTCTCCAGCACGATCTCCAGCTCACCCCGGTCGGCCGTGGCGTTCGCCAGGTTCATCACCGAGAACAGGGTGTTCGGGTGCTCGCGTCCGAACACCTCACGCATCGAAGCGACCACCCGGGTCAGCAGCGTCTCCGCGTCCTCGGGGGCACCCGCGCCCGAGAGGTAGACACCGAGGTTGTTCTGTGCGGCCAGCGTGTACGGGTGCTTCTCCCCCGGCACCTTCATGTACTGGTCGACGACCTCCTGGGCGGCGTCCCGGGCCTCCGCCGCCTCCCCGGCGGCGAACAGGTCGGCCGCCATGTTGAGGTCGCACGCCAGCGACTCGGGGTTGGCCGACGTGTACTTGGCCCGGTACCTCGCACGGGTGGCCACGGTCAGCCGGCGCGCGTCCTCCAGCCGCCCCGCCCTGCGCAGCGACACCGCCAGGCTCTTGGCGGCGCTCAGCGTGGTGGGATAGGTCCGCCCGAGTGTCGCCTTGAAGCTGTCGTACGTACGGGCGAGCAGACCCACGGAGTCCTCGTATCGTCCGACCTCCCGCAGGTCGCGGGCCAGACTCATGGCGGAGGACAGACTGTACGGGTGCTCCGGTCCCAGCACCTCGGACCGCAGGTCGTAGACGTCCTGGTCGATCTCCCGGGCCCGTGCGTACTGCCCGACACTGCGCAGGTTCAGCGCCAGGTTGTTGGCCGCGGCCAGGGTCCTCGGGTGCCTGTCGTGGAAGATCTGGCTGAACCCCTCGTGCGCCTCCGTCGCCAGCTCGATCGCCCGGGTGTAGTCACCGAGGAGTCCCAGGTCGATGGCGAGGCTGCTGGTGGTCATGTACGTGTGCGGATGCTCGGGCCCCAGTACCTCCCGCTGGCGGTGGAGGGTGAACTCGTCGAGCTCCTTGGCCTCCACGTACCGCCCACGGGTGCGCAGGATGTTGGAGAGGTGGAAGCACAGGTACAGGTACTGCAGGTCCCGCTCCCCCAGCATCTCCAGCCAGACCTCGCGCAGTTCCTCGCCCAGCGCTCCGGCGGTGCGGACGTCTCCGCGCTTCCACAGGTAGCGCACCCGGTCGATCAGCAGCCGCCGGGTCTCCGGCTCCCTGCAGTTGCGCGCGTCGGAGGGCCCGAGGTGCGGCCAGATGGTGGCGAAGCGGGGCCACGTCTCCGGGTTGTCGATCGGCTCGTCGTCGTCGGGGCGGGCGCCCGCCAGGATGCGGTGCACGACGTGCCGGGCCTCGCGCTGCTCCTCGTCGCTGAGCTGGGCCCGGATCACGGCCTGCACCAGGCGGTGCACCTGGATGGAGTTGGACACCTGGTCGACCTTGGCGAGGGCGAAGCGGCCGATCTCCCGGATGACCCGGCCGAGGACCAGCTTCTCCTGGAGCGAGGCGTCGTACGGCTTCAGCGCCTCGATCATCTCCTTGCTGTAGAGGAGGTTCGCGGAGATCGGCTCCGGGGCGAAGAAGGCGCAGAGCTGGAGCAGCCGCACGGCGGCGGGCGACCGCTCCTTGAGGCGGGCGATGGAGATGTTCCAGGTCGCCGCGACGGGCTCCGGGTAACCGGCCGGCTGGTTCAGGGCCAGGACCTGGGGAGCCTGGCGGGCCAGCTGGTCCAGGTACGCGTCGATGGGGGTGGCGGTCTCCGCGATCCAGGCCGCCGCCTGCTCGACGGCGAGCGGCAGGTCCCCGACGGCGGTGGCGACCGCCGCGGCGTCCGCGTCGCTCAGGCCCGGGGCGCGGCGCTGGAGGTGCTCGATCGACTCCTCGCGGAGGAACACGTCGACGGGCAGCGCGTCACCGTGCTGGGACCAGGCCTGGTTCCTGGAAGTGACCAGGATGTGGCCGGATCCGCCTTGCGGGAAGTAGCGCCTGAGCCGTTCGGGATCGTCGGCGTTGTCGAAGACCAGCAGCCAGCGGTCGGACGGCACGCCACGTCGCAGCAGGTCAACGGCCTCCTTCGAGGCGGCGGACATGTCGTCGCCGCCCTGGGCTCCGAGACGTACGGCGAGTTCGGCGAGGCTGGCGACCACGTCGTCGGTCTGCTCGGACGATATCCACCACACGAGGTCGTAGTCGGCCATGAAGCGGTGCACGTATTCCAGGGCCACCTGGGTCTTGCCGACACCGCCGAGCCCGTAGAGGGTCTGCGGCTGCGGCAGTACCACGGCCATACCGCCACCGAGCTGGTCACGCATCCGCTCCAGGACCATGGAACGGCCGGTGAAGCCCGGGTTGCGCGGCGGCGCGTTCCAGATCCGCGGCACGGTGCCGGGGAAGCGGGGGCCGGGCGACACACCGTCGCCGAGTTGTACGGGTCTGTCCAGGGCCCGCATCAGAGCGGTGGTGGCGTGCACCTCGTCCAGCCGGAACAGGTCGACCGGGTTGCGGTCGATGTAGGGCGCGGACAGCCGTACGTCGCTGACCCTGAGCGGCAGCAGCTGCCGCCGGCCGCCGCCCGGATCGTCCGAGACCGCCCGTTCCCACAGGTCCACCGCCCGCTGGGACTTCAGATAGGCACTGGAGAGCAGCACCACGGTGCGGGCCGCGGTCTCGGGCGGATGGTGCCCGGTGTCGGGGGAACCGGGGTCGGCGGACACGTCACGCGGCACGACCCGGAAGCCGGCCCGCGTGAGGACCGATTCGACCCAGTCGGCCCACATCCGGTTCTCCGCCACGTAGCTGAGGAAGAGGTCGGCGGGCAACGCGGGCCTGCGCCGCGTGAAGGCGTCACGGATGCGCAGCCGTACCTCCTCGCCCACCGGGGGCATGGAGGTGATCTCCTGCTGGGTGACGACCGCGGTGAGGCGTTCGAAGGCGGACAGCAGGGAGTTGCTCAGCCCCGCCTCGTCGCCGAAGGTGGCGAGGGTCTCCTCGTACGCGTAGTAGGGGCGGTATGGGATCTCCACCGCGCCCCAGTAGGCAGTGAGTTCGTCGCCGGACAGGTCGCGGGGCAGCCTGTCGAACTTCAGCCGGGCCAGGGCGCGGCCGGCGTCGGCCTTCTCCTTCTCCCCCTCGTCGATCCGCATGGGAACGGGGAAGATGGAGATGGGACGGCCGGTGTAGCGCTCGGCGATCTGCCGGGCTACGGCGGCGGCGCCGTCGATGGACTGGTCGCTGAGGGTGAAGCAGTCGACGAGCACGTCCGGGAGGTGGACGGTGCAGATGTCGGCGATGTCGCTGAGGCCGGTACGGCTGTCGATGAGGACGTAGTCGTAGTTGGCCTTCATGTCGTCGCGCAGGGCGTCGAAGAAGTGGCCGCCGCCGAGCCGGTCGTAGAAGTTGTCCCAGTCGAAGGTGGAGACGGTGGCGGAGTACTCGCGGTTCTGCCGTCCGGCGGAGACGAAGTCGAGTGTGCCGCCCCGCGGGAACTCCCAGCCGAGCGCCTCCGGGTTCAGGGAGACCGCGTGCGGCTGGATGCGGGCGTAGTCGCGGTGCCAGTCGTCGGCGCGCTGGGCGGGGTTGGTGGCGGCCCAGGCGTACTCGGTGATCAGGTCGATCACGCCCGTGGTGGCGCCGAGGGTCGAGGGATCGAGGAAGGGGTGGAAGAAGCGGTGGAGTCCGGGGGCTTCCAGGTCCCAGTCGACGGCCAGGACCCGCTTGCCGTTGGCCGCGAGGATCCAGGCGGTGTTGGCGAGGGCCATGGTGCGGCCCGTGCCACCCTTGTACGAGTAGAAAGTGACGACGCGCCCGTCACGACCGGCTGTCATACGTCCTCCGCATCCGTCGCAGGGTCGTGCATGTCGGGTATGAACTGCGTGCTGCCGCCCATGGGCCCCATCAGCCGCGTCCGTTCACTGTGCCGTCCGCCCGCGGGGGGATAGACCGCGGCATGCCGCAGATACTGCTGGGCGGCCACCTCGACCACTTGGGGAAGGATCTGCCCGAACGCCTCCATGGTGGGTACCCCCTTGGCCGCGGCGCGGCAGAAGGCCCGCCCCTGCCGCATCTTGGCCGGCATCGTCTGCTCGAGCTTCTCGGTCAGTTCGGCCTCCGCGGCCCTGCTCTGATGGTCCTCCCTGCACCAGGGCACCACCATGGTCACCCAAGGCCGGTTCTCCGCGTCGAAGGCGGCGAGCCGGCGCCTTCGGTCCTCGTCCTGCAGCGCCCAGCGGTCGACGAGGAGTATCTCCGGGGTACTGGGGGTCTGCTTCCCCTCCGGATGCCCTGATTCCTCGTCGAACGAGGTGACGACGGCCTGGTAGTTGAGGGAACGCACCAGTTCCTCGGCGACGTAGGCCAGGGGTCTGGCCGCAGCCGGGTGGTAGGGATTCCACTCCTGGGGGTTGTCGCCGTAGTAGACCGGGTTGCGCCCTTCGGGCAGATCATGGCGGGTGGGCGCCGCGATGGTGATGCGCATGGGCCGAGGAGCACCCGCGCCGCTGTCCCGGGGCCCGAACGCACTCGGGACGAGGCGGAAGTCGAGCGGTCTTCCCGAGTCGATGCGTACGGTGTCGGCCACGCTGACAATGCGTTTCGCCAGTTCGTAGACCGCCCGCTCGTATTCCTGGGCGAAGATCCGGAGTTTGATCAGCCCGTACAGGCCGTCGCTGACGTAGCGGTCACCGAAGTCACGGTGATTGAACTGTAACCGCTCTGCGGGGCCCGGTAGTTGGCTGGGTGGTACCGGGACCCAGAGTGCGGGGACGATCGCCTCTGCCGGCTCGTTCGAACGGGCTCTGTGGTGGATGGCCCGCTGTTCGAAGGCGTACCACTCCTTGCCGCACATCTCACTGGCGAAATAGCGAGGGGAGAACAGCGGCACGAAGACCCGGCAGTTGGCCAGCACGCCACCCAGCCGTTCGGACCAGCCCTCCCCCGAGCGCATTTCCCGGTCCATGAAGCCTGCGGCAGCACCGGCGGGCAGGTTGGTCATGGCCATCACGTGGCCGCAAAGATCTTGGAAAAGCCGTTCGACCCACATATCCGGGTCCGTCCCACCGCCGTACCCCGGTGTATGCGCGTAGCTGAGAAAGAAGTACGGCCGATGGTCCGCTCGCTGCTGCGTCAATGCGTGCACACGACCCCCGTCCTGTGTGAGCACCCGCATCCCGGGACTGTGGAGGGGTGCGAGCGCATTCATCATTCCGGAGCGGACCTTGCTCCACCCCCATGGCGTTCGGTCAAACAACGCCGCTTTTCAGACATCCATACCCACGTTTCAGCGAGGGCGTTCTTCTTCTACGGCATTCATGGGGGCGTTCCTCCCCCTTGTCCCATGTGCACCACCCGCCTCCTCCCGGAGCGACTCCAGGAGCCGCATTCCGCCGAGAGTCGGCTCGGCGGCCGATTCCAGCATGTCGAGGGCCTGCGGAACGCCGTCCAGAAATGCGGGATCGACGAAAGCGAGCCCCACTCGCTCATACGTATCGGCCAGCAGTCCGGAAAACGGAACCGTGGCATTCCGGTCCCACGGTGGCCGGTACGTCCAGGCTCCGTCCAGCGCGTACAGGTCCGTGACGTCCAGGAGCGCCCGCAGCCGGCTGCGCCGCAACCCGCCCAGCAGCCCGAGCGCCAGTTCCCGCGGGTCTCCGGCCGTCATGAGTCCCACCGTCCCGTAGCCGTGCGGCCGCTTGGCGTTCCGTCCGGGCACGAGGGGGGTGATCGTGGTGAGGCCCCCGGCGGCGTCGGCCGCGTCTGCGGGCGCGGCGTCACGCAGCAGCTTCCACGCTTCGGTGACGGCCGCGCTCCACCGGCCGGCCTCCGCCCGCCCCAGCCGGGGCGCGGCGGGAGCGGTGAAACAGTCGCGGTAGGGGTCCAGGTCGTCGAGCGCCAGGCGCGGGCCCTCGCTGCCGCCCGGATCGATGTGCCGCACCGGCAGCCACCGCGGGCTGTGTGCTCCCGGCGACACCCTCGTCTCGGTTCCGTCGCCCGCGCGGACCACGAAGCCGTCACCGGCGGCGCGAACCCGCACCGAACCGGCCTCCCCCGGCCCTCCGACCCACAACTCGCCGAGCGTGGGCAGGAAGAGACCGCCCTCGCGGTAGCCCACCTCCACGGTGAGGTCCAGTCCGGCCCGCACCGCGGCGGCGGCGACGTACGAGGGCAGCCGTAGCGCACCGTCGACCGCGTCGTCCCGGTCGGCGTCCAGTCCCTCCAGCACGTCCAGCAGCCAGGTGCGCGTGTACGGATGGGCCAGTACCCGGTCGAGGCCTTCGGCACCCTCGTCCGTCGCCTCCACCGCCCCGGCGAGCTCCCAGGCCTCGTCCCACCGGGCGCCGCCCCTGCCGCCCAGTGCCTCGTGGAGGCGGGCCAGGAGCGTGCGGGTCAGGTCGTGCTGCGCGGCGGTCAGTTCTCGCCGGTCCGTCAGCGCGGGCGCCACGGACGACGCCGTGCGGGCGCTGATTCCCCGCACCAGCGCTTCCAGATCGGCGCAGTAGACGGAGGGGTTGTCGAACTCACGGGCCGAGCTGTACCGGTGCGCGTAGAGCCCGCCACCGCACGAGCGTACGACGGGGCACCGGCGGCACGTCTCGCTGACGCCCGCCAGACCGAGCTGGCGCGCCCGGACCCCCGGGTGGGCGGCGACCTCGTCGAAGGAGTGCGAGAACACGTCGAATCCGGTGGCCGCCGCGCCCTCGTAGGCGGTCTTGAGGGAGTCGACCTGCTCCAGCTGACCGTCCGTCTCGACCACCACCAGATCCGTGGGGGCGAGGCCGAGGGATTCCGTCAGACCGGGTCCGCCGCGCAGCGTGGAGAGGACCGAGGAGAACAGCCGCACAGGCACCGTGGCGCCCTGCTCCTGCCAGCGGTCGAAGACCGCGAGGAGCCAGTCGGCGTAGGCCGTGGGCGACCCGTCCGGGCGGGGCGGGGGCTCGTCCCAGGTGGCGTGCGGCAGAAGGAAGTCGACGGCCGGGGGGTCGAGTTCGGTGAGGGCGTCCACGACCGCGCGAGGGTCGTTCTCGATGTCGATGGTGCACAGGAGCCCGAGGTTGAGATGGCGGTAGCGCTCCTGCCGCAGCAGGTCGACGGCCTTCAGGACGAGGGGATGACTGCTGCGTCCGTCGGCGAAGCGCCGGTGCCGGTCGTTGGCCGCACGGTCGCCGTCGAGGGAGATGCCCACCTTCACGCCGAACTCGTCGAAGAGGTCCAGGTAGCGGGGACTGAGCTGGAGGCCGTTGGTGTGGATCCGCAGATCCAGATCGGCGATGTCCGACAGGGCCTTGCGGAACTCTTCGCAGACCCGGCGCAGACGGGCGGGGCCGGCGAGCAGGGGCTCCCCTCCGTGCAGGATCACTGACACGGAGGGCAGTGCGTGCGTCTCGGCGTGCTCGGCGAGGCGCTGTGCCGTCCGGGCGATGACGTGATCGGAAACAGCTCGGGGCCGGGTTCTCCAGCTCTGATCTGCGTGTTCGTAGACATAGCAGTGATCGCATGCGAGATCGCACCTGCTATGGACCTTCAGAACGATTTCGCGGAATGGGACCGCGGGTCCTGTCATTCCGCCATTCTAAGGGTTGTCCCGGGATTCCCGGTGGATCAGCGAGCGGCGTCAGATGCGGTGCATAGCAAGGCGGAGGAGCGTCCGCATACTGGATGTATGGGGACGTTCCGACAACGCGGCGAGGTGCCGTAGCTGTCGTCGCGCGCCCGCCGGGAATTGCGGGACAGCCCTTGGCCAGCGAACGCAG
Organism: Streptomyces sp. NPDC020780; assembly: GCF_044334475.1. NCBI lineage: Bacteria > Bacillati > Actinomycetota > Actinomycetes > Kitasatosporales > Streptomycetaceae > Streptomyces > Streptomyces sp. NPDC020780. Next base: position 55,365 of record NZ_JBIRTB010000007.1, on the reverse strand, counting down.
CGGAATGATTACAGCGCGGAGTTGAACGTCGAGGACCGCGTCGGGCGACCGCTTGTCGTCGCGAGCACCCGCCCGAGCTTCTCGGCGGCGGCGCTGCCGGAAACGTCGATCTGGGCGAGCGGGACACGACGCTTCGCAACAGCGAAGTTCTGGGGGGATTCGTAGGTCTTCACGGCCGTCCTTGAGGGGCTCGTTCCGGACACGGAAACTGCACCGGCACCTGCACCATTGCAGTGTCCGGCGGCACGACTTTACTCTCATGGCCCCGGTGCGCAACTCAGCGCGTTCGGCCGTAACCCGGGTGATTTCGAAGACTGCTCCACATGCGCGGCAACCCATTCATTCCGAGTACCGGGTGACCACTACATCGAATACAGGAGTGATCATGACGGCGATTCCCGGACCGTTGCAGAGCATGGTCTTCAGGAGCGCTGATCTGCCCGCACTCTTCCACCACACCGACGCCGTCGCCGTCGCGCGCCAGCGTGAGGCACTGAACACCACCCGGGGCCAGCTCGCCCTGCTCGTCGTCGGCACCGTGCCCGCCGCCCTGCCCTGGCACGTCGAGGTGGCCGGCGGCGTCCAACTCCTTGATTCTATAGCGGTGTTGGCCTACCTGGGTGTCCTGATCGCGACGTTCGTCGCCTCGCGGCGCAAAGCAAAGTCGCATTGGCAACTCAACCGGTCCGCAGCCGAGTTCATCAAGTCCAACTGCTGGCGCTACGCGGTCCACGGATCGCCCTTCGACACCGGCACCCTGCATCCGGAGGCGGTGTTCGCCAACCGGCTCGAGGAAGGCCTCCAGGAGCTGCGGAAGGTCGGCTGGGTGGACCCCCGGGACGCGATGACGGACGCGGGCGAGGGCCTCATCACCACGTCCATGCGGGAGTTACGGGACAGGGCGTTCACCGTACGCAAGGAGACCTACATCCGGGACCGGCTCATCGAGCAGCGGCGCTGGTACCGCAGGCGCAGGCAGGTGTCCCGGCGGGGTGCGGTCGTCTGGGCGGGCACCATCGCCGTGCTGACGCTGCCGGCCCTGGCCCTCGCCGCGCTGCAGACCTTCGGGACGGGGGACTCGTTCGCGCTGACCGGGTCGTTCTCCGCTGCCGCGGCGGCCTGTCTCGCCTGGAACGAGACGCGCCGCCATCATCCGCTGGTGTCCGCACACTCGCTGGTGGAGGAGGACCTGGAGAACATGCAGGCCGCCATGGAGACCACGCTGACCGAACGGCAGTGGGCCGCAGCCGTCTTCGAGACCGAGCGGATCGTCTCGCCCGAGCACACGGACTGGCTGGCCAGACACCGGATGTGAGCCGGAGTCCCCGGCCGGTACCGGCCGGCGCCCGGACCCGGGCCGGCGCCGCTGCCGGACCTCGGGCCGGACGGCGGGCGCCGGTCCCGGACCGGGCCCGGCCCGGCCCGGGCACGGACCCCTCGGTACCCTTCCCCGTACCGTGCCGAGGGCTCCCGCTCCGTCCGGGGCGCGCCGGCGCTCGGCCGGTCAGCTCCGCTCCACGCCGTCGCGCCAGATGACGGTGACGGGCCGGCCGAGGGAGCGGGCGTACGTGACGATGTCGCCGGTGCCGCCGAGACCGCGCGCGGGCCTGCCGTCCCAGACGGCGAGCAGCCGGTCGCAGTGGTCGGCGATGTAGGCGCCCGCAGCGTAGTAGGCCTCGTCCGTGGAGTGCGCGAAGTCGAGCCGGACCTCGCGTACGGCCCTGGCCTTGAGCGTGCGGTAGCGCGCCAGGTCGGCGGCCTCGGCGAAGCATGCCTCGTAGTCGCCGCTGGGGATAACGGCGGTGAGTTCGGCGCCGTGCGCCAGCGCGAGGTCGGCGAAGATCTGGTCGGCCCCCACCGCCAGGCTGGAGAGTGCCTCCAGGGATCCTCCCGCCGCGCGGAGCACCGCCCGGATCCCCTCCAGCACGTGCGGGTGGGCCTCCGGGGGAATGGATCGGTGACCGGTCACTCCGATGCGTTTCACGGACCTGGAACCCCCTGGGTGTCTGCGGGGGCCCGGAGGACAGGCCTCCGGCGGGCACCGCGTCCGCCCCCGTGCTACCTCTGCGACCGACCGTTTCGACATCTTCTCAAAGGCCGCGGGCCGAACGGGAGCCCTCGCCGGGAATCGGCGGGGGCTCACGGGAGTGCGAAGGTGCCCGGCGTCCGTACGCGCCGACGCCGTACGCGCTGAGCGCTTCGGCGGCCTGGCCGGAGCAAGCCCGGGCCCCGGGGATGCGGTCGCCGCCGCCGGGGATGAGGCCGTCCGCCCACGGGCGACGGCCTGCGGCCCGGCGCCCGCGGGTGGTCCCGTCAGTCGTCGATACGGTTCCGCTCCCCTGCGGGGACCGCGGCCGTGAGCGTGTTGCCCGGCGGCGGGAGCGGGCAGATGAAGTGGTCGGCGAAGGCGCAGGGCGGCAGCAGCGTCCGGTTGAAGTCGACGTTCACCCTGCCCTGTGCGTCGGGCGCCCCCGGCCGCAGGAAGCGGAAGCGGTAACTGCTGTCCCCGCTGGTGGCATCGGCGAACACGGCCCAGAGCGATCCGTCGGGCTCCACCGCGGCCTGGAGCGTGTGCTCGACGCCCTCCAGCGTGAAGGCGATCTCGCCGCTGAGGCCCAGCCCACGCTCGCGCCCGTCGGCGTTGCCGACCCGTACCGTCCGCTCGGCGTCGTACGGCCGGAAGACGCCGTCCAGGGACCAGCGCGGCTCGTACGGAGTGGCGTCGATGGTCCTGAAGCGGCGCCGGCCCGGTGACTGCGGGTCGAAGTCCCTCACGGCCCAGAGGCCTTCGCGGCTCAGCACCACCAGCCTCCGCTCGCCCAGTGCCACCCGCGACGCGCCGATCGGCCCGCGGTCGGCGGTGAGCCGTACGTCACCGTCCACGGGCCTCGCGTCCACGGTCAGCCCGTCCTCGGCGGTGGCGGTGAGGACGACCCCGTCGTCGCCCGCGATCCACAGCCCGGGCACGCCCGGAATGCGACCGTCCGGGTGGTCGGAGAGCCAGTGGGTGCCGGTGAGCGAGAGCGGCCCGTGCGGTGCGGCGACCGCCACGATGCGCTCCTCGTGCCAGCGCTGCCACGCCCGGAGGTCTTCGCCGGCCCGGCTGCCCCGGCTGTCGTCCTGTGCGTCCGTGCTCATGCGGTCAACCTTTCCATACGGGTTCCGCCGGTCCGAGGTGCGACCTGAGGACGGATCCCGGAAGCGGCACCCCGCCGGCGCCGGCGTTCCGGGCCGCGGTCAACGGTCCCGGGGCGGACGGTACCCACGTCCGCGTCCCGCCGACGTGGGGCACCGGCCGGGCGGGGACCAGGGCATCGCAGACCTCGCCGCCCGGGACCCGGCGCCCCCGGGGCGGCGGAAGCCGGCTCAGCAGTCGCACCCGCAGTCGCAGCCGTCACCCTCACCGCAGCAACTGCAGCAGTTGCCGCAGCATTCACAGCCGTCACAGCAGTCACCGCAGTCGCACTTGTGGCAGAGGCCTTCGCGCTCCTGGCCGCTCCAGGGGTCGTGGAAGGTGCCGCGGCAGCACATCTGGCAGGTGCAGGCGAGCCCTGTCCACACCAGGCATCCGGTGATCAGGCCGCGCCGGTTGCGCGGGGGCTCGGGCGGCAGCGGCGGGCCGGAGGGTCCGCCCGGCGCCGGGGCGTACGGATTGCCCGGCTGGGGACCGTACGCCGCCGTCGGCTGCCCGTCCGGCCGGTGCGAGCAGGATGTGGATCCGAACGCCCGGTCAACGGAGCGCCGCAGTTCGTGGACCAGCAGGACGTGGGCCAGTGCGGCGTCGGTGAACTCCGCGTCCCGCATCGCGAGGCGCACCCCGTGGAGGGCGTCGTCGCACAGACGCCGGGCCTCGGCGAGCGGGGTGCCGGTCGCGGTGAGGGGGTTCCAGGCGCCCGACGCGGCGTCAGCTTCCCTGTCCTCGACGGCGTCCAGCAGGTGGGCGAGCCGCCCGAAGAGCCGTCCGGCCTCGGCGAGCGGCGCGGCGTTCTGCGGCCTGCCCGCGAGGACGGCGGTGTGCGCGAAGGCGGCGGCGGTCGCCGTCTCGGTGGGTTCGGTGACCGCCAGCAGGGAGGTGCCGGGTCCGGCGAGGGACTCGATGCCGGTCTGCCGGTCGACGGCGTCGACCAGCACCGCTGTGTCGAAGCCCAGTTCGGCACCGGTGCGCGCGCCCGCCCGGTCCCAGCCGGCGGCGACCCGGCGGGCCGCCGCGGCGACCGGGCGGCGCTTCAACAGCCCGTCCCGGTCGGCCACGTGGTCGCGTACCTTCGCCGACGCCAGCACGAGGGACACGGCTGCGGCGAGTCTGGCGCCCTCCCCGCGGGCGACCGGAGCCGTTCGCATGGAGCGCAGCGGGCACGGTCCGGCGGTGCGCCGCTGCCCGGTGGTGCGCTCCGTCTGAGCTTCCGTCAGGACGGAGACGATCAGACCGTCATAGTTCGTGACGATCCGGGCGAACTGCCCATGATCCGCCCGGAGGGCGAGGCAGAGCCCGCAGAGATGGGCCATCCACTCCGTCTTGAGCCCTTCGGACAGCCGATGGGTACAGGGCCTCACTATTCCGAACACGACGATCCCCCGAGCCGCTCACCTGACGCCGCACATGTGCGCGTGCGTGGCGTGCATCGTATCGAGTGACCCGTTCACCCGTACGTCCCCCAGGTCACCCGTACGGACGGGCGCATCATATTTTCCTTCCGCAACCCGCCCATAGCGCTTGAACCCTGACGAATCGCCACATGTTCTGCACCAGTCACGTCACGAATCGCGCGCGCGACGACTATCCCCTTGGCGCAGCATCCGCATCATGGACGACCATAGGGATAGGAAAGAGATGCGGAACACCAACGAACCGCGGTGAGAGGAGGCGTCCATGGGATCGGTGCGCAAGGCGAGTGCCTGGCTGGGCCTCGTGGAGGACAACGACGAGCGGTACTACGACGACGAGTACTCCGAGGAGGCAGAAACCGGTACGAACCAGCCCTGGGTGACCGACCCTCGTGTGCAGGTGGCCTCCGAGAAGGCCGTGGACACGGGCCGCCGGATCGCCACCGTCACCCCGGACAGCTTCCGGGACGCGCGCGGCATCGGCGAGCTCTTCCGGGACGGCGTACCCGTGATCGTCAACCTCACGGCCATGGATCCCACCGACGCCAAGCGCGTCGTGGACTTCGCCGCGGGACTGACCTTCGGCCTGCGCGGTTCGATCGAACGCGTGGCGACCCGGGTGTTCCTGCTGACCCCCGCCCACACCCAGGTGGTGAACGGCGAGCCCGGCGGCCGTCCGGCCGACGGCTTCTTCAACCAGAGCTGACCGGGGGCCCGCCGGACGTCTCCGGGAGCCGTCCCGCCACTGCGGGCGAGCGCTCGGCGACAACCGCGGCCGCTCGCCGTGGCCGCACCGCCCGCACCCACCCGGAGTGCGGACGGCCTCCGCCTCCGGTACGCCCGCCTCCGAGGCCGCGGGCCGGGTCGCCGGGTCGGCCGGACGGCCCTCAGCGGAAGGCGTCCAGGCCGGTGAGCGCCTTACCCAGCACCAGCTGGTGCATCTCCACGGTGCCCTCGTAGGTGAGCACCGACTCCAGGTTCGTCGCGTGCCGCATCACCGGGTACTCCAGCGAGATCCCGTTGGCGCCGAGGATCGTGCGCGAGGTGCGGCAGATCTCGATCGCCTCCCGTACGTTGTTGAGCTTTCCGAAACTGACCTGCTCGGGGCGAAGCCTTCCGGCGTCCATCCGGCGGCCCAGATGATGGGCGAGCAGGATTCCCTTGTGCAGTTCCAGGGCCATGTCGGCCAGCTTGGCCTGGGTCAGCTGGAACCCGCCGATGGGCCTGCCGAACTGCTCGCGGGTCCTCGCGTAGTCGACCGCCGCCTCGAAGCTGGCGCGCGCCGCGCCCATGGCCCCCCAGACGATGCCGTACCGGGCGTGGCCGAGGCAGCTGAGCGGGCCGCGCAGGCCGATGACCCCGGGCAGGACGGCGTCGGCGGGCAGCCGTACGCCGTCCATGACCAGCTCGCTGGTGACCGAGGCGCGCAGCGACCACTTGTGCCTGATCTCCGGAGCCGAGAATCCGGGACTGTCCGTCGGCACCACGAACCCGCGGATGCCTGAGCCGCCACCGGCCTCGTCGGTCTGCGCCCAGACGACGGCGACCCCCGCGACCGAGCCGTTGGTGATCCACATCTTGCGGCCGGTGAGGACCCAGTCGTCGCCCTCGCGCGCGGCGTACGTCCGCATGCCCGCGGGGTCGGACCCGTGGTCCGGCTCGGTGAGCCCGAAGCAGCCGATGGTCTCGCCGGCCGCCATGCCGGGCAGCCAGCGCCGCTTCTGCTCCTCGGACCCGAAGCGGTGGATGGCGTACATGGCGAGGGACCCCTGGACGGAGACCAGGGAGCGGATCCCGGAGTCGGCCGCCTCCAGTTCCAGGCAGGCCAGGCCGTACTGGACGGCGCTCGCGCCCGCGCAGCCGTATCCGCTGAGGGACATGCCGAGCGCGCCGAGCGCGCCCAGTTCGCGGGCCAGCTCGCGGATGCCGGGGAGTTCGCCGTTCTCGTACCACTGCGCGATGTGCGGCAGGACCCGGTCGGCCGCCCAGGCGCGCACGGTGTCGCGGATGGCGAGGTCCTCCGGTGCGAGGAGGTCGTCGATACCGAGGGGGTCGCGGGGATCGAAGGCGGGCAGCTTCGACGGCTTCGCGGTCTCGGGGGTGGACATGTGGGTGCCTCCGGCGGCTCGCGGTAGAAAACTAGCAGCGGTAGTTACAGCCTCGTGCCGACGTTACGGCTCACCGGTGCGGGCGTCCAGAGCCCGTGGCCTCGGCGGGTTCGCGGCGCCCCGGCAGCTGGGGGCCCCGGGTTCGTTCCGGTCCGCCCTGCGCCGGCAGCGGGCGGGATCCGGACCGCGGTCCGGTGACGGCCGGAGCCGGGCGGTGGTCCGCCTGCTCCCGCGCCGGGAGCCCCGCCGCCTCGGGCGCGCGCGTCCGGCAGCCCGCTCCGGCAGGCGGACAGTCCATGACAGGCGGCAGCCTCAGCGCCGCCAGCGCGCCGAGCAGCAGCAGACCGGCGCTGACCAGCAGCGTGACGTGAAGACCGTCGACGAAGGCGTGCCGGGCCGTGTTCCGCACCAGGTCGCCAGCGGGACCGCCCAGCCGTCCCGCCACCTGGTAGGCCTCGCCGAGCGAGTGTGCCGCCGCCGATCCCGCGGCGGCGGGCACCCCCTCCTCGTGCAGGCGGGAGAGACCGGGCGCGTAGGCGGCGTTCATCACGCTGCCGAGCAGGGCGATGCCCAGGCCCGCGCCGAGCTGGTACGACGTCTCGCCTATCGCGGCCGCGCCGCCGGCCCGTTCGGCGGGGACCTCGCTCAGCATCGACTCGTACGCCCCGAAGAGCGTGGACTGCAGGCCGAACCCCAGCAGGACGAAGCCGACGGTGAGCAGCGCGGGCCGGTCGTGCTGGCCCATCAGGGTCAGCAGCAGCACGGACGCGGCCGTGAGCACGAACCCCCAGCCCACCATCCGCCGGGGGCCGACCCGGCTGAGCGTGTACGAACCCGTCGCGCCGGCGGCCATCGCGGCGAAGGTCAGCGGAAGGAGCCGCAGCCCGGTCTCGAGCGGGCTGAGGTCCAGGACGAGCTGGAGGTACTGGACGGCGATGAGCTCCAGCCCGACCAGGGCGAGCATCGCCAGGACGATGCACCCGACGGCGGTGGTGAAGGCAGGCCGGGAGAACATCGCGATGTCGATCAGCGGATGCGTACGGCGCTTCTGCCTGCGCACGAAGAGGGCGAGCAGCAGGGCGCCGGCGACGAGCGGCCCGAGGGAGGCGGGGTCCCCGAGGCCCTCCCCGCCGCCGACGCGCTTGATGCCGAGTACCACCCCGAGGACGGCCGCCGCCGCCATCAGCGCGCCGAGCACGTCCCACGGGCCGTCGCCGTCGCCGCGGGACTCGGGCAGCAGCCGGCGTCCGAGCGGCAGGAGGACGGCCATGAGGGGGACGTTGATCAGGAAGACGGATCCCCACCAGTAGTGCTCGACGAGGAAGCCGCCGATGACCGGTCCGGTGGCGGCGCCCACGGCGGCGACCGCCGTCCAGACGCCGATGGCGAGGGCGCGCTCCCGCCGGTCGGGGAAGACCTGCCGGAGTATCGAGAGGGTCGCCGGCATGATCATGGCGCCGCCGACCCCGAGCAGGGCCCGCGCCGCGATGAGTACGGCAGGGGTGCCGGCCGTGGCGGCGAGTGCGGAGGCGACACCGAACAGGGCGTAGCCGCACAGCAGGACGCGGCGTCTGCCGATCCGGTCACCGAGCGTGCCGAAGAGGATCAGCAGCGCGGCGCAGACCAGCGGGTAGGCGTCCACGATCCACAGCAGGCCGACGGCGCTCGGCCGCAGGTCCTCGGTGACGGCGGGGACGGCGACGTGCAGCACGGTCGCGTCGAGGGCGACGAGCAGCAGGCTGAGGCAGAGGACGACGAGGACGGCCCAGCGGTTGGGGTCGGCGCCGCCGGCTGCCGCGCGCAGCCGGGCCATGACCGTGGACGTCCCAGACATGTACGTACCTCCCACAATGAGTCCCCCGCGCTCGGCAGACCTACCGGAGACCCGTGCTCCGCGTCCCCCAGGCCCGGCATCGATGGGCGAGTGAGCCGTCAGCGTACGCGAGTTCCTCGTGGTCAGACGTGGTCCATCTCATACGCCCGACCGCACCGAAGTGTGGTGTATGCCACTCCGGATCCCGCGTGAGGGGGTCCGCGCGGGGACTCCGGGACGGCGTGGGCGCGGTGGGGCGGCCACGGCGCGGGGGTGCCGGAGCCGTCCCGTCGGCCGTCCGTTTCCACCCCTCCGAATGGCTGGACGAATACGGAGAGAAGTCGGCCGGAGCGCCTCTTCGGGTATCAAACATTTCTGCGATCGGTGACCCTGGCGAATAGGCAGCCGGTCCGGGATGATTTCTCCCGAGCGCGCGGAATGGATGCCGTTCCGAGACAAAGTCCACATCACATCGTCATCACAAAGACGCGGGAACGGCAGGATCGCTCACTCACTCGCTGTAACGTCCAATGTGTGCGTACCGACATCTTTGCCCGTCTGGACCGGGAGCCGGAACCGCCGAAGATAGAGATCCCGCGGATGAGCCGTCACCGCATCGCTCTCTTCGGCGGGACCCTGGCGTTCTATCTCGCCATCGTCGTCGCCGTGCTCGTCTCCTCCTGGCTGGTGGCCCTGGACTGGAAGGTCATGCTGTTCCGGCCCTACCAGCAGTGGCCGGAACTCCACGCCTTCCTCGACTACTACGTCGTGCTGGGCCAGCGTGGCCCCACGGCCGTGATGGTCGCCTCCTGGCTCGGCTGGCGCTCCTGGCGCCAGCACACGCTGCGCCCCCTTCTGACGCTCGGCACCTCGCTGCTGCTGCTCAACGTGACGGTGGGCGCCGTGAAGCTCGGCCTGGGGCGGCTGGGCCCGCACTACGCCACGCAGATCGGCTCCGCGGAACTCTTCGCCGGTGGCGATATATTTCCCTCCGGACACACCGCCAACGCCGTCGTGACCTGGGGAATCCTCGCCTATCTGGCCACCACGCCGCGCGCCCGGCGCTATCTCTCGGCCCTGTCCGCGTTCGTCTCCCTGGGCGTGGGGCTCACCACCGTCTACATCGGCACGCACTGGCTCAGCGACGTCCTGCTGGGCTGGGCCGCCGGTCTGCTGATCCTGCTGGCCCTGCCCTGGTTCGAGCCGCTGATCACCCGTACGGAGATCTGGGTGCTCTCGGTGCGCGAGCAGTGGCGTGAGCGCCGCAGGCACCGGGCGTCCGCGCCGGACGCACCCGCTCCGGTGCTCGGGCCGCGGACTTTGGGGGACCTGGCGGCGGAGGCCGCGGCCGAGGCCTCCCGCGGGCTTCCCCCGGGCTCCTCCCCCGGCCCGAAGGGCCCCGGGACCGGGCGTACGGCGGCGGAGCCGCAGGGACCGGCCGGGCACGCGGGGGCGGTCGGCCGGTCGAGGGCGCACCCCCCGCACGCGGTGCGTTCGGAGAGGACGCCGCTCACCCCGGGAGGCTCGCGCCGCCCGCCGCACGCGGACCGCACCCCCCGGGCCGGTACGGCCCAGACCCGGCCGGTGACGGGCGGTCCGGTCGCCCCCTGACCCGGCCCGGTACGCACGGCTGCCCGCCCCCTGCTGAAGGCCCCGACGGATGTCGGGGCCTTCAGCAGATCCGGGGCCGGCTCAGCCGACCCAGCAGCGGGTAACGGCGTCGGCCTCGACCTCGAAGTTGATCCGTCCGGAGACGAACTCCATGGTGATGACCGTGCCGGGCGGGAGAGCACGGACCGTGCTCCAGCCCCGCGCTCTGGCCTGCCGCTCGGCGGCCGCGGCGTCGAGGCCGACGTACGACTCGGGCCTGTCGGCCGGCTGGGCGGGTGGTGTCGGTACAGGTGCCATACCTCTCACCGTAGAGCGCCTCCGACCGTGGCGGAAGGCGGCGGCGGGGAGGCCGCCGTACATACACATGTACCTACGCGGTCACGCCTGTGTCACAGGTCTCCCACACACGTGTACCGGGAACCCGTTCACCCGAACGCCCGCACCACTTCCGGGAAATAACCATTCATGACCGTCCGCACAAAGCGGCCGGCAGCTACCGGTGTGCATTACCCGGCCCGTGGATACCGGGCGCGTAAGCGTTTTCCCCGCAGCCCCCGCAGAGCGCTTGAACGGTCACGTCATCCGGAATTCACGCGCTCTTGCACGTGCCGTGTATTCACCCGCGCGTCCTGCCGTGGCCCCCGGCCGTCCGGCCGCCGTCCGGGACCGGGGATACCCCGGCCCCCGTGAGCATCACAGCGCTTTCCCCTTGCGGATCACACGCGCGGCCTTGTAACGGAGCGCGTACGTCCCGTCCAGCACGCTGCCCCTGGAGCGGTGCAGCGCCGTGCGCACGGCGCTCCGCGAACGCCCCCGGGCTCCGCGCGCGGCGGCCAGCTCCGTGAAGAGCTTCTCGTGCCGCTCCGCGATCGGAGCCGGGTCGAACCGCGCCGACGAGGCCAGCGCGGCGCGCCCCATCCGGTGCCGCAGCCCGTCGTCGTCGATCAGCGCGAGCAGGGCCGCGGTGAAGGCACCCGTGTCCCCCACCGGCACCAGCCGCCCGTCCGTGCCGTCGTCGATGATCTCGGCGGGACCGTGCGGGCAGTCGGTGGCGACGACCGGCACCCCGCAGCGCATGGCCTCCACGATGGTCATGCCGAAGGACTCGCGCTCGGAGGTGACCGCGGCGATGGAGCCCTTGGGCCACTCCTTCTCCATCGGGTGGACCGACCCCATGAGGAGCACCCGCTCCCGGAGCCCCAGCCCGTCGACCAGCCCGCGCAGCGCCTTCTCCTCGTTGCCGCTGGCGTCACCGGCGCCGTAGATCCGCAGCCCCCATCCGGGGCGGGCCGCCGCGACCTCGGCGAAGGCCCGGATCAGCACGTCGTACCGCTTGACCCGGTGCAGCCTGCCCGCCGCCACGATCCACGGGGCGTCGCCGTCGGCGGGCGCGCCGGAGGGCGCGGGCACACTGTTCGGGATGGCCTCGATCCGTACGCCGGGCAGCCGCAGCCTGCGGCGGTAGTCGCTCGCGTCGGCCTCGGTGACAGTGGTGACCGCGTCGAGCAGTCCGTACCGGTGGCCTATCTCCCGGCGGAGCCGGTAGCCGTGGCTGTCGAGTGTGAGGTGCTCCTGGCCGACGCGCACCGGGCCGGTGCGCGCCTGGCGGCTGATGTGGACGTTGAGGCCCGGGCGCGTACCGACGACGACGTCCGCCTCCAAGGTGCGCAGATGGGCCGCGATACGGGTGTCGGTGAGCCGGCTGTACTGACGGTGCCTGCTGTCCCCGCGCGGGAAGACGGAGGCGGGACGCGCGTGGTCGGGCGCGTCGCCGTCGTACTCCGGGCTCGTCCTGCGCAGGTCGACGAGGTGGCGCATCCGTACGCCTTCGGGCGCGCCCAGTGCGGGCGCGTCCCGGTGCCGGAAGACGGAGACGATCTCCACGTCGTGGTGCTCGGCCAAGGTCCCCGCGAGCGTGAAGGTGGTACGGATCGTTCCCCCGATGCCGTACGCGTTGTGGAGCAGAAAAGAAAGATGCATGGCGACGTCGTTTCCCCTGTTCGACTGGTCCCCACAGACCTTACGCGGCGTCGCCGTGACGCATCGTGTCCACACATGCGTCGCACAGAGTGCCACGGCGAACGTGCGGGCGGGAGGGCGGACAGGCGGGCGGGCCCGTTCGCGGAACCTCTCGCTCCGTATCACTTGCAGGACCTGCCGCCTGCCGACTCGGCCGCCTTCTGCCGCCGATTGACGCGTGACCCCGGCCCCCGGTCCCCCGTTGTCTCTACATGAGCCGGGAACCGCCCGGCCCACGCACCGAGTTCGAGGAGCCACCCGTGCCGCGCATGCTCGACGTCAGCGAGGACGTACGCGCCGAGATCGGCGATGCCGAAGCCGACCGGCTGCTCGTCGGCGACAGTGCCCCAGGCAGCTACGACTGCACGTCCTGCCGCACCCCGGGCGACTCGGACCAGGAGCGCACGAGCACCGTGCTCTTCGTGGGCGAGGAGACCGCCGTGCTCGCCTTCGCCCACGCGACCTGCATCCCCTCGCAGGTCGTCCACGTCGCGGAGGACCAGCTGCAGGGCGCCGTGCGGTCCATCACCGGCAGCGAGCCACAGAACCCGGAGGGCCTCATGCCCGAACAGGCCGTTCTCGGCATCACCAGCGGCCTCGTCCTGATCGAGGACGATCTGCGCCCCGCCCTCGTCGTCGAGCCCACCGGCCCGATCGCCCGGCCCGGCACGGACGGGCGCGACGGCGACCAGTTCCTGCAGCTGCTGCGGGAGCAGGGCTTCCTGCCCGCGCCCGACCTGAACCGGCTGCCGGGCGTGCTCCAGGGCTGGTCGGTCCTCCTGGCCATGGGCCAGCTGCACGCCGTGCTGCAGCCCGTCGCCGGGGGCGGCAGGCCGGTCGCGTGGTGGCAGGCCCACCAGCCGCTGCAGGTGACCGAGGGCTGGCGGGCCGCCGCGAACAAGTCGCAGACCGTGCTCGTCTTCGCCGCCCCGGCGGGTTCCATCGGCCAGCAGCCGCGCGAGGACCTACTCCGCGACGCCCTGGACAAGGCCGCGGTCAACGGTCTCCTGGTCGCCGCGGCGATGCCGCTGGCCGGGACCTGACCGTGTTCGCGCCGCCGTCCGCTCCCCCGCGGACAGCGTTTTCTCCGCCCGGCCCGCATCCGACGGGCGGCGGGGTCGTTGGCACCTACGTGCACTCATACGACCCTTCTCACCAGCAGCCCGCCCCGATTCCGTCGATGCGTCCGTCGCAGGACCCCTCGGGCGGCAAGTCCCCCACCCCGATCTACGACGCCCTGTACTCGGAGTACCGGCGATCGTTCCGGGCGCTCCCGGGGGACCGGACCGGTGAGGAGAATCTCGGCTTCAGAAAGTTCGGCATCGGGATGTTCGGCAGCCGCACCCCGCTGAGCAGCCGTACACCGGCGAACGGACAGGGCAGCCAGAGCGCACACGGCGGCAACCCCGGTTCCTGGCAGCGGGTGGGACGGCACGCGGGACGCACCCGGCCCGCCGCGCTGCCCCCGGGGGCAGCGGACGCCTGACCGCGCGTACGACGGAGCCCCGGACCGCTCGCACCAGGCGAGCGGTCCGGGGCTCCGTCGTCGGCCGTGGCCGCTACTTCTTGCGGCCCCGCTTCTCGCGCACGCGTACGGAGATGTGGAGCGGGGTGCCCTCGAAGCCGAACTCCTCCCGCAGCCGGCGCTCGACGAAGCGGCGGTAGCCGTGCTCGAGGAAGCCGGACGCGAAGAGGACGAACCGCGGCGGCTTGGTGCCCGCCTGGGTGCCGAAGAGGATGCGGGGCTGCTTCCCGCCGCGCACGGGGTGCGGGTGGGAGGCGACGATCTCGCCGAGGAAGGCGTTCAGCCGGCCGGTGGGGATGCGGGTCTCCCAGCCCTCGATCGCGGTCTCGATCGCCGGGACGAGCTTCTCCATGTGCCGGCCGGTGACGGCCGAGACGTTGACGCGCGGGGCCCAGGCGATCTGCGCGAGCTCCGTCTCGATCTCGCGCTCGAGGTAGTAGCGGCGCTCCTCGTCGAGGGTGTCCCACTTGTTGAAGGCCACGACGATCGCCCGTCCCGCCTCCACCGCCATCGTGATGATGCGCTGGTCCTGCACGCTGATGGACTCGCTCGCGTCGATCAGGATGACGGCGACCTCCGCCTTCTCGACGGCGGCGGCGGTACGCAGCGAGGCGTAGTAGTCCGCGCCCTCCTGGAGGTGGACGCGGCGGCGGATACCGGCCGTGTCGATGAACTTCCAGGTGATGCCGCCCAGCTCGATCAGCTCGTCGACCGGGTCACGGGTCGTGCCCGCCAGGGCGTTGACGACGACACGGTCCTCGCCGGCGACCTTGTTCAGCAGGGAGGACTTGCCGACGTTGGGACGGCCGATGAGGGCGATGCGGCGCGGGCCGCCGAGCGCGGTGCCGAAGGTCTGGGCCGGCGCCTCGGGCAGTGCCTCCAGGACGGCGTCGAGCATGTCGCCGGTACCGCGGCCGTGCAGCGAGGAGACCGGGTGCGGCTCTCCGAGGCCCAGCGACCAGAGCGCGGTGGCGTCGGCCTCACCGCTCTGTCCGTCGACCTTGTTGGCGCACAGGACGACGGGCTTGCCGGCCCGGCGCAGCAGCTTGACGACCGCCTCGTCGGTGTCGGTCGCGCCCACGGTCGCGTCGACCACGAAGACGACGGCGTCGGCCGTCTCGATCGCGTACTCGGCCTGGGCGGCGACGGAGGCGTCGAGGCCCAGTACGTCCTGCTCCCAGCCGCCGGTGTCGACGACCTTGAAGCGGCGCCCGGCCCACTCGGCCTCGTAGCTGACGCGGTCACGGGTGACGCCCGGCTTGTCCTGCACGACGGCCTCGCGGCGGCCGATGATCCGGTTCACCAGGGTCGACTTGCCGACGTTCGGACGGCCGACGACGGCGAGGACGGGAAGCGGTCCGTGACCGGCCTCACCGATCGCGCCCTCGACCTCCTCGGGGTCGAACCCCTCCTGCGCGGCGAGCTCCATGAACTCCGCGTACTCGGCATCGCCAAGTGCTCCGTGCTCGTGGTCCGAGCCGTCGGAGTGAATCTGGTCGTTCATGAAGTCCGTTCCTCTTTGCATCATCATCGATGGGCCACGAACTGGTGGCCCACTACTCACGTCGTGGCCGAGCGCCCGGTGAGGCGCCTGGCGTTCTCCAGGTGCGCGGTCAGCGCGCCCTGGATCCGGAGGGTCGCCTCGTCCAGCGCCTTCCTGGTCCGCCGGCCGCTGCCGTCACCGGCCTGGAAGGCGTCGCCGAAGACGACGTCGACCCGGCTGCGCAACGGAGGCAGTGCCGGTATCAACCGTCCGCGGCGCTCCGTACTTCCCAGGACCGCCACGGGGACGATCGGCGCCCCGCCGCGTACCGCGAAGTACGCGAGCCCCGCACGGAGCGAGGCGAAGTCTCCCTCGCCCCTCGTGCCCTCGGGGAAGATCCCGAGGGCCCCACCGCCCTGCAGCACCCCGAGCGCCCGGGTCACGGCGGCGCGGTCGACGGTCGTGCGGTCCACCTTGAGCTGCCCGATTCCGCGCAGGAACGGGTCGAGCGGACCGACGAACGCCTCCTTCTTGATCAGGAAGTGGACGGGCCGGGGTGCGGTGCCCATCAGCATCGGTCCGTCGATGTTGTGCGCGTGGTTCACCGCGAGTATGACGGGTCCGGTGACGGGCACCCGCCAGGCGCCGAGCACGCGGGGCCTGAACAGCCCGTACATGAGCCCGATGCCGATCCCGCGCCCGACGGCCGCTCCGCGCGGCGTCGGCGCGGCGGTGGCATCGGTCACTTCGCGGCCCGCGTCTCCCCGACGAGGGTGACGACGCACTCGATGACCTGGGGAAGGGTCAGCTCCGTGGTGTCCACCTCGACCGCGTCGGCGGCCTTGGCCAGCGGGGACGTCTTGCGGCCGGAGTCCGCGGCGTCCCGCTTGATCAGCGCCTCCTTGGTGGCGGCGAGGTCGGCGCCCTTGACCTCCCCGCTCCGGCGGGCGGCGCGCGCCTCGGGCGAGGCGGTCAGGAAGATCTTGATGTCGGCGTCGGGCAGCACGGTCGTACCGATGTCGCGGCCCTCCACGACGATGCCGCGCCCGGCCTCCGCCGCGATGGTGCGCTGCAGTTCGGTGATCCGGGTCCGCACCTCGGGAACGGCGCTGACGGCGCTGACGGCCGCGGTGACCCGCTGCGTACGGATCGGGCCCGAGGCGTCCTCGCCGTCGACGGTGATCGTCGGGGCGGCCGGGTCCGTCCCCGAGACGATGACCGGCTTGGCGGCGGCGGTGGCGATCTCCGCGGCATCGCTCACGTCGATGCCGTTGTTCAGCATCCACCACGTGATCGCGCGGTACTGCGCGCCGGTGTCCAGGTAGCTCAGGCCGAGCTTGGCGGCGACGGCCTTGGAGGTGCTCGACTTTCCGGTGCCGGAGGGACCGTCGATGGCGACGATCACCGCGGCCGGGGCAGTCGGGCGGGCAGCGGCGCTTACGGTTTCCACGGTGGTGGACACCTTCCTGGTACACGGGGTGGGCGGAGCGGGCCAGGGAACGGCCTCCCCCAAGGTTACCGAGTGCGCGAAGCGCCTTTGTACCCCTGTCCCCGGGCAGGAGCCGCCGGACCCGGGCGGACGCGGTCTACGGCCGGATGGACCAGCCCCGCTCCTTGAGCGCGGTGCCCAGCGCGGAGGCCGCGCTCGGCTCGACCATCAGCTGCACCAGACCCGCCTGCTGGCCGGTGGCGTGCTCGATGCGGACGTCCTCGATGTTCACCCCGGCCCGCCCGGCGTCGGCGAAGATGCCGGCCAGCTCTCCGGGGCGGTCGCTGATGAGGACGGCGACGATCTCGTACGAGGCCGGGGCCGCCCCGTGCTTGCCGGGCACCCGGACCCGGCCCGCGTTGCCGCGGCGCAGGATGTCCTCGATGCCCCGGGTGCCCTCCCCCCGCTCGTCCTCGTCGGCCGACTGCAGGCCGCGCAGGGCCCTGACCGTCTCGTCCAGGTCGGTGGCGACCCCGGCCAGCACGTCGGCGACGGGACCGGGGTTGGCGGAGAGGATCTCCACCCACATCCGGGGGTCGGAGGCCGCGATCCGGGTGACGTCCCTGATCCCCTGGCCGCAGAGGCGTACGGCGGTCTCGTCGGCCTCCTCCAGGCGGGCCGCGACCATCGAGGAGATCAGCTGCGGGGTGTGGGAGACCAGGGCGACGGCCCGGTCGTGGGCTTCGGCGTCCATGACGACGGGGACGGCGCGGCAGAGCGCGACCAGTTCCAGGGCGAGGTTGAGCACCTCGGTGTCGGTTTCCCGGGTCGGGGTGAGGACCCAGGGGCGGCCCTCGAAGAGGTCCTCGGTGGCCGCGAGGGGGCCGGAGCGCTCCTTGCCCGCCATGGGGTGCGTGCCGATGTACGGCGTGAGGTCGAGGCCCAGCGCCTCCAGCTCGCGTCGCGGGCCGCCCTTGACACTGGCGACGTCGAGGTAGGCGCGGGCGGCCCCCTCCCGCATGGCCCCGGCGAGCACGGACGCCGTGTGGGCGGGCGGTACGGCGACGATCGCGAGGTCGACGGGTCCCTCGGGCGCCCGTTCCGTGCCGGCGCCGAGCGCCGCCGCCGTCTGTACCGAGGAGGAGTCACGGTCGACGAGGTGGACCTGGATGCCGCGCGCGGCCAGCGCGAGGGCCGCGGAGGTACCGACCAGGCCGGTGCCGATGACGAGGGCTGTTCTCACTGGGCGATGTCCTTGCGGAGGGCGCCGGTGGCGCCGAGGTAGACGTGGCTGATCTCCGCCCTGGAGAGATACGTCTCGACGTGGGCGAGGATGCGCACCACCCGGGGCATCGCGCCGGCGATGTCCAGCTCCTGGGCGCAGATCAGCGGTACGTCGACGATGCCGAGGCCCCGCGCGGCGGCGGCCGGGAAGTCGCAGTGCAGGTCGGGGGTGGCGGTGAACCAGATACTGATGAGGTCGTCGGCGACGAGTTCGTTGCGCTCCAGGATGGCGGTGAGCAGAGCCCCCACCCGCTCGCCCATGTGTCCTGCCTCGTCCCGCTCCAACTGGACGGCTCCACGGACCGCTCGTACCGCCACGTCGTACCCCTGTTCCCTCGTTTGCGTGCTCTTCAGCCTAGAGGGGCTGCGGGGCGGTTGGTCACCGTGCTCTGTGGGTGAGACAAGGCGTCGGCGGGCGTGCCGGTTACGCGCCACCCGGCCGGGTACCCCCGCCGGTTCGCGGGGAGCAGGCGGTCCGCGGTGTGACCGGCGCCCCGGCCGGCCGCGGAGCGAGGAGAGCCGTGGAAGCACGGCGACGGACGGTCCTGAGGGCGGACGCCGCCGGACCGGCGGGCGGCCGCGGCTCCTCCGGCGCTCCCGCGCCGCCGGCGCTGCCCGCCGCCCGGATCGCCGTGCGGGGGCGACGCGGCCGCCCCGGGCCGGCCGCGTAAGGTCGCGGCCATGATCACCCCTGGAGCCGCGGAGCTGGTCCGCGACCACACCGTCTACTCCTGCGTGATGGGCTCACGGGCCTTCGGGCTGGCCACCGAGGGCAGCGACACCGACCGGCGCGGGGTCTTCCTCGCGCCGACCCCGCTCTTCTGGCGCCTGACCAAGCCGCCGGCCCACGTCGAGGGCCCCGCGGACGAGCAGTTCTCCTGGGAGCTGGAACGCTTCTGCGAGCTGGCGCTGCGTGCCAACCCCAACGTGCTGGAGTGCCTGCACTCCCCGCTCGTGGAGCGGATCGACGCCACCGGCCGCGAACTCCTCGGCCTGCGCGGCGCGTTCCTGTCCCGCCGCGCCCACGGGACGTTCGTGCGGTACGCACTGGGCCAGCGGCGCAAGCTGGAGGCCGACGTCCGCGTGCACGGCGCTCCGCGCTGGAAGCACGCCATGCATCTGCTGCGCCTGCTGACGAGCAGCCGGGACCTGCTGCGGACGGGCGAGCTGACGATCGACGTCGGCGACGCGCGGGAGCGGCTGCTCGCGGTGAAGCGGGGCGAGGTTCCGTGGCCCGAGGTGGAGCGGTGGATGTCGCACCTGGCCGAGGAGAACGAGGAGGCGGCCGCCCGCTCCCCGCTCCCTCCGGAACCGGACCGGGACCGCGTGGAGGACTTCCTGGTCCGGACCCGGAGGGCGTCGGCGTCCGCGGACCCCGGCGGGGCCGGCGTCGGCGGTCCGGGCGGCCACGGCCCCGGACCGGTGGCGGGGCCGCCCGGCCCGGACCAGGGCGGCTGAGGGCTGTCCCGCACTTCCCGGTGGATCGGCCGCGCGGCGTCGGATGCGGTGCGTCGCACGACGGAGGAGCGTCCGCCTACGGGATGCACGGGGACGTTCCCGACAACGCGGCGAGGTGCCGTAGCTGTCGTCGCGCGCCCGCCGGGAAGCGCGGGACACACCCCGGAGCCCCACCAGGGCCGCGCGACCCGGGTCAGGGCAGCTCGATCCCCCGGAGCCACCCGGCCGGGACATCCCTCGGTTCGAGTACGACCGGAGGCGAGGCAGCTCGACCGGAGTCAGGGCCGCTCGTCGGACAAGGTGAAGAACGGACCGCGGGCCGCGCCGCCGTCCGGGAGACGCCACCCGGCGGTCACGTGGCCACGGGCCTTCGACCCGCCGGTACGGGCGGCCGGCTCGTCCGCACGTAGGACGCGTGTCACCGCGATGACCGCGGACGCCTCCTGCCCGGCCTCTGATGCCGTCCGGAGGACGATGTCGGTGCCGTGCTTCCCGTCCCGGACCGTCGACGACGTGATCGCGGCCGGGTGGCCGGCCCCGGCGGAGTGGACGGCGACGGTCGGGTCGGGGGTGTCGGTCAGACTCTGGGCCTGCGGCTGGGCACGTCCCACGAACAGGGCGAGCAACTGGGCGGCCAGCACGGGGTCGTGGGCGCCGTCGTACACCCAGCGCCGTCCGAGGACCCCGTGCTCCGTCGTGCCGACGAGCGCCTCGCCGGCTCCCTCCAACGGTGCCCCGCGGTAGGTGAGGGGGACGAGGTAGGGGACGGGCCGCTCCCCGGAGGTGTCCGTGACCACCATGAGCTCGATGCCCACCTCACCCTCGGGATCGTCGAGCCGGAAGCCGCCGGCCGGGGAGAGCTCCGCCCCGCCCGCCGGGCCGGTGTACCAGGGCCGGGTGGGCAGCCAGGGGGTGAGGAGCTGCAGCTTGGTCGGTTCCATGGTGGTTCTGTGGATGACAGCCATGCCTGATCAACTCCTCGTACCGGTGACGGGTTCCCGTCCTCCACCTCTCGCCCACCCACGCCCCGAGGAGCGGCCGGGACAGTCAGGCCCCGTCCGCCGGGCGGCGGGCCACCCAGAGCCGGCGGGTCGAACGGACGACCAGGTCGTCGCGGTGACGCACGTCCTGCGGGCCGCCGCCGAGCAGGGTGCCGAGGGCGACGAGGTCCGCGGGGTCCGCCCGGCCGTCGAGGGCCGCGCGGATACGGCCGAGCACGAGGTGTGCGTAACGCCCCGCTCCGACGGGCAGGGGTGGGTGCAGTTCCAGCCGCTCCGTGCGCTCCCGCTCGACGGTGAATCCGGCGGATGACAGCAGGACGCCCCAGTCGGCGCCCAGGTGCGGAAGCCGCTCGGCGTGGAGGCCGTTCAGCGCCTCGCGGCAGCGGGTCTCCAGGCCGGGGTGGTCCGGCACCGCGTCCTCCGGCAGGAAGTACGGCATCCCGTCCATCTCCGCGACGGCCAGCAGTCCGCCGGGGCGGAGCGCGGTACGGACCCCGGCGAGCGCCGCGGCCGGGTCGTCCACGTGGTGCAGGGAGGCGGACGCCCAGACGAGGTCGGCGACCGCGATGCCGGCGAGCCCGGCGCCCGCGTCCCTCTCCAGCGTGCACACCCGGTCGCCCAGGCCTCGGGCGCGGGCGGCGTCGCCGAGCCGGGCCAGCATGTCCGCGGCGTTGTCGACGGCGGTCACCCGGGCGTCGGGGAACCGTTCCAGCAGGGCGAAGGTACCGGCTCCCGTGCCCGCCCCCAGGTCGACGACGTGGGTGACGTCTCCCTCGGCGGCCTCGGCGAGCCGGGCGGTCACCGAGGTGAGGTACGGCGCGAACAGCTCGGCGTCGAGGTCGAGCACCGCAGCGAGAACGTCCTGCGGGTCAGGGTCCCCGTGAGCGTGGCCGTGCGCGTGCGGGGCGGCGCCCTGCGGCACCGGGTCGAGGGACGTCGGGTGGGGGCGGGAAACGGGAGGTGTCATGCGACCGAGCCTACGGAGCATTGCCCTCAACGCATACTCTCTTGCTCATGACGCAAGAAGGTAGTGACCTCGACGGCCTCGTACGCAAACGGATCCGTGCCCTGCGGGCCGCGAACGGCTGGTCGCTCGACGACCTGGCCATCCGCTGCCACCTCAGCGCTTCCACATTGAGCCGCATCGAGACGGGGCACCGCAGAATCGCGCTCGACCAGCTCACCGTCATCGCCCGGTCCCTCGGCACCTCGCTCGACCAGCTCGTCGAGGCGGCCCCCGACGACGTGGTCACCAACCCCGTCCGCAATCCGGCGCGGGGCCTGACCCATTGGACACTGCGTGCCGAGCCCGGCGTCACCGTGGCCCGGATGCGGCTGACCGAACCGCCGCCCGAGGGACCGTCGGCGCTGAAGGCGCACCCCGGCCGGGAGTGGTTCACGGTGCTGTCCGGCACGGTCGAGCTGCTGCTGGGGGAGCGGCGGCTGCGGATGGTGGAGGGCCAGGCTGCCGAGTTCACCACGATGCTCCCGCACGCGCTGGGCGCCGTCGGCGGCCCGGCCGACGTCCTCGGCATCTTCGACCGCGAGAGCCGCCGCTCCCACCTGCGCGAGGGCGGATGAGAGGGCGGCGCCGGGTCGTCAGGACGCGGGCCTGCCCCGGCAGGTGTCCGGCGGTCCGGCCCGCCCGAGGGGCATCGTGCCGCTGTGCGGGGGTCAGGCGTCCCAGAGCGCGCCCAGTGACAGCAGGTCGCTGCGGTACTCGATGCGCTCGGACCACTCCTTGGGCCAGGCGCCCGCCCCCAGGTGAGCCCCGGCCAGCGCTCCTGTCAGGCAGGCCAGGGAGTCGGAGTCGCCCCGGGTGCAGGCGGCCCTGCGCAGGGCGGTGACCGGTTCCTCCGGGAAGAGCAGGAAGCAGTGCAGGGCCGTGGCGAGGGCCTCCTCGGCGACCCAGCCGTCTCCGGTGGTCTCACACGGGTCGGTCTCCGGGGACGGGCTGCGCAGGGCGTCCTGGACCCCGGCGAGGGCGGCCAGGCAGTCGTCCCAGCCGCGCCGGATGTACGCCTCCGGCGAGGGATCGCCCGCGTACCGCCAGAGGTCGCCGAGCCAGCGCTCCAGGTAGCGGCCGCTGTTCTCGTAGGCGTAACTGCGCAACTGGCCGACCAGACCCATGGGTTCGGCTCCCTGCGCCAGCAGGTACACCGCGCGGGCTGTGAGGTCGGAGGCGGCCAGGGCCGTGGGGTGGCCGTGCGTGAGGGCGGCCTGGAGCTGGGCCGCGCCGGAGCGCTGCTCCTCGCTGAGGCCCGGCACGAGACCGACCGGCGCAACCCGCATGTTGGCGCCACAGCCCTTGGAGCCGGTCCGGCTGGCCTCCTGCCATGGGCGGTCGCCCTCGAGCAGACGGCAGGCCGTCATGCAGGTGTTGCCCGGGGCACGGTTGTTGTCCGGGGAGTGGTACCAGTCGACGAACTCCTGGCGGACCGGTGCCACCAGGCGCTCAGGGGTGAGCAGGCCCCGGTCCGTGGCGGTGCGGATGCCGCGTCCCAGGGCGAGCGTCATCTGCGTGTCGTCGGTGACGAACGCGGGCTTCGGCAACCGCATCTGCCGCCAGGGCCCGCACTTCGCGAGGATGGACGGCACGTCGCTGAACTCGGTGGGGAAGCCCAGCGCGTCGCCGAGCGCCAGCCCGGTGAGCGCGCCGGTGGCCGCCTGTGCGGTGAGTATCCGTGTCGGGATCATGTCGTCCGTCCTTCCGGGCGTCCTTCCGGGCGCAGGAGTGGTGGGTGCAGCGCGGTAGCGGAACCCGCCCGGTAGAGGGCGGCGGGTTTCCCGCGTCCGCCGGTGCGGCGCGGCGGTCCCTGCACGGCCTCGACAAAACCGGGCGTGGTGAGGACCTTGCGCCGGAAGTTGGGCCGGTCGAGGGTGACGCCCCAGACGGTCTCGTAGACCTGCTGGAGCTCGCCGAGGGTGAACTCGGCGGGGCAGAACGCGGTCGCCAGGCAGGAGTACTCGAGCCTCGCGCCGATGCGGTCGTGGGCGTCGGCCAGGATGCGGTCGTGGTCGAAGGCGAGCGGCCCGGTGCTGCCGGTGTCCCACCACTGCGCACGGGCCGCGTCCCCGCCGCCGCGCGGCTCGGGCAGGTCGGGTACGAGAGCGGCGTACGCGACGGAGACGACCCGCATCCGGGGGTCCCGGTCCGGATCGGTGTAGGTGCGCAGCTGTTCGAGGTGGAAGGCGCACACGGACTTCTGCGTGAGGCCGGTCTCCTCGGCGAGTTCGCGGCGGGCCGCCTCCTCCGCGGATTCGCGGGGCAGCACGAACCCGCCGGGCAGCGCCCAGTGGCCCCGGTAGGGCTCCTGGCCGCGCTCCACCAGCAGCACGTGGAGCCGTTCCTCGCGGACGGTGAAGACGGCGAGGTCGACGGTGACGGCGAAGGGGGTGAAGGCGTGCGGGTCGTACCCGTCGGGGGCGGGGCTCATCGCCGCTCCGGGAGGGGTGCGGCGAAGTCCCAGGACGTGGCGAGGAGTTCGTCGACGGCGGTGACCGCGGCGGCCAGGCGGTCCCGATGCGGGCCGGCGAGCTCGACGAACCTGCGCCCGGTGCGGGTGAGTTCGACGCGGAAGCGGTCCGTCATCCAGGGCCGCAGCTCCTCACCGTCGCGTAGCCCGTCGTCCTCGAAGGCGACCCCCTCGTGGCCGGTGAGCAGCCAGAGGTGGTGGGTGACCCGGTCGGCGGTCTTCTCGACGAGCGGGTTGCGTCCGCCGATGTAGCGCTCGTGCCACACGGTGGTGGCGAAGGAGTCCGTGTCGCAGAAGAGCACCGGGGAACCGGCCCGCGCGGCGGCCTCCTCCCGGGCGTTCTGGGTCTCGGCTATGACGGGGAAGTCGTCGGTGGTGAAGGCGACGTCCTCCCACTGGGCCCCGGGCCACTCCTTGCGCAGGGCGGCGAGTTTCGCCTCGCTGAACTCCCGCCCGTACTCGGCGACGTACCGGGTGTGCGCCCAGACGCCGCCGCGCCGGCGGAAGTGCTCGGTGAGTGCCCGCGCCAGGGTCGTGGTGCCGGTGGACTCGGCGCCCAGGACGACGACCCGGCGGGTGAGCGCGGCCCGGACGGGCGGTTCGAGGAAGTCCCAGCAGCCGGCCGGGTCCGCCCGGACGGCGGTTCCGGACACGGGGAAGGCGGTGCGCTCCGGATCGACGAGGACGGACCGGGCGCCGAAGCGGCGGGCCAGTTCGTCCCCGTACGTCTCCGAGGTGAAGACGGCGTCGACGCGTTCGGGGACGGCCCCCGTGAACACGGCCATGTGCGCGTCCCAGACGGCGGGGTCGGTGAGGTCCATGGGGATGTCGTCGACGGCGCCCACCACCCGGACGCCGGGGTGCACCTCGCGCATCCAGGCGACGCGGTCGGCCAGGGGGACGGACTCGACGGAGGCGGCGCAGACCAGGACGGTGAGCCGCTCGCAGCGGTCCTGCGCGGTACGGACGAGGTGGTGGTGGCCGGCGTGCGGCGGATAGAACTTGCCGAGGACCAGACCGTGCCCGTGGCGCGTCACGCGGCCACCCGCGCGTCCGCCGTACGGACGGCCGTGAGGTCCCGGCTCCAGTTGCGCAGCCCCGCGAGGCAGAGCGCCAGGAAACCGGCGTAGAGCAGGGAGGTGAGGTAGAGCTCCTTGTACGCGTACAGCGGGATGTACACCAGGTCGGCGGCGATCCAGAGCCACCAGGACTCGACGCGCTTGCGGCACTGCCCGTACGTCGCCGTCAGGGACAGGGAGGTCGTCAGCGCGTCCCAGAAGGGCACGGTCGAGTCCGTGGCCCGGGACAGCAGCGCGGTGAGGGCGAGGGTCCCCACCACCCCCGCGGCGAGCAGCCAGGTCCATTCGGTGCGCGTGGTCCTGCGCACCGGCAGGACGGACGTACCTGGTCCACCCCCGTGGGTCCAGGTCCACCAGCCGTACGCGGCGAGGGTGATGAAGACGATCTGGAGGCCGGCGTCGGCGTACAGACCGGACTGGGCGAACAGCAGCACGAAGAACAGGTTGTTCGCGATGCCGACCGGCCAGTTGGCGAGGTGCTGGCGGGCCACGAGCCCGACACAGAGCGCCCCGCTGCCGAAGCCGAGCACCTCGGTCCAGCTGACCGGGGTGCCCAGGACCGTCACCAGGGGCTGCTGCAGGGGGTCGAGGATGTCCACGAGCGTCACGCCGCCTCCTTCTCCTTTATGGTCACATTGACTATAAAGAAGAAACGGCGACCGCGAAAGGCCCGCGGCCGGTTCCTGGTCGAAAACGCACCAGGAACCGGCCGCGGGCCGTTCGGGTCGGGGGCCGGGCTACAGACCGACCTCGCGCATCAGCATGCCGACCTCGGTGTTGGTCAGGCGGCGCAGCCAGCCGGACTTCTGGTCACCGAGCGGGATCGGCCCGAAGGACGTGCGCACCAGCCGGTCGACCGGGAAGCCCGCCTCGGCCAGCATGCGGCGCACGATGTGCTTGCGGCCCTCGTGGAGGGTCACCTCGACCAGGTAGTTCTTGCCGGTGTTCTCGACCACCCGGAAGTGGTCGGCACGGGCGTACCCGTCCTCCAGCTGGATGCCGTCCTTGAGCCGCTTGCCCAGGTCGCGCGGGAGCGGCCCCTGGATGGCCGCCAGGTACGTCTTCTTGACGCCGTACCTGGGGTGCGTCAGCCGGTGGGCCAGCTCGCCGTGGTTGGTGAGCAGGATGATGCCCTCGGTCTCGGTGTCGAGCCGGCCGACGTGGAAGAGCCGGGTCTCGCGGTTGTTGACGTAGTCACCGAGGTTCTGGCGGCCGTCCGGGTCGCCCATGGTGGAGACGACACCGGCCGGCTTGTTCAGCGCGAAGAAGAGGTACGACTGGGTCGCCACGGTCAGGCCGTCGACCTTGATCTCGTCCTTCTGCGGGTCGACGCGCTTGCCCTGCTCCAGGACGATCTCGCCGTTGACCTCGACCCTGGCCTGCTCGATCAGCTCCTCGCACGCCCGGCGCGAACCCATGCCGGCACGGGCGAGGATCTTCTGCAGACGCTCGCCCTCCTGCTCGGCGCCGGGGTGCGTCTTCGGCGTCCGGATCTCGGGCTTCTCGGCGTACCGGTCGCGGTTGCGCTGCTCGATCTTGGCGTCGAGCTCCCGGGGCCGGGACGGGGCGCCCACCCGGCGTCCGCCCTTGCTCACGTTCTGTGCGGGCTTCGGACCGCCCTTGGCGCCGCCGCGGGCGGCCGCGCCGCGGCCCTTGCGGGGGCCGCCGTCGCCGCCGGGCTTGTCGGAGCCCACGTCGTAGCGGCGCTCCTCGGGGCGGGGCCGGCGGGGGCGCTGCTCCTGCTTGTCGTCGCGTCCCGCGGAACGTCCGGCGCCGCTCGCGCCGCCCGATCCCTTCGGCCGGAAGGAGCCGCCCGAGCTGCCCGAGCCGCCCCGGGAGTTCCGGTTGCCGCCGCTCTTGCCGCTGCCGCTTCCGCTGTTGCTGCCACTGCTTCGCATCAAAAATCCGTCTTGTCGTCTGCGTGAGTTTCCGGGGTGTCCGGTGCGTCCGGATCGAACGACGGCACACCCTCTAGCGTCTCAGCCTCGATCGCGTCCGCCTCCGGGAGGAAGGGCGCGAGCTCCGGGAGCTCGTCCAGGCCTCGCAGGCCCATGCGCTCCAGAAAGTAGTTCGTCGTCCCGTACAGGATCGCACCTGTTTCGGGTTCCGCGCCCGCCTCCTCGACCAGACCCCTCTGGAGCAGGGTCCGCATCACGCCGTCGCAGTTCACTCCGCGCACCGCCGAGACCCTCGACCGGCTCACCGGCTGCCGGTAGGCGACCACCGCGAGGGTCTCCAGCGCGGCCTGGGTGAGCCGGGCATGCCGGCCGTCCAGGACGAAGCCCTCGACCGCCTCCGCGTACGCGGCGCGGGTGGAGAAGCGCCAGCCCCCGGCGATCAGCCGGAGCTCGAATCCGCGGCGCTGGACGGTGTACTCGTCGGCCAGCTCCCGCAGGGCGGCCGCGACGGCCCTGCGGGGCCGCTGGAGGACCTTGGCGAGGTGCTCCTCGGTGGCGGGTTCGTCGACGACCATGAGGACCGCCTCCAGCGCGGGCTTCAGGGGGAGGCCGGCCACCCCGTTCCCCCGCTGTCCGTCGTCCTCACTCATGCGTCCACGTCCTCCCGCGTCTCGCGCGCCTCTTGGTCGAACTCATCCGTCACGAGCGGTTCCGTCCCCTCGCCGCCCGACCAGCGCACCAGGAGGTCGCCGAGGGGTTCCTCCTGGTCGAGGGTGACGGCCTTCTCCCGGTAGAGCTCCAGGAGCGCCAGGAATCGGGCGACGACGGTCAGCGTGTCCGCCGCGTCCTCGGTGAGCGCCCGGAAGCTGGTCTCGCCCTCCGCCCGCAGCCGCGCCACCACGATCCGGGCCTGCTCGCGGACGCTGACCAGGGGGGCGTGGATGTGGTCGACGTACACCTGCGGCCTGGGTTTCGGCTGCATCGCCTTGACCGCGAGCCGGGCGAAGCCGTCCGGGCCGATACTGATGACGACCTCGGGCAGCAGCGCGGCGTGGTGCGGCTCCAGCCCCACCGTACGGGGGTAGCGGCGGGACTCCGCGTCGAGCCGGTCGCTGAAGATCTCCGCGATCCGCTTGTACGCGCGGTACTGCAGCAGCCGCGCGAAGAGCAGGTCGCGCGCCTCCAGGAGCGCCAGGTCCGCCTCGTCCTCCACCTCGGCGGTGGGCAGCAGCCGGGCGGCCTTCAGATCGAGCAGGGTGGCGGCCACGACGAGGAACTCGGTGGTCCGGTCGAGGTCCCAGTCCGGTCCCATGGCCCGGATATGGGCCATGAAATCGTCGGTGACCCTGGACAGCGCGACTTCCGTCACATCGAGCTTGTGCTTGGAGATCAGCTGGAGGAGCAGGTCGAAGGGCCCCTCGAAGTTGACCAGCCGTACGGTGAACCGCCCGTCGCCGACACCCCCGTCCGCCCGTGCGGCGGCGCCCTCAGGGGCTTTTGGGGCGGCAGGGGCCTCCGGAGGCCGCCCGCCGGGGCCGGGAGCGCCGTCGGCGCCCTCAGGCGGCCCGGAAGCCTCACGGGCCGCGCCGGGAGCCGCTCCGGGTCCCCCGGGGACCGCCTGCGCTGCCGGTGCCTCAGGAACCGCAGCCGCCTCAGGACCTTCGGCAGCCGCGCCGGACCCCGCCTGCGGCGCGGGCCGGTTTCCGGGCCCCCGGCCGAGGGCGCGGCGGGCCGGGCGGGGCGGGTCGTCGGCAGTCGGCATGTGCTGAGGTCCAGGGGTGCGGCGGGGAGTCGGGCGGCGGCCCGTCCAGGCAGGCTACCGGCGCCGCGCCGGTCAGCGGCCCCGCAGCCTCCGTACGAGGATGCTCGCGTCGCCCCGCGACTCCAGGTCGGCGAGGACCACGGCGACCGCCTCGCGGACGATGCGCCCGCGGTCGACGGCCAGGCCGTGCTCGCCCCGCAGTACCAGCCGTGCGTGCTCGAGGTCCATGAGTTCCTCGGCCGACACGTAGACGGTGATCTTCTCGTCGTGGCGTTCGCGGCCGCTGGGCCGGCGGTTGGCGCCCCGTCCGCCGCCGCGCGTGCGCTGCTGCTGGCCCGCGGGGGCCGCCTCCTGCGGCGCGGTACGGGGCTGCGGCGGCGCGGGCCGCTCGCTGCCCTCGCTCCGGCTGCGCGAACCGCCGTCACCGGCGTCCGCCGCGGAGTGTTCCTCCTGTGCGGGGGCGGCGGACGTGCCACCGCTCGCGCCGGGGGTCCCGCCGCGTCCCGTCGTCTCCGCCGCCGGTTCGCCCGCCCCGGCCGGCGGGGGCACCCGCGCCTCGCCGTTCGCCTTGCGTCGCCGGTCGGCCGGGGACGAGGCCTGGAGGCCCATGCCCCCGGTGGTGCGGAACAGCTCGTCGGCCCCCGGCAGACTCACTCGGCGTGACACCGGGCGAGCACCTCCCTGGCGAGCTGGCGGTAGGCGGCGGCACCGACCGAGTTGGACGCGTACGTGGTGATGGGCTCGCCGGCGACCGTGGTCTCCGGGAAGCGCACCGTGCGGCCGATGACGGTGTGGTAGACGTGCTCGTCGAAGGCCTCGACGACGCGCGCGAGCACCTCACGGCTGTGCACGGTACGGGAGTCGTACATGGTGGCGAGGATGCCGTCGAGCTCGAGTTCCGGGTTGAGCCGCTCCTGGACCTTCTCGATGGTCTCCGTGAGCAGCGCCACACCGCGCAGTGCGAAGAACTCGCACTCCAGCGGGACTATCACCTTGTGCGCGGCCGTGAGCGCGTTCACCGTGAGCAGGCCGAGCGAGGGCTGACAGTCGATCACGATGTAGTCGTAGTCGGCCAGCAGCGGCTTGAGGGCGCGCTGCAGCGTCGACTCGCGGGCCACCTCGCTCACCAGCTGCACCTCGGCGGCCGAGAGGTCGATGTTGCTCGGGAGCAGGTCCATGTTGGGCACGGCGGTCTTCAGCAGGACCTCGTCGGCGGCCATGCCCCGCTCCATGAGCAGGTTGTAGACCGTGAGGTCGAGCTCCATCGGGTTGACCCCGAGGCCGACCGACAGGGCTCCCTGCGGATCGAAGTCGACGAGCAGGACCCGCCGTCCGTACTCCGCGAGGGCGGCACCCAGGTTGATGGTCGACGTGGTCTTGCCGACGCCACCCTTCTGGTTGCACATCGCGATGATCTTCGCGGGGCCGTGCTCGTTCAGCGGCCCGGGGATCGGGAAGTACGGCAACGGGCGGCCGGTCGGGCCGATCCGCTCGCGGCGCTGGCGGGCGGCGTCGGGCGCGAGGGTGGCCGCGTACTCGGGATCGGGCTCGTACTCGGCGTCGGGGTCGTAGAAGTGCCCCTCGGGCACCTCGGCGAAGTCGGCGAAGTGGGCGGTATCTCGGCCACTTTCGTTGCCGGCCATGGCGTTCACGTGTAGGCCGTCCATCATCTGGGGGGCTGTCGTCATGTGCTGGTGGGTGGCGAAGGTGCGGACAGCGACGGAGCCGACAGCTTCGAGCCCGATCGGGCTCAGACCCCGTGCAGGCATCCCTGGTTGACCACCCCCGGGAGTAATTGTCGACTCATTCACAAGTCGTCTTACCTCCTTGGATGTGACCAGGAAACTTATCGATAGGTCAGCGTGGCACCATGCCGACGATTGGCGACTCTATGGCGTGTCACCGGTTCGCAGCAACACAATCCGCCGGACCCGGCCCGATGTGTCGGCAATCGCGCACCGGTCTGTCAAGGGTGCGGGGCGAGTCGACCGCGCCTTTCGCGGGGGTGCGAACCGGGCGGGGAGTCATGTCTCCGGCACGTCGGGCGGGGGCCGCGCAGAGGGCCCGGCACACGCGCGGCCGGACCCTGCTGAGCAAGGTCCGGCCGGACGCGCGAGGTTGACGGGAAGCGGTGACCGCTCAGCCCAGGAGCGTGCTCAGTTCGACGTGGTCGAGCCCGTGGGCCTCGGCCACCTCGCGGTAAACCACCTGGCCGTCATGGGTGTTGAGACCCTTGGCGAGTGCGGCGTCACGGCGCAGGGCCTCGGTCCAGCCGCGGTTGGCCAGCTCCAGGATGTAGGGCAGCGTCGCGTTCGTCAGCGCGTAGGTGGAGGTGTTCGGCACCGCGCCCGGCATGTTGGCGACGCAGTAGAAGACCGAGTTGTGGACCGTGAAGGTGGGCTCGGCGTGCGTGGTCGGGTGGGAGTCCTCGAAACAGCCGCCCTGGTCGATCGCGATGTCGACAAGCACACTTCCGGGCTTCATCCTGGCGACCAGCTCGTTGGTGACCAGCTTCGGCGCCTTGGCGCCGGGGATCAGCACGGCACCGACCACGAGGTCGGCCTCGACGACGGCCTTCTCCAGTTCGAGGGCGTTGGAGACGACCGTCCGAACCCGGGTGCCGAAGATCCTGTCGGCCTCACGCAGCTTGTTGATGTCCTTGTCGAGCAGCGTGACGTGGAAGCCGAGCCCGACGGCGATCTGCGTCGCGTTCCAGCCGGAGACACCGCCGCCGATGACGACGGCCCTGGCCGACCCCGTACCGGGGACGCCGCCGGGAAGCACACCGCGGCCGCCGACCGAGCGCATCAGGTGGTAGGCGCCGACCTGGGGGGCGAGGCGGCCGGCGACCTCGGACATCGGGGCGAGCAGCGGCAGCGCGCGGTTCGCGGTCTCGACGGTCTCGTACGCGATGGCGGTCGTGCCCGACTGCAGCAGCGCGTCCGTGCACTCCCGGGAGGCGGCCAGGTGCAGGTACGTGAAGAGGGTCTGACCCTTGCGGAGCCGGTGGTACTCCTCGGCGACCGGCTCCTTGACCTTCAGCAGCAGGTCGGCGGCGGCCCAGACCTCGTCGGCGGTGGGCAGGATCCGCGCGCCGGCGGCGACGTACTCCTCGTCCGGGATGGAGGAGCCCTCGCCGGCGTGCCGCTCGACGAGGACCTGGTGGCCGTGGCGGACGAGCTCATGCACTCCGGCGGGGGTGATCGCCACCCGGAACTCGTTGTTCTTGACTTCGCGGGGGATGCCGACCTTCACGTCGATCACGGCCTTTGGCTCGGAGGTAGCTCGGACATGACGGGGTAAACCGACACAAACCAAGCATAAGGGGAGACACCGCAGGATGGTGCGGCAGAGCCATCATTAATGAAGGACTTCGCGCTGTCTAGCCTTACAAAGCATTAAGTTTCACTCGAAGGACTACGGATTTCGTAGGCCGGAGCCTCGTCTCCCAGCAATCTGTCGGCCGCTGACCTGTGCAGTCCGGCCGCCGCCGGGTCGCCGAGCCGGTCCAGGGTGTCCGCAAGCCTCAGTTCCAGGGCCGCCTGCAGCCGTACGTCGCCCGCCCTGCGCGCCAGCTCGACCGCCTCGCGGCAGGTGTGCAGCGACTCCTGCGGCCGGCCCGCGTACTCCTGGACCCGCGCCGCCTCGCTCATCGCACGCGCCTGGGCGGGCAGGTCCCCGAGCCGGCGGTACCCCGCCGCCGCGGCCCGCCAGCTGCGCAGGGCGTCGCCGTAGCGCCCGGCGTAGGCGTGTACGGCGCCCAGGCGGCCGTACAGGCGCGCCTCGTCCGCCCGCTCCCCCTGCGCGAGCCGCTGGGCGAGGGCGCGGCCGTACCAGTCGGAGGCCCGGTTGAAGTCGCCCAGCTCCGCATAGGCGCCGCCTACGGATTCCATGGCGCGCCCGGTCGCGTACAGGTCGCCGGCCGCGCGCCCGGCGTCGAGAGCCGCCCGGTAGCGGGCCAGCGCCTCCCGGGTCCGGCCGGTCCTGGCGTCGAGGTCGGCGAGGTTCAGCAGAGCCGCGGCCTTCTCGCGGGGCAGTTCGCGGCGCTCGGCCACGTCGAGGACCAGCCCGTGCAGCCCATAGAGCTCGGGCGCCGCGTCCTCGGTGCCCCGGTGCGCGGCGAGGGCGCGGACGAGCGCGGCCACCAGCCGGCGGGCCAGGGTGTCCAGGTCGCCGTCGCGGACCGCGAGCCGGGCGGAGGCCAGCAGGGCGGGCTGGCGGATGCGCAGCCACTCGGCCGCCGACTCCGGGTGCGGGAAGCGCAGGGAACGCGGCAGCCCGGCGAGCCTGCGGCGGGCCGGGGAGCCCTCCGGGTCGGTGATCGCCCGGCAGGCCTGGAGCTGACGCACGGTCCGCTCCAGCATCCTGGCCCGGGCGAGCTGGATCTCGGCCGGCCGCTCGCGTTCCTCCAGGACCGCCCGCAGCAACGGGGCGAGGCAGCCGGGGACTTCGTACTGGGGCAGCACGGCGCCGTTGGTCCGCAGCAGCCCGTACGCCACGAAGTCGTCCATCGTCGTCCGGGCGGCCGACACCGAACACCCGGCCAGCGCCGAGGCGGTGTGGGCGTCGGCCAGTCCGGCGGGCGCGAGCGCGAGCAGACGCAGTATCCGGGCCGAGGCCGCGGGCAGCGTGTCGTGGACCAGACGGAAGGCGCGGGCCAGCGGCCGGGCGCCGGTGGGCTGTTCCGGGTCGCCGGGGAGCTCGCGCAGCCGCTTGGTGGCGTCGGCGACCGACGCGCCCGGACGGGCGGCGAGCCAGCCGGCGACCAGTGCCAGGGCGGCGGGCTGGCCACCGCACTCCTCGGCCAGGGCCTCGGCGGTCCGTGGATCCACGGTGATGCGGACCTGGCCGATGGTGCGGGCGAGCAGCCGCACGGCGGAGCCCGCGTCCATGCCGCCCAGGGTGCACGGGCGGACACCCGGGATTCCGGTGAGCGGTCCGGTCGAGGTGGCGACGACCAGGCAGTCCGGGTTGTCGGGCAGCAGCGGATCGACCTGGTCGGCGTCGACCGCGTCGTCCAGCAGGATCAGGGCACGGCGCCCGGCGAAGGCCCGGCGGACCGATTCGGAGAGCTCGTCCTCGTCCGCGCCGGGTGGGGCGGCGATCGAGAGGAGGTCGAGGAGTCCCCGTGCGGCGCGCTCGGCGGGGACGCGCTCACCGCCGGGCTCGGTGAGCCCGACCCGGTACACGCCGTCGGGGTAGTCGCCCGGTTCCCCGAGCCGGCGGACGAGCTCGGCGGCGAGCGCGCTACGTCCGGATCCGGGTCGTCCGGCGATCAGCAGGACCCGGGCGCGTGCGGCTTTGCGGCCGGCCAGGGTGTCGAGGCCGGCATGGGCGACGTCCGCCTGAAGGGCTTTCAACTCTCTTTGGCGGCCGAAGAATTGGGGTGGGTTCGCGCCGGACGGTACCTCGGTCCCCGTCGTTCCCGCCGTTCCGGCCGGGCCGCTGGTGTCCACCGCCTGATCGGTCACGAGCCACGCTCCACTTCGCTGCACGCGGTTGCCCGCCGGAAGTCCGGTCGGGGCCTTTCGAGCGTAGTTCAGTGGTGCGGACGATCACGGCCGAGCGCGGCTGGCGGATCCCTCGATCGGATCAGCGTTTCTTACGATCGGACGCCCGGACGGCGTCACAGAGGGTCCGCCGGACCGCGGCGAGGCGGACCTCGCAGAGGCAGCCTCGGGGACGGCAGGCCCGGAGCGTCGGGCGCGCCGGACAGCGGGCAGCGGGACCGGGTCAGACCTCGAACGGCCGGGCGGGCCACGGCGCCTGGGCCGGGCGCAGCGAGTCCACCCCGTCGCCCGCGAGTACGGCGGTCAGCGAGAGGACGCCCACCACCAGGCAGTTGTTGTGCAGGTCGCCGGCGAGCACACCCCGTACGAGCTCCTGCAGCGGCACGCGGGCCAGCTCCATGTCGGCCTCCTCCTCGGCGACCTCGAAGCGCGCCCCCTCCGCCTCGGAGAGGTCACGGGCGAGGAAGATGCGCACCGCCTCGTCGCAGCCGCCGGGCGTGGTGTAGACGTCGGTCAGCACCCGCCAGTCCTCGGCCTTGACGTGGGCCTCCTCGTACAGCTCGCGCTGTGCGGCGTGCAGCGGGTTCTCGCCGGGGACGTCGAGGAGCCCGGCCGGAATCTCCCACAGCTTGTGGCGCACCGGGTGCCGGTACTGCCGCAGGACGAGGACCTTGCCGTCCTCGTCGAGCGCGAGCACGGCGACCGACCCGGGGTGGACCTGGTAGTCGCGGCTGTGGACACTGCCGTCGGGCATCACCACGTCATCGGTGCGGACGCTGGTCTTGTTGCCGGTGAAGGGGGTCGCCGTCGCGGTGACCTGCCACTCCTCGGGGGTGTCCTGGAAACCCATGTACGTCCTCCCACGAACCGAAAACGACAAACCGGGGCACGCGTCCGGTGAAGGACCCGTACCCCGGTCAACCGTATCGCTTACGCGTCGGCGCCCGTTCCGCGTGCCGC
This sequence comes from Streptomyces sp. NPDC020780, assembly GCF_044334475.1. Taxonomy (NCBI): domain Bacteria; kingdom Bacillati; phylum Actinomycetota; class Actinomycetes; order Kitasatosporales; family Streptomycetaceae; genus Streptomyces; species Streptomyces sp. NPDC020780. The sequence goes on along the minus strand of NZ_JBIRTB010000007.1, from coordinate 20,344 downwards.
GGCCTGGCGCTCCACGGCGGCCTTCACCAGGCCGGCGAAGAGCGGGTGGGGGCGGGTCGGGCGGGAGCGGAGCTCCGGGTGCGCCTGAGTGGCGACCAGGTAGGGGTGGGTCTCACGCGGATACTCGACGTACTCGACGAGCTTGTTGTCCGGGGAGGTTCCCGAGAAGACCAGACCTGCCTTTTTCTCGAGCTCCGCGCGGTAGGCGTTGTTGACCTCGTAGCGGTGGCGGTGGCGCTCGTCCACGTAGGGCTGGCCGTCGTACGCCTCGCGGACCAGGGAGCCCTCGGCGAGCTTGGCCGGGTACAGACCGAGCCGCATGGTGCCGCCCAGGTCGCCCGCGCCCTCGACGTACGCGAGCTGCTCCTCCATCGTGGAGATGACGGGGTGGCCCGTGGCGGCGTCGAACTCGGTGGAGTTCGCGTCCGGGATCCCGGCGAGGTTGCGCGCGGCCTCGATCACGATGCACTGCAGGCCGAGGCAGAGGCCCAGCAGGGGCACCTTGTTCTCGCGGGCGTACTGGATGGCGCCGACCTTGCCCACGACACCGCGCTCGCCGAAGCCGCCGGGGATGCACACGGCGTCGACGTCGCCGAGGGCCCGCTGGGCACCGGCCGGGGTCTTGCAGTCGTCGGAGGCGACCCACTTCACCTTGACGCGCGCCTTGTTCGCGAAGCCTCCGGCCCGGATGGCCTCGGTGACCGAGAGGTAGGCGTCGGGCAGGTCGATGTACTTGCCGACCAGGGCGACGGTGACCTCGTGGTCCGGATTGTGGACGCGGTCCAGCAGGTCGTCCCAGGTGGTCCAGTCGACGTCGCGGAAGGGCAGGTCGAGCTTGCGCACGACGTAGGCGTCCAGGCCCTCGGTGTGCAGCACCTTGGGGATGTCGTAGATCGACCGGGCGTCCGGGCAGGCCACCACGGCGGTCTCGTCGACGTCGCACATCAGCGAGATCTTGCGCTTGATGGCGGTCGGTACCTCGCGGTCGGCACGCAGCACGATGGCGTCCGGCTGGATGCCGATGTTGCGCAGGGCCGCGACGGAGTGCTGGGTCGGCTTGGTCTTCAGCTCGCCGGAGGGGCCGATGTAGGGCAGCAGCGAGATGTGGACCACGAAGACGTTGTCCCGGCCGACCTCGTGGCGGACCTGGCGGACGGTCTCCAGGAACGGCAGCGACTCGATGTCACCGACCGTGCCGCCGACCTCGGTGATCACGACGTCCACGTCGTCGGCCGCCATGCGGCGGATGCGGTGCTTGATCTCGTTGGTGATGTGCGGGATGACCTGGACGGTGTCGCCGAGATACTCGCCACGCCGCTCCTTGGCGATGACCTGCGAGTAGACCTGGCCGGTCGTGACGTTGGCCGAGCCGTCGAGGTCGACGTCGAGGAAGCGCTCGTAGTGGCCGATGTCCAGGTCGGTCTCGGCGCCGTCGTTGGTGACGAAGACCTCACCGTGCTGGAAGGGATTCATCGTGCCCGGGTCGACGTTGAGATAAGGGTCGAGCTTCTGCATGGTGACCCGCAGGCCACGTGCCTTGAGCAGGGCACCCAGGCTGGAGGCAGTCAGACCCTTGCCGAGGGAGGAGGCGACACCCCCGGTGACGAAGATGTGCTTGGTCGTCGTGGATGTGGGCTGCATAGCCAAAGGGGGCTCCCGTGGTCGCGATCGTGAGGTGCGTGCCGGCGTGCCGCTCGGATTTTCCGGGGTGCCGTCGCTGCGGTTCGGGGGCCTCGTCCGCTCGGGACGACCACCGGTCCACGGGCTACCAGGGTAACAGCGACGAAGGGGGGCTGCTTCCGGCCACGCCTCGCACACGGCAGGCACAGGATCGCCGTACCTTTTTCGCGTCCTGCCCATTCGCCGGTTGCAGGAGTAGGACAACTGGCGGACAGTCGCGCGGAACCCCCTGGTGCGTCGTATCCTGCTCGGACCTTCGCTGCCGAGTCGGCCGGCCCAGCGGCTCCACCCCAGCCCGCTACACCCGTGCAAGAGCTCGTCGGTTCTACTACAACGACCCCTTGACCAGCAATAAGCGCCCTCCGGGGCGACATGGCCGTTCGACTGGAGACGCACGTGGCCGGGCGCATCGAGGATTACGCACTCATCGGAGACATGCAGACCGCCGCCCTGGTCTGCCGGGACGGCACAGCTGACTGGCTGTGCCTGCCCCGCTTCGACTCGCATGCCATTTTCGCCGGGCTCCTCGGCACCGAGGAGCATGGTTTCTGGCGGCTTGGACCCGCCCGTCCGGAGGGCGCGGAGCCCCCGGCCGCGGACCGGCGCCGCTACCGCGGGGACTCACTCGTCCTGGAATCGGAGTGGGACACCCCCCGCGGCACCGTCCGCGTGACCGATTTCATGCCGCCGCGAGACGGCGCACCGCAGCTGATCCGCATCGTGGAAGGCGTGAGCGGCCGGGTGCCGATGCGCTCCGAACTGCGGATGCGGTTCAGCTACGGGCGGGTCACCCCCTGGGTGCACAAGGTGGACGGCCGCACGGTCGCCGTCGCGGGCCCGGACTCCGTCTGGCTGGACACCCAGGTCGACACGTACGGCCAGAACCTGACGACGTACTCCGACTTCACCGTGGCACCCGGCGACCGGATCGCGTTCACCATCAGCTGGCAGCCCTCGCACCACGAGCCGCCCGCCATGCCGGACCCCGAGGGGTCCCTCGAGGCGACGGAGCACTTCTGGCGCGAGTGGGTGGAGCAGTGCACGTACCACGGGCCCTACCGGGAGGCGGTGGTCCGCTCGCTGATCACCCTGAAGGCGCTCACGTACGCGCCGACCGGTGGCATCGTGGCGGCGCCGACCACCTCCCTGCCGGAGGACATCGGCGGTTCCCGGAACTGGGACTACCGCTACACCTGGCTGCGGGACGCGGCGATCACGCTCTCCTCCCTGCTGCGCACGGGGTACCGCGAGGAAGCCCGCGCGTGGCGCGAGTGGCTGCTGCGGGCTGTGGCGGGCGACCCGGAGAACCTGCAGATCATGTACGGCATCGCGGGCGAGCGGGAGCTCGGCGAGGCGGAGCTGGACTGGCTGCCCGGTTACGAGAGCTCCGGCCCCGTGCGCGTCGGCAACGGTGCGGCGAACCAGCTGCAGCTCGACGTCTACGGCGAGGTCACCGAGGCGCTCCACCTGGCGCACATGACCGGGCTGACCCGCAACGACTACGCGATGGGCCTCCAGCTCAAGCTGATCGAGTACCTGGAGAACCACTGGCAGGAGCCGGACGAGGGCATCTGGGAGGTGCGCGGGCCGCGCCGCCACTTCGTGCACTCCAAGGTGATGGCCTGGGTCGCGGTCGACCGCACGATCAAACTCATCGAGTCCGGGGACGCCGAGGGGCCGCTGGAGCGGTGGCTCCAGCTGCGCGAGGACATCCACCGTGACGTCTGCGAGCGGGGTTACGACGAGGAACGCAACACCTTCACCCAGTCCTACGGGTCGAGGGAACTGGACGCCTCCCTGCTCCTGATTCCGCAGATGGGCTTTCTGCCGCCCGACGACAAGCGCGTCATCGGCACGATCGAGGCCATCCAGCGCGAGCTGTCCACGGAGGACGGGTTCGTCCTGCGCTACCCGACCGAGGGCGACGAGGCGGGCGTGGACGGCCTCGAGGGCGACGAGGGGGCGTTCCTGGCCTGCTCGTTCTGGCTGGCGGACGACCTGGCGATGATCGGCCGGGTCGACGAGGCCCGCCAGCTCTTCGAGAAGCTGCTCTCCCTGCGCAACGACCTGGGGCTGCTGGCCGAGGAGTGGGACTCCCGGCTCCAGCGCCAGGTGGGGAACTTCCCCCAGGCCTTCAGCCATGTGCCGCTGATCGACACGGCCCTGCGGCTCACGGCGAGCGGGGCGTATGTCGGCTGATTCCCCCGCGTGAGCCGGGCGTGGGCCGGCTCACGCGGGGCGTGGGCCGGCTCACGGGGCGTGGGCCGGCTCACGCGGGGCGTGGGCCGGCGAGTACGAGCAAGGGACCGCTATCAGTGGAGACAGAGGGCGGGATCACCGTGCGGCGGGCCCTGGAACTTCCGGGGCTGCGTGGCGGGCTTCCGGAGGTCCTGGCCTGCGCGGACCGGCTGGACCGCACGGTGCGCTGGGTGCACGCCGGCGAGGCGCCGAACATCCCCGCCCTCCTCAAGGGCGGGGAGCTGCTCCTCACGACGGGGCTGACGCTCGGGGCACGCCCCGCCGAGCAGCGTGCCTTCGTCCGCAGGCTCGCCGACCGGGGCATCGCCGCCCTGGTCGTCGAGCTGGGGCCGCGCTTCAGCCGGTTGCCGGCCGCGATCGTGGACGCCGCACGCACGGCGGGGCTGCCGCTCGTCCAACTGCACCGCGAGGTCCCGTTCGTCGCGGTGACCGAGGAGATCCACACCGAGATCGTCAACGGGCACTACGCCCTGCTCCAGCGGGCGGAGGAGGTGCACCGGCGCTGCACGCGGGCGGTGCTCGACGGCGGCGGAGTACCGCAGGTACTCGGCATTCTGGCCGATTTCACGGCGAACCCGGTCTTCCTGGAAACCCCGGACGGCCGGCTGCTGTACGCGGCGGGTACCGGCACCGCGCCGGTCGGCGCCGATCCCCTGCAGGTCTGGGACGGGCTGCGCGGCGGCCGGGAGGATCGTGCGGCACCCCCTGCCGGAGCGGTCCTGGTGGAAGTGCCGGGCGGCGGCCAGGGAGCGGGCTCCGTGCGGGCCCGGCTGGTCCTGCTCGCCGTGGCGGGGCCGCTGGTGGCGGTGCACCGGATGGCAGCCGAGCGGGCGGCGGGCATCCTGGCGGTCGTCCTGATGCAGGCACGCCAGGAGGAGGAGCTCGCTGCGCGGGGGCGTGGGGACTTCCTGACCGATCTCGCCGAGGGCCGCATCGCGGCGCAGGACGCGCCCGCCCAGGCCAGGGTGCTGGGGTTCAGGCCCGGGGCGGATCCGCTGCTGCCGGTGGTGATGCGGCTGGCCCCCGGCTCCGCGCCGGCGGGCAGCTGGGCGCTGCTGGCACGGGCCGTGACGGAGGAACTGTCGACGATGGGAGTGCCCGCGCTGCTCGGGGTACGGCCCGTGGAGGGCCGGATTCCCCTGCTGCTGGCACTGCGCCCGGGAACCGGCCGCACCGGGGTCGCCGACCGGGCGGCGGCGGCGCTGCGGGCCGGGGTGGAGCGGGCAGGCCTGGAGCGGGCCGGGGACCGCACGCCGGTCGTCGTGGTCGGGGACGCGGGTGACTGGGCGGCGGCGGGCGCGGGTCTGCGGCATGCGGCCGAGGCTGCCACGGCGGCGCAGGGGCTCGGCGAACGGCCCTGGTACGACGCCCGGCGCCTCGACATCGACCTGCTGCTGTGGCGACTGCGCGACGACCCCGACCTGGCGTCGTTCGTGGACCGGGCGATCGGGCCGCTGCGCGAGCACGACCGGACCTCGCGTCCCCCGCTGCTGCCCACGTTGGAGGCGTACATCGCCCATGCCGGCCGCAAGGCGGAGGCCGCGCGTGACCTGCATCTGAACCGGCAGACGCTCTACAACCGGCTGGCCCGCATCGGGGAACTGCTCGCCGCCGACCTGGACGATCCCGAGACTGTACTGGCCCTGAGCCTGGCCCTGCGGGCCCGCCGCCACGCGCCCTGAGTGCGCACGGCTCCCCCGTAGGGCGCGCGGGGCCTCACGTACGCGGCGCCGCCGACGGCTGGGCCAGTTCGTCGTAGACGGACAGCACATGGGCGATCGTGTCGTCCTCGGTGGGCCAGCCGGTGGCCCGCAGCCGGCCCGCTTCGGCGAGGCGCTCCCGCCGGCCCGCGTCGCCGAGGAGCCCGGTCACCGTGCCGGCCAGGGCCCCCGCGTCACCGTAGGGCACCCATGCCGCCGCCTCGCCGACGAGTTCGGACAGGCCCTCGGACTCCGCGGCCACCAGGGGGATGCCGAGCCGCAACGCCTCGTGCGCCAGCACCGGCCGGTGTTCCCCTCGGCCGGGCAGCAGCGCCAGGTCGGCGGCGGCGAGGATCTCGCCGAGACCTTCCCGGCCGGCCAGGACGACGGCCGGCCCCTCGCCGCCGATCCGGCGGCGCAGGGCCACCGTCGGGTGCGCACGCTCCACGACGACCAGCAGGGGTACGGGGTCGAGCGCCCGCCAGACGCGGGCGGCGTCCAGCAGCGTGTCGTGGCCGTGGTGGGGCGACGAGCCCGCCACCGACACCAGCAAGGGCCTGCCGATCGCGCCGAGTTCGGCGCGCACCTTGCCGTCGTCGCGCCCCGGGTGCTCGGGGGCCGTCGCCTCCCCGGTCCCCGCGTCACGATCCGTCGCCCCCTCCTTCACCGCCGCGTCGCCGGCGCGGGTGAAGCCGCTCGCCGGAACGGCGGGGCGGGCGAGCCTGGCGTCCCTGGCGCCCCGGCGGCGGGCCCGGTCGACCAGCTCCGTCGACGTGGCGAGCACAACGGCCGCCGCACGGACGGCCCTTCGCTCCAGCAGGTGCAGCAGCCAGCCGCGGGCGCCCTCCGCCGTGGCCCGGTCGTGCCAGGTGACGACCAGCGGCGTACGGCGGCCGCTCAGTGCTATCCCGGCACGGACGGCGGCATGCAGGCCGTGCGCGTGGACGACGTCCGCGTCCGCGCAGGCGGCACGCAAGGCGGCCACGGCCGCCGGATCACTGCTCCGGGGTACGGGGGCGAAGCGGGCCCCCGTGGCCGGGAAGCCGTGGGCCCCCTCCGCGCCGGGCGGGGCGCAGACCGTGACCCGCACCCCCCGGGCGACCAGTCCCGCCGCCAGGGAGGTGACGTGTGCGCTGCTCCCGGCACCGCCGCCCAGGACTTGGACCGTACGCAGCTCTGACACGTTGGATGGCTCCCGGGGCTCCCGAGTCGGCGGAATGTACAGCGCCAAGGATGCCAGCCCGTACGCACGTTCAGGCACCGGAGAAACGTTGCTCCCCTCGGCGCGGCGACAGCCGGACCGTCCACCCCACTCGTGCGAGTGGCTCAGGAGAGACGGAGTTGACGTGTGGCCACCACCACCCACCACCGCCCGTGCCCGGCGGGCGCCCGGCCCGTGCCCGGCAGGCGTGTTCCGGAAAGCGGGTCGTCAGCCTGAAGGGCCCCGCCCGCGGCGTCAGGTGCCGTACACCGCACGGCGGGGGGCTGTCCCTGTGCCGGGCGGAGACGGACGATCCCGACAGCGCGGCGACGTGCCGCGCCCGCCGGGCGGGTGGGGAAGATGCCGTCCACCCGCCCGGCGACGTCCGGCACGCGCACGCGCCGCGTCGTCGGGACCGCCCCGTGCGGCGAGTACCGGGTCGGCCCTCCGCCGTGCGCTCGCACGCACCGGACGCCGCCCGTCCTGCCCTCCGGGCGGACGGCGCTCCCTCGAAACGCGTTCTAGCTGCCGGCCCGCGCGGTCGCCAGGAGTTCCTCGGCGTGCGCCCGGGCCGTTTCCGAGTCCTCCTGCCCCGCCAGCATCCGGGACAGCTCCCGTACCCGGTCCTCGCCCTCCAGGACCGTGACACCGCTCCTGGTGACCGAGCCGTCCACCGTCTTCTCGACCAGCAGCTGCCGGTCGGCGAAGGCGGCCACCTGGGGCAGGTGGGTGACCACCACGACCTGCGCGGACCGGGCGAGCTTCGCCAGCCGCCGGCCGACCTCGACGGCGGCCTTGCCGCCGACACCCGCGTCGACCTCGTCGAAGAGGTACGTCGGCACGGGGTCGGAGCCCGCGAAGACGACCTCGACGGCGAGCATCACCCGGGAGAGCTCACCCCCGGACGCACCCTTGGCGATGGGCCTGGGCTGGGCGCCGGGGTGAGGAGCCAGCAGCAGCTCGACCTCGTCGGCCCCGGACGGCCCGTAGACCACGCTCCGGCCCCCGACGTCGATGCCGGACGCCTCGTCCGCCGCCTCGGTCTGCCGGACGGCGAAGGAGACCCGGGCGTGCGGCATCGCGAGGGAGGACAGTTCCTCCGTCACCGCCGCGGCGAAGCGTGCCGCCGCCTCCGTACGCGCGTCGGTCAGCGCCTGCCCGAGCCCGGACAGCTCGGCGCGCAGCGCGTCGCGTTCCGCCGTCAGCTCGCCGATCCGGTCGTCGTCGCCCTCCAGCTCGGTCAGCCGGGCGGCACCCTCCCGGGCCCAGGCGAGTACGGCCGCCGTGCTGTGACCGTCCAGGCCGTCCTGGCCGTACTTGCGGGTGAGCGCCGTGAGCGCGGCACGCCGCTCCTCGACGGCGGCCAGCCGCAGCGGGTCGGCGTCCAGCTGGTCGGCGTACCCGGCGAGTTCTCCCGCCACGTCCGCGAGCAGGATGGAGATCTCACCGATCCGGTCGGCGAGCGCGGCCAGCGCCGGGTCGTGGGCCCGGACCGCGTCCAGGGACCGCCCGGCGGCGGCGACCACCGTGGTGGCGTCCACGCCCTCGGGGTCCTCCGGGTCGCCCGCGAGCGCGGTGTGCGCGAGGGCTGCCGCGGAGGCCAGGGCCTCGGCGTGACCGAGCCGCTCGGCCTCGGCGGCGAGGTCGGTGTCCTCCCCGGCCAGCGGTTCCACCGCGGCGATCTCGTCCAGGCCGAAACGCAGCAGGTCCGCCTCCTGGGCCCGTTCCCTGGCCCGGGTGGTCAGTTCCTCGAGCTCGGCGCTGACCGCGCGCAGCCGCCGGTAGGCCGCCGCGTAGGCGGTGTGCGGGACGGCGACGCCGTCGCCCGCGTACCGGTCGAGTGCCTGCCGCTGCCGCGCGGGCTTGAGCAGCCCCTGCTGGTCGGTCTGGCCGTGTACGGCGACGAGCTCGTCGGCGAGTTCGGCGAGCACCCCGACGGGCACGGACCTGCCGCCCAGGTGGGCCCGGGAGCGCCCTTCCGCCGAAACGGTACGGCTGACGAGCAGCGCGCCGTCCTCGATCTCGCCGCCGGCCTCCTCGGCGCGCACCGCCGCCGCGTCCCCCGGGGAGACCGTGATCCGTCCCTCGACGACCGCGGCCTTGGCACCGACCCGCACGAGGGCGGGGTCGGCACGCCCCCCGAGCAGCAGACCCAGACTGGTGACGACCATGGTCTTGCCCGCGCCGGTCTCACCCGTCACCGCGGTGAAACCGGGTGACAGCTCCACCACCGCGTCGTCGATGACTCCGAGCGACCGTATCCGCATCTCCTCCAACACGGACATGACCTTACGAGGTCCGGGCCCCGGCGCGCTAACGGCCTGCCCGGCGACACGGAGCTCTCACACCACGGCGCGGATCAGTGCGGAGCGCCCCGCCAGCCCTGGACGGGCAGGGCGAACTTGGCGACCAGACGGTCGGTGAACGAGGCGTGGTGGAGCCGGGCAAGCCGTACGGGCACGGCCCCTCGCCGCACCTCGACCCTGGCTCCGGCGGGCAGCTCGACGGACCTGCGGCCGTCGCACCACAGCACCCCGTGCGGGGTGTGCGGCTGCACCTCCACGGCCAGGACGGACGTGGGCGAGGTCACGAGCGGCTTGGCGAACAGCGCGTGGGCGCTGATGGGGACCATGAGCAGGGCCTCGACCTCGGGCCAGACGACGGGACCGCCCGCGGAGAAGGCGTACGCGGTCGAACCGGTCGGGGTGGCGCAGACGATGCCGTCGCAGCCGAACCCGGTCACCGGCCGGCCGTCGATCTCCAGGACGACCTCCAGCATCCGCTCGGGCGACACCTTCTGCACGGCGGCCTCGTTGAGGGCCCAGTCGGCGTGCACGATGTCGCCGTTGCTGCGGACGACGACGTCGAGCGTCATGCGCTCCTCGACCTCGTAGGCCCGGGTGACGACCCGGTTGACGACCTTGTCCAGGTCGTCGCGCTCGGCCTCGGCGAGGAAGCCCACCCGGCCCAGGTTGACGCCGAGCATGGGGACGCCGGAGGCGCGGGAGATCTCGGCGCCCCGCAGCAGCGTCCCGTCCCCGCCCAGCACGATCAGGAGTTCGCAGCCGTCCAGGACCGCCGGGGTGGCGTCGCTGACCGTCTGCACGGACGGCGGCAGCGGGAGATCGGCCGCCTCCACGGCCAGCACCCGCACGCCCAGGCCGTGTGCCAGCAGGCCCTGGACGACGAGTTCGGCGCTGCGGATGGCCGCAGGACGGCCGGTGTGCGCCAGCAGGAAGACGGTGCGTTCCGCGTCTCCGGGTTGTGCCGCATGCGTCGTCAACGAGGCCCCTCCGCCACTGCACGGTCGACATCCGCAGGATCCAGCTCAGGTGCTCCGGCCCGCAGCCACAGAAAATACTCGACGTTTCCGGAGGGCCCGGGCAGCGGGCTCGCCGTGACCCCCAGCACGCCGAGGCCCAGCAGACCCGCCCGGCGCGCCACCTCCCGTACGGCTTCGGCCCGCAGCCCGGGGCTGCGCACCACACCGCCGCTGCCCAGGCGTTCCTTACCCACCTCGAACTGCGGCTTGACCATGAGGACCAGATCCGCGTCGGGGGCGGCGCAGCGCACGAGGGCGGGCAGCACCAGGCCGAGCGGGATGAACGACAGGTCGCCGACCACGAGGTCCACCGGCTCACCGTCGATCTGTTCGAGCGTCAACTCGCGAACGTTCGTGCGGTCCTTGACGGTGACGCGTTCGTCGGACCGCAGCGACCAGGCGAGCTGCCCGTAACCCACGTCGACGGCGACGACATGACCGGCCCCGGCCCGCAGCAGCACGTCGGTGAAGCCCCCGGTCGACGCCCCGGCGTCCAGCGCCCGCCGCCCCTCCACCTTCAGCCCGAGGGGCCCGAAGGCGGCCAGGGCGCCCGCGAGTTTGTGCCCGCCCCGCGAGACGTACTCGGGGTCGCTGTCGTCCGCGAGGACGACGACGGCCGCACTCGTCTCGACCTGGGTGGCGGCCTTGGCCGCGGTGCTGCCGCCCACGGTCACCCGCCCCGCTGCGATCAGCTGGCTGGCGTGCTCGCGCGAGCGGGCCAGCTTACGGCGTACCAGCTCGGCGTCGAGGCGGCGTCGTGCCACTCCTGCCACGTTCGGTTCAGCTCCTGTCGTCGTGCGCGGGCGTCGATGCGGGTGCGGGCCGGGCGTCCAGCGCGGTCAGCTCGTCACGCAGCCCACGGTGTACATCCTCGTACACCTCGGTATGGCCGTCCGCCGGCAGGTGGTCGGCATCGGCCAGCCGCTCCAGCCGCGCGTCCACCCCGGCGTGTCCGGTGGGGGTGCGCGGAACACCGATGGGGGCGGGTGGGACAGGGGCGAAGGAAGGCGTCTTCGGCGCGGCGGCCGTGTCGTCCGCGTCGTCCTCCCGCGCCGTCCCCGGCTCCGGCATCCAGTCGCTCATGCGGGAACGCTACCCCGAAGGGCCGGTGTACGGTCGGTGACGATGGCGACCATGGCGGAGTGCCGCAGCGCACTCGACACACTTTCCGGCAACCTGGCGGGCGCCGACGGCGACGTACGCAGCGCCGCTGCGCTCGACCGCTCGTTGAGCTGCCACATCACGGACCTCGACGGCACCTTCGCCGGGCGGCTGGCGAACGGCCGGATCCAGGTCCTCGACACGTACGACGGCCCTCCCCGCGAGAAGGCGCAGATCCGCCTCGCGATGACCGGGGACGACCTGGTGGCCATGGTGAACGGCGAGCTGCACTTCGCGAAGGCCTGGGGATCGGGGCGGGTCCGGCTGGAGGCGGGCTTCCGCGATCTGCTCAAGCTCAGATCGCTGCTGTGACCGGCCGCCGGCTCACGCGCCGGCCCGCCTCCTGCGGGCGGCGGGGACGACGAGCGGGGTGCCCGTCTCCGGGTCGTCGATGACCTGACACGGCATGCCGAAGACCCGCTCCACGAGTTCGGCGGTCACGATGTCGCCGGGCGCCCCCTCGGCGATGATCTCGCCCTGGCGCATGGCGATGAGATGGGTGGCGTAACGGGCGGCGTGGTTCAGGTCGTGCAGTACGGCGACGAGCGTGCGCCCCTGGCTCTCGTGCAGGTCCGCGCAGAGGTCGAGCACATCGATCTGGTGCTGGATGTCGAGGTACGTCGTCGGCTCGTCGAGGAGCAGCAGCGGGGTCTGCTGCGCGAGGGCCATGGCGATCCAGACGCGCTGGCGCTGGCCGCCGGAGAGCTCGTCGACATAGCGGTCGGCGAGCTCTCCCACGCCGGTCGCGGCCATGGAACCGACGACGATCCGCTCGTCCTCGGGCGACCACTGGCGCAGCAGTCCCTGATGCGGGTACCTGCCGCGCGAGACGAGGTCGGCGACCGTGATGCCGTCGGGGGCCACGGAGGACTGGGGCAGCAGGCCCAGGGTCCTGGCGACCTCCTTGGCGGGCAGCCGGTGGATGGACCGCCCGTCCAGCAGCACCTCTCCCCTGCTCGGCCTGAGCATCCGGGAGAGCGCGCGCAGCAGCGTCGACTTGCCGCAGGCGTTGGGGCCGACGATCACCGTGAAGGAGTGGTCGGGGATCTCGACCGAGAGGTTCTCGGCGATGATCCGCCGGTCGTAGCCCAGGGTCACCGAGTCCGCGGTGAGGCGCTGCATGGTCGTGCTCCCGGTCTCGAAGGGGGTCGTCCGCGCGGTGGCGGTGTCCGGTGGGGTCGCCGGCGTGCCGGTTCTCATATGCGGCCCGCCCTGCGCTCGGACACCAGCAGCCACAGCAGGTAGCAGCCGCCGATCACGCCGGTGACCACGCCCACCGGAAGCTGCCGGTCGCCGAAGGCGTTCAGGGCGGTCCAGTCGGCGACGAGGAGCAGGGCCGCGCCCGTGGCGGCCGACGCGGCCAGGTTGGGCCCCGGCGCACGGGTGAGCCGCCGGGCCACCTGCGGGGCGCTGAGCGACACGAAGACGATGGGGCCCGCGGCGGCGGTGGCGACCGCGACGAGCAGCACGGCGCAGCCGAGCAGGAGGAGCCGGGTGCGCTCCACCCGTACGCCGAGCGCGTGGGCGGCGTCGTCGCCCATCTCGATCATGCGCAGCGCCCGGCCGTGCCCCAGCACCACGGGCAGGAGCACGGCGCAGACCGCGAGCAGGGGCCACACCTGCGCCCAGTCCCGGCCGTCGAGGGAACCGGTCATCCAGACGACGGCGCGGGTGGCGTCGACCAGGTCGGCCTTGGTGATCAGGTAATGGGTGGCGGCGGTGAGCATCGCGGCGGCGCCGATCCCGACGAGGACGAGCCGGTAGCCGTGCACGCCCCGCTTCCAGGCGAGCAGGTAAACAGCGGCTCCGGTGAGGATGCCGCCGGCCACGGCGCCCGCGGCGACCTCGGTGGCCCCGCCGCCCAGGAGCACGATCACGACGAGGGCGCCGACCGCGGAGCCCTGCCCGAGGCCGAGCACGTCGGGGCTGCCCAGGGGGTTGCGGGAGACGCTCTGGAAGACGGCACCGCCCATGCCGAGGGCGGCACCGACGAGAAGGCCGACCAGGACCCGCGGAAGCCGCAGTTCCGTGACGACGAACTCCTGCTGGAACGTTCCGCCGCCGGTGAGCGTGGTGAGTACCTCACCGGGCGACATGGCGTAGTCACCGCTGCCGATGAGCACCACCGCGGCGGCGAGCGCGGCGGCTGCGAGCAGCACGACGACCAGGCACGCCCGTACGTCGACGCGGAAGGAGTACCCGCCGGTGGTCCGTACGGCACGGACCGTCCTCGTGGTGTCCGGTGCGGCCTTCACAGCTGGGCCATCCTCTTGCGTCGTACGAGGTGGAGGAAGACGGGTCCGCCGAGCAGCGCGGTGACGATGCCGACCTGCAGTTCGGAGGGCCGGGCGATCACCCGGCCGGCCACGTCGGCGCCGAGCAGGAGCACGGGCGCGAGCACGGCCGCGTACGGCAGGATCCACCGCAGGTCGGGGCCGGTGATGCTGCGCACCAGGTGCGGGATCATCAGCCCGATGAAGACGATCGGCCCGCAGGCGGCGGTCGCGGCCCCGCAGAGCAGGGTGACGGCCACCATGGCGAGGATCCGGGTGCGGGTGAGGTGCGCGCCGAGCGCCCTTGCCGTGTCGTCTCCCATCTCCAGCGCGTTCAGCGGGCGGGCGATGAGCAGCGACAACAGCACGCCGAGCGCGATGAACGGCCATACCTTGGCGACGGTTCCCATATCGGCGGAGGCCAGCGATCCGACGGTCCAGAACCGCAGCCGGTCCAGCGCCGCCGCGTCGAGCAGCTGTACGGCGTTGACGTAGCCGAACAGCGCGGCGGTGACCGCCGTGCCCGCGAGGGCCAGCCGGACCGGATTCGCGGACCGGCTGCCACCGAGCAGGTACACCGCGACGGAGACGACCGCCGCACCGCCGAACGCGAACCAGACGTACCCGGTCAGTGAGGTGACGCCGAAGAAGCTGATGGCCGAGACGACGGCCGCCGACGCGCCCGCGTTGACCCCCAGCAGCCCGGGTTCGGCGAGCGGGTTACGGGTCAGCGCCTGCATCACCGCACCGGCGAGGCCGAGCGCGGCCCCGACGAGCAGCCCGAGCACCGTACGCGGCACCCGGACGTCCCGTACGAGGACGTCGACGCTGGTTCCCGAGGCGTGGAACAGGCTGTGCCGGACCTCGGAGAGCGGCAGGGCCTTCGCGCCGACGGCGACACTCGCCAGGCATACCAGCACCAGCACGCCCAGCGCCGCCAACAGCCCTGCGGCGCGCAGCGCGTGGCGTCCGGCGCGCACGGGTGTCTCCGGCGCGGCTCCGGGGCCGGCGTTCGGTTCGGGGGGACTCTCGACCAACACCGGGTTAGGTTAGCCTATCCTCCCAATGTGTGAACTGCCCGGTGCGCGGCTCCGGTGCCACCGCCCGGCGGGCTAGCTCCCCGCGGCCTTCCTCGTGGCGGCCGGGCTTCCGACGGGCGGCCCACCCTGCGGCCAAGCTGTCCCGGGGCGGCCTCCCCTGCGGCCCGGCTCCCGATGGACGCACCTTCCCGGTGGGACCCTCCCGGTGGGCGGTCCTGCCGGAACTCCGGCTGCCCGGTGGTCCTGCTAACCGGCGCGTGGGCCGTTCCCGGTGCGTGAACCTTTCCCGTGCGTGGGCCTTTCCCATGCGCGGGCCGTTCCCGGTAGTCCGGCTACCCGGGCGGGCCTTCCCGGCGGGGGGCCTTTCCGGTAGTCCGGCTACCCGGTGGTCCTGCCAACCGAGGCGTGGCCTTCCCGGTGGCCTGCTACCCGCTGGACGGCCCCTCCCGGCGCCCGGGGCGCGATCGGTCACAGGCCGAGCCTGGCCACCGCCTTCCCCGTGTCCAGAGTGCACGAACCTGCCCCCGCATGCGTCCAGGCAGCCCCGCACAGGGCCCGCAGACCGTCCAGCGGGTCACCGTCACCCTCCAGCGAGAGCGCGTCGCCCCGCGCCCCGGCCGTCCAGCCACCGCAGTGGAAGGCTCCGTCCCGCACCGACACCTCCGGCTGTCCGGTGAGCAGGCCGCGCAGGTCCCGGTCCACATAGGTCGGCCGGTACTTCGGCTCGGCCGCGAGCAGTTGGGCCGCGTCGGTCACCCCGGTCAGCACCAGAAGGGAGTCCACGCCCCCGTTGAACGCGCCTTCGATGTCGGTGTCCAGCCGGTCCCCGACGACGAGGGGCCGCTCGGCCCCGGTCCGCAGGACCGTCTCGCGGTGCATCGGCGGCAACGGCTTGCCGGCCACCTGCGGCTCCGCGCCCGTGGCGATCCGTACGACCTCTACCGCGGCGCCGTTGCCCGGCGCGATGCCCCGGGCGCCCGGGATCGTCAGGTCCGTGTTGGAGGCGAACCACACGGCCCCGCCCGCGATCGCGTACGCCGCCTCGGCGAACCGCCCCCACGGCAGGTCGGGCCCCCCGTACCCCTGGGCAACGGCGACCGGGTCGTCCTGCGCCGACTCCACGGGCACCAGCCCCCGCTCGCGCAGCGCGACGCGCAACCCCTCCCCGCCGACCACGAGGACCCGCGCCCCGGGCGGCAGCTGATCGGCCATCAGCCGCGCGACCGCCTGCGCCGAGGTGATCACGTCGGCCGGCTCGGCCGGGATCCCGAGCTCCGTCAGGTGGCCGGCGACGGCGTCGGGGGTCCGCAGGGCGTTGTTGGTCACGTACGCCAGCCGCATGCCGCCCGCGCTCGCGGTGCCCAGTGATTCGACAGCGTGCACGATCGCATGCCCGCCCGCGTACACCACCCCGTCCAGATCGAGCAGCGCCGTGTCATACGCCTTGCTCAGCGCCACACCACTTTCGTGCGGCCGGGACCTGTACTGCTGACTCATATGCCGCGCTCCTCTTTCCATGCCTCTCCCCCGATCATCGCCCATCCCATGGCGCACATACGATGCACGGATGAACTCACCCGGGCCTGCCGACGGCCATGGACTGCGGCTGATCCCCTTCCGCGGACTGCGGTACGTCCCCGAAAGGGTCGGCAGTCTGGCCGCCGTGACCTCTCCCCCGTACGACGTCGTCGTACGTCCCGACGGGCTGCACCACCTGGAGTCGGCGGACCCGCACAACATCGTGCGGCTGATCCTCCCCCAGGCGGACAGCGCCGCGGCACGGCACCGGCAGGCGGCACGGACCCTGCGGCGCTGGCTCGCCGAGGGCGTCCTCGCCCCCGACCCGGAGCCGGTGCTGTACGTCTACGAGCAGCGGGCCGGCGAGGTCCTCCAGCGCGGGGTGATCGGGGCGCTGGCGCTCTCGCCCCCGGCCGACGGCGTCGTACTGCCCCACGAGGACGTCATGGCCGACATCGTCGAGGACCGCGCCGCCCTGATGCGTACGGCGGCGGCCCACCTCGAACCGCTGCTCCTCAGTTACGCCGGCGACGGCGGGCCTACCGGTGCCACGGCCGTCATCGAACGGGTGGTGGAGCGCCTGCCGCTGCTCTCGACGACCACCGAGGACGGTGTCGCCCACCGCCTCTGGGCGGTCACGGATCCTGCGGAACGGGCGGAGATCCAGTCCGATCTCTCACGTCACCAGGCCCTGATCGCCGACGGTCACCACCGCTGGGCCACCTATCTCAGGCTGCAGCAGGAACGGTCCGGACCGGGGCCGTGGGACTTCGGTCTGGTCCTGCTGGTCGACACGGCCCGCTATCCCCTGCAGGTCCGTGCCATCCACCGCCTGCTGCACCGCCTTCCGGTCGCGGAGGCGCTCCGGGCTCTCGAAGGCGCCTGCAGGGTACGGACCGTCGAGGGGCCTCTCCCCAGGGCGCTCGACGCGCTCGCGGAAGCCTCGGTCGAGGGCAACGCCTTCGTGCTCGCGGGAGACGGCCACTTCCATCTCGTCGACCGGCCCGACGAGAACCTCCTGGCCCGAACGGTGCCTGCGGACCGGCCGGCGGCGTGGCGGGCGCTCGACGCCACGGTGCTGCACTCCGTGCTCCTCGACCATGTCTGGCGGATACCGGACGACCCGGACCACATCGCCTACATCCACAGCGCCGAGGCGGCGGTCGAGCAGGCCCAGCGGCGCGGCGCCACGGCGGTCCTGATGCATCCGGTGAGCGAGCAAACCGTCCGGGACCTGGCCAGGCAGGGCATCACCATGCCCCGCAAGTCGACCTCGTTCGGCCCCAAGCCGGCAACGGGCCTGGTCCTGCGCAGCCTCGGCACGGACTGACGGGCCGGAACGCAGGAGGGGGCGGCACCCACCGGGTACCGCCCCCTCCTGTGCGCGTTGTACGTCAGCGCTTACGCCTTCGCGGGTCCGTCCGCGCCCTCGAAGCCGTCGTCGACGCCGTCGCCTTCAGCTTCTTCGGCCTCTACAGCCTCTGCACCATTCTCGGCGTCGGCGGTCTCATCCGCGTGGTCCTTCGTGCCCGGGCCGCCCTCAGCCGCCGGTGTGACGTCGTCCTGCTCGTCGTCCTCGCCGAGGGCGTCGACGAACTCGACCCCGTCGAGCGCGGCGAGACGGTCGGACGCGTCGGTCGCACCGTCCTTGTCGGCCTCCATGGCCTTCGCGAACCACTCGCGGGCCTCGTCCTCGCGCCCGGCCTCCAGGAGGGCGTCCGCGTAGGCGTACCGCAGACGCGGGGTCCAGGAGTGGACGGCGCTGGAGGCGAGCTCGGGGCTCTGCAGCGTGACGATGGCGGCGTCGATCTGCCCCATGTCCCTGCGGGCCCCGGCGGCCACCAGACGCATCTCTACCTGGCCCGCCTTGTCCAGCTTCTGCACCTCGGGCTCACCGGCCATGGCCATGGCCCGCTCGGGACGCCCGAGCCCACGCTCGCAGTCCGCCATGACGGGCCACAGGTCGACGGACCCGGTCATCCGGCGGGAGGCCCGGAACTCGGCCAGTGCCTCCGCGTACTTCTGCGTGGCGTACGCGGCGAAGCCGGCGGCCTCGCGCACCGCGGCGACGCGCGAAGCCAGACGCAACGCGATGCGCGCGTACGCGTACGCCTGCTCGGGGTCCTCGTCGATCAGGCGGGCCACCATGACCAGGTTCCGTGCGACGTCCTCGGCAAGCGTCTTCGGCAGGCTCATGAGCTCCTGGCGGACGTCCTTGTCGATCTCGTCGCCGGTGACGTCGTCAGGAATGGGCAGCCTCTTGACCGGCTCCCGGTCGCGGTCGTCGCGCCCCTGGTAGCCGCCTCGGTCGTCCCGGCCACGGTAACCACCACGGTCGTTGCCCCGGTCGTTGTCGCGGCGCGGACCGCGGTCACGGCTGCGGTCGTCACGGCCGAAGCCCCCAGCGGCGCTGCCGCCCCGGCTGTCGTCACGACGGAACCCACC